>NZ_JBHTZF010000014.1:0-183318 GCF_042790435.1 Streptomyces sp. NPDC056738
GCCCCGCCCGCCCGGGCGGGGCCGTACGCGTGCGTGCCCGGCGACCGACACCCCGCCTCCCGGCAACCCCCGCCTCCGGGCAACCCCGCCTCCCGGCGACCCCGGCACCCGCTTGACCCCGTGCGCCCGGAGCAGTCGGTGCCGTCTCGTAGTCTTGGGCCCGTGCAGGAACTCCACGATGCCCCGCTCGCCCCGCTGACCACCTTCCGGCTCGGCGGCCCGGCCGCCTTGCTGATCACCGCCACGACCGACGCCGAGGTCGTCGCCGCCGTACGCGAGGCCGACGACGCCGGTACGCCGCTGCTGCTCATCGGCGGCGGATCGAACCTGGTCATCGGTGACAAGGGGTTCGCCGGGACCGCCCTGCGGATCGCCACGAAGGGCTTCTCCCTCGACGGTACGAACCTGGAGCTGGCCGCCGGCGAGGTGTGGACCGACGCGGTCGCCCGCTCAGTGGAGGCCGGGCTCGCCGGGATCGAGTGCCTCGCGGGCATCCCCGGGTCGGCCGGTGCGACACCGATCCAGAACGTGGGCGCGTACGGCCAGGAGGTGTCGTCGACGATCACCGAGGTGGTCGCCTACGACCGGAAGACGCGCGAGACGGTCACGCTGACCAACGCCGAGTGCTCCTTCTCGTACCGCCACAGCCGCTTCAAGGCGGACCCCGAGCGGCATGTCGTGCTGCGGGTGCGGTTCGGTCTTGAGGACGCGCAAGGCCTGTCGGCGCCGGTCAAGTATGCCGAGACGGCCCGTGTGCTCGGTGTGGAGCCCGGTGACCGTGTTCCCCTCGACGCCGCCCGCGAGACCGTCCTGAAGCTGCGTGCGGGCAAAGGCATGGTGCTCGACCCCGAGGACCACGACACCTGGTCCGCCGGATCCTTCTTCACCAACCCGATCCTCACGGACGAGGCGTTCGCCGCGTTCCACGCGCGCGTGCAGGAACGGCTCGGCGCCGGTGTCGTACCGCCGGCGTACGCGGCCGGGGACGGCCACACAAAGACCTCGGCGGCCTGGCTGATCGACAAGTCGGGCTTCACCAAGGGCTACGGGACCGGGCCCGCCCGTATCTCCACCAAGCACACCCTCGCGCTGACCAACCGGGGCGGGGCGACCACCGAGGACCTGCTCGCGCTGGCCCGGGAAGTCGTCGCGGGAGTCCACGAGGCCTTCGGGATCACGCTCGTCAACGAGCCGGTGACGGTGAACGCGAGCCTCTGAGCGGCCCGGGATCGCAACCTAGTACGCGATGCCCACCCCTTGCTTCACGGTCTCCGGGGCGTCGATCATCGCCAGCATCGCGTGGGCCACGTCGGCGCGCGCGATGAAGCGGCCCCTGGGCGGGAAGCCGCCCACGGCCGTGCGGTAGGAGCCGGTCAGCGGCTTGTTCTGGAGGCGGGGCGGCCGGACGGCGGTCCAGTCCGTGGCGCTGCCCGCGAGCTCCTCCTCCATCTCCCGCAGGTCGGCGTAGACGTCCTTCAGAAGGGCGGAGATCATACGCAGCATCGTCCGGTCCAGGAGTGTGTCCTCCTCGGGGCCGGGCCCGACCGGGGCCGCGCTGACCACCAGCAGCCGTCGCACCTGCTCGGCCTCCATGGCGCCGAGCACCGTGCGGGTGAGCCGGGCCGCGACCCCGGCGTCCTTCCGGGCGCGCGCGCCGAGGCCGGACAGGACCGCGTGCCGGCCCGCGACGGCCGGGCGCAGCGACTCCGGGTCGGTGAGGTCCGCGCGGAAGACCTCCAGACGCGCTCCCGTGACGGTGAGCCGCGCGGGATCCCGTACGACCGCCGTGACCCGGTGGCCCGCGTCGAGGGCCTGACGGACGATCTCCTGGCCGATGCCTCCGGTGGCACCGAGAACGGTGAGTTCCATGACCTGCTCCCGTATGAGACGGAGATGAGGTGGGTGAGTGTTCACTCACCCTTGCTTCCTCTAGAGTGAGTAAGTACTCACCCACCCGTCAAGCCCGGCAGGGCGTGTCATGGAATCCTTGGGCCCCATGCAGCAGAAATCCGCCACGGACGCCACGCCGTCGGGCACCCCGTCGAGGCCGGCCCGGATCCGCATCCTCGACGCGGCGCACGAGCTGATGCTCACGCTCGGCCTCTCCCGTGCCACCACCAAGGAGATCGCCAGGGCGGCCGGCTGCTCCGAGGCGGCGCTCTACAAGTACTTCGCGAGCAAGGAAGAGCTGTTCATCCGGGTCCTGCACGAGCGGCTGCCCCAGCTCGGTCCCCTCCTGGAGCGGCTGACGGCCGAGCCGCGGGAGCACTCCCTGGAGGAGAACCTCACGGAGATCGCCCGTCAGGCGGCCCTCTTCTACGAGCAGAGTTTCCCGATCGCCGCCTCCCTGTACGCGGAGACACAGCTCAAGCGCCGTCACGACGACGCCATGCGGGCCATGGGCGCGGGCCCGCACATGCCCATCCGGGGCGTCGCCGCCTACCTGCTGGCGGAGCAGCGGGCCGGGCGCGTCCAGCCGGACACCGACACCTACGCGGCCGCGTCCCTGCTCCTGGGGGCCTGCGCGCAGCGGGCGTTCGCCTACGACGCCACCGAGGAGGGCACGCCGCCGTCCCTGGACACCTTCGCCCCGGCGCTCGCCCGCACCCTGCTCGCCGGGATCGCGCCCAGGGGCGGGACGGACACGCCCTAGGGCACGTCCGCTAGCCGGCCACCCAGTCGTCGACGCCGGCCAGCAGCTTCGCCCGGACGTCCTCGGGCGCGGCCGAGGCGCGGATCGACTGGCGGGCCAGCTCGGCCAGTTCCTGGTCCGTGAAGGCGTGGTGGCGGCGGGCGATCTCGTACTGGGCGGCGAGACGGGAGCCGAAGAGCAGCGGGTCGTCGGCTCCGAGCGCCATCGGCACCCCGGCTTCGAACAGAGTGCGCAGGGGGACATCGGCGTGCTTCTCGTAGACGCCGAGGGCGACGTTCGAGGCGGGGCAGACCTCACAGGTCACCCCGCGGTCCGCGAGGCGCTTCAGCAGCCGCGGGTCCTCGGCGGCCCGCACCCCGTGGCCGATCCGGGAGGCGTGCAGGTCGTCCAGGCAGTCGCGGACCGAGGCGGGACCGGTCAGCTCGCCTCCGTGCGGCGCGGACAGCAGTCCGCCCTCGCGGGCGATGGAGAAGGCCCGGTCGAAGTCCCGCGCCATGCCCCGGCGCTCGTCGTTGGAGAGCCCGAAACCGACGATCCCCCGGTCCGCGTAGCGCACGGCGAGCCGGGCCAGCGTGCGGGCGTCCAGGGGGTGCTTCATCCGGTTGGCGGCGACCAGGACGCGCATCCCGAGCCCGGTGTCCCGCACGGCCGAGTCGACCGCGTCCAGGATCACCTCCAGGGCCGGGATCAGACCGCCCAGGCGCGGGGCGTACGACGTCGGGTCGACCTGGATCTCCAGCCAGCCGGAGCCGTCCCTGAGGTCCTCCTCGGCGGCCTCGCGCACCAGGCGCTGGATGTCCTCGGGCTCTCTCAGACAGGACCGCGCGGCGTCGTACAGGCGCTGGAAGCGGAACCAGCCGCGTTCGTCGGTCGCCCGCAGCTTCGGCGGTTCCCCGCTGGTCAGCGCCTCGGTCAGCGTCTCGGGCAGCCGCACGCCGTACTTGTCGGCGAGCTCCAGCACGGTGCCGGGCCGCATCGAACCGGTGAAGTGCAGGTGCAGATGGGCCTTCGGAAGTTGACTGACATCACGTACGCGCTCCATCCAAAGATCCTGCCCCACGCGCGGCACGCGCCGGTAGGGCTTTCCCTGATCGGGCGCTTGCTCGAACAGACGAACGGGGGCCGGCCGCTCCGTGAGAGTGGCCGGCCCCCGTACGCGCGCGTGGAGCGCGGTGACGTCACCGGTGCGCCCGGGGGCGCGTCAGGCGAGGGAGATCAGTCCGTCGCCTCGGCCAGCAGCTTCTGGATCCGGCTGACGCCCTCGACGAGGTCCTCGTCGCCGAGCGCGTACGACAGCCGCAGGTAGCCCGGCGTGCCGAAGGCCTCGCCCGGGACGACCGCGACCTCGGCCTCCTCCAGGATGAGCGCGGCCAGCTCGACGGTGTCCGCGGGACGCTTGCCGCGGATCTCCTTGCCGAGGAGGCCCTTCACCGAGGGGTACGCGTAGAAGGCGCCCTCGGGCTCGGGGCAGAGCACGCCGTCGATCTCGTTCAGCATGCGCACGATGGTCTTGCGGCGGCGGTCGAAGGCCTCGCGCATCTTCGCGACGGCCGCGAGGTCGCCGGAGACGGCGGCGAGCGCGGCGACCTGGGCCACGTTCGAGACGTTCGAGGTGGCGTGCGACTGGAGGTTGGTCGCGGCCTTGACGACGTCCTTCGGGCCGATGACCCAGCCCACGCGCCAGCCGGTCATGGCGTACGTCTTGGCGACGCCGTTGACGACGATGCACTTGTCGCGCAGCTCGGGCACCACCACGGGCAGCGAGTGGAACTCGGCGTCGCCGTAGACCAGGTGCTCGTAGATCTCGTCGGTCAGGACCCACAGGCCCTTCTCGGCGGCCCAGCGGCCGATCTCCTCGATCTGCTCGCGGGTGTAGACCGCGCCCGTGGGGTTGGACGGGGAGACGAAGAGCAGCACCTTGGTGTTCTCGGTGCGGGCGGCCTCGAGCTGCTCGACCGAGACGCGGTAGCCGGTGGTCTCGTCGGCGACGACCTCGACCGGGACACCGCCGGCGAGACGGATGGACTCGGGGTAGGTGGTCCAGTACGGCGCGGGGACGATGACCTCGTCGCCCGGGTCGAGGATCGCGGCGAAGGCCTCGTAGATGGCCTGCTTGCCGCCGTTGGTGACCAGGACCTGGGCGGCCTCCACCTCGAAGCCGGAGTCGCGCAGCGTCTTCGCGGCGATCGCGGCCTTCAGCTCGGGAAGCCCGCCTGCCGGCGTGTAGCGGTGGTACTTGGGGTTCGAGCAGGCCTCGATGGCGGCCTGGACGATGTAGTCCGGGGTCGGGAAGTCGGGCTCACCGGCGCCGAAGCCGATCACCGGACGTCCGGCGGCCTTGAGTGCCTTGGCCTTGGCGTCCACGGCGAGGGTGGCGGATTCGGAGATCGCGCCGACTCGGGCGGAGACCCGGCGCTCGGTGGGAGGGGTTGCAGGGCTCATGACCCCATCGTTTCAGACCGGAAACGCCCCCGGCACACGGGTTTCACGGACTGAACACGGGCAGAACATCCGTCCGGATCCGCGCGCCCCACCAGTGGATCTTCAACGCGGCAGACCCGTACCGACACTTTCTGTTCGACGCCCGGCTTCGGACCACGTACACTCTCACCTCGTTGGCCTTCACCGGCCGCGCTCAACCGGTGCACACCGAGCACCCGGTCGGATGCGGTACGTTGGGGGAAATCAAAGGGTCGTAGCTCAATTGGTAGAGCACTGGTCTCCAAAACCAGCGGTTGGGGGTTCAAGTCCCTCCGGCCCTGCTACACACACCTCTCGCGGATGTGTGCGCATGTACGTACTGCAATGCATCGCCGTGCGGCTCAACCGGGCGCGGCACGGTCACGACCCGGGAATCAGGTGAGGACGAGTGACGGACGCCGTGGGCTCCATCGACATGCCTGATGCCGAGGCGCCGGAGTCCAAGAAGAAGGCCCGCAAGGGCGGTAAGCGTGCCAAGAAGGGCCCGCTGAAGCGCCTCGCCACCTTCTACCGCCAGATCGTCGCGGAACTCCGGAAGGTTGTCTGGCCGACTCGCAATCAGCTGACGACTTACACCACTGTGGTGATTGTGTTCGTCGTCATCATGATCGGCCTGGTCACCGTGATTGACTATGGGCTCAACCACGCCGCCAAGTACGTCTTCGGCTGAGCCGAGAGCGAAGGGCGCCGTCACCGGCGCCCCTTTCGCGCGTTCCACCCCCATGTAACCAGGAAGAAGCAGCCACCGTGTCTGACCCGAACCTGAACGATTCCTCCGAGTCGGTCGAGTCCGTAGACGACGAGCTCGAGATCGTCGAGGGAGCGGACGTCGTGGACGAGTTCGAGGCTGCCGATGCCGCCGCCGGCGAGAACGCCGAGGACGCGGCCCTGCACGTCGAGGACGAGTCCGGTGAGGACGTCGAGGACGCCACGGACGAGTCCGTCGAGGACGAGGACGCCTCCGACGAGGCCGAGCCCGAGATCGAGGCCGAGCCCGTCGACCCCGTGACCGCCCTGCGCGAAGAACTGCGCCTGCTCCCCGGCGAGTGGTACGTCATCCACACGTACGCCGGTTACGAGAACCGCGTGAAGACCAACCTCGAGCAGCGTGCCGTCTCGCTGAACGTCGAGGACTTCATCTTCCAGGCCGAGGTGCCGCAGGAAGAGGTCGCGCAGATCAAGAACGGCGAGCGCAAGACGATCAAGCAGAACAAGCTCCCGGGCTACGTCCTGGTCCGCATGGACCTGACGAACGAGTCCTGGGGTGTCGTCCGCAACACTCCCGGTGTCACCGGCTTCGTGGGCAACGCCTACGACCCGTACCCGCTGACCCTGGACGAGATCGTCAAGATGCTCGCCCCGGAGGCCGAGGAGAAGGCCGCCCGCGAGGCCGCCGAGGCCGAGGGCAAGCCCGCTCCGCAGCGCAAGGTCGAGGTCCAGGTGCTGGACTTCGAGGTCGGCGACTCGGTCACCGTCACCGACGGTCCCTTCGCCACGCTGCAGGCCACGATCAACGAGATCAACGCCGACTCGAAGAAGGTCAAGGGCCTCGTCGAGATCTTCGGCCGCGAGACCCCGGTCGAGCTGTCCTTCGACCAGATCCAGAAGAACTGAGACCTTCTGGACGTACGTCTTCCGATCAGGTCAGACGGGCTGTCACAGCCGGTCTGACCTGCTCGGTTTTTAGCCGCACACAGATACCCGTTATCGTTGTGCGGTATGCCTTCATCCGGATCATTTGCTCGGTTGAAGGCAGCCGTCCGGGGAGACTCGGACGTAGGAAGGCGAAAACGAAAGAGGACCCGGAATGCCTCCCAAGAAGAAGAAGGTCACGGGGCTTATCAAGCTCCAGATCAACGCCGGTGCGGCGAACCCGGCCCCGCCGGTCGGCCCCGCGCTCGGTCAGCACGGCGTCAACATCATGGAGTTCTGCAAGGCCTACAACGCCGCGACCGAGTCGCAGCGTGGCTGGGTCATCCCGGTGGAGATCACGGTCTACGAAGACCGCTCCTTCACCTTCGTGACCAAGACTCCGCCGGCCGCCAAGATGATCCTCAAGGCCGCGGGTGTCGAGAAGGGCTCCGGCGAGCCGCACAAGACCAAGGTCGCCAAGATCACCGAGGCGCAGGTCCGCGAGATCGCCACGACCAAGATGCCCGACCTCAACGCCAACGACCTGGACGCCGCCGCGAAGATCATCGCCGGCACCGCCCGTTCCATGGGCATCACGGTCGAGGGCTGACACCCACCTTCGTAGGAACCATGCGGCCTCGGCCGCACGTGGCAGGGCCTGCTCGGCCCGCACCACGACTCCTCAGAACACATCAGGAGCAGTAGTGAGCAAGCGCAGCAAGTCTCTCCGGGCTGCGGACGCCAAGGTCGACCGGGACAAGCTCTACGCCCCGCTCGAGGCCGTCCGTCTCGCCAAGGAGACCTCCACCAGCAAGTTCGACGGCACCGTCGAGGTCGCCTTCCGCCTGGGTGTCGACCCGCGCAAGGCCGACCAGATGGTCCGTGGCACCGTGAACCTGCCGCACGGCACCGGCAAGACCGCCCGGGTCCTGGTCTTCGCGACCGGTGACCGTGCTGCGGCCGCGGAGGCCGCGGGCGCCGACATCGTCGGCTCCGACGAACTGATCGACGAGGTCGCGAAGGGCCGTCTGGACTTCGACGCCGTCGTCGCCACCCCGGACCTCATGGGCAAGGTCGGCCGTCTCGGCCGCGTGCTCGGTCCCCGTGGTCTCATGCCGAACCCCAAGACCGGCACCGTGACCCCCGACGTCGCCAAGGCTGTCACCGAGATCAAGGGTGGCAAGATCGAGTTCCGCGTCGACAAGCACTCGAACCTGCACTTCATCATCGGCAAGGTGTCCTTCGACGACACCAAGCTGGTGGAGAACTACGGCGCCGCGCTCGACGAGATCCTTCGTCTGAAGCCGTCGGCCGCCAAGGGTCGCTACATCAAGAAGGCCGCGATCAGCTCGACGATCGGCCCCGGCGTTCCCGTCGACCCCAACCGCACCCGCAACCTCCTCGTCGAGGAGGACCCGGCCGCCGTCTGAGCCCTTCGCTCACCCCGGTGACCGCGTCGCGCACGCGTATCTGAACGGGCCCCGCAACCTTTCGAGGTGCGGGGCCCGTCCTCATGTCCGGAAGTCTTTTCCGGCCGTCGCGGGGCGAACCGCCCCTGGCGTGATCCGGACACGAGTGTCGGTGGGCTGCGCTAGCGTGCGGCTCACAGAGTTCGCATAGGGGTGGGGACGAATGAAGAGCACCATGGTCCGCCGTGTGAGTGTCTCGATCGCGCTGACGACGGCGCTGGCAGGGGTGGCGGCCTGCAACTCCTCGGACTCCGGCGGGAGTTCGGGCAAGGGCGACAAGGCCGGCCACAAGAGCGCCACCCGGGTCAGCCCCATCGCGGCCCTGCGCTCCGCGGAGAAGTCCACCGACGGCGCGGACTCCGCGAGGATCGAGTCCACGACGACCCTGGGCACGCTGATGTCCATGAAGTCGGGCGGCGTCATGGCCTGGGGTGACGGCTTCACCGGCGACATGACGATCACGTACACCGGTGGCACGATGGCCGACACCATGCGCCAGATGGGCAGCGACTCCATGGAGGCCCGCTATCTGTCCGACGCCTACTACGCGAAGATGGGCGACGCCTACGCCCGGCAGGTGGGCGGCAAGCACTGGATCCGGTACGGGTACGACGACCTGGCGAAGTTCGGGGGCGGCTCGGGCGCGCTCCTGAAGGACCAGATGCAGAACAGCTCGCCGAACCAGTCGGTCAAGCTCCTGCTGGCGTCCGGCGACGTGAAGAAGGTCGGCGAGGAGATGGTCCGGGGCAAGCGGACCACGCACTACGCGGGCACGGTGGACGTCGGCGACCTCGCGGCCCGCGGCTCACACCTCACCACGAGCCAGCTCTCCGACATGAAGAAGCAGTTCGACCAGGCCGGCATCAGCACCGAGGACGTCGACATCTGGGTCGACTCCGAGGACCTGCTCGTCAAGGCCGTCTCCAAGGCCGCGATGGCGACCGGCACGATGTCGTCCACGACGTACTACACCGACTACGGCGTGAAGGTCTCCGCCACCGCGCCCCCGGCCGGCGACACCATGGACTTCAAGGACATCCTGACGAAGCAGGGCCTGACGCCCGGCAGCGGCGACACCGCGAGCGGCTCGGGTACCGCGTCCCCCTCCTGAGCCCCGGAGCGGTCCGGAACTCCCGGCCCCGGAGCGGTCCGGAACTCCCCGGCCCCGGAGCGGTCCGAAAGCCCCGAGCCCCCGGAGCGGTCCGAAACTCAGGTGATCATCCGACCCGCCTGGGCTACGCTCGCGCCGAATATGTGAATCGTGCATCTGTTCCTTGGGGGGAACCTTGAAGCTTTCTGTGAGCACTCTGGCAGGGCGCCGAGTGACCGGCGTGGCCCTCGCGGCGCTGGTCCTCGGCGGGGGAGCGGTGGGCTGTTCGAAGGGCGGCGCGGAGGAGTCGCCCGCGCTGACGCCCGCCGCGGCCGTGGCGAAGGCGGCGAAGAAGACCCAGGACATCACCTCGCTCCGCTACCGGATGACCGGCAAGGTTCCCGGAGAGGGACGCGTCAGCGGTGAGGCGGCGATGAGCATGAAGCCGCTGGCCATGAGCATGAAGATGACCGCCGAGGACCAGGCAACCGACGGTCCGGTCGAGATCCGGCTCGTGAACAACGCCATGTACATCGGTGCGGGCGCCCAGGCCGCCAAGGAGATGGACGGCAAGAGCTGGATCAAGTTCGACATGTCCGCCCTGGGCGCGGACAAGGAGCTGAACGCGGACCAGTTCGGCGGCGGACAGGCCGACAAGAACCCCGCCACCGAGTCCACCTTCCTGACCGGCTCCAAGGACGTGAAGAAGGTCGGCACCGAGACGGTCGAGGGCGTGAAGACCACGCACTACAAGGGGACGGTCCCCCTGGACGCGCTGCGCAAGTCGCTCAAGAGCCAGGACAAGACCACCCGTGAGCAGCGCGAGAAGGCCCTCGAGCAGTACACGAAGATGGGCATCGACGCGATCACGATGGACATGTGGATCGACGGCGACGACCACACCAAGCAGTTCCGCATGCGGGGCACCGCCGACAAGGGTCCGCTCGACATGACCATCACGTTCCTGGACTACAACAAGCCCGTGACCGTGACCGCTCCGCCGGCCAAGGACACGGTCGACCTCGCCGAGATGATGAAGGGCGCCCAGCAGGGCTGACCCGCGCCGCCGGGCCGTTCGGCCGGATTTGCTTGACGGCGTCCCCTTCACGTACTCTCCTCGAGAAGCCAAAGACCGCTGGTCGTTGCCACGTGCTCGCAAGAGGACGGGGTGACCGAAGGATCCGCACTGCGGACGACCCGCGCAGGTGATCGTGGATGTGTTCCCGGTGTTCGTACGCCCAGCGTGCGGAGGAATCCGGTCGAGCTACGCCCCGTGCGCCTGCGCCGGGGCGTTTTTGTTGTGGCCCCTTCTGAGCGGTCCTCATCACCCGGAAGGAGGCCACGCTTATGGCAAGGCCCGACAAGGCTGCCGCGGTAGCCGAGCTCGCGGACCAGTTCCGCAGCTCGAACGCCGCCGTGCTGACCGAGTACCGGGGTCTCACCGTGGCGCAGCTCAAGACGCTGCGCCGTTCGCTCGGTGAAGACGCCCAGTACGCCGTGGTGAAGAACACGCTGACCAAGATCGCGGCCAACGAGGCCGGGATCTCGACGCTCGACGACCTGTTCAACGGTCCGACGGCGGTCGCCTTCATCTCCGGTGACCCGGTGACGTCGGCGAAGGGTCTTCGTGACTTCGCCAAGGACAACCCGAACCTCGTCATCAAGGGCGGTGTCCTTGACGGCAAGGCGCTGTCCGCCGACGAGATCAAGAAGCTTGCGGACCTCGAGTCCCGCGAGGTTCTGCTCGCCAAGCTGGCGGGTGCCTTCAAGGGCAAGCAGACGCAGACTGCTCGCCTCTTCCAGGCCCTGCCCTCGAAGTTCGTCCGCACCGCGGAGGCGCTTCGGGTCAAGCAGGCCGAGCAGGGCGGTGCCGAGTAATTCGGCTCGCGCATTGACCGCCGCCTGAGGCGACGGTCGTAGCGGGCCGAACGTACGCCCGCCTCACCAGTACATCCGGCACCTGCCGAATTAGTGGAAGGACGCCATCATGGCGAAGCTGTCCCAGGAAGAGCTGCTCGAGCAGTTCGAGAACCTCACCCTCATCGAGCTCGCCGAGTTCGTGAAGGCCTTCGAGGAGAAGTTCGACGTCACCGCCGCCGCGGCCGTCGCCGTTGCCGGCCCCGCCGTCGCCGGTGCCCCCGCCGAGGCCGCTGAGGAGCAGGACGAGTTCGACGTCATCCTCACGGGTGCCGGCGAGAAGAAGATCCAGGTCATCAAGGTCGTGCGTGAGCTGACCTCCCTGGGCCTGAAGGAGGCCAAGGACCTCGTCGACGGCGCTCCGAAGCCCGTCCTCGAGAAGGTCGCCAAGGAGGCCGCCGAGAAGGCTGCCGAGTCCCTCAAGGGCGCCGGCGCCTCCGTCGAGGTCAAGTAACTCGACGAGTCCCCCGAGGACTCCTGTGAAGCTGTCACAGCCGCTCTCGTAGCGCTGTAACGCTGACGCACTGAAGAGCGATCACCCAACTGGGTGGTCGCTCTTCGGCGTTCCAGGGGGTCCCTGAAGCGGCAGCCTTGCGCTGCGGGCCGCGACGAGTATGGTGATCTTCGTTGTGCCTCCGGCCGCCCTGACAGGCAGAGGGACGGGTTGCAAGACGGGCCGCACGTGACGATCGCGGCACTTGCTTTGGGCATGGGGGGCCTTGACGAACCGCACGCAGCGCGCAATTCTCAGGACGCGTCGTCACAACGATCCGGATCCGAGGCATGGATCGCTGACGAAGAGGGCAGTATCGATGTGCATTGAGGGCGTGGCTTGCTCCAGGTGTTGAGAACAGTGGTCTCAAGAAACCGGGACTGGACATCAGTGGGCCTAGTGGCTACACTGACCCTTTGCGCTGCCTGTTAGCTGCCTCCTGCCCGTCACCAGGGGCATGCCCGTGTTTGTACATCGACTGATGGACCATCTCTGACCTGGCCTTCATACGGCCGGATCGGGAACGGTCCGAGGCTTTGTCCGACATGGGACCGGTACGCGCGTAGTGAGTCCGAGCCCTCGGAAGGACCCCCTCTTGGCCGCCTCGCGCACTGCCTCGACCGCGAATACGAACAACGGCGCCAGCACCGCCCCGCTGCGCATCTCCTTTGCAAAGATCAAGGAGCCCCTCGAGGTTCCGAACCTTCTTGCGCTGCAAACCGAGAGCTTCGACTGGCTGCTCGGCAACGACGCGTGGAAGGCTCGTGTCGAGGCGGCTCTGGACAGCGGACAGGACGTCCCCACCAAGTCCGGTCTGGAGGAGATCTTCGAGGAGATCTCCCCGATCGAGGACTTCAGTGGGTCGATGTCGCTGACGTTCCGCGACCACCGCTTCGAGCCCCCGAAGAACTCCATCGACGAGTGCAAGGACCGCGACTTCACGTACGCGGCCCCGCTCTTCGTCACCGCCGAGTTCACCAACAACGAGACCGGCGAGATCAAGTCCCAGACGGTCTTCATGGGCGACTTCCCGCTCATGACCAACAAGGGCACCTTCGTCATCAACGGCACCGAGCGTGTCGTCGTGTCGCAGCTTGTCCGCTCGCCGGGTGTCTACTTCGACTCCTCCATCGACAAGACGTCCGACAAGGACATCTTCTCGGCCAAGGTCATCCCCTCCCGGGGTGCCTGGCTGGAGATGGAGATCGACAAGCGCGACATGGTCGGTGTCCGCATCGACCGCAAGCGCAAGCAGTCCGTCACCGTTCTCCTGAAGGCTCTCGGCTGGACCACCGAGCAGATCCTCGAGGAGTTCGGCGAGTACGAGTCCATGCGCGCCACCCTGGAGAAGGACCACACCCAGGGCCAGGACGACGCGCTGCTGGACATCTACCGCAAGCTGCGTCCGGGCGAGCCGCCGACCCGTGAGGCCGCGCAGACGCTTCTGGAGAACCTCTACTTCAACCCGAAGCGCTACGACCTCGCCAAGGTCGGCCGGTACAAGGTCAACAAGAAGCTGGGCGGCGACGCCCCGCTCGACGCCGGGATCCTGACCGTCGAGGACATCATCTCGTCGATCAAGTACCTGGTGAAGCTGCACGCCGGTGAGACCGAGACCGTTGGTGACAACGGCACCTCGATCGTCGTCGAGACCGACGACATCGACCACTTCGGCAACCGTCGTCTGCGCAACGTCGGCGAGCTCATCCAGAACCAGGTCCGCACGGGTCTGGCTCGTATGGAGCGCGTCGTCCGCGAGCGCATGACGACCCAGGACGTCGAGGCGATCACGCCGCAGACCCTGATCAACATCCGGCCGGTCGTCGCCTCCATCAAGGAGTTCTTCGGCACCAGCCAGCTCTCGCAGTTCATGGACCAGAACAACCCGCTGTCGGGTCTCACCCACAAGCGCCGTCTGTCGGCTCTTGGCCCGGGTGGTCTCTCCCGTGAGCGGGCCGGCTTCGAGGTCCGTGACGTGCACCCGTCGCACTACGGCCGCATGTGCCCGATCGAGACCCCTGAAGGCCCGAACATCGGTCTGATCGGCTCGCTCGCCTCCTACGGCCGCGTGAACGCGTTCGGTTTCGTCGAGACGCCCTACCGCCGGGTCACCGACGGTGTCGTCACCGACGAGGTCGACTACCTCACGGCCGACGAAGAGGACCGGTTCGTCATCGCGCAGGCCAACGCGCCGCTGACGGACGAGCTCCGCTTCGAGGAGTCCCGCGTCCTGGTCCGCCGTCGTGGCGGAGAGGTCGACTACGTCCCCGGTGACGACGTCGACTACATGGACGTCTCCCCGCGCCAGATGGTGTCGGTCGCGACCGCGATGATCCCGTTCCTGGAGCACGACGACGCCAACCGTGCCCTCATGGGCGCGAACATGATGCGCCAGGCCGTTCCGCTCATCAAGTCCGAGGCGCCGCTGGTCGGCACCGGCATGGAGTACCGCTGTGCGGTCGACGCCGGTGACGTCCTGAAGTCGGAGAAGGACGGTGTGGTCCAGGAGGTCTCCGCGGACTACATCACCACCGCCAACGACGACGGCACGTACACCACGTACCGCCTGCACAAGTTCTCCCGGTCGAACCAGGGCACCTCCGTCAACCAGAAGGTTGTCGTGGACGAGGGCGCCCGCGTGATCGAGGGCCAGGTCCTGGCCGACGGTCCCGCGACCGAGGACGGCGAGATGGCCCTCGGCAAGAACCTGCTCGTGGCGTTCATGCCGTGGGAGGGTCACAACTACGAGGACGCGATCATCCTGTCGCAGCGCCTCGTGCAGGACGACGTCCTCTCCTCGATCCACATCGAGGAGCACGAGGTCGACGCCCGTGACACCAAGCTCGGCCCGGAGGAGATCACCCGGGACATCCCGAACGTCTCCGAAGAGGTCCTCGCCGACCTCGACGAGCGCGGCATCATCCGTATCGGTGCCGAGGTCGTCGCCGGCGACATCCTCGTCGGCAAGGTCACGCCCAAGGGTGAGACCGAGCTGACGCCGGAGGAGCGCCTGCTGCGCGCGATCTTCGGTGAGAAGGCCCGTGAGGTCCGCGACACCTCCCTGAAGGTCCCGCACGGCGAGATCGGCAAGGTCATCGGTGTCCGCGTCTTCGACCGCGAAGAGGGCGACGAGCTGCCGCCGGGCGTGAACCAGCTCGTTCGCGTCTACGTGGCGCAGAAGCGCAAGATCACGGACGGTGACAAGCTCGCCGGCCGCCACGGCAACAAGGGTGTCATCTCGAAGATCCTGCCGATCGAGGACATGCCGTTCCTGGAGGACGGCACCCCGGTCGACATCATCCTCAACCCGCTCGGTGTCCCGTCCCGAATGAACCCGGGACAGGTGCTGGAGATCCACCTCGGCTGGCTCGCCAGCCGCGGCTGGGACGTCTCCGGTCTGGCCGACGACTGGGCGCAGCGCCTGCAGGCCATCGGTGCCGACCAGGTCCCGCCGCGGACCAACGTCGCCACCCCGGTGTTCGACGGTGCGCGTGAGGACGAGCTCGCGGGTCTGTTCGAGCACACCCTGCCCAACCGCGACGGTGACCGTCTGGTCCTCCCGTCCGGCAAGGCGAGGCTGTTCGACGGCCGCTCCGGCGAGCCGTTCCCGGACCCGATCTCGGTCGGGTACATGTACATCCTCAAGCTGCACCACCTGGTCGACGACAAGCTGCACGCCCGCTCGACCGGTCCGTACTCGATGATCACCCAGCAGCCGCTGGGTGGTAAGGCTCAGTTCGGTGGCCAGCGCTTCGGTGAGATGGAGGTGTGGGCGCTGGAGGCGTACGGCGCCGCTTACGCCCTCCAGGAGCTGCTGACGATCAAGTCCGACGACGTCACCGGCCGCGTGAAGGTCTACGAGGCCATCGTCAAGGGCGAGAACATCCCCGAGCCCGGCATCCCCGAGTCCTTCAAGGTGCTCATCAAGGAGATGCAGTCTCTCTGCCTCAACGTGGAGGTGCTGTCCAGCGACGGTATGTCCATCGAAATGCGTGACACCGACGAGGACGTCTTCCGCGCGGCGGAGGAGCTCGGCATCGACCTGTCCCGGCGCGAGCCGAGCAGCGTCGAAGAGGTCTGACGGGAGTCCGGCCGGGCCTTGGCCACCTGTGGAAAAGGTGATCAAGGCCCGCCGGCCCCAGGACCCCCGTATCAGACCCCTAAGACTTACAACCCTGAGAGGGATTGACGCATAGTGCTCGACGTCAACTTCTTCGATGAGCTCCGGATCGGTCTGGCCACCGCTGACGACATCCGTCAGTGGAGCCACGGCGAGGTCAAGAAGCCCGAGACCATCAACTACCGCACCCTCAAGCCCGAAAAGGACGGACTCTTCTGCGAGAAGATCTTCGGTCCGACCCGGGACTGGGAGTGCTACTGCGGCAAGTACAAGCGTGTCCGCTTCAAGGGCATCATCTGTGAGCGCTGTGGCGTCGAGGTCACTCGCGCCAAGGTGCGCCGTGAGCGGATGGGCCACATCGAGCTGGCCGCTCCCGTCACCCACATCTGGTACTTCAAGGGCGTTCCGTCGCGGCTGGGCTACCTGCTCGACCTCGCCCCGAAGGACCTCGAGAAGGTCATCTACTTCGCCGCGTACATGATCACGTACGTCGACGAGGAGCGCCGCACCCGCGACCTGCCCTCGCTGGAGGCCCACGTCTCCGTCGAGCGCCAGCAGGTCGAGAACCGTCGCGACGCCGACCTGGAAGCCCGCGCCAAGAAGCTCGAGACCGACCTGGCCGAGCTCGAGGCCGAGGGCGCCAAGGCCGACGTGCGCCGCAAGGTGCGCGAGGGCGCCGAGCGCGAGATGAAGCAGCTCCGCGACCGCGCGCAGCGCGAGATCGACCGCCTCGACGAGGTGTGGACCCGCTTCAAGAACCTCAAGGTCCAGGACCTGGAGGGCGACGAGCTCCTCTACCGCGAGCTGCGTGACCGCTTCGGCACGTACTTCGACGGTTCGATGGGTGCCGCGGCGCTGCAGAAGCGCCTGGAGTCCTTCGACCTGGACGAGGAGGCCGAGCGCCTCCGCGAGATCATCCGCACCGGCAAGGGCCAGAAGAAGACCCGCGCGCTCAAGCGCCTCAAGGTCGTCTCCGCGTTCCTGCAGACCAGCAACAGCCCCAAGGGCATGGTGCTCGACTGCGTGCCGGTCATCCCGCCGGACCTTCGCCCGATGGTGCAGCTCGACGGTGGCCGCTTCGCGACCTCCGACCTGAACGACCTGTACCGCCGTGTGATCAACCGCAACAACCGCCTGAAGCGCCTTCTCGACCTCGGTGCCCCCGAGATCATCGTGAACAACGAGAAGCGCATGCTCCAGGAGGCCGTCGACGCGCTCTTCGACAACGGCCGTCGTGGTCGCCCGGTCACGGGCCCCGGCAACCGTCCGCTGAAGTCGCTGTCCGACATGCTCAAGGGCAAGCAGGGCCGCTTCCGTCAGAACCTCCTCGGCAAGCGTGTGGACTACTCCGCGCGTTCCGTGATCGTCGTCGGTCCGCAGCTCAAGCTGCACCAGTGCGGTCTGCCGAAGGCCATGGCGCTGGAGCTCTTCAAGCCGTTCGTGATGAAGCGCCTGGTCGACCTGAACCACGCGCAGAACATCAAGAGCGCCAAGCGGATGGTCGAGCGCGGCCGCACGGTCGTGTACGACGTCCTCGAAGAGGTCATCGCCGAGCACCCGGTTCTGCTGAACCGTGCGCCCACGCTGCACCGCCTCGGCATCCAGGCCTTCGAGCCGCAGCTCGTCGAGGGCAAGGCCATCCAGATCCACCCGCTCGTCTGCACCGCGTTCAACGCGGACTTCGACGGTGACCAGATGGCCGTGCACCTGCCGCTCTCCGCGGAGGCGCAGGCCGAGGCCCGCATCCTGATGCTGTCCTCGAACAACATCCTCAAGCCGGCCGACGGCCGCCCGGTCACGATGCCGACCCAGGACATGGTCCTCGGTCTGTTCTTCCTGACCACCGACGGCGACCTGCGCAACGTCAAGGGCGAGGAGCGCTCCTTCGCGTCCGTCGCCGAGGCGATCATGGCGTTCGACGCCGGCGAGCTCTCCCTCCAGTCGCGCGTGGACATCCGCTTCCCGGTGGGCACCATCCCGCCGCGCGGCTGGACCCCGCCGGCGCAGGAGGAGGGCGACCCGGAGTGGCAGCAGGGTGACACCTTCCGCCTGCGGACGACCCTGGGCCGCGCGCTCTTCAACGAGCTGCTGCCCGAGGACTACCCGTTCGTCGACTACGAGGTGGGCAAGAAGCAGCTCTCCGAGATCGTCAACGACCTGGCCGAGCGCTACCCCAAGGTCATCGTCGCGGCGACGCTCGACAACCTGAAGTCCGCGGGCTTCTTCTGGGCGACCCGTTCCGGCGTCACCGTGGCCATCTCCGACATCGTCGTTCCGGATGCGAAGCGCGCGATCGTCAAGGGCTACGAGGACCTGGACGAGAAGGTCCAGAAGCAGTACGAGCGTGGTCTGATCACCAAGGAAGAGCGCACGCAGGAGCTCATCGCGATCTGGACCAAGGCGACCAACGAGGTCGCCGAGGCGATGAACGCGAACTTCCCGAAGACCAACCCGGTCTCGATGATGGTGAACTCGGGCGCCCGAGGTAACATGATGCAGATGCGTCAGATCGCCGGTATGCGTGGTCTGGTGTCGAACGCCAAGAACGAGACCATCCCGCGTCCGATCAAGGCCTCGTTCCGTGAGGGCCTGTCCGTGCTGGAGTACTTCATCTCCACGCACGGTGCCCGTAAGGGTCTGGCGGACACCGCCCTGCGTACCGCCGACTCGGGTTACCTCACCCGTCGTCTGGTGGACGTCTCGCAGGACGTCATCATCCGCGAGGAGGACTGCGGCACCGACCGCGGTCTGCGTCTGGCCATCGCCGAGCGCGGCGAGGACGGCGTGCTGCGCAAGACGGAGAACGTCGAGACCAGCGTGTACGCACGTGCGCTGGCCGAGGACATCACCGTCGACGGCAAGGTGCTGGCCCCGGCCAACACCGACCTCGGCGACGTCCTCATCGACGAGCTCGTCAAGCACGGCATCGAGGAGGTCAAGACCCGTTCGGTCCTGACCTGTGAGTCCGCCGTCGGCACCTGCGCCATGTGCTACGGCCGCTCGCTGGCCACCGGCAAGCTGGTCGACATCGGTGAGGCGGTCGGCATCATCGCCGCCCAGTCCATCGGTGAGCCCGGTACCCAGCTGACGATGCGTACCTTCCACACCGGTGGTGTGGCCGGTGACGACATCACCCAGGGTCTGCCCCGTGTCGTCGAGCTCTTCGAGGCCCGTACGCCGAAGGGTGTCGCCCCGATCTCCGAGGCCTCCGGCCGCGTGCGGATCGAGGAGACCGAGAAGACCAAGAAGCTCGTCGTCACCCCGGACGACGGCAGCGACGAGACGGCGTTCCCGATCTCGAAGCGCGCCCGTCTCCTGGTGTCGGAGGGCGAGCACGTCGAGGTGGGCCAGAAGCTCACCGTGGGTGCCACCAACCCGCACGACGTGCTGCGCATCCTGGGTCAGCGTGCCGTCCAGGTCCACCTGGTCGGCGAGGTCCAGAAGGTCTACAACTCGCAGGGTGTGTCGATCCACGACAAGCACATCGAGATCATCATCCGGCAGATGCTGCGCCGTGTGACGATCATCGAGTCGGGCGACGCGGAGCTGCTGCCCGGCGAGCTGGTCGAGCGTTCGAAGTTCGAGACCGAGAACCGTCGTGTGGTCACCGAGGGCGGTCACCCCGCCTCCGGCCGTCCGCAGCTGATGGGTATCACCAAGGCCTCGCTGGCGACGGAGTCCTGGCTGTCGGCCGCCTCCTTCCAGGAGACGACCCGAGTTCTGACGGACGCGGCGATCAACGCCAAGTCCGACAGCCTCATCGGCCTCAAGGAGAACGTCATCATCGGTAAGCTCATCCCGGCCGGTACGGGTCTGTCCCGCTACCGCAACATCCGGGTGGAGCCGACCGAGGAGGCCAAGGCCGCGATGTACTCGGCCGTCGGCTACGACGACATCGACTACTCGCCGTTCGGCACCGGCTCCGGCCAGGCCGTCCCGCTGGAGGACTACGACTACGGTCCGTACAACCAGTAAGCGGTAGTCCGAAGGGCGGTCACCCCCACCAGGGGGTGACCGCCCTTCGGCGTTCCCGGTCTCAGCGCGGGAGCTGGAGGTAGGGCTCCAGCGCGCGCAGGCGGGTGTAGTTGTCGGGGTGGGTGGACAGCAGGCGGGCCAGGCCGGTGGGCTCCTGGAGCTTCTTGCCCTGGCCGGCGGCGACGGCCTTCGCGGCGTCCTCCTCGGCCTGGAAGTGGTGCAGGACCTCGGCCATCTCGGGGGCGAAGCCGAGGGCCGCGGCCTGCTGGTCGGCGCGCAGTTCGCCGAGGCGGCCGACCCAGGCGAGGAGGTAGGGGGCGACGACGAGGGGGATGGTGATGTACCAGGCGACGAGGAACCCGGCGACGACGAACATCCCCATGAAGAGGATCAGCAGTCCGGTCGCGGCCGCGGAGAAGACTCCGGCGACGGCGAGCGCGATACGGGCCATCCCGCGGGTGAAGGCCCAGGCGAGCCGGCCGGGCAGCGAGTACCAGTAGCCGAGGAGCCCGGCCCAGGCGTGACCGCCGGTGTGGTGGCCGAGTTCATGGGCGAGTACGGCGGCGAGGTTGCTGCTGGGGATCTTGTTGAGGGAGTAGGTGGTGACGCCGACGACGTGGCCGGCGACCGCGACCGCGTTCAGGTCGTCGCTGTTCTCCACCATCAGCTCGTAGGTGTTCGCCTCGATGCCGGCCCGGGCGGTGACCTCGCGCCAGATCGGCTCCAGCCGGGCGCGTTCCTCGGCCAGCGGCGTCCGCAGTTTGAGCACGTGCCGGGCGAAGCGGAGTTCGGTGGGCCGGTGGAAGACGAGGGCTCCCGAGGCCACCCAGGCCACGACGACCAGCCAGCCGACGACCGTGCCGAACAGCCCCAGCGCGAGAGCCGACACGACGGCGAGGCTCACCAGCGCGCCCGGGATCTGGGTGGCGAGCTGTCCGATGGCGGTGGCGTCGGCGCCGCGCTGGTGGCTCGCGAGGTGGACGCGTGAGCCCTGGTGGCGGTAGTCGAGATCGTCGGGCGCGACGGCCTGCCGCGGCACGAACGGCTTCGGCTGCGGCTGCTCCCCCGCGAACCGCGGGTCGGGGCCCCCGGCGTACTGGGGCGGTAACGGGCTCCCGGCCGCCGCCCCCGGGTACTGCGGTCCCGGTCCGCCGGGGCCGGGGGCTCCCGGGTGGGGACTGCCGGGGTACTGGGGCCCGGGGCCCCCTGTTCCGGGGTACTGGGGTGCGGCGCCCGAGCCTCCGGGGTACCGGGGTGCCGGGCCCCCGGCTCCTGCTCCCGGGTACTGCGGTGGTGCCGGGCTTCCGGCCGCGGCGCCCGGGTGGTGCGGTGCGGGTCCTCCCGGGTACTGCGGCGCGGGAGCGGAGGCCGCGGGGTACTCCGGTGGCGGCGTCGTCGCTCCTGGATACGGCGGTCCTGGGTACGGGGTTCCCGGATACGGGGGCTCGTGGGCCGGGCCTGGAGGCTGGGACATGACGGCTCCTTCTGTGCGGCAGGTGGCTGTGCGGGGACGTCGGCCGGTGGGTGGCGGCCGACGTCCGCCTCGGCGGGTGTGGTCAGGCGGTCCCGTCCTCCGGAGCGGCGTCCGGCGGCACGGCGGCTCGCGGGCCGTCGGGGCGGCCGGGCAGGGGAGGCACGGCCGGAGCCGGTCCCGCGGTGGCGTAGGGCGTCGCGGCGGGCGGCTCGTACGCGGCCGGGCCGTCGGGCTGCCCGGCGTAGGGCGGCGGGCCGCCCGCGTACGGAGGCTGCGCCGCGTACGGCGGCTGACCGGCCGTGTCGCCGCTGTACGGCGGCCGTCCGGCCGGATCGGCGGTGTACGGCGGCTGTCCGGCGTAGGGCGGCGGGCCGCCCGCGTACGGGGTCTGGGGCTGCCCGGTGTACGGGGTCGGGGGCTGCCCGGTGATCGGGGCCGGGCCGCCGGCGTACGGAGAGTGCTCGCCGTACGGCGGCGCTCCGGCGTACGGCGCCTGGGGGGACGGGCCGGGGTGCGGGGACTGCCCCGGATACGGCGGCTGGGGCGGTGTCTGAGGCTGTCCCGGCATCGCCCCGGCGGGCAGTGCCCCCTGGCCGTCCCGCGGCGCCGGAGGCGCCTGCTGCTGGATCAGCTCGTCGACGGCCCGCAGGGTCGAGCGCGCCGACTCCGCCTTCTGGAAGTCCTCCAGGCTGTCCCCGGCGAGGACCTGGAGCTGCCCCCTGATGATGGACAACTGGTCCTTCTGGATGGACCCGATGACCATCTTGGTGTCCTCGGGGTGCTGGGACAGATGCAGGGCCCAGGCCGCGACGCCTCCGTGCTGGAGGTGGTACTGGTAGAAGTTGATCTTCTCGGCGATCAGATGGTGGTCCTGCTGCTGGCGCAGCAACTCCAGCTCGTGCTGCTGCCGGATCGCCCGGAGCCGGTACTCGTGCTCGGGGTCGAGCATGTCGGACTCGTAGCGCAGGCTCCGCTGCCGTCGCCGGTGCGCGATGGCCTCGTCGTCCAGCCGCAGCCGTACCGCGCAGGTCACGGACAGCCCGATGCCCGCGGCGAAACCGCCGTCCTCCACGGCCCGCTGGACCGCGCGCTCGGCGGCCGGGCTGTCCTCGATGGAGTAGGCCCGGCTCACCGGCCGCGCGAGCTGGTGCAGTTCGCGCGTGAGCCGTGTCGGCACGTCACGCTCACCGCTCGCCACGTACGCGATCGGGTCCGCGACGCGCCAGGTCAGGTCGGCCGTGGCGCCGAAGGAGAAGGCGTCGTCGTCGCTCGGCATCTCCAGGGTGAGCTGGACGGGGTGGCTGCCCATGTCCACCTCGTAGACGGAGGTGTAGCGGCGGGTGGCCGCGTCCGAGCGGCTCGGCCGGTGCGGCGGCGTGTAGACGTCGTACGTGCCCTTGGCGGTGACGAACACCAGCGCGTGGTCGATCGCGGTGACCGCGCGGCGGACGGTGTAGTCGAAGCGCGCGATGGGCCGGACGGTGAGCACCGGGTCGATGAGCGTGGTGTGCCGGTTGGCGTCCTGCTGCCACTCCGGCTGACGGCGGAACTCCGCCATGGTTCAACTCCTCGATGGATCTCTCGACGGATCTGGGGTGGAGGGGATCAGAAGGGCGAGCAGCCGGTCGGCCACCGGGGAGCGCGCGCCGCCGTCCTGGGCGGGCAGGCCGGCCAGTTCGTGGCACAGCCGCTTGCGGTCGTCCGCGGTGGCGATCAGCGCGGGCAGCAGCAGCTCCAGGGCCTGCGCGACGTCCGCGCGGCGCTCGGCCAGCCGTACCCAGGTGCGCAGCGCGGCCAGGGCGCCACGGGTGTGCCCCCGGTCGCCGAGCGCGGTCCGCCACAGGGTGGCGAGGTCGCGGGCCGAGTCCGTCTCGTACATGCCGGTGTCGGCGTACCACTCGACGAGCGCGCCCTCCTCCGCGTTGTCGCAGGAGCGCACGAACGCGGCCAGCGCGAGCGCACGGACCGAGGCCGTGTCGTGGTGGAGCAGGCGCACGAGTTCGGAGAGCATCTCGCCGCGGCGCCCGCCCACCGACAGGAGCAGGGCCGTCGACTCGACCAGGTTGTTCGACTCGGTCCTGCTGCTGCCTCCGGCACGGGCGCGGGCGGCGAGGGCGCTGAGCGCCGGGCCGGCGAGGTCGGGGCGCAGCGGGGTGAGCAGGCCGAAGGCGCGGATCGCGGTCCAGCGGCGGGCCCAGTGGGGGTCCGTGCACCACTGGGTGAGCAGGCGCAGGACGACGGGCGCGTCGAGGAGCTGGGCGAGCGTGAGGGTGTTCGCGGCGGTGACGCGGGGGCCGAAGGCCTTGGACACCGCCCAGCCGTCGATCAGCAGCGCCATCGCCGAGGGCAGGTCGGCGCGGGCCAGCAGCGCGGTGGCCGCGGCGGCCCGGGTCCGGACGACCGGACGCCGGTCACGGGCCAGCTCCTTGAGCCAGGCGACCAGCGCGGGCCGGGCCGACGGATGGCCCGTCCAGACCTCGCCGAGCAGCACCCGCGGGGTGTTCTCCCTCTTGAAGCGGGCCGTGAACTGCGGCACCGGACCCCAGTCGGTCTCCTCGTCGCGTAACTCGCCCTCGGCCCGTGCCCGCTCCAGGCGGGTCCCGGCATCGAGTCCGAACACCGGGATCTCCGGGGGCTGCTCGGGATGCTGGAGCCGCTGGAAGTGCACGTACAGCTTGTCGGCGAGTTCGGCGGAGAGCACGTAGGGCGCCTGGTCGAAGACGGCGAGCGAGATGAGGAAGGCCTTGTCGCGCAGGGTGGTCTCGGGGTCGCCGAGCCATTCCCGGCACTGCTGCTCGACGGCCGCGTGCCCGAAGTCGGCGAGGCGGGCGGCCGCCTCCTCGCCGCCGTCGTAGCGGGCGACCTCGACGGCGAACCGGGCCACCTCGGCGGGCCGGTGGGCGCCGCGCGCGAGGAAGTCGCGGACCGGGCCGAGGCCGAGCAGTCCGGCGCCGTCGCCGGGATCCTTCCGCAGGTCGGCCAGGTGGGCGCGCAGGACGGCGGCCGCCTCGGGCGGTTCCCAGACGGACGGGGTGACGCCCAGCAGGAACGGGGAGTTCTCCAGGGTCAGGACCAGATATCCGCCGGTCTTCGCGAGCCGGTCGCGGGCCGCGTAGAGGTGGGTGTCGCGCAGTGGGCGGTTGCGGCTCAGCGGCAGGTCGCGCAGGACGTGGCCGCCGGGCGCGGTGAGCCGGCCGGCCAGGGTCGCCGGGCCGGTCTCGGCGGACAGCGCGTGCACGGCGGGCACGCCGAGGTGGTGCAGGAGCATGAGCGCGGCGGCGTAGCGGCCGGTGGAGTGGGCGCCGGCGAGGACGAGGACGCGTTCCTCGCGCAGCCGGGCCAGGGCGGCGGCGAAGGCGGGACCCTCGGCGAAGACCGAGGCGAGCGCGTCGAGCCGCTGCCGGGGGATCTCGCCGGAGACGTACGCGGCCGACGCGGAGGCCGTCCCGTGGTGGTGGATCTCCGTCTTGCCGCCCAGGAACACGTCACGGGCCGAGCCGCCCGCCGACACCCCGTGCTGGGCTCCGGCGACCAGGCTGCCGCCGAAGGACGCGGCCTCGCTGAAGATGAACCCGGGCGTGTGCGCGACGAGTTCGCGCTGTGCGGCGCGGGCCTCCCGGGTGTCCTCCTCGGGCTCGTCCGCGTCGGTGCCGGTCTCGGGGTCGGGGTGGGCCCCCGGTGTCCAGGGCGGGTCCCGCGGTGGTTCGTCGTCGAGGCCGCCCCGGTTCGCGGGCGGGGGCACGGTCACGTGGGCTCACCCCCGCTGCGGCCCAGGTGGACGTCCCCGGTGACCTGTCCGCCGGACACCCCGTGCTGGTCCCCCGCGACGAGGCTTCCGCCGAAACTGGGGGAGCCGCCGCCGAAGTTGAAGACGACGTTGCCGGGGGGCGCGGCGGGCTGGGCGGGCGGTTGTGCGGGCTGCTCGGGCCGGGTGGGCTCGACCGCCGCCGCTGTCGCCGCAGCCTCCGCCGTCACCTCCGCCTGCGTCCGCTCCGTCGCCGTCGCCGCCTCCGCCTTCACCCCCTCCGTCGCCGCCGGTTCCGTCCGGGCCGCGGAGGTGGCCGCCCCCGGCGCCGGGCTCTCCCCCGAGCAGTCCGGCGCCGGGGCTCCCCCTGTTTCACTGCGGTCGTCCGCCCCGTACGGGACCGGGCCGTGCAGCCAGGCCCGCAGGGGTCCGTTCTTGCTGTCCACCGTCACCGCGTGGAAGTCCTGCGCCGGGATGCCCGGGTGGTCGTGCCGCACGATCCCGGCGTGCACGCCCTCGGAGACGCACAGCGCGAAGTCGTCCGGCCGCTCGCGCAGGGCGGCGCGCAGCAGCCCGGCGTCGAGGAGCCGGCAGGCGTGGTTGAGGTCGGAGCCGACCCAGCCGTCGTGCTCGTCGACGGCGACGTATCCCGTGGCCACGACACCGCGCAGCCGGATCTGGGCCGAGCTGGACGCCGTCCGGTTGACCGCGCGGAGCAGGTCGGGCACCTCGGTGAGCAGGGTGCGCAGCAGTGCCGTGACGGAGGCGTTGGCGTCGATCAGTTCCATCACCGAGTCGCCGCGGTCCGCCCGCAGGCGCAGCCGCTCGTCGATGCCGGCGCTCTCCAGCGCGCGGTCCGTGATGTCGTACAGCATCCGCCGCAGATAGGCCTGCTCCACGTCGTCCCGGTCGCTGTACTTCTCGATGTCCAGCAGGAGGATCGTCCGGCTCACGGGGTCGGTCATGGTCGCCTTTCGGTGGGGGCCTCGCCTGGCAAGCAGCGTGGCGTCACCGGTGGGACGGGTGTGAGGACGGATGTCCCACTCGAAGTGTGACCGTGTGCACAGAAGTGATCCGTGGTCACGGCGGTCCCGGCTTCCGGGAGCAAGGCGCCGGGCCGTTCGCCGGGGGAGGGGCCCGCGGCGGGTCCCGGCAGGGTCTGACGGTTCATCGCCGGGCGATCCTCCGCAGGACGTCCATGCGCAGGATCACCAGCGTCCGCCGGCCCGTCAGCACCGCCTCCCGCTCCCGGAGTTCCTTCAGCAGGCGCTGGACCATCTCCCGGGAGGCCCCCACCGATCCCGCGAGCTCCTGTTTGCTCAGCGGGACGGAGAGTTCGATGCCCTCCTCGGTGCGGTGGCCGTTCGTGCGGGCCAGGTCGAGCAGGAGCGCCGCGAAGCGCTCGCGGACGCTCATGGAGGCGAACTCCAGACGGCGGCGGTCGGCGGCGCGGGTGCGGTCGGAGGTGAGGCCGAGGAGGGCGAAGGAGACCGCGGGGGAGCGGGCGAGGAAGTCCCGGAACTGTTCGCGTACGAGCGCGACCGTGCGGACCGGTTCGAGGGCGGTCACCGTCGCGGAGCGCGGCCGGCCGGTGAGCGCGGCGGACTCCCCGACGATGTCGCCGGGGCCGCGGAGCGCGAGCAGCGCCTCGTAGCCGTTGGCGGCGGCGGCCGTCACCTTCGTCCAGCCGTGCGTGACGATCAGCACGTGCGAGGAGGGCTCGCTCTGGCGCAGGAGCACCGTCCGGGGCATGAAGGACAGTTCGTGTCCGAGGGACAGCAGCGCGGAGCGGTCCTCGCTCTCCAGGCGTGCCAGGAACGGCACCCGGTCGTCCAGGCTCTCGTCCCCGGCCAAGGGTGCAGCCGCCATGAGTCCATCCCCCGTCCCCCGATCGGCCCCGCGGCCGACGCACAGTGACCGGTGCGCGGCAACGCGTCAACGTAATCACCCAGTGTGTGCGGCGCGAACCGAATCGGGGACTTTCATCGCGGAACCGGTGACAAGCTGCGCCAAGTGTGAAGTGCCCCGAGAATGGATCGGGAGCAGTCCGGCGTGTCGGGCACCACGGCATTTGTTTTGACCGAAGTCCGTGAGGTAGGTACGCTCATACCTTGTGCCTGGGGTGTGCCCTGGCTCTCGTGCGTGCCTTCAGACCGCAAGGGGAGCCGTAAGCGACCACCGCAATCTGCGCCCTTCTCGCCTCGCGGCGAGGGTCTGCAGTATTCGACACACCCGACCGCGTGGGTCGGTGGCGTTCCAGGTTAGCTTCACCATTCGGCACACAGAAACCGGAGAAGTAGTGCCTACGATCCAGCAGCTGGTCCGGAAGGGCCGGCAGGACAAGGTCGAGAAGAACAAGACGCCCGCACTCGAGGGTTCGCCCCAGCGTCGCGGCGTCTGCACGCGTGTGTTCACGACCACCCCGAAGAAGCCGAACTCGGCCCTGCGTAAGGTCGCGCGTGTGCGTCTGACCAGCGGGATCGAGGTCACGGCTTACATTCCGGGTGAGGGACACAACCTGCAGGAGCACTCCATCGTGCTCGTGCGCGGCGGCCGTGTGAAGGACCTGCCTGGTGTTCGTTACAAGATCATCCGCGGTTCCCTCGACACCCAGGGTGTCAAGAACCGCAAGCAGGCCCGCAGCCGCTACGGCGCCAAGAAGGAGAAGTAGAAATGCCTCGTAAGGGCCCCGCCCCGAAGCGCCCGGTCATCATCGACCCGGTCTACGGTTCCCCTCTGGTGACCTCCCTCATCAACAAGGTGCTGCTGAACGGCAAGCGCTCCACCGCCGAGCGCATCGTCTACGGCGCCATGGAGGGTCTGCGTGAGAAGACGGGCAACGACCCGATCATCACGCTGAAGCGCGCGCTTGAGAACATCAAGCCGACCCTCGAGGTCAAGTCCCGCCGTGTCGGTGGTGCGACGTACCAGGTTCCGATCGAGGTCAAGCCCGGTCGTGCCAACACGCTCGCGCTGCGCTGGCTGGTCGGTTACTCCCGCGCCCGTCGCGAGAAGACCATGACCGAGCGTCTGCTCAACGAACTTCTCGACGCCTCCAACGGCCTTGGTGCCGCTGTGAAGAAGCGCGAGGACACCCACAAGATGGCCGAGTCCAACAAGGCCTTCGCGCACTACCGCTGGTAGTCGCTACCCACATCGAGACCGAGAGAAGACTGAAGCCTTATGGCTACCACTTCACTTGACCTGGCCAGGGTCCGCAACATCGGGATCATGGCCCACATCGACGCGGGCAAGACGACCACCACCGAGCGGATCCTCTTCTACACCGGCGTCAGCTACAAGATCGGTGAGGTCCACGACGGCGCTGCCACCATGGACTGGATGGAGCAGGAGCAGGAGCGTGGCATCACGATCACCTCTGCTGCCACCACCTGTCACTGGCCGCTCGAGGACGACGACTACACGATCAACATCATCGACACCCCCGGGCACGTCGACTTCACGGTCGAGGTGGAGCGTTCGCTCCGCGTCCTCGACGGTGCCGTCACGGTGTTCGACGGTGTCGCCGGTGTCGAGCCGCAGTCCGAGACGGTGTGGCGTCAGGCCGACCGTTACGGCGTGCCGCGCATCTGCTTCGTGAACAAGCTGGACCGCACCGGCGCCGAGTTCCACCGCTGCGTGGACATGATCGAGAACCGCCTCGGCGCGGTCCCGATCGTCATGCAGCTCCCGATCGGTGCCGAGATGGACTTCAAGGGCGTTGTGGACCTGGTCCGCATGAAGGCGCTCGTGTGGTCCGCCGAGGCGGCCAAGGGCGAGATGTACGACGTCGTCGACATCCCGGCCACGCACGCCGAGGCTGCCGAGGAGTACCGCGGCAAGCTGGTCGAGACCGTCGCCGAGCACGACGACGAGATCATGGAGCTGTTCCTGGAGGGCCAGGAGCCCACCGAGGAGCAGCTGTACGCCGCGATCCGTCGCGTCACCATCGCGTCCGGCAAGTCCACCGATGTCACCGTCACCCCGGTGTTCTGTGGCACCGCGTTCAAGAACAAGGGCGTTCAGCCCCTGCTCGACGCGGTCGTGCGCTACCTCCCGACCCCGCTTGACGTCGAGGCCATCGAGGGCCACGACGTGAAGGACCCCGAGGTCGTGGTCAAGCGCAAGCCGTCCGACGACGAGCCGCTCTCCGCCCTCGCGTTCAAGATCATGAGCGACCCGCACCTGGGCAAGCTCACCTTCGTCCGGGTCTACTCGGGCCGTCTCGAGGCGGGCAGCGCTGTGCTGAACTCCGTCAAGGGCAAGAAGGAGCGCATCGGCAAGATCTACCGCATGCACGCGAACAAGCGTGAGGAGATCGAGTCGGTGGGCGCCGGCGACATCGTCGCCGTCATGGGCCTGAAGCAGACCACCACGGGTGAGACGCTGGCCGACGACAAGAACCCGGTGATCCTGGAGTCCATGGACTTCCCGGCGCCGGTCATTCAGGTCGCCATCGAGCCCAAGTCCAAGGGTGACCAGGAGAAGCTGGGTGTCGCCATCCAGCGTCTCGCGGAGGAGGACCCCTCCTTCCAGGTCCACTCGGACGAGGAGACCGGCCAGACCATCATCGGTGGTATGGGCGAGCTGCACCTCGAGGTGCTGGTCGACCGTATGCGCCGTGAGTTCAAGGTCGAGGCCAACGTCGGCAAGCCGCAGGTCGCGTACCGCGAGACGATCCGTCAGGCCGTCGAGCGTCTCGACTACACGCACAAGAAGCAGACCGGTGGTACCGGTCAGTTCGCCAAGGTGCAGATCGCGATCGAGCCGATCGAGGGCGGCGACGCCTCGTACGAGTTCGTGAACAAGGTCACCGGTGGCCGCATCCCGAAGGAGTACATCCCTTCGGTCGACGCGGGTGCGCAGGAAGCCATGCAGTTCGGCATCCTCGCCGGCTACGAGATGACGGGCGTCCGCGTCATTCTTCTCGACGGTGGCTACCACGAGGTCGACTCCTCGGAGCTCGCCTTCAAGATCGCCGGTTCGCAGGCCTTCAAGGAGGCCGCGCGCAAGGCCAAGCCCGTGCTCCTCGAGCCGATGATGGCCGTCGAGGTCACCACGCCCGAGGACTACATGGGTGAGGTCATCGGCGACATCAACTCCCGCCGTGGCCAGATCCAGGCCATGGAGGAGCGCATGGGCGCCCGGATCGTCAAGGGTCTGGTGCCTCTCTCGGAGATGTTCGGCTACGTCGGAGACCTCCGCAGCAAGACCTCGGGTCGCGCAAGCTACTCGATGCAGTTCGACTCCTACGCCGAGGTTCCCAGGAACGTCGCCGAGGAGATCATCGCGAAGGCCAAGGGCGAGTAACACACCCCGTTTACACGCTTTAGGCTTGACACCGACCGCCGGGGCCGACCCGGAGGGGAAAACCCCGGCGGGCGGCATCCCAGCAAAGATCACCTGGCGCCGATGAGTAAGGCGTACCAGAACCACTCCGCAGGAGGACCCCAGTGGCGAAGGCAAAGTTCGAGCGGACTAAGCCGCACGTCAACATCGGCACCATCGGTCACATCGACCACGGTAAGACGACCCTCACGGCCGCCATTACCAAGGTGCTGCACGACGCGTACCCGGACCTGAACGAGGCCTCGGCCTTCGACCAGATCGACAAGGCTCCTGAGGAGCGCCAGCGCGGTATCACGATCTCGATCGCGCACGTCGAGTACCAGACGGAGGGCCGTCACTACGCCCACGTCGACTGCCCCGGTCACGCGGACTACATCAAGAACATGATCACGGGTGCGGCGCAGATGGACGGCGCCATCCTCGTCGTCGCCGCCACCGACGGCCCGATGCCGCAGACCAAGGAGCACGTGCTCCTGGCCCGCCAGGTCGGCGTTCCGTACATCGTCGTCGCCCTGAACAAGGCCGACATGGTGGACGACGAGGAGATCCTGGAGCTCGTCGAGCTCGAGGTCCGTGAGCTCCTCTCCGAGTACGAGTTCCCGGGCGACGACCTTCCGGTCGTCAAGGTCTCGGCGCTCAAGGCGCTCGAGGGCGACAAGGAGTGGGGCCAGACCGTTCTGGACCTCATGGCCGCCGTCGACGAGTCCATCCCCACCCCGGCTCGTGACGTCGACAAGCCGTTCCTCATGCCCGTCGAGGACGTCTTCACGATCACCGGTCGCGGTACGGTCGTCACCGGCCGTATCGAGCGTGGTGTCCTGAAGGTCAACGAGACCGTTGACATCATCGGCATCAAGCAGGACAAGACCACGACCACGGTCACGGGCATCGAGATGTTCCGCAAGCTGCTCGACGAGGGCCAGGCCGGTGAGAACGTCGGTCTGCTCCTCCGTGGCATCAAGCGCGAGGACGTCGAGCGCGGCCAGGTCATCATCAAGCCGGGCTCGGTCACCCCGCACACCGAGTTCGAGGCGCAGGCCTACATCCTGTCCAAGGACGAGGGTGGCCGCCACACGCCGTTCTTCAACAACTACCGTCCGCAGTTCTACTTCCGTACGACTGACGTGACCGGTGTTGTGACCCTCCCCGAGGGCACGGAGATGGTCATGCCGGGCGACAACACTGAGATGAAGGTCGAGCTCATCCAGCCCGTCGCCATGGAAGAGGGCCTGAAGTTCGCCATCCGTGAGGGTGGCCGGACCGTGGGCGCCGGCCAGGTCACCAAGATCACGAAGTAAGTGATCTGACCTGGTAGCTCTTTCACGAGCTCCTTGAGAGGGCCCGTACGACTTCGGTCGTACGGGCCCTTTCGCATGTCCGGCCCGTCGTGCCAGTCTGCCGATCCGGTCGAATTCGTATACGAAATTCGAACGTCTTCGGCATGTCGTGGTGGTCCGTGCAGGTGAAACGAATCTTGGCGCGTCTCGAAAGAATCACGCAACGCGTCCGTAATTCAGGGGGAAGACTGTAGGGACGGTCTCCCGCTTCCGGGCGGGGGGCCGACTGCTCTGTGCACCGCTGCCGCCGCAACCGACCGGTCGAACCGACCCCGGTCAGCCGTTCCGGCGGCCCCGTCTGAAGGGACCCCCAGGTGACCCGCCCCGACACGAAGAGCCGTATCGCCTCCTTGCTGGCCGACATCGAGCGGCGCAATCCGGCGCAGCCCGAGTTCCTCCAGGCCGCGCACGAGGTCCTCGAAACGCTGGCTCCGGTCCTCTCGCAGCGCCCGGAGTACGGGGAAGCGGCTCTCGTCGAACGCGTGGTGGAGCCGGAGCGGCAGATCATCTTCCGCGTCCCGTGGCAGGACGACCACGGCAAGGTCCACGTCAACCGCGGCTACCGCGTGGAGTTCAACAGCGCGCTCGGCCCGTACAAGGGCGGCCTGCGCTTCCACCCGTCGGTCAACCTCGGCATCGTGAAGTTCCTCGGCTTCGAGCAGATCTTCAAGAACGCCCTGACCGGTCTCGGGATCGGCGGCGGCAAGGGCGGCAGCGACTTCGACCCGCGCGGCCGGTCGGACGCCGAGGTGATGCGGTTCTGCCAGTCGTTCATGACCGAGCTGTACCGGCACATCGGCGAGCACACGGACGTGCCGGCCGGCGACATCGGCGTGGGCGGCCGTGAGATCGGCTACCTGTTCGGCCAGTACCGGCGCATCACCAACCGCTGGGAGGCCGGCGTCCTGACCGGCAAGGGCACGCACTGGGGCGGTTCGCTGATCCGGCCCGAGGCGACCGGCTACGGCAACGTCCTGTTCGCCGCCGCCATGCTGCGGGAGCGCGGCGAGGACCTGGAGGGCCAGACCGTGGTCGTCTCCGGCTCCGGCAACGTCGCGACCTACACGATCGAGAAGCTCGCCGCCCTTGGCGCGAACGCCGTGACCTGCTCCGACTCCAGCGGCTACGTCGTCGACGACAAGGGCATCGACGTCGAGCTGCTCAAGCAGATCAAGGAGGTCGAGCGCGGCCGGGTCGCCGACTACGCGGCACGGCGCGGCGCGTCGGCACGGTTCGTAGCGAACGGCAGCGTCTGGGACGTGCCGGGCGACGTCGCGCTGCCCTCGGCCACCCAGAACGAGCTGGACGCGGCCGCGGCGACCACGCTGATCGGCAACGGCGTCAAGGCGGTCTCCGAGGGCGCCAACATGCCCACCACCCCCGAGGCGGTCCAGCTCTTCCAGAAGGCGGGCGTCGCCTTCGGTCCCGGCAAGGCGGCCAACGCGGGCGGCGTCGCGGTCAGCGCCCTGGAGATGAGCCAGAACCACGCCCGCACCTCCTGGTCGCGGGATCGGGTCGAGGACGAGCTGACCGGCATCATGAACAACATCCACGCCCTCTGCCACGAGACCGCCGAGCGCTACGGCGTCCCCGGCGACTACGTCAGCGGCGCGAACATCGCGGGCTTCGAGCGGGTCGCCTCCGCGATGCTGGAGCAGGGCGTGATCTGACCCGGCCGCGGCATCCGCCGCACCGGACTTCGGGAAGGGCCCGTACGACGTCGGTCGGACGGGCCCTTCCCCGTGGCCGGGTTCACGCGGTCTCAGGCAGTCTCGGCGGTCCCGGGAGCGGAGCAACCCCTTGACGTGCGGGGGAAGCGGATCCCTCCGACGCGCAGGACAGTTCGGCCCAGACGGTCTTGCGCGGGGCGGGACCCGGTGTCACGCCCCAGCGGTCCGCGAACGCGTCGACGAGGAGCAGTCCGCGGCCCGAGCCGGCGCCGGCCCCCGCCGTCCCGAGTCGGGGAAGCCGGTCACCCACGGTGTCGGTCACCTCGACGCGGAGGGTGTCGCCGACGACGTACAGCGTCAGCCTGAAGTCGCGGCCGGGGACCCGTCCGTGCGTCACCGCGTTCGACGCGAGCTCCGCGACGATCTGGTCGGCCGGGCTCAACGGCATCGCCCAGGAACGGAGTTGTTCGGTCGCGAGCAGCCTCGCCAGACGGGCGCCCCGTGACGTGGGGGACAGCAGCACACTGAAGTTGCGGACGGGTTCGACGCGTTGGGCCTCCGGCCCGGCGGTTTCCTGATTCACGTCACTCAGCGTGTCCGACGCTGCCTACCCTGAGCAGCGATGACGTCGGTACGTATCGGGACTGTCCAGTCGTTGTCCCGATCTGTCCCGGCTGTCCCGGGTGTCGTCCGGGAACCCCTGGGCGTTGGAGGTGGTTGGGTGTGAGCAGCGGGAGTGCGGACGAACCGGGGTGGGACGTGAGCCCCGAGGACGAGATCGCCCCGGTCGTCGAGGCGACCGGCCGCCAGGTCAGGCTCTGGCGGGAGGCGGCCGGCATGCGGGCGGTCGACTTCGGACGGGCGATCGGCTACGGGGAGGACCTGGTCCGGAAGGTGGAACGGGGCGCGCGGATCCCCCGGGCGGACTTCCTGGACCGCGCGGACGACGTCCTGAAGGCCGGCGGGCATCTCCGCGCCTTCAAGGAGGACATGGAGAAGGCCCGGTACCCGAAGAAGGTCCGCGAACTGAAGATGCTGGAGGAGCGGGCGGTGGAGTTGCTGCTGTACAGCAACCACAACATCCATGGGTTGTTGCAGACGCCTGAGTATGCGCAAGCTCTCTTCGAGACCCGCCAGCCTGCCTACTCGCAGGAGGTGGTGGAGCGTGAGACCGCTGCGCGCATGAGCCGGAAGGTGATCTACGAAAGGTCGCCGGCCCCAGCGCTCAGCTTCATCCAGGAAGAGGTGACGCTGCGGCGCCCGATCGGGGGGAAGATGAAGCTGCGCCGCCAGCTCGAACACCTGCTGCACGTCGGTCAGTTGCGAAACGTGTCGCTTCAGGTGATGCCGACAGACCGAGAGGATCACGCCGGGATGCAGGGGCTCATCGAGGTGCTGAAGTTCGATGACGGTACGGCGGTCGGGCGTTCCGACGGTGCCTTCAGCGGTCGCCCTGTCTCGGACCCCAAGGACTTGCGGATCTTGGAGCTGCGCTATGGCATCATCCGGGCCCAAGCCCTCACCCCGAGGGAGTCGTTGACCTTCATCGAGCAAGTGCTGGGAGAGACATGACTCGTGTGACCTCCCCCGAGAACTCCTCGGGGCTGATGTGGTTCAAGAGCAGCTACAGCAGCAGCAGCGAAGCCGGCGACTGCGTCGAGATGGCCCTCAGCCCCACCACGATCCACATCCGCGACTCCAAGAACCCGGGCGGCGCCCGTCTGGCGATGACCCCCGCGGCCTGGACGGCGTTCGTCGGGTACGCCGCTCAGAGGTGACGGGGGGAGCGGAGATCCACCCGCAGAGCTACGCCCGTACCGTGTTCGCCGCCCTGGGCGGAGTCGTCGAGATCGGCGCGGTGAACGACACCGGGACCTGGGACCTGGCGCAGGCCTCGGTGGTGGACTTCCTGACGCCCAGGGGCGAGGACATCGCACGGATCATGGCGGCGGTCCGGACGATCGGCCGGTTCGAGGACCCCGTCATGGCCATCTCGGACGAGCTGGGGTACCTGCGCGAGCACCCGGTCGAGGCGCCGTTCATGCTGCTCTGGTCGGCGGGCATCGCCTGGGACCCGGAGTCGGCGGACGACCTCGCGTATCTGGCGGATCCGTCGGTGGTGCGCCGGATGTGCCGGATGGGCGCGGACCTCCAACTGGTCAACCTGCTGGACGCCTTGGTGACCGCCGGGATCGCGGCCGGAGTGGACGCCGAGGAGGGTGGGGACCTGGCCGCCGGGGTCGTCCGTATCGCCTGTGAGCTCGTGGGCGACGCTGGGAGCTATGCCCCGGACGGCGTGTTCCGTATGTGGCGGGTGGCCCGTCTGCCGGACACCCTGCGCCCGGACTCCGGTGCTCCGGAGTCCGGCAAGGCGGGATACAGGGCGTACGACGCGGAACTGGAGCGGTTGCTCGCGCCGGTCTGAGGTTCGCCCGGAGACCGGCTACTGCATGTTCTGCACGTGCGGATGGTCGTACGAGGCCACGCACACGTAGAGCTGCATGTTGTAGCTGCGGCCGATGGTGAGCCGGGTGGAGCACGCCGGGCCGAGGAAGTGCAGACCGTCGTAGTCGGCGTCCTCCAGGGGGCGCCAGCTCTTGTTGCCGTCCCATTCGGCGCCGTCGACGGTGAGCAGCGGGCGGACGTCCGAGCCGCACTCGGGGCAGGACATCGGGAACGGGTCGCTGAAGCTCCAGGGACCGTATCCGCCGAGCTTGCAGCCGGGGGCGACGCTGAGGTCGTACTGGTAGTCGACGACCTCGATGCCGTCCTCGTCGTCGGGGTTCTGTTCCGCCTCCCAGCCGTGGATCCGGTCCGCCAGTTCTTCGGGGAGCTCGTGCGGGGCCGGGTACTCGGTGACCGTCTCGGGGTGCAGGAGGCACGGCTCGGGCAGGTAGTCGTCGGTGCCGATCACCGAGGGCTCGGGCGGTGCGGGGAGCGGGTCGGTGATGTCCGCGGAGGCCCGCCAGTACAGCGCCGCGGCGGGGAGGTAGTCCTCGTCGTGGTCGAACGGGCACCACAGCACCTGGAGCAGGTCGGTGCCGGCCGGGCGGGGCAGCGAAGGGATGTCGGCGGCGTAGAGCTGGGCCACGGGGATGAGCGGGACCGGGCCGTCCTGGGGTATGTCCGTCTCGGAGGCGGCACGGTCGACGATCTCGCGCTCCTCGGGGGTGAGGAGGTCGGCGCCCTCGGCGCCCGGCCGGGTCCACGCGTCGGCGAGGATGCGCCGCCCCAGCCGTACGTCCCCGGGGGCGAGGCCGTAGTGCGTGGGCGCGTCGTGGTCCGCGCAGGTGGGCCACGGCTCGTCGGCGGGCCACAACAGGGGGCCGCCGATCGAACTGTCCGCGACCGTCGGCGCACCCGGACGCGGATGCAACCGCACGGCGGAACGCGCCAGCGGCGCGAGTTCGGGGAACGACGCGGTGACGTCGAGGGGCCGCGGGGGAGTGGTGCGAGACATGAGGACGAGGTTACGGCCCCAACCGGCTCTGCGATCAAGGGATGTGGGCAGCGGCCTCGGTGACGCTGCCGAACCGGTGTTCCCTGTAAGTTCGCTTGTGTGTACGGGTGTTGTTGATGTGGGCGTGACGGGGGTTGCGGCATGGCGGGGAATCGGCCGGGTGACTGGCATGTGCTGGATCTGGAGCGGGATCCGACGCCGGGTGATCCGGACCGGGTGCGGAAGCTGTCGAAGGATCTGCTCGGTTTCGCGGATGACGTGTCGGATGCGTTGCGGCTGATCAAGGGGATGGCGGACGAGGACGCCGTTTTGCAGTGGGCGGGGAAGTCGGCGGAGGCGTTCCAGTCCGAGTTCTCGGGTGTGCCCAAGCAGTTGAAGAAGCTGAAGAAGTCGTACGAGATGGCGGGGGACGCGCTCGGGGACTACTGGCCGAAGCTGGAGCGGGCGCAGGCGCTGGCGGACAAGGCACTCGCCAAGGGGCGGGAGGCGCAGGCCGATCTGACGTCCGCGAAGTCTCGTCTGTCGTCGGCTGATTCGTGGGTGACGCGGGCCACCAGGGAAGCGGACAAGTACAAGGACGATCCGACCGGCAGCAAGGACGCGGAGAAACCGGACGAGGCGAAGGTCCGTGCCGCTACCAGGGACGCGCAGCACGCCCAGTCGGCTCGGACCAGCGCCCAGTCGGACGTGACGGATGCGAACGGTGCGTTGGACGCGGCGAAGAAGATGGCCGCGGATGCGCGCAGGATGCGGGAGGAGGCGGCGCGGGACGCGAAGTCGAAGATCGATGAGGCGTCGGACGCGGGGATTCACAATCGGAAGTGGTGGGAGGAGGTCGGGGACTGGTTCTCCGACAACTGGGACACCATCGTCGCGGTGTGCAAGGTCGTGGTGGCGGTGGTGGGGATCATCGCGATGATCATCGGGGGGCCGATCCTCGGCGCGATCGTGCTGATCGCCGCGCTGGTCGTCCTCGCCGACACCCTCAACAAATACGCGAAGGGCCAAGCGTCCCTCTGGGACGTGGGCTTGGCGGCGCTGGACTGCATCCCCGGGATGAAGGGGATCACGACCCTCGGCGGCCTGGCCAAGGGACTCAAGGGCGGCCTGGCCGCGATGAAGGGGCTCAAGGGCGGGCTGAAGGGGATGAGCCTGGCGGCGCGGGGGCTGGGCAAGAACGCCCGCGGCATGCTCGCGGACGGTGCGAAGGGCGCGTACAACCGGCTCAAGAACGCGGTCCGCTCCAAGGGCAGCGACCCCGTGGACATGGCCACCGGGGCCATGTACTTCCCGGAGACCGACGTCAGTCTGCCCGGCAGCTTGCCCCTCGTCTTCACGCGCAGGGCCGCGTCCGACTACCGGACGGGCTGGTGGTTCGGTAGCACCTGGGCCTCCACGGTCGACCAGCGCCTGGAAGTCGACGGAGCCGGCGTCGTACTCGTCACCGAGGACGGATTGCTCCTCAGCTATGCCCATCCCGCAGAGCCGCAGCGATCGGTCCTTCCCGAGGCAGGCCCGCGTTTCCCCCTGACCCGTCTCGGTGATGGCCGCTACCACGTGGACGACCCGCTCACCGGCATCACTCGTGAGTTCGACGTTCCCGTCGACGGCATCGCTCTCCTCAAGCGCATGTCCAACCGCAACGGTGAAACGATCGATTTCGATCACGCCGCCGACGGAACCCCGCTCGCGATCCGGCACTCCGGTGGCTACCGGATCGAGGTCACCGTCACTGACGGCCGGGTCACGGCGCTGCACCTCGCGGGCGCGGGCCACGACGGTTCGAACCTCCTCCTGCGCTCCTACGGCTACACCGACGGCTGCCTCACCACCATCGTCAACGCCACGGGCCATCCGATGCGGTTCACCTATGACGAGCGGCACCGCATCACGTCGTGGACCGATCGCAACGGCCGCGGCTACTCGTACGCGTACGACACGGCGGACCGATGCATAGCGGAAGGAGGGGAGGCGGGGCACCTCAGCCTCAGCCTGGACTACGACGGCACCGACGCCGCTTGGCCCGAAGCCAAGATCACCACCGTCACCACGGCGGAGGGCGCTGTCAGCCGGTTCGTCGTCAACGACAGGTGCCAGGTCGTCGCCGAGATCGATCCGCTGGGCGGCACGACCCGCACGTCATGGGACGAGCACCACCGGCCGACCTCCTGGACGGACGAGCTGGGCCACACCACGACCAGGAGCTACGACGACCTCGGTCGACTCGTTGAGGTCAGGCGCCCGGACGGTGCACCCGTGCGTCTCGCGTACGACACCCGGGGCTGCCTTGTCACCACCGTCCGCCCGGACGGCCAGGTGCTGCGCCGGGAGTATGACGCCCGCGGGAACTGCGTCACGGTCGTCAAGCCCGGTGGAGCGACCACGCGTTACACCTACGACGACGCCGGACACCTGTCCTCGGTGACTGATCCGGCAGGGGGCCTCACCCGGGTGCGGTGCAACCCGGCGGGCCTGGCCGAACACGTCACCGATCCCCTGGGCGGTGTCACGCGCTACGCACACGACGCCTTCGGCCGCGTGGCGACGGTCACCGACCCTCTGAGCCACATGACCTCCATGGAGTGGGGCGCGGACGGCGAACTGACGCGGCGCACCGACGCGGACGGGCAGACGGAGGTGTGGACGTACGACGCCGAGGGGAACCGGGTCGGCCACACCGACGCCATGGGAGCTGTCACACGCTTCGAGTACGGCCACTTCAACCTGCTCGCGGCACGGACCGGGCCCGACGGCGTCCGCCACACCTTCGCGTACGACCCCTCCCTGCGGCTGACCAAGGTGGGCCGCCCTGACGGCCGTCACTGGACGTACGAGTACGACGTCGCGGGGCGACTCGCCTCGGAGACGGATTTCGACGGGCGGTCCAGGCGCTACCGCCGGGATGCCAAGGGCCAGGTCGTCTCGCGCACGAACGGGCTCGGGCAGACGGTCCGCATCACCAGGGACACCTTCGGTCGCATGACCGTCAAGGACGTGGACGGTGCGGTGAGTACGTACACCTACGACCTCAACGGCCGGCTCTGCGAGGCCGTGGGCCGGGACGCCACGGTGGTCCTCCAGCGAGACCCCGAGGGACGCCTCCTCTCGGAGACCGTCGACGGTCGGACCACCACCTTCACGCACGATGCAGCGGGGCGGTCGCTGAGCCGCACCACCCCCACAGGTGTGACCAGCACGAAGACGTACGACGGCCGTGGCGAGGTCGCCCAGGTCAGTACCGCGGGACGCACTCTCGACTTCCGCTACGACGACGCACGGCGACTGCTTTCCGTCGGCGTGGACGACGCTCTGTCGCTGAGCCGCGGGTACGACCGACTCGGCAGAGTCACGACGCAGGCCGTTGCCACCGGCGACGGGCGCACCGTGAGCGACCGCTCCTACCACTACCGCGCCGACGGGCATCTGATCGGCATCGACGGCCTCGACGGGGAGAGCCGGGGCTTCGAGCTGGATGCCGCCGGCCGTACCACTGCCGTACGGGCCGAAGACTGGCTGGAGACCTACGCGTACGACGAGAACGGAGCCCAGACGGATGCCGCCTGGCCGAGTCGGCACCCCGGCCAGGCGGCCGTGGGCCCTCGCGCCCACGGGGGCGGCCGGATCGTCAGGGCGGGAGCCACCCGTTATCGGTACGACGACCAAGGGCGGTTGATCCGTCGGCACCGCACGCGCCTCTCACGGAAGCCGGAGACCTGGGCCTACACGTGGGACGCGGAAGACCGGCTCACCTCCGTGCACACCCCCGACGGGACGTGCTGGCGCTACCGCTACGACCCGATGGGACGCCGCATCGCCAAGCAGCGTCTGGCCGTCGGGGGAACCACCGTGGTGGAGGAGACCCGTTTCACCTGGGACGGAGCCACCCTCTGTGAGCAGGTCACGACCGACGCCGAAGGCACCCGACCCGTGGCCCTGTCCTGGGAGTACGACGGGCTGCGCCCCATCGCCCAGACCGAACGCATCCTCACCGCCTCGCACGAAGAGATCGACTCACGCTTCTTCGCCATCGTCGCCGATCTGGCGGGTGCTCCCACCGAACTCGTCGGTGAGGACGGCAGCGTCGCCTGGCAGGCGCGGAGCACACTGTGGGGGGTCACCGCCTGGAAGAGCGGAGGCCGCGCCTACACACCGCTTCGATCCCCTGGGCAGTACTACGACTCCGAGACCGGTCTGCACTACAACGTGCACCGCTACTACGACCCGGAGACGGCGGGCTACGTCAGCCCCGATCCGCTCGGTCTGGGGCCCGCTCCGCATCCCTTCCTCTACGTCCTCGATCCACTTCTCATGGCCGACCCGCTCGGGCTCTACGAGATCGGCAAGCCGGACCCCGCGAGTCAGGCAGGGAATCTGCCGATGCTCGCCGACAAGATCGCGGCGCACGGAGACATCAAGAACCGAGGGATCCCGGGCGTCGACGACCTGGACGTGCCGGAGCACTTGGAGGATCTGATGACCAACTCCCCAGGTATCCGTATGCGGAGCACGACGTCGGGCAATCCTCGTTTCGCCTGGTGGGACGATGCGACGGGAACGATGCTGATCCGGGAAGGCGACAACGGGACCTTCATGCAGCCCGACGACGGCTATGAATACTTCCTGAAGCAACTGAAGGAGTGATGGCGTTGACGCGGACAGAGGGGCCCACCCCGCCGCGACGGGGCAGGAAACGCGAACCGCGGGACGTGTTCCGATCCGCGCCGGACACGAGGGCCGTGTGGGCGGGGTTGCCGGCAGAGGTCCTGGAAGCCGTCGCCCGGTGCGACGCGGAGCGTCTGGAGGTGGAGCGGTCCCGGGTCGCACCGGCGCTGCGGGAGAGGATCACGGCTCCCGTCTACTCGGTCGCCGATCGGTTCGCTTCCTGGGAGCGTGTGGTGCGCCGGATGGAGCCCGGTTGGTCGAGCGACGACTTCTATCCCATCAGCGCCTACGAGAACGACCTCGACTCCCGTGACTCGCTCGAGCAGTTGATGCTCGGGCTGCCCGCGGAGGCCCGGGAGGGTGCGCTGGGGCAACTGCTGGCGCGGTTGGACGAACGCTTCGCCGCCGCGAGCGTCCCGGATCCGGAACGATCCCTGCGCGCCTGGGTGCGTCCGACGAAGGAGCGTCCCGAGGCGGAACTCGCCCAGTGGTGGACGCGCAGGCCACTGCGTGATCCGTGGGACTGACCTGATCCGTACCGGCGACCCCGCCGAGGTGGACGCGGCGTTCGACGGCCTTCTTCGGGCGGGCCCCGACGTTCCGGCCGAGCCGGGTTTGATCTGCGTCACCTTAGGGGTACGATCCCTGGCTCGATTGGCCAGGGGGGTGTCCTGTATGGCAGACTAACGGGGTTGCTCGGTCGAGTGCCGATGCTGCGCGCCTCCCGTCGGGAGGACTGGAAGCGAGTCCCACAGTACTCGTCGCCCAATCTGTCGTCAGGCAGCACTGGGGCGGACGTACGGGAATCTTCCGGGAAGTGTCAGCGGGGTGCAGGCCAGGCACCCGGTGGGTGTTCTCACCCCCGGTCCTGCGGTTGCTTTCGGGCGGAGCCGCGTCCCTGGCAGGGAAATCCGTCATGGATATCTCTGTCGCCGGGAGCGCGACACACCCGACCGCGTGGGTCGGAGAGCAGGACGCGAACCCCCGAGTGCCAGAGCGTTTAAATCGAGACAAAGGACTACTGAGTAGCCATGGCGGGACAGAAGATCCGCATCCGGCTCAAGGCCTACGACCACGAGGTCATCGACTCCTCGGCGAAGAAGATCGTCGAGACGGTGACCCGCACTGGTGCGTCGGTCGCGGGCCCGGTGCCGCTGCCCACTGAGAAGAACGTGTACTGCGTCATCAAGTCGCCGCACAAGTACAAGGACTCTCGCGAGCACTTCGAGATGCGCACCCACAAGCGCCTCATCGACATCCTCGACCCCACGCCCAAGACCGTTGACTCTCTGATGCGACTCGACCTTCCGGCCGGTGTCGACATCGAGATCAAGCTCTAGGGATCGGTGAGTCAGAGAATGGCTAAGCAGATCAAGGGCATCCTCGGCGAGAAGCTCGGCATGACGCAGGTGTGGGACGAGAACAACCGTGTTGTTCCCGTCACCGTCGTCAAGGCCGGCCCGAACGTCGTGACCCAGGTTCGTACGAACGACGTCGACGGCTACGAGTCCGTCCAGATCGCGTTCGGCGAGATCGACCCGCGCAAGGTGAACAAGCCCCTCAAGGGCCACTTCGCGAAGGCCGACGTCACTCCCCGCCGCCACCTCGTCGAGATCCGTACCGCTGACGCCAGCGAGTACACCCTCGGCCAGGAGATCACCGCTGAGGTGTTCGAGGCCGGCATCAAGGTGGACGTGACCGGCAAGAGCAAGGGCAAGGGCTTCGCCGGTGTCATGAAGCGTCACAACTTCAAGGGCCTCGGCGCCGGACACGGCACCCAGCGCAAGCACCGCTCCCCCGGCTCCATCGGTGGCTGCGCCACCCCGGGTCGTGTGTTCAAGGGCCTCCGCATGGCGGGTCGCATGGGCAACGAGCGGGTCACCACCCAGAACCTGACCGTTCACGCCGTTGACGCGGAGAAGGGCCTGCTCCTCATCAAGGGCGCGGTTCCTGGTCCGAACGGCGGCCTCGTCCTGGTCCGCACCGCGGCCAAGGGGGCCTGAGGACTATGACCACCATTGACATTCTGTCGCCCTCCGGCGACAACGCCGGGACCGTCGAGCTCCCGGCCGAGATCTTCGACGTCGAGAAGATCAGCATTCCGCTGCTTCACCAGGTCGTCGTCGCGCAGCTTGCCGCCGCCCGTCAGGGCACGCACAAGGTCAAGCGTCGTGGCGAGGTCCGCGGTGGCGGTAAGAAGCCTTACCGCCAGAAGGGCACCGGCCGCGCGCGCCAGGGTTCGACCCGTGCGCCGCAGTTCGCCGGCGGTGGCGTCGTCCACGGCCCCACCCCGCGTGACTACTCGCAGCGGACCCCGAAGAAGATGAAGGCCGCGGCCCTGCGCCACGCCCTCACCGACCGGGCCCGCAACGCTCGCATCCACGTCATCACCGGCGTGATCGAGGGCGAGACCCCCTCCACCAAGGCCGCGAAGAGCTTCCTCGGCAAGGTCAGCGAGCGCAAGAACGTGCTCCTGGTCATCGAGCGCTCCGACGAGGCCGCGCTGCTCTCCGCGCGCAACCTGCCCCAGGTCCACATCCTGGAGCCGGGCCAGCTCAACACGTACGACGTTCTCGTCTCGGACGACGTGGTCTTCACCCAGGCCGCTTTCGAGTCCTTCGTGTCTGGCCCCCAGGCCGCTGACACCGAAGGGAGCGAAGCCTGATGGCTACGCGTCACCCGAGCATCGCCTCGAAGGCCGCCAAGGCCAAGAAGGTCGCGCGCATCGCCAAGGCGAAGCGCCACGAGGCCGAAGGCAAGAACACCGTCGAGACCCCGCTGAGCAAGAGCTTCACGGACCCCCGTGACGTCCTCCTCAAGCCGGTCGTCTCGGAGAAGAGCTACGCGCTGCTCGACGAGGGCAAGTACACCTTCGTCGTGGACCCGCGGGCCAACAAGACCCAGATCAAGCAGGCCGTCCAGGCGGTCTTCTCGGTCAAGGTCACCGGGGTCAACACGATCAACCGTCAGGGCAAGCGCAAGCGGACCAAGACGGGCTTCGGCAAGCGTGCTGACAGCAAGCGCGCGATCGTGACCCTCGCTGAGGGCGACCGTATCGACATCTTCGGCCAGGCCTCCTAACGGAGCGCCCTGGTCCGAATATCGGACGAGGACTGAGAAATGGGAATCCGCAAGTACAAGCCGACTACGCCGGGCCGTCGTGGCTCCAGCGTCGCCGACTTCGTCGAGGTCACGCGGTCCACGCCGGAGAAGTCGCTGGTCCGCCCGCTGCACAGCAAGGGCGGCCGTAACAACGCCGGTCGTGTGACCGTTCGCCACCAGGGTGGCGGACACAAGCGCGCCTACCGAGTGATCGACTTCCGTCGTCACGACAAGGACGGCGTGCCGGCGAAGGTCGCGCACATCGAGTACGACCCCAACCGCACCGCGCGCATCGCGCTGCTGCACTACGCGGACGGCGAGAAGCGCTACATCCTCGCCCCCCGCAACCTGTCGCAGGGTGACCGCGTCGAGAACGGTCCCGGGGCCGACATCAAGCCGGGCAACAACCTGGCGCTCCGCAACATCCCGGTCGGTACCACGATCCACGCGATCGAGATCCGTCCCGGTGGCGGTGCCAAGTTCGCCCGCTCCGCCGGTGCCTCGGTGCAGCTGCTCGCGAAGGAGGGCACCATGGCCCACCTCCGCATGCCCTCCGGTGAGATCCGCCTGGTCGACCAGCGCTGCCGCGCCACGGTCGGCGAGGTCGGCAACGCCGAGCAGAGCAACATCAACTGGGGTAAGGCCGGCCGTAAGCGCTGGCTGGGCGTTCGCCCGACCGTCCGCGGTGTGGCGATGAACCCGGTTGACCACCCGCACGGTGGTGGTGAGGGCAAGACCTCCGGTGGTCGCCACCCGGTCTCGCCGTGGGGTCAGAAGGAGGGTCGTACTCGTTCGCCGAAGAAGGCTTCGAACAAGTACATCGTCCGCCGCCGCAAGACGAACAAGAAGCGCTAGGAGCGGGTTTAGATGCCGCGCAGTCTCAAGAAGGGACCCTTCGTCGACGGACACCTTGTAAAGAAGGTGGACGCTCAGAACGAAGCCGGTACCAAGAACGTCATCAAGACCTGGTCCCGTCGCTCGATGATCATCCCGGCCATGCTCGGCCACACGATCGCGGTGCACAACGGCAAGACCCACATTCCGGTGTTTGTCACCGAGTCGATGGTCGGCCACAAGCTCGGCGAGTTCTCGCCGACGCGCACCTTCCGGGGTCACGTGAAGGACGACCGGAAGTCGAAGCGCCGCTAGTAGCGGGGTGGAATGACCATGACAGACACTGGAAGGACAACCATGGAAGCCAGGGCCCAGGCGCGGTACATCCGCGTCACGCCCATGAAGGCCCGCCGCGTGGTGGACCTTATCCGTGGCATGGATGCCACGGAGGCTCAGGCGGTCCTGCGTTTCGCCCCGCAGGCCGCGAGCGTGCCGGTCGGCAAGGTGCTTGACAGCGCCATTGCCAACGCCGCGCACAACTACGACCACACCGACGCCGACAGCCTCTACATCTCCGAGGCGTACGTCGACGAGGGTCCGACCCTGAAGCGGTTCCGTCCGCGCGCCCAGGGCCGTGCCTACCGGATCCGCAAGCGGACCAGCCACATCACCGTGGTCGTCAGCAGCAAGGAAGGAACCCGGTAATGGGCCAGAAGGTTAACCCGCATGGGTTCCGGCTCGGCATCACCACGGACTTCAAGTCCCGCTGGTACGCCGACAAGCTGTACAAGGACTACGTCAAGGAAGACGTCGCCATCCGTCGGATGATGACGTCCGGCATGGAGCGCGCCGGCATCTCGAAGGTTGAGATCGAGCGCACCCGTGACCGTGTGCGTGTGGACATCCACACCGCGCGTCCCGGCATCGTCATCGGCCGCCGTGGCGCCGAGGCCGACCGCATCCGCGGTGACCTCGAGAAGCTCACGGGCAAGCAGGTCCAGCTGAACATCCTCGAGGTCAAGAACCCCGAGACCGACGCTCAGCTCGTTGCCCAGGCCGTTGCCGAGCAGCTCTCCTCCCGCGTCTCCTTCCGTCGCGCCATGCGTAAGAGCATGCAGTCGGCGATGAAGGCCGGCGCCAAGGGCATCAAGATCCAGTGCGGTGGCCGCCTCGGCGGCGCCGAGATGTCCCGCTCGGAGTTCTACCGCGAGGGCCGTGTGCCCCTGCACACGCTCCGCGCGAACGTGGACTACGGCTTCTTCGAGGCCAAGACGACCTTCGGCCGCATCGGCGTGAAGGTCTGGATCTACAAGGGCGACGTCAAGAACATCGCCGAGGTTCGCGCCGAGAACGCCGCTGCCCGCGCCGGCAACCGCCCGGCCCGTGGCGGCGCTGACCGCCCGGCCGGCCGTGGTGGCCGCGGTGGCGAGCGTGGCGGTCGCGGTCGTAAGCCGCAGCAGGCTCCCGCTGCCGAGGCCCCCAAGGCCGAGGCTCCGGCTGCCGCTCCGGCTGAGAGCACCGGAACGGAGGCCTGACCGACATGCTGATCCCCCGTAGGGTCAAGCACCGCAAGCAGCACCACCCGAAGCGCCGTGGTCAGGCCAAGGGCGGCACGACTGTTGCGTTCGGCGAGTACGGCATTCAGGCCCTCACGCCGGCGTACGTCACGAACCGCCAGATCGAGGCCGCGCGTATCGCGATGACCCGCCACATCAAGCGTGGCGGCAAGGTCTGGATCAACATCTACCCGGACCGCCCGCTCACGAAGAAGCCTGCCGAGACCCGCATGGGTTCCGGTAAGGGTTCGCCGGAGTGGTGGATCGCGAACGTGCACCCGGGCCGGGTCATGTTCGAACTGTCCTACCCCAACGAGAAGATCGCCCGTGAGGCCCTCACTCGCGCAGCCCACAAGCTGCCGATGAAGTGCCGGATCGTCAAGCGCGAGGCAGGTGAAGCGTGATGTCGGCCGGTACCAAGGCGTCCGAGCTGCGCGAACTGGGTGACGAGGAGCTTCTCGCGAAGCTCCGCGAAGCCAAGGAAGAGCTGTTCAACCTCCGCTTCCAGGCGGCGACCGGTCAGCTCGAGAACCACGGTCGGCTCAAGGCCGTCCGCAAGGACATCGCGCGGATCTACACCCTGATGCGTGAGCGCGAGCTGGGCATCGAGACGGTGGAGAGCGCCTGATGAGCGAGAGCAACGTGACTGAGCAGAAGACCGACCGCGGCTTCCGCAAGACCCGTGAGGGTCTGGTCGTCAGCGACAAGATGGACAAGACCGTCGTCGTCGCTGTCGAGGACCGTGTGAAGCACGCCCTGTACGGCAAGGTCATCCGCCGTACGAGCAAGCTCAAGGCCCACGACGAGCAGAACGCCGCCGGCGTCGGCGACCGCGTCCTCCTCATGGAGACCCGGCCGCTGTCCTCGACGAAGCGCTGGCGCATCGTCGAGATCCTCGAGAAGGCCAAGTAATTACCTGAGGGGTTTCCCTCAGGTTCGTTCCGCCAGGCTCGGGGCGGGACCGTCCTAGACGGCCCCGCCCCGGGAACCGGCAGACAATCAGGAGATAGACGTGATCCAGCAGGAGTCGCGACTGCGTGTCGCCGACAACACTGGTGCGAAGGAAATCCTTTGCATCCGTGTGCTCGGTGGCTCCGGTCGCCGCTACGCGGGCATCGGTGACGTGATCGTCGCCACCGTCAAGGACGCGATCCCCGGCGGCAACGTGAAGAAGGGTGACGTCGTCAAGGCCGTCATCGTTCGCACCGTCAAGGAGCGCCGCCGTCCGGACGGCTCGTACATCCGCTTCGACGAGAACGCCGCCGTCATTCTGAAGAACGACGGCGACCCTCGCGGCACCCGTATCTTCGGCCCCGTCGGCCGTGAGCTGCGCGAGAAGAAGTTCATGAAGATCATCTCGCTCGCGCCGGAGGTGCTGTAAGCATGAAGATCAAGAAGGGCGACCTGGTTCAGGTCATCACCGGTAAGGACAAGGGCAAGCAGGGCAAGGTCATTGCCGCTTACCCGCGCGACGAGCGCGTCCTGGTCGAGGGTGTCAACCGGGTCAAGAAGCACACGAAGGCCGGTCCGACCGCCAAGGGCTCGCAGGCCGGTGGCATCGTCACGACCGAGGCGCCCGTCCACGTCTCCAACGTCCAGCTGGTCGTTGAGAAGGACGGCAACAAGGTCGTCACGCGCGTCGGTTACCGCTTCGACGAAGAGGGCAACAAGATCCGCGTTGCCAAGCGGACGGGTGAGGACATCTGATGGCTACCACCACCACTCCGCGTCTCAAGACGAAGTACCGCGAGGAGATCGCGGCGAAGCTGCAGGAAGAGTTCTCCTACGAGAACGTCATGCAGACGCCGGGCCTCGTCAAGATCGTGGTCAACATGGGTGTCGGCGACGCCGCCCGTGACTCGAAGCTCATGGACGGTGCCGTCCGTGACCTCACCACGATCACCGGTCAGAAGCCGGCCATCACCAAGGCCCGCAAGTCCATCGCGCAGTTCAAGCTGCGTGAGGGTCAGCCGATCGGTGCCCACGTCACGCTCCGTGGCGACCGCATGTGGGAGTTCCTGGACCGCACCCTGTCGCTCGCGCTCCCGCGCATCCGCGACTTCCGTGGTCTGTCCCCCAAGCAGTTCGACGGCCGTGGCAACTACACCTTCGGTCTCACGGAGCAGGTCATGTTCCACGAGATCGACCAGGACAAGATCGACCGTACCCGGGGCATGGACATCACCGTGGTGACCACGGCGACCAACGACGCTGAGGGCCGCGCCCTTCTCCGTCACCTCGGCTTCCCCTTCAAGGAGGCGTAAGCGAGATGGCGAAGAAGGCTCTGATTGCCAAGGCTGCTCGTAAGCCCAAGTTCGGTGTGCGTGGCTACACGCGCTGCCAGCGCTGCGGTCGTCCGCACTCCGTGTACCGCAAGTTCGGCCTGTGCCGCGTCTGCCTTCGTGAGATGGCTCACCGTGGCGAGCTGCCGGGCGTGACCAAGAGCTCCTGGTAATCCCCGCAATTCTGGGATTCCAGGGCTCTCGGTAAGCAATGGGCTCTGTCGGGTGCCCAGCTCTCCATGGCTTAGGCTAGGAGGGTTGGGCGCCTGACGCCCACACGACTTACTACGCCGTAGGTCCCCGCACCGCACCCGTCCCGCCCATGAGTGGGGAGAGGGATGGCGCATACAGGAAACCCCGGCGAGAGAGGCCGAAGGCCAATTCATGACCATGACTGATCCGATCGCAGACATGCTTACGCGTCTGCGTAACGCGAACTCGGCGTACCACGACACCGTGGGTATGCCGCACAGCAAGATCAAGTCGCACATCGCGGAGATCCTCCAGCAGGAGGGCTTCATCACGGGCTGGAAGGTCGAGGACGCCGAGGTCGGCAAGAACCTCGTTCTCGAGCTGAAGTTCGGCCCGAACCGTGAGCGCTCCATCGCGGGCATCAAGCGGATCTCCAAGCCCGGTCTCCGGGTTTACGCGAAGTCCACCAACCTGCCCAAGGTTCTGGGCGGCCTCGGCGTGGCGATCATCTCCACGTCGCACGGGCTCCTGACCGACAAGCAGGCCGGCAAGAAGGGCGTAGGCGGAGAAGTCCTCGCCTACGTCTGGTAGCGGAAGGGAACGGAGGAAACAGCTATGTCGCGTATTGGCAAGCTCCCCATCACGGTTCCCGCCGGCGTGGACGTCACCATCGACGGCCAGACGGTCTCGGTCAAGGGCCCCAAGGGCTCGCTGACCCACACTGTCGTGGCGCCGATCGAGATCGCCAAGGGTGAGGACGGCGTTCTGAACGTCACCCGCCCCAACGACGAGCGTCAGAACAAGGCCCTCCACGGCCTGTCCCGCACGCTGGTGGCGAACATGATCACCGGCGTGACCGAGGGTTACGTGAAGAAGCTCGAGATCAGCGGTGTCGGTTACCGCGTCCTGGCGAAGGGCTCCAACCTGGAGTTCTCGCTCGGTTACAGCCACTCGATCACTGTCGAGGCCCCCGAGGGCATCACCTTCAAGGTGGAAGCCCCCACCCGTTTCTCGGTCGAGGGTATCGACAAGCAGAAGGTCGGCGAGGTTGCGGCCAACATCCGCAAGCTGCGCAAGCCCGACCCGTACAAGGCCAAGGGCGTCAAGTACGAAGGCGAAGTCATCCGCCGCAAGGTCGGAAAGGCGGGTAAGTAAGCCATGGCATACGGTGTCAAGATTGCTAAGGGCGACGCTTACAAGCGTGCTGCCATCAAGCGTCGTCACATCCGCATCCGTAAGCACATCTCGGGTACGGCTGAGCGTCCGCGCCTGGTCGTGACGCGCTCCAACCGCCACATCGTGGCCCAGGTCATCGACGACGTTAAGGGTCACACCCTCGCGTCGGCGTCGACCCTGGACACCACGATCCGTGGTGGCGAGGGCGACAAGTCCACGCAGGCCAAGTCGGTCGGCGCCCTGGTCGCCGAGCGCGCCAAGGCCGCCGGTGTCGAGGCTGTCGTGTTCGACCGTGGTGGAAACCAGTACGCCGGGCGCATCGCCGCCCTGGCGGACGCCGCCCGCGAAGCCGGGCTCAAGTTCTGAGCCGCTTCCGTAGCTAGCGGAAAGAGAGAGGTAATCCAATGGCTGGACCCCAGCGCCGTGGAAGCGGTGCCGGTGGCGGCGAGCGGCGGGACCGGAAGGGCCGTGACGGCGGCGCTGCTGCCGCCGAGAAGACCGCGTACGTTGAGCGCGTTGTCGCGATCAACCGCGTCGCCAAGGTTGTGAAGGGTGGTCGTCGCTTCAGCTTCACCGCGCTCGTCGTGGTAGGCGATGGTGACGGCACCGTCGGTGTCGGTTACGGCAAGGCCAAGGAGGTGCCGGCCGCGATCGCCAAGGGTGTTGAAGAGGCCAAGAAGCACTTCTTCAAGGTCCCCCGCATCCAGGGCACCATCCCGCACCCGATCACGGGCGAGAAGGCCGCGGGCGTCGTCCTGCTCAAGCCTGCTTCCCCCGGTACCGGCGTTATCGCCGGTGGTCCCGTGCGTGCAGTGCTCGAGTGCGCCGGCGTTCACGACATCCTGTCGAAGTCGCTCGGTTCTTCGAACGCGATCAACATCGTGCACGCGACCGTGGCGGCCCTCAAGGGCCTGCAGCGTCCCGAGGAGATCGCGGCTCGCCGTGGTCTGCCCCTCGAGGACGTCGCCCCCGCGGCTCTCCTTCGTGCGCGTGCAGGGGCGGGTGCGTAATGGCTCGCCTCAAGGTCACGCAGACGAAGTCGTACATCGGCAGCAAGCAGAACCACCGCGACACCCTGCGCTCCCTTGGTCTCAAGGGGATCAACACGCAGGTCGTCAAGGAGGACCGCCCCGAGTTCCGCGGAATGGTTCACACCGTCCGCCACCTCGTGACGGTCGAGGAGGTCGACTAGATCATGGCGGAGAACAACCCGCTCAAGATCCACAACCTCCGTCCCGCCCCGGGCGCCAAGACCGCCAAGACCCGTGTCGGTCGTGGTGAGGCGTCGAAGGGTAAGACGGCCGGTCGTGGTACCAAGGGCACGAAGGCCCGCTACCAGGTTCCGGAGCGCTTCGAGGGCGGGCAGATGCCCCTCCACATGCGTCTCCCGAAGCTGAAGGGCTTCAAGAACCCGTTCAAGACCGAGTTCCAGGTCGTGAACCTCGACAAGCTGGCCGCGCTGTACCCGGAGGGTGGCGAGGTCACCGTCGAGGGTCTCGTCGCCAAGGGTGCCGTTCGCAAGAACAGCCTCGTCAAGGTCCTCGGCCAGGGCGAGATCTCCGTGGCGCTGCAGGTGACGGTCGACGCCGTCTCCGGCTCCGCCAAGGAGAAGATCACCGCCGCCGGCGGTACCGTCACCGAGCTCGTCTGATTTCAACAGGCGTCTCGATGACCTGAACGATCCCGACCGGGGATGCCCACAAAAGGGGCATCCCCGGTTGGTCGTTCCAAGGGGGGCAGTGTCGCCGGTAAGGTGGCCTGCACTGTTAATTTTCGTCCGGCGTGCCTCACGGGAACTCCGGGCGGTCTTTGACTGTTGGTTAGCTGTCAGTCATCCGTCGAACCTCAAGACCGTCACCCTCAGACGCAGTAGCGCGGGGGTCGCAGGAGGCACCGTGCTCACCGCGTTCGCCCGGGCGTTCAGGACGCCCGACCTGCGCAAGAAGCTGCTCTTCACGCTCGGCATCATCGTGGTCTACCGGGTCGGTACCCACATCCCGATCCCCGGCGTGGACTACAAGAACGTCCAGACGTGTATGGACGTGGCCGACTCGAACCGCGGGCTGTTCAGCCTGATCAACATGTTCAGCGGCGGCGCGCTGCTCCAGATCACGATCTTCGCGCTCGGGATCATGCCGTACATCACGGCGAGCATCATTCTCCAGCTCCTCACCGTGGTGATCCCGCGACTCGAAGCCCTCAAGAAGGAGGGCTCGGCCGGCACGGCGAAGATCACGCAGTACACCCGCTATCTGACGGTCGCGCTCGCCATCCTGCAGGGCACGGGCCTGGTGGCCACCGCCCGCAGCGGCGCGCTCTTCTCCGGCTGCCCCGTGGCCTCGCAGATCGTGCCGGACCAGTCGATCTTCACCACGATCACGATGGTCGTCACGATGACCGCCGGTACCTGCGTCGTCATGTGGCTCGGTGAGCTCATCACCGACCGCGGCATCGGCAACGGCATGTCGATCCTGATGTTCATCTCGATCGCCGCGACCTTCCCGAGCGCGCTGTGGACCGTCAAGATCCAGGGCAAGCTGGCCGGTGGCTGGATCGAGTTCGGCACCGTCATCGCCGTGGGTCTGTGCATGGTCGGTCTGGTGGTCTTCGTCGAGCAGGCTCAGCGCAGGATTCCCGTCCAGTACGCGAAGCGCATGATCGGTCGCCGTTCCTACGGCGGCACCTCGACCTACATTCCGCTGAAGGTCAACCAGGCAGGTGTGATTCCTGTCATCTTCGCGTCGTCGCTGCTCTACATTCCGAGCCTGATCGCGCAGTTCTCCAAGGGGAACTCGGAGTGGAAAACCTGGGTCACGAACAACCTGACCAAGGGTGACCACCCGATTTACATCACCTTGTACTTCCTTCTGATCGTGTTCTTCGCGTTCTTCTACGTGGCGATCTCGTTCAACCCCGAGGAAGTCGCCGACAACATGAAGAAGTATGGTGGCTTCATCCCGGGCATCCGGGCTGGCCGGCCGACCGCTGAGTACCTGAGCTACGTACTCAACCGGATCACCTGGCCGGGTTCGCTGTATCTGGGGCTGATCGCTCTCGTGCCGACGGTGGCGTTGGTTGGTTTCGGGGCAAACCAGAACTTCCCGTTCGGTGGCACCAGCATCCTCATCATCGTGGGTGTGGGCCTGGAGACGGTGAAGCAGATCGAGAGTCAGCTTCAGCAGCGCAATTACGAAGGGTTCCTCCGCTGATGCGAATCGTCCTCGTCGGGCCGCCCGGTGCCGGGAAGGGAACGCAGGCCGCGTTCCTCGCCAAGAATCTGGCGATCCCGCACATCTCAACGGGCGACCTGTTCCGCGCCAACATCTCTCAGCAGACGGAGCTCGGCAAGCTGGCGAAGTCCTACATGGACAAGGGCGAACTGGTACCGGACGAGGTCACCATCGCCATGGCCAAGGACCGCATGGAGCAGCCGGACGCGGAGAGCGGCTTCCTTCTCGACGGCTTCCCGCGCAACGTCTCGCAGGCTGAGGCGCTGGACGAGATGCTGGACACCGAGGGCATGAAGCTGGACGCGGTGCTGGACCTGGAGGTCCCCGAGGACGAGGTGGTCCGCCGTATCGCGGGCCGTCGCATCTGCCGCAACGACTCCTCGCACGTCTTCCACGTGTCGTACAAGGCGCCGAAGCAGGAAGGCGTCTGTGACGTCTGCGGCGGCGAGCTGTACCAGCGTGACGACGACTCCGAGGAGACCGTCCGTACGCGGCTGGAGGTCTACCACACGCAGACCGAGCCGATCATCGACTACTACATGGCCCAGGGCCTGGTCGTCACGATCCCGGCGCTCGGCAAGGTGGAGGACGTCACGGCGCGCTCCATGGAGGCGCTGGCCCGCGAGGACGCCTAGTCCCCGCGGTCCGCTCCGCGGTGCGCGTGCCGCGGGGAGCATGAAGATGTACGTCGCATCGGCCGCGGCACCCTCACCGGGTGCCGCGGCCGACGTGCGAGGCGGGCGGGGCGAAGGTCCTGCGCGGGTCGGGGTCCCTGGACCCCGGGCGGGGTGGGTCGAGTCCCCCGTATCGTTGGAGTAGTCCGTTTTCCGGTCCAGAAAGGCCGCAGCCACCATGGTGCAGATCAAGACCCCCGAGCAGATCGCCAAGATGCGTGAGGCGGGGCTGGTCGTCGCGGCCATCCATGCGGCCACGCGTGAGGCGGCGGTTCCCGGCGCGACCACCCGGGACCTGGACGAGGTCGCGCGCAAGGTGCTGGACGAGCACGGCGCCAAGTCGAACTTCCTCGGATACGGCGGCTTCCCGGCGACGATCTGCACCTCGGCCAACGAGGTCGTCGTCCACGGCATCCCGGACGACAAGACCGTCCTGAAGGACGGCGACATCATCTCCATCGACGCCGGCGCGATCGTCGACGGCTGGCACGGCGACGCCGCGTTCACGGCCTTCGTCGGCTCCGGTCACGCCCCGGAGCTCATCGAGCTCTCCCGGGTGACCGAGGAGTCGATGTGGGCGGGCATCGCGGCGATGAAGGTGGGCAACCGCCTGGTCGACATCTCCCGGGCGATCGAGACCTACATCCGCCGCCAGCCCAAGCCGGGCGGCGGCAAGTACGGCATCGTCGAGGACTACGGCGGCCACGGCATCGGCACCGAGATGCACATGGACCCGCACCTGCTGAACTACGTCGAGCGCAAGCGCGGCAAGGGTCCGAAGCTGGTGCCCGGTCTGTGCCTGGCGATCGAGCCGATGGTGTCGCTCGGCACCCCGCGGACCGAGGTGCTGGAGGACGACTGGACCGTGATCACCACGGACGGGACCTGGTCCTCGCACTGGGAGCACTCCGTGGCGCTCACGGAGGACGGACCGCTCGTCCTCACGGCTCCCGACTGCGGCCGGGCGAAGCTCGCCGAGTACGGGATCACGGCGGCGCCCGATCCCCTCGCGGGCTGAAACGCCGGGCGCTCTCCTTCTTCGCCGACCGTGAATCGGTCAGCCCCGCCCCTTGGCGCATATCGCGCCGAAGGGTGGGGCATCGTCATGAGTGGCGGGGAGGACAGCGACGAATTCGTCTTTCCGGGAGCCCTGACGTAGACTGACTCGTCGGCTCTCGTGCACCCGCATGTCTCCATGCGCTCGCACGAAGTCGATCAAGGTAGTCGATTCGAAGGGCAAAGCGTGGCCAAGAAGCAAGGTGCCATCGAGATCGAGGGCACTGTCGTTGAGTCTCTTCCGAACGCGATGTTCAAGGTGGAGCTCCAGAACGGCCACCAGGTCCTGGCGCACATCAGCGGCAAGATGCGCATGCACTACATCCGCATCCTCCCTGACGACCGGGTCGTGGTGGAGTTGTCTCCGTACGACCTGACGCGCGGCCGGATCGTCTACCGCTACAAGTAGATCTTGCCTTGCTCCGTGTTCCCGTTCCGGGGCACGGGGGGTGGCACTGACCCGGAGAACCTCACCTAATGAAGGTCAAGCCGAGCGTCAAGAAGATCTGCGACAAGTGCAGGGTGATCCGCCGTCACGGTCGGGTCATGGTCATCTGCGAAAACCCGCGCCACAAGCAGCGCCAGGGCTGACGCACGACCGCACCTTCTGCACCCGCAGATACTTCGCGCGACGCAAGCAGTACATGTTCATACGCAGGATCCAGGGCTGAGTCTCATCAGGCCTGACACCCCCGGTCGGAGGCCGGGGACCCGGTTCGTACCGACTCCTCGATCCCTGGATCAGAGGACGACGGCGGGCGGGATCCGGTTCTGCGGAAGACCTCCGAACGACAACTGGAGCCATTGAATGGCACGCGTTTCCGGTGTTGACATCCCGCGCGAAAAGCGTGTGGAGGTCGCCCTCACCTACGTGTTCGGCATCGGCCGGACCCTTTCCCAGCAGACGCTGGCCGAGACTGGCGTGAACCCCAACACGCGCGTTCGTGACCTCTCCGAGGAGGAGCTGGTCAAGATCCGCGAGTACGTGGACGCCAACATCAAGACCGAGGGTGACCTCCGTCGCGAGATTCAGGCCGACATCCGCCGCAAGGTGGAGATCGGTTGCTACCAGGGTCTGCGCCACCGTCGTGGCCTGCCCGTCCACGGTCAGCGCACCAGCACGAACGCTCGTACCCGCAAGGGCCCGCGTCGCGCCATCGCCGGCAAGAAGAAGCCGGGCAAGAAGTAGTCCTCAGCGGACAACGCTTCATCAGCGGTCTTCGCTGTAGGACCGACCACCTCCCCGTAGGAGAAACAGATGCCCCCCAAGGGTCGTCAGGGCGCCGCCAAGAAGGTGCGCCGCAAGGAAAAGAAGAACGTCGCTCACGGGCACGCTCACATCAAGAGCACGTTCAACAACACGATCGTCTCGATCACGGACCCCTCGGGCAACGTGATCTCCTGGGCCTCCGCCGGCCACGTCGGCTTCAAGGGCTCGCGCAAGTCCACCCCCTTCGCCGCGCAGATGGCCGCCGAGTCGGCCGCCCGTCGCGCGCAGGAGCACGGCATGCGCAAGGTTGACGTCTTCGTGAAGGGCCCGGGCTCCGGTCGCGAGACCGCGATCCGCTCCCTCCAGGCCACCGGCCTCGAGGTCGGCTCGATCCAGGACGTCACCCCCACCCCGCACAACGGCTGCCGTCCGCCGAAGCGCCGCCGCGTCTGACGCACGGCCGCTCGGCCGTCGATCTCGACGGCCCTGTGCTGGTTAGAGGTTTTCGGGCGGTACGGCTCCGTAAAAGGGCCGTATCGCCCGTACCCTTGCTGTACCCGGTCTCTTCGGAGGCTCGGTTTTGGCGGACGTCAAATAGCGGGCGTCCACGAATGAAGGATCTGATCACCACATGCTGATCGCTCAGCGCCCCTCGTTGACCGAAGAGGTCGTCGACGAATTCCGCTCCCGGTTCGTGATCGAGCCGCTGGAGCCGGGCTTCGGCTACACCCTCGGCAACTCCCTGCGCCGCACCCTCCTCTCGTCGATCCCCGGCGCTGCTGTCACCAGCATCCGCATCGACGGTGTCCTGCACGAGTTCACCACCGTGCCGGGCGTCAAGGAGGACGTCACCGACCTGATCCTCAACATCAAGCAGCTCGTCGTCTCCTCGGAGCACGACGAGCCCGTCGTGATGTACCTGCGCAAGCAGGGCCCGGGTCTGGTCACCGCCGCCGACATCGCGCCCCCGGCCGGTGTCGAGGTCCACAACCCCGACCTCGTCCTCGCCACGCTCAACGGCAAGGGCAAGCTGGAGATGGAGCTGACCGTCGAGCGCGGTCGCGGCTACGTCTCCGCCGTTCAGAACAAGCAGGTCGGTCAGGAGATCGGGCGCATCCCGGTCGACTCGATCTACTCGCCGGTGCTGAAGGTCACGTACAAGGTCGAGGCGACCCGTGTCGAGCAGCGCACCGACTTCGACAAGCTGATCGTCGACGTCGAGACCAAGCAGGCCATGCGTCCCCGTGACGCCATGGCGTCGGCCGGTAAGACCCTGGTCGAGCTGTTCGGTCTGGCCCGCGAGCTCAACATCGACGCCGAGGGCATCGACATGGGCCCGTCCCCCACGGACGCCGCCCTCGCCGCCGATCTCGCGCTGCCGATCGAGGAGCTGGAGCTCACGGTCCGCTCGTACAACTGCCTCAAGCGTGAGGGCATCCACTCCGTGGGTGAGCTCGTCGCCCGCTCCGAGGCCGACCTCCTGGACATCCGCAACTTCGGTGCGAAGTCCATCGACGAGGTCAAGGCGAAGCTGGCCGGCATGGGCCTGGCCCTCAAGGACAGCCCGCCCGGATTCGACCCGACCGCCGCCGCCGACGCCTTCGGCGCCGACGACGACGCGGACGCCGGCTTCGTCGAGACCGAGCAGTACTGATCGCCTCCGGCGGGGCAGGCGTCTTCGGGCGGCGGTCCCGCCGGGTTTGATCCCGGCTGCCGGCCGGCTGTGGCTGGTCGCGCACCCGCGACGGAGTCGCATGTCGACTCCGTCCCGCGCCCCTTACGGGGCTCGGTACCTCCGGCGCTGAAAAGTGCCGGATCTTCGACGGGTAATCGCCCGCTCGGACACTGACCTCGGTACCTGATACGGCCGGGGCAGACACCTAGGAGAAACACCATGCCGAAGCCCACCAAGGGTGCCCGTCTGGGCGGCAGCGCCGCGCACGAGAAGCTGCTCCTCGCGAACCTCGCGAAGTCGCTCTTCGAGCACGGCCGCATCACCACCACCGAGGCCAAGGCCCGTCGCCTGCGTCCCTACGCGGAGCGTCTGGTCACCAAGGCGAAGAAGGGTGACCTTCACAACCGCCGTCAGGTGCTCTCGGTGATCACGGACAAGAGCATCGTGCACACGCTCTTCACCGAGATCGGCCCGCGCTACGAGAACCGCCCGGGTGGCTACACCCGTATCACCAAGATCGGTAACCGCCGTGGCGACAACGCGCCCATGGCTGTCATCGAGCTGGTGGAGGCCCTGACCGTGGCCCAGCAGGCCACCGGTGAGGCCGAGGCTGCGACCAAGCGTGCCGCCAAGGAGACCGAGGCCCCGGCCAAGGTCGAGGACACCAAGGCCGAGGACGCCGTCGAGGCTCCCGCCGAGGAGTCGAAGGACGCCTGAGGCACTGCCTTGCTGTGAGCGGGTCCGTCCCTTTCGGGGCGGGCCCGCTTTCGCGTTCCCGGGGAGGAACCCGGGCTTGAGAGGATCTAGGTGTGAGTGACGAAGCGGAGCCCGGGTTCGTCCGGGTGCGGTTGGATCTGTCGTACGACGGGACCGAGTTCTCCGGGTGGGCCAAGCAGGCCGGCGGACGCAGGACCGTGCAGGGCGAGATCGAGGACGCGCTGCGGACGGTGACGCGGACGAAGGACACCACGTACGAGCTGACGGTGGCCGGACGGACGGACGCCGGGGTGCACGCGCGCGGCCAGGTGGCCCATGTCGACCTGCCCGGGGAACTGTGGGCCGAGCACCGGGAGAAGCTGCTGAAGCGGCTCGCAGGACGGCTGCCCAAGGACGTGCGGGTGTGGTCGCTCACCGAGGCGCCCCCCGGCTTCAACGCGCGTTTCTCGGCGATCTGGCGGCGCTACGCCTACCGCGTGACCGACGAACCCGGCGGTGTCGACCCGCTGTTGCGCAGTCATGTCCTGTGGCACGACTGGCCGTTGGACGTCCAGGCCATGAACCAGGCCGCCGAACGGCTGCTGGGGGAGCACGACTTCGCCGCGTACTGCAAGAAGCGAGAGGGCGCGACGACCATCCGTACCCTCCAGCAACTGAGCCTGGTACGGGGCGAGGACGGGGTCATCACCGCCACCGTGCGGGCCGACGCCTTCTGCCACAACATGGTGCGGTCGCTGATCGGGGCCCTGCTGTTCGTGGGGGACGGGCACCGCGGGCCCGACTGGCCGGGCAAGGTCCTCGCCGCCGGTGTACGGGACTCGGCCGTTCACGTCGTACGGCCGCACGGGCTGACGCTGGAGGAAGTCGGCTACCCCGCCGACGAGTTGCTGGCCGCGCGAAACAAGGAGGCCCGCAACAAGCGGACGTTGCCCGGTGCGGCGGGGTGCGAGTCCTGCTGACGCCCGGTCACCGGCGCGGGTCCGCACGGGGCCTGCGCGCCTGACCGCGCGTCAACCGTAGTGGGCGGAAGCCCGGGGGAGGGTGGGGCGGCGGCCGCTGTCCGGCGGCCGCCGCGCCCGGAACCGCTACCGCGCGGCCGCGGCCGACGCCTGGGCCTGGCCCCGGCGGCTGATCTGACGGAACGCGAACTCGGCGAGGTCGTCGCCGGTCGTGAACACCGCGGTGTCCTTCGTCGTCACGTCCTTGCCGTCGGTGAAGCCGGCGAGGGTGAAGTAGGCGTAACGCCCGTAGGCGTTGGTGGTCGAACGGCAGACGGCCGCGTCACAGAACGCCTTGATGCCGTTGCCGGGCAGCGAGGCGATGATGCTCTTGCTGTCCGCGTCGGCCTTCGCCTTGGTCGCCTGGGCCTCGGTGTCGAAGACCGCGACGCCGACCGTGACCGCCACGCCGTCCTTGACGTAGCTGACCCGCATGAAGCGGGTGCAGCCGTCCTTGGTCAGGACCGGCGGCAGGGTGCCCTTCGCGGCCGAGACGCAGTTCTTCGTGTCGGCCGTCGGACCCTTGCGGTACACGCGGTTGCCCATGGTGAGCTGCGTGCCGGGGAAGAGGATGTCCGGGCTCAGCGGCGCGGTGTCCTTCTTCGCGCTGGATATGAACTCCTTCGGATCCAGCGGCGGCGGAGCCGAGGTCGGTTCGAAGGACGGCTGCGGTGTCGTGGCGCCGGGGATGTCCGCGGTGGCGGGCAGTTTGGACGGCTGGTTGGCGGCCGCGTTGTCGCCGTTCGCGTTGGCGACGGCCATGGCCACGGCAGCTCCGACCGCGACGGTGGCCAGCGCCCCGCCCACGATGAACAGCACTTTGCGGCGCTTGTTGCGCGTTTCGGAAGCCTCCGCCATGGCGGCCCAGTCGGGATTCCCGCCGGAACGCTGGTTGTTCCACTGGGGCGCCTGCTGAGAACCCGGCTTCCAGGGGTCCCACGGGGGCTGCCCCTGCCCACCTTGCCCATAACTCATGCGCCGCATCTTAGACGGGGGTTGGGGGGTGCCGGTCAGCTCCACCGGGCACTTGAGCCCCTAGCGTGATCTGAATGCGCAAGGGCAAAAGTGACATCTCCGGGTGGTTGGTGCGTAGGGCCTCCTGGCACGCGTGGGCTGCCTCGGGAGCGGTGCTGTGCGCGCACGTCGTGGCCGTCGCGCTGCACACCTCCGACGGCGGGATGGACAACGCCATCGTCGTCCGGGCGGCGCGGACCTGGCTGGACGGCGGTTCGCCGTACGCCGACCGGCACTTCCTCTATCTCCCGGGCGCGGTGCTCGCGGCGGTGCCGCAGACGCTGCTCCCGGCGGCCGCGACGCGGCTGCTGGTCCCGCTCACGGTGACGGCTCTGCTGCTGACGGGCTGGGCGTGCGCGCTGCGCGTCCACGGCGTCCCCTGGCGCAGCCGCCTCGGGGTTCTCGGACCGGCCGGGCTCGCGCTGGGGTTCGCGCCCTTCGGGCACCTGGTCGCGCTCGGCAACTGGACCGTGATCGCCGCGGCGGCGCTGCCGCTCGCCCTGCTCCTTGCGGCGCGGGAGCGGTGGGGGTGGGCCGGAGTGGTCATCGGCGCGACCCTCGCCCTCAAGCCGCTGCTCGCGCCCCTGGCGCTCCTGTTCCTCTTCGCGCGCCGCTGGAGGGGGCTGGCCGCGACGGTTCTGGTCCCCGCCCTCGCGTCCGGCGGGGCGGCGCTGCTGATGCCCGATCCTGCGGCGTTCGTCACACGGACCCTGCCGTTCCTGCTGAGCGGCCACGACGACTTCGTCCGCCTCTACGAGGCCTCTCCGGCGGCCGTGCTGCCGCGGCTGGGGGTGCCCTCCCCGGTGGCGGTCGCGCTCGCCTGCGCGGCGGCGGGCGCCGGCGTCCTGGCCGCGTACCGCCGCTGGTCGCGCGGTGTCCCGGGGCCCCTGCGGCTCACGGAGACCGCGGTGCTGCTGATGCTCTCGGCGTTCCTGGTGTCCCGGCCCTCCTACGACCACTATCTGCTGGTCGTGGTGCCGTCGCTGCTCGCGGGGCTGCCGTACCCCGGCGCGGCGGCCCGTGAGCCCTGGTTCTGGCTGGCGCTGGTGCCGCAGGTGCCCGGCGCGGACTGGCCCTGGCTGGAAGCGGTGACCCGGCGTTCCTTCCGGGACTGCTTTACCCTGTGTGTGATGACTGCATCGGTGGCGCTCCCGCGCCGCCGTCACCTGCCGCTCGCCGGTCCGGACCACTTCGTCGCCCAGCGACGAGGACGACGGGCCACGAGGGTGTGAGTACCCGCGTTTTGACCCTTCCGGGCCACCGCGGGTAAGCTTGCAGTTCGTTATGTGTATTGGCTTGCTCATTCTCACGTGAGGGGCCCTTACACCGGTCCACCGGGGCCGATGACCAGCGACCAGCACGCGGTATGCGTCACCGCAGTGCGGTCAGGGCTGTCGTGATCGTCCGTGGTGGCCATGTCAGGACCCACTCACTGAAGAAGCGAAGGCTACGACCGTGCGTACGTACAGCCCCAAGCCCGGCGACATCACTCGCCAGTGGTACGTCATCGACGCCCAGGATGTCGTCCTGGGCCGTCTGGCGACCACTGCCGCGAACATCCTGCGGGGCAAGCACAAGCCGATCTACGCCCCCCACGTCGACGCTGGTGACTTCGTCATCATCATCAACGCGGACAAGGTGCACCTCTCCGGCAACAAGAAGACCCAGAAGCTGGCGTACCGCCACTCCGGTTACCCGGGTGGTCTGCGCTCCGTCCGTTACGACGAGCTGCTGGCGAAGAACCCCGAGAAGGCCGTCGAGAAGGCCATCCGGGGCATGGTCCCCAAGAACACCCTGGGCCGTCAGGTGCTCTCGAAGCTGAAGGTCTACGCGGGCGAGAACCACCCGCACGCTGCTCAGCAGCCGGTCCCGTTCGAGATCACCCAGGTCGCGCAGTAGTTCCGGCCACCCCCTAAGACGAAAAAGAATCTGAGGAGAATCGTGGCCGAGACCACCGTTGAGCAGCCGGTCGAAGAGACTGAGCTCGTCGACATCGAGAACTACACCACCGAGTCCGAGGTCCCCGTCGAGGGCGAGTACACCTCGGAGTCGCTCGCGGGCCGCTTCGGCGACCCGCAGCCCGCGGCCGGCCTTGGCCGTCGCAAGAACGCCATCGCCCGCGTCCGGATCGTCCCGGGCACCGGCAAGTGGAAGATCAACGGCCGCACCCTTGAGGACTACTTCCCCAACAAGGTGCACCAGCAGGAAGTCAACGAGCCCTTCAAGGTGCTCGAGCTCGACAACCGCTACGACGTCATCGCCCGCATCTCGGGTGGCGGTGTCTCCGGTCAGGCCGGTGCCCTGCGCCTCGGCGTGGCCCGTGCGCTGAACGAGGCCGACGTGGACAACAACCGCGGCGCCCTCAAGAAGGCCGGCTTCCTCAAGCGCGACGACCGTGCGGTCGAGCGCAAGAAGGCCGGTCTCAAGAAGGCCCGCAAGGCCCCGCAGTACAGCAAGCGTTAATCTCCGCTGCTTGCTTCTGCGCGTCACCACGCGTAGCTCCGAACGCCCCGGCGGCACGTCACCGTGCTGCCGGGGCGTTCGTTTATCACAGTGCTTGGGCGTATAACGGCACAAGGTGCTCAAAGGCTCATGTGATCGGATGACTCCGTATCCTGCGGGGGACTTCCGTACTCTGCAGCTTTCTCAGGAGGACAAGTGGGACGACTCTTCGGCACGGACGGCGTGCGTGGTGTCGCCAACGCGGATCTGACGGCCGAGCTCGCGCTCGGGCTGTCCGTTGCGGCGGCGCACGTACTCGCCGAGGCGGGCACGTTCGAAGGCCACCGGCCCGTGGCGGTGGTCGGGCGGGATCCGCGCGCGTCCGGGGAGTTCCTGGAGGCCGCAGTGGTCGCCGGCCTCGCCAGCGCCGGTGTGGACGTCCTGCGGGTCGGCGTGCTGCCCACCCCGGCGGTGGCGTACCTCACCGGTGTGCTCGGCGCCGACCTCGGCGTCATGCTCTCCGCCAGCCACAACGCCATGCCCGACAACGGCATCAAGTTCTTCGCCCGCGGCGGGCACAAGCTCGCCGACGAGCTGGAGGGCCGGATCGAGGGCGTCTACGACGAGCACCGCACCGGCGCTCCCTGGGACCGTCCGACCGGATCCGGCGTCGGCCGGGTGAACTCCTACCACCAGGGCTTCGACCAGTACGTCGCCCATCTCATCGGTGTGCTCCCCAACCGCCTCGACGGTCTGAAGGTCGTCCTCGACGAGGCGCACGGCGCGGCCGCCCGGGTTTCCCCCGAGGCCTTCGCGCGGGCCGGTGCCGAGATCGTCACGATCGGCGCCACGCCCGACGGGCTCAACATCAACGACGGCTGCGGCTCCACCCACCTGGACCTCCTCAAGGCCGCCGTCGTCGAGCACGGCGCCGACCTCGGCATCGCGCACGACGGCGACGCCGACCGCTGCCTGGCCGTGGACCACACGGGCGAGGAGATCGACGGCGACCAGATCCTGGCCGTTCTCGCGCTGGCGATGCGGGAGCGTTCCGCACTGCGCTCCGACACCGTTGTCGCGACGGTCATGTCCAACCTGGGCTTCAAGCTCGCCATGGAGCGCGAGGGCGTCTCCCTGGTCCAGACGGCGGTCGGCGACCGTTACGTCCTGGAGGAGATGAAGCAGCACGGCTACGCGCTCGGCGGCGAGCAGTCCGGGCACGTCATCGTCCTCGACCACGCCACCACCGGCGACGGCACCCTCACCGGCCTGTTCCTCGCCGCCCGGGTCGCGCAGACCGGCCGGACGCTCAAGGACCTCGCCTCGGTCATGGAGCGGCTGCCGCAGGTCCTCATCAACGTGCCGGACGTCGACCGGACGCGGGTGAACACCTCCGCCGAACTGGCCGCCGCCGTGGCCGACGCGGAGCAGGAGCTCGGCAGCACCGGACGCGTGCTGCTGCGCCCCTCCGGCACCGAGCCGCTCGTCCGCGTCATGGTCGAGGCCGCCGACATCGACCACGCCCGCTCGGTGGCCGCCCGCCTCGCCGACGCCGTGAAGTCGGCGCTCGGCTAGCACCCCCGTACGAAGCCGTGAGGCCCGGCACCCCTCGGGGTGCCGGGCCTCACGAACGTCCGAGGCCACCCGCCCGGGGTGACTCCCGCTACGCGGGCTGCCGCTTGCGCTGCGCCGCCCAGAACCACTTCTGGGCCATGAGCGTGAGCGTGCCGGCGACCACGATGCCGAGCAGGTTGAACAGCAACTGCTTGGTGGAGCCCCAGGTCTGGCCCATGTCGCCGTAGCTCAGGGCCACCGCGGCGTTCGCGGCGGCCGGGACCGTCGTCACGGAGATCGCTACACCGACCAGGGCCCCGGACTTCGCCGAGGTCAGCGACAGCATGCCGGCGGCGCCCGCGAGCACCGCGACGACGAAGGAGAACCAGTCCGGGGCGTAGACGAACCCGGTGTTGGGACGCGCGCCCTCCAGCTTCGCCTCGCTGAACAGGCCCACCGCGTCCATGAACAGGCTGAAGAGCACCGTCACCGCCATCGCGATCGCGAAGCCGGCCAGCAGCGCCGTCAGCGAACGCAGGGCGAGGCGTCCGCCGCGCTGCACGATCGCCGTGCACAGCCCGGCCAGCGGGCCGAACTCCGGCCCCACGGCCATGGCGCCCACGATCAGCACCGCGTTGTCGAGCACCACACCGCACGCCGCGATCATCGTGGCGATCGTGATGAACGCGACGTAGGTGACCGACAGCGTCGACTCCTCGTGCGTGGCCTCCTCCAGGTGCTCCCACAGCACCGCGTCGACGCCCTCGCCCGGGGCCTCGTCCTCCGCCTCGTCGGCGCGCCGCGACAGCGACAGGTCGATGTCCTCGACCGCGATCGAGCCCGTACGGTCGATGCCCAGGTCGCGCAGGCCGCCGACGAGTTCGTCACCCGCCTCCCGGGCGACGTCGCACATGACGACGTCACCCGCCGGGTTGCGGGCGGCGCCGGGAAGGACGACGAGGTGCGTGGTGCCGACGGTCTCGTCGATCAGGCGCACGACGTCGTCGGTCCGGTCCGCGGGAGTGATCAGGCGCAGGTGCAGCATGGCCGCAGACTAGCCGCCGCCGACGGAGGGCCAGCAGGGGCTACGGCTCGACCGCAGGGGCTACAGCTTGCGCAGGCTCAGACGCTGGACCTTGTGGTCCGGTCCCTTGCGGACGACGAGAGTCGCCCGGCCGCGGGTGGGGGCCACGTTCTCCAGCAGGTTCGGCTTGTTGATGGTGCGCCAGGTCGTCCGGGCGTAGTCGAGGGCCTCCTCCTCGGAGACCTGGGTGTACTTCCGGAAGTACGAGTCGGGCTTCTGGAAGGCCGTCGCGCGCAGCTTGCGGAAGCGGTTCAGGTACCAGCGCTCGATGTCCTCGGGGCGGGCGTCGACGTACACGCTGAAGTCGAAGTAGTCGGCGAGGCCGACCCGCGTGCGGCCGTCCTTGCCGGGCAGGGCCGGCTGGAGCACGTTCAGGCCCTCGACGATGAGGATGTCGGGGCGGCGCACGGTGAGCCGCTCGCCGGGGACGATGTCGTAGATCAGGTGCGAGTAGACGGGCGCGGTCACCTCGTCCTTGCCCGCCTTGATGTCCGCGACGAACCGGGTCAGGGCGCGGCGGTCGTACGACTCGGGGAAGCCCTTGCGCGACATCAGCCCGCGCGCTTCGAGGTCCTTCGTCGGGAGCAGGAAGCCGTCCGTGGTGACCAGCTCGACGCGGGGGTGCTCGGGCCAGCGGGAGAGCAGCGCCTGGAGCAGTCGGGCCACGGTGGACTTGCCGACGGCCACGGAACCGGCGACGCCTATGACGAACGGGGTGCCGGACTGCGAGCCCTTCTCGCCGAGGAAGGTGTTCAGCGCGCCTCTGAGCCCGTCCGTGGCGCCGACGTACAGGTTCAGCAGCCGGGACAGCGGCAGATAGATGTCCCGCACCTCGTCGAGGTCGATGACATCGCCCAGACCGCGCAGCTTCTCGACCTCCTCGGCGTTCAGCGGGAGCGGCGTCTTTTCGCGCAGCGCGCTCCACTCGGCACGGGTGAGGTCGACGTAGGGAGTCGCCTCCGGCTTGGACCGGTGGGCGCTCCGCGGCAACGAGGAGACCGGAGAGATCACAGTCCATTGTTACGGGAGTATGGACAGGATGGAGGGTGGGGTCCGTCACGCCAGGTGACAGCGGGGGCCGACCGGGGCCGGTCGGGGCACAGGCCCGAGTCGGCCCGTCGGGGCCGATCGGGGGCCGAGGAGCCCACGGGAGCCTCCGAAAGGCGGCCGGAATTTCCGATATCGGGCACGGTGAGCCTGATTTCGGCGGGCGGATGATCGTACGCTGCCGCCATGTGCGGAATCGTGGGATATGTGGGGTCGCAGCCGGCGCTCGACGTGGTGATGGCCGGACTGAAGAGGCTCGAATACAGGGGATACGACTCGGCCGGCGTCGCCGTCCTCGCGGACGGGGGACTCGCCGTCGCGAAGAAGGCCGGGAAACTGGTCAACCTGGAGAAGGAGCTGGGCAGCAGACCGCTGCCGTCCGGCACGACGGGGATCGGGCACACCCGCTGGGCCACCCACGGCGGCCCCACCGACGCCAACGCCCATCCGCATCTCGACAACGCGGGCCGGGTCGCCGTCGTCCACAACGGCATCATCGAGAACTTCGCCGTGCTCCGCGACGAACTGACCGAGCGGGGGCACGACCTGGCCTCCGAGACGGACACCGAGGTGGTCGCCCATCTGCTCGCCGAGGAGTACTCCTCGTGCGCGGACCTGGCGGAGGCGATGCGGCTGGTGTGCCGGCGTCTGGAGGGCGCGTTCACGCTCGTCGCCGTGGACGCGGACGAGCCGGACGTGGTCGTCGGGGCCCGCCGGAACTCGCCGCTGGTCGTCGGTGTCGGCGAGGGCGAGGCCTTTCTCGCCTCGGACGTCGCCGCGTTCATCGCCCACACCCGGTCGGCGATCGAGCTGGGCCAGGACCAGGTGGTCGAACTGCGCCGCGACGGAGTGACCGTCACCGGGTTCGACGGCAGCCCCGCGGACGTCCGTTCGTACCACGTCGACTGGGACGCGTCGGCGGCGGAGAAGGGCGGCTACGACTACTTCATGCTCAAGGAGATCGCCGAGCAGCCCAAGGCGGTCGCCGACACCCTGCTGGGGCGGATCGACGCGGCCGGTTCGCTGCGGCTCGACGAGGTGCGCATCCCGGTGCGGGCGCTGCGCGAGGCCGACAAGGTCGTCATCGTCGCCTGCGGGACCGCCTTCCACGCCGGCCTGATCGCCAAGTACGCCATCGAGCACTGGACGCGCATCCCGTGCGAGGTGGAGCTGGCCAGCGAGTTCCGCTACCGCGACCCGATCCTGGACCGGCAGACGCTCGTCATCGCCATCTCGCAGTCCGGCGAGACCATGGACACGCTGATGGCGCTGCGGCACGCCCGCGAGCAGGGCGCCCGGGTGCTGGCGATCTGCAACACCAACGGCTCGACCATCCCGCGCGAGTCCGACGCCGTGCTGTACACGCACGCGGGCCCCGAGGTCGCCGTCGCCTCCACCAAGGCGTTCCTCACCCAGCTCGTGGCCTGCTACCTGGTGGCGCTGTACCTGGGCCAGGTCCGCGGCACCAAGTGGGGCGACGAGATCCAGGCCGTCATCCGCGAACTGTCGCGCATCTCCCGCGAGGTCGAGCGGGTGCTGGAGACCATGGAGCCCGTACGGGAGCTCGCGCGCTCCCTCGCCGACAAGGACACCGTGCTGTTCCTCGGCCGGCACGTGGGCTATCCGGTCGCGCTCGAAGGTGCCCTGAAGCTCAAGGAACTGGCGTACATGCACGCCGAGGGCTTCGCGGCGGGCGAGCTCAAGCACGGGCCGATCGCGCTGATCGAGGAGGACATGCCGGTGGTGGTCGTGGCCCCCTCGCCGCGTGGCCGCTCGGTCCTGCACGACAAGATCGTCTCCAACATCCAGGAGATCCGGGCCAGGGGCGCCCGCACGATCGTCATCGCGGAGGAGGGCGACGAGGCCGTCGTCCCGTACGCCGACCACCTCATCCGTATCCCGGCCACGCCCACCCTGCTCCAGCCGCTGGTGTCGACGGTCCCGCTCCAGGTGTTCGCCTGCGAACTGGCGACGGCCCGGGGCAACGAGGTGGACCAGCCGCGCAACCTGGCGAAGTCCGTGACGGTGGAGTGAGCGCGGCCGCCGTGCGCGCCCTCTAGGGTGCGGACATGAGCATCATCGGGGTCGGTATCGACGTGGCCGAGATCGACCGGTTCCGGGCGTCGCTGGAGCGGACGCCCGGGCTGGCCGAACGTCTCTTCGTGGACAGCGAGTTGCTGCTGCCCAGCGGCGAACGGCGGGGCGTCGCCTCGCTCGCGGCCCGGTTCGCCGCCAAGGAGGCGCTCGCCAAGGCGCTGGGGGCCCCGGCGGGACTGCACTGGACGGACGCCGAGGTCTACGTGGAGGACAGCGGACAGCCCAGGTTGCGGGTGAAGGGCACGGTGGCGGCCCGCGCGGCCGAACTGGGCGTGTCCTCCTGGCACGTGTCGCTCAGTCATGACGCCGGGGTGGCCTCGGCGGTGGTGGTGGCGGAGGGCTAGGGCCGCCGCCCGCTCTGCCGTGGACGGGCCCGCCGGTCCGCGCGGCCCGGGGCGCCGCTCCATCCGGTGCGGGGAGCGCGCGCGGGGCGTGCCGGTGCGGGAGACTCGGCGGCATGCGTACTGCGTACAGCGTGGAGACCGTGAGGACCGCCGAGCGGGAGCTGATGGAACGGCTCCCCGAAGGAGCGTTGATGCAGCGGGCGGCCGCCGGGCTCGCCGCCGCCTGCGCGGATCTGCTGGGCCGGGTGTACGGCCGCCGGGTGGTGCTGCTGGTGGGCAGCGGGGACAACGGCGGCGACGCCCTGTACGCCGGGGCGCGGCTGGCCCGGCGCGGGGCCGGTGTCACCGCGGTGCTGCTCGCTCCCGGGAGGACCCACCCGGGCGGACTCGCGGCGCTGCTGCGCGCCGGGGGCACCTCGGCCCCGCCCGCGGACGCCGAACCGCTGCTGCGGCGGGCCGATCTCGTGGTCGACGGCATCGTCGGGATCGGCGGCAGGGGCGGACTGCGGCCGGACGCGGCGCGCCTCGCCGAACTCGCGCACGCCTCACGGGCCGCCGTCGTCGCCGTCGACCTGCCGAGCGGGGTCGAGGCGGACACCGGGGAGGTGCTGGGCGCCGCCGTCCGCGCCGATCTCACCGTCACCTTCGGCACCCACAAGCCGGGGCTGCTCATCGAACCGGCGCGTGGGTACGCCGGTTCCGTACGCCTCGTCGACATCGGGCTCGACCTGCCGGAGCCGGCCGACGTGGAGGCGCTCCAGCACGCCGACGTCGCGGCCCGGCTGCCCTTTCCGGGCGCCGAGAGCGACAAGTACCGGCGCGGTGTCGTCGGGATCGCCGCCGGGTCCGCCCGCTATCCCGGGGCCGCGGTGCTCGCCGTGGCCGGGGCGCTGCGCGGCGGTGCCGGGGCGGTGCGGTACGTGGGGCCCGCCGCGGACGCGGTGATCGCGCGTTTCCCCGAGACGCTGGTGTCCGACACGGGGCCGTCGAAGGCGGGGCGGGTGCAGGCCTGGGTGACGGGTCCCGGGGCCGGGGACGACGCCTCGGCGGTCGCGGAGGTGCTGGAAGCCGACGTGCCGGTGCTGGTGGACGCGGACGGGCTGCGGCTGGCAGACCGGGGGGCCGTACGGGCCCGCACCGCGCCGACGCTGATGACTCCGCACGCCGGGGAGGCCGCCGCGCTCCTCGGGGTCGCCCGCGAGGCGGTGGAGGAGGCCCGGCTGGCCTCCGTACGGGAACTGGCGGGGCTGTACGGGGCGACGGTCCTCCTCAAGGGGGCGACGACCCTGGTCGCCGATCCCACGGGCGGCGCGGTGCGGGTGAACGCCACCGGGACGGCGTGGCTGGCCACCGCGGGGAGCGGGGACGTGCTGTCGGGGCTCGCGGGGTCGCTGCTGGCCTCGGGGCTCTCCGCGCTCGACGCGGGCAGCGTCGCCGCCTACCTGCACGGACTCGCCGGCCGCTTCGCTGCCGACGGCGCCCCCGCCGGCGCCCACGACGTGGCCGCGGCCCTCCCCGAGGCCTGGCGAGACACCCTCGACTGACCCCGACCCACGCTCGGGCCCGGCCTGCCTTCGGCCTCCGCATGCCGTGGGCGTTGCCCAGATCGGGGGACCCTTTGCGTGTGGCGTCTCCGGGGGGCCCGGGGTTTTGCGTATGTCTGTTCGCGTGATGAGCAGACGAAGTGCCTGGCGGGGGATCGCGGTGCTGCTGGCGGTCGTGACGGCCGTGCCCGTGGGGGCGGTGGCGGCCGCGTCCGCTCCGCTGTCGGCCGTCTCCGGACGGACCGCCGAGCCGTGGCCCGGCGCGGCGAGAGGCCCGCACCCGTCCTGGCCGGACCGGCACCGGGGCGACCTGATGCCACCGGCCCTCCCGGCCCCCGTGGCCCCGCCCGCCGCGGAGCGCGGCCTGCGGGGCACACCCCGAGGCTGGGAGACACCGTTCACGACCACGCCGCTCGGCTCCGAGCCGCTCACGTCCGCGACTCGCGGGTCGGCGCCCCTCACCTCCGCGACTCGCGGGTCCGAGCCGCTCATCTCCGCGACCCGCGGGTCCGCGTCGGTCGGGGCCAGCGCGGGCTCGGGCAAGTCGGGGGCGGGTGCCTCGGGTGGGCGAGGGCCCGGGCGGTGTGCCGGGGGGCCCGGGACGTACCAGCGGGAGGTCGAGCGGGGGTTGAGGCTGCGGGTGGACGGGGTGCAGTCGGCGAGGGACTGCCGGGCCATCCGCGCCTTCCAGCGCAAGCACGGCGTGAAGCCCGCCGACGGGACCGCCGGACGGGCGACCTGGGCCCGCGTGCGGGCGCTGTCGGCCCGCGAGGCCCCGCACCGGCGTGCTCCCCGCGGCTGCCCGGCCCGCTCCTACCGGGTCGCCTGTGTCGACCTCGCCCACCAGCGCACCTGGGTGCAGCAGCGGGGCCGGATCCTGTACGGCCCGGTGCCGATGCGCAGCGGCAGCGTCCGGCACCCCACCCGCACCGGCTGGTTCACGATCTACTGGCGGCACCGGCACCACCGGTCGACCCTCTACAACAGCCCCATGCCCTACGCCCAGTTCTTCAGCGGCGGACAGGCCTTCCACGCCGTGCGCGGCAGCATCCGCACGGTCGGCGGCTCGATGGGCTGCGTGAATCTGCGGCCCGCCGACGCCCGCGGACTCTGGAAGGTCCTCAGGAAGGGCGACCGCGTCTACGTGTGGGGCCGACGGCCCCGCCACTTCAGCCGCTGAGCGCCCGGGAGGGAGTTCTCCCCGGGCATCCGGCCGGTCCCGGGCCGCGCACCGGCCGCTCCCGGGGACCGGTGCCGGGAGGCCGCCGTACGCCTCTGAGAGACTGGGGCGCGATGACAGAGACAGCACACCCGCGGACGGCGCCCCTGCGCGCCCGCGCGGAGATCGATCTGGCCGCCCTGCGAGCCAACGTGCGGGCCCTGCGTGCCCACGCGCCGACCGCGGCCCTGATGGCCGTGGTCAAGTCCGACGCGTACGGCCACGGCGCGGTCCAGTGCGCCCGCGCCGCGCGCGAGGCGGGCGCCACCTGGCTCGGCACGGCCACCCCGGAGGAGGCGCTCGCCCTGCGGGCGGCCGGCCTGCCGGGACGCGTCATGTGCTGGCTCTGGACCCCGGGCGGCCCCTGGGCCGAGGCGATCGAGGCCGACATCGACGTGTCGGTCAGCGGGATGTGGGCGCTGCGGGAGGTCGTGGCGGCCGCCGAGTCCGTCGGGCTGCGGGCCCGGGTACAGCTCAAGGCCGACACCGGCCTCGGCCGCGCCGGCTGCCAGCCCGCCGACTGGGCCGAACTCGTCACCGAGGCCCTGGCCGCCGAGGCACGCGGACTGATCACCGTCACCGGACTCTGGTCCCACTTCGCCTGCGCCGACGAACCGGGCCACCCCTCGATCCAGGCCCAGCTCGCGCTCTTCCGCGAGATGGTGTCGTACGCCGAGGAGCAGGGCGTACGCCCCGAGGTGCGGCACATCGCCAACTCGCCGGCGACCCTCACCCTCCCCGAGAGCCACTTCGACCTCGTACGGACCGGGATCGCGGTCTACGGGATCTCGCCGAGCCCCGAGCTCGGCACCCCCGCCGACTTCGGGCTGCGTCCGGTGATGACGCTGAGCGCGTCGCTCGCGCTGGTCAAGCACGTACCGGCAGGGCACGGCGTGAGCTACGGCCATCACTACGTCACCCCGGGCGAGACGACCCTCGGCCTCGTCCCGGTCGGCTACGCGGACGGCGTCCCGCGGCACGCCTCGGGCACCGGCCCCGTCCTGGTCGGCGGCAAGTGGCGTACGGTCGCGGGCCGGGTCGCGATGGACCAGTTCGTCGTCGACCTCGGCGGCGACGAGCCGGAGCCCGGCGCCCGGGCCGTCCTGTTCGGTCCCGGCGACGACGGCGAGCCCACCGCCGAGGACTGGGCGCGCGCGGCGGGCACGATCGCGTACGAGATCGTCACCCGCATCGGAACCCGCGTTCCGCGCGTCTACGTGAAGGTGAAAGAGGAACAAGACGGGTAGCACCCTGTAGTCGAACAGGCGCGCGGAGCCCGGCGAGCGAGGATCGGTGGGCGGCACACGGCGGGCGGGAGCCCGGTCGGCGCGCGTGCAGCCCAGAGCCGACAGCGAACCCAGCGGACAGCCGAGAGCCGGAGCGAAGAGGAGCGGGACGTGAGCGAGACCAGTGCGGAGGCTGTCGTGAGCGCGGCCTCGACGGCCGTAGCCTCCGCCGGGAACTGGCGACGGGCCGGTGTCGCCGGCGCCGCGATAGGCGTGGTCGCGGCGGGCGCCGCGGCCGGAGTGGCGATCGAGCGGCTCACGGTCGGACGCGGCATGCGCAAGAAGGCCCGTCTCGCCCTCGACTCCACCGGCCCGTACGGCTCCCTGCGCGGCACGCCGGGCAAGGCCTACGCGGACGACGGCACCGAGCTGTACTACGAGGTCGACGAGGCCGAGCCGGAGGCCTCGCTCGCCCCGCGCCGGCGCCGGCTCTTCGGCCGCAAGGCACCCGCCCCCGTCACCGTCGTCTTCAGCCACGGCTACTGCCTCAACCAGGACTCCTGGCACTTCCAGCGCGCCGCCCTGCGCGGTGTCGTGCGCACCGTGCACTGGGACCAGCGCAGCCACGGCCGGTCCGGGCGGGGGGTCGCCCAGTTGGAGGACCGCAAGCCGGTCACGATCGACCAGCTCGGCCGCGATCTGCTGGCCGTCATCGAGGCGGCGGTGCCCGAGGGCCCGATCGTGCTCGTCGGGCACTCCATGGGCGGCATGACCGTCATGGCCCTGGCCGAGCAGTTCCCCGAGCTGATCCGCGACCGGGTCGTCGCCGTCGCCCTGGTCGGTACGTCCTCGGGGCGGCTCGGCGAGGTCAACTTCGGGCTGCCCGTCGCGGGCGTCGCCGCCGTGCGGCGCGTGCTCCCCGGTGTGCTGAAGGCGCTCGGGCAGCAGGCGGCCCTGGTGGAGCGGGGGCGGCGGGCCACGGCCGACCTGTTCGCCGGGGTGATCAAGCGGTACTCGTTCGCGGGCCGGGACGTCGATCCGGCGGTCGAGCGGTTCGCCGAGCGGATGATCGAGGGCACGCCGATCGACGTGGTCGCCGAGTTCTACCCGGCGTTCACCGAGCACGACAAGGCCGCCGCGCTGGCCCGTTTCGCCGAGATGCCCGTCCTCGTCCTCGCCGGGGTCAAGGACCTGGTGACACCGAGCGAGCACAGCGAGGCGATCGCCGACCTGCTGCCGGACGCCGAGCTGGTGCTCGTCCCGGACGCCGGACACCTCGTCATGCTGGAGCACCCCGAGGTCGTCATAGACCGCCTCGCCGACCTCCTCGTGCGGGCCGGAGCCGTGCCGGCAGGGGCTACCGTGGGTGGCTATGGAAGCACCAGCAGCAGCGCACAACCCGGCTGAGCCCGCCCAGGACGGCGTCGGCGTGCAGATCACCGTCAACTCTCCCGAGCAGATGAAGGAGTTGGGCCGCAGACTGGCCAAACTGCTGCGCGCGGGCGACCTCGTGATGCTGAACGGCGAGCTCGGCGCGGGCAAGACCACGCTGACCCGCGGACTCGGCGAGGGGCTCGGCGTCCGCGGCGCGGTCACCTCACCGACCTTCGTCATCGCCCGTGTGCACCCCTCCCTCGGTGACGGGCCGCCGCTCGTGCACGTGGACGCGTACCGCCTCGGCGGCGGGCTCGACGAGATGGAGGACCTCGACCTCGACGTCTCGCTCTCCGACTCCGTGATCGTCGTGGAGTGGGGCGAGGGCAAGGTCGAGGAGCTGACCGACGACCGGCTGCACGTCGTCATCCACCGGGCCGTCGGGGACACCACCGACGAGGTGCGGCATGTGACGGTCACGGGACTCGGACGGCGCTGGGCCGCCGCCGACCTGACGGTCCTCGCCGCCTGACCCCTTTCACCTTTCACCGGCGCGCGACCCGTGTTCGTCCGCCGCCCGACCCGCGTTCGTCCACCGCCCGACCCGCCCGCGTGCGCGGTCCGGGCGGCGCTCGCTCGTACATTCGGCCAACGTTTCCGACAGGACGTCGGCAAAACGTTGCGTTCGGTGTCCCGGCCGTGGTCACATGGACATCAGTACGTGGTTAGGTCTACCTAACCACGCTTGCCCCCGGAGCCCGAGGAGGCGTCCATGTCGGCATCGGAGTCGGCCGCAGTGCCTGCTTCAGAACGTGACGTGACGGCCGCGCCGCGCGCGGTGGCCGGGGTGTCGATGAGGGATCTGCTGGCGGCGTGCGCCGCGGCGGAGGCGGTCTCCAGGCCGCCCCGGGCCCCTCTGGGCGACCCCGACGCGCAGAGCCCGCGCAGGGCTGCCTGACGCGGGCTGCCTGACGCGTACACGGGGCGTTCGACGCCGCCGCCCGGTCGGCCGCCCCGACGGTTCGAGCGGGCCCCACGAGTCGGACGCGGCGCCTCAGGCGCTCGCGCGGGGCCGCAGCGAGCCGGACGCGGCGCCCCTCACGCTCGCGCGGAGCCGGGCGCCGTCGCCGCTCGTCACTTGACGACGACGACCTTCGCGCCGACGGTCGCGAACGCCCACATCGCGTCGCCGTTCGCGCGCGAGGCGCGGATGCCGCCGACCTTCTTCTCGGGGTCGGGGGCCTCCGTGGAGCCGCTCACCGCGGCGCTGAAGCCCACCGAGACGCTGTCGACCTCCGTGAACCGCACGACGTGCTCGATCTGCGTCCCGTCGGACCCGGGGGTCGCTCCCGTCCGCGACGTGACGGCGTACGTGCCGACGGCCGGGTCGACCGTGCCCGGGGTGACCCCGAAGGTGCGCTTCACCTTGTTGCCCGCGCCGACGAGCCAGACCCGGTCCGCGCCGGTCGAGTAGACGACCCGCACACCGGAGCCGGACGCGGCCGGCAGCGCGGCGGGGTCCTTCTTGGCCCTGGGCGCGGCCTTGGAGGCGGAGGGCTCGGCCGACACGCTCGCGGCCGGCTTGCCCAGGGTGTCCGGTACGTTCGCGGATGCCTGGAAGGCGAGGAAGCCGACTGCCGCGAGCGCCGCCACGGTGAGCCCGGCCACGATTCCCGAGCTGCTCCTAGCCACCTTGTGTGCCCACCTCTCGACCTTCGTACGTCCTTGCGCTGACGGTAGCAGCCGAGGGACGGGAGTCCCGGGCGGCCTTGCGTCGGGCTCCGGCGCCGTACGCTGTTTGCGTGCTCTTGCTCGCTCTGGATACCGCCACCCCCGCAGTGACCGTCGCCCTGCACGACGGCACGTCCGTCATCGCCTCGTCGAGCCAGGTGGACGCGCGCCGGCACGGAGAGCTGCTGCTGCCGGCCGTCGACCGGGTGTTCGCCGAGGCAGGCCTCAGGCTGGACGCCGTCACCGGCATCGTCGTGGGCGTCGGCCCCGGCCCCTACACGGGGCTGCGCGTCGGCCTCATGACCGCCGACACCTTCGGAGTCGCGCTCGGCGTGCCCGTGCACGGTGTCTGCACCCTCGACGGGCTCGCCTACGCCGCCGACGTGGAGGGGCCGTTCGTCGTCGCCACGGACGCCCGGCGCAAGGAGGTCTACTGGGCGCGGTACGCCGACCGCCGTACGCGGCTGTCGGAGCCCGCCGTGGACCGCCCCGCCGAGATCGACGGGACGGTCACCGCGCTGCCCGCCGTCGGCGCCGGCGCCCTCCTGTACCCCGACACGTTCCCGGACGCCCGCGCTCCCGAGAACGTCTCGGCCGCGGCCCTCGCCTCCCTGGCCGCCGAGAAGCTGGCCGCGGGCGAGGAACTGGAGCCGCCCAGGCCGCTGTATCTGCGCCGCCCGGACGCCCAGGTGCCCAAGAACTACAAGGTGGTCACCCCCAAGTGACCGCCGTGCTGCGCGAGATGCGCTGGTGGGACATCGATCCCGTACTGGAGCTGGAGAAGGAACTCTTCCCCGTTGACGCCTGGTCCCGGGGCATGTTCTGGTCCGAACTCGCCCACGCCCGGGGGGCGGAGGCGACCCGGCGCTATCTGGTCGCCTGCGACGGTGACGCGCTCGTCGGCTACGCCGGGCTCGCCGCCTCGGGAGACCTGGGCGACGTGCAGACGATCGCGGTGCGGCAGGACCAGTGGGGCACGGGCCTCGGCGGCCGGCTGCTCACCGAACTGCTGAGGGCCGCGAGCGACTTCGACTGCGCCGAGGTGATGCTCGAGTGCCGCGTGGACAACGTCCGCGCGCAGAAGCTGTACGAGCGCTTCGGCTTCGAGCCCATCGGCTTCCGGCGCGGCTACTACCAGCCGGGGAACATCGACGCCCTGGTGATGCGGCTGCACGACCCATCGACCTCCGTACAAGGAACAGAGACCCATGGCTGACGAACCCCTCGTCCTCGGCATCGAGACCTCCTGCGACGAGACCGGCGTCGGCATCGTCCGCGGCACGACCCTGCTCGCCGACGCCATCGCGTCGAGCGTCGACGAGCACGCGCGCTTCGGCGGCGTCGTCCCGGAGGTCGCGTCCCGCGCGCACCTGGAGGCGATGGTCCCGACCATCGAGCGGGCGCTGAAGGAGGCGGGGGTGTCGGCCAGGGACCTGGACGGCATCGCGGTCACCGCCGGACCCGGGCTCGCCGGGGCCCTGCTCGTCGGGGTCTCCGCCGCGAAGGCGTACGCGTACGCGCTGGGCAAGCCGCTGTACGGCGTGAACCACCTCGCCTCCCACATCTGCGTGGACCAGCTCGAACACGGCGCGCTGCCCGAGCCGACGATGGCCCTGCTGGTGTCCGGCGGTCACTCCTCGCTGCTGCTGTCCACCGACATCACCTCCGACGTACGCCCGATGGGCGCGACCATCGACGACGCGGCCGGCGAGGCGTTCGACAAGATCGCGCGCGTGCTGAACCTCGGCTTCCCGGGCGGCCCGGTCATCGACCGGTACGCCAAGGAGGGCGACCCGAACGCCATCACGTTCCCGCGCGGTCTCACCGGGCCGCGCGATCCCGCCTACGACTTCTCCTTCTCCGGTCTCAAGACCGCCGTGGCCCGCTGGATCGAGGCCAAGCGGGCGGCGGGGGAGGAGGTCCCGGTGCGCGACGTGGCCGCGTCCTTCCAGGAGGCCGTCGTGGACGTGCTCACCCGCAAGGCCGTCCGCGCGTGCAAGGACGAGGGCGTCGACCACCTCATGATCGGTGGCGGCGTGGCCGCGAACTCGCGGCTGCGGGTGCTCGCCCAGGAGCGCTGCGAGGCCGCCGGGATCAGGCTGCGGGTGCCGCGCCCCAAACTGTGCACGGACAACGGCGCCATGGTCGCCGCGCTGGGTGCCGAGATGGTCGCCCGCAACCGGGCCGCGTCCGACTGGGACCTGTCGGCGGACTCCTCGCTGCCGGTGACGGATCCGCACGTGCCGGGGCGCGGGCACGCGCACACGCACGATCACGTGCACGAGGTCGCCAAGGAGAACCTGTACCCGTGACCGTCGCCGTGATGTGGGAGGCCCGGGCCGCCGCCGGCCGGGGCGAGGACCTGCTCGCCTGGGTGCGGGGGCACAAGATCCCCGGGAGCCCGACGCGCCAGGAGATCCTCCGGGCCCCGCAGGACCGGGTCCTCGTCATCACCTGGTGGGAAGCGGAGTACCACGCCGAGCTTCCCGAACTGCCGGACCCCGACGACGATTTGGTCTCCCGGGCCGTGCACAGGTGGCGCTTCGAGTCGGTGGGCTGACGAACGGCCGAACGGCCGGTGTGTCCCGTGCGGGCACAGGACACACCGGCCGGCCGCCGGGTCAGGACACCTCGGCGACCTCGGTCTCGCAGCGCAGGCGCCGGTCCGTGCCCAACCGCCGTACCGGACCCGTCAGACGCAGCCGGGCCGTGTGGCGCACGTCCGCGCTGGAGGCGGCGAGCCGCAGCTCCAGGGCGCCCGGTTCGACGATCCGGGTGCCGGCGCGGTCGGTGAAGGCCGAGAGGTCCGCGTGGAAGCGGAAGGTCACCCGGCGGGCCTCGCCCGGTGCCAGCTCCAGCCGCCGGTAGCCGATCAGCCGCACGTCAGGCCGGGTCACCGAGGCCACCGGGTCGTGCAGATAGAGCTGGACGACCTCGGCACCCGCGCGCTCGCCGGCGTTGCGGACGGTCACCGACACGTCGTATGAGCCGTCGGTGCCGATCTCCGCCTCGGGCACCTCGGCCGCCTCCCAGGCGAACGACGTGTACGAGCGGCCGTGGCCGAACGGGTACAGCGGTGTCGGGTCCAGGTTGCTGACCTCGCCCTTCAGGCCCAGCGGCGGCTGGAGATACGTCCATGGCTGGCCGCCCGGGTCGCGCGGCACGCTCACCGGCAGCCGGCCCGACGGGCCGACCCGGCCGGACAGTACGCCCGCCAGCGCGGGGCCGCCCTCCTCGCCGGGGAAGAACGCCTGGACGACGCCGCCGAGACGCTCCTGCCAGCGGCCCAGCGCGTAGGGGCGGCCGGTGAGCAGCACCAGGACCACCGGGACCCCCGTGGCGACCAGGGCGTCGAGGAGCTCGCCCTGCACGCCCGGCAGGCCGAGGTCGGCCACGTCGCAGCCCTCGCCCGAGGTGCCCCGGCCGAACAGCCCGGCGCGGTCGCCGAGCACCGCCACGCACACGTCGGCCTCGGCGGCCCGCGCCACGGCCTCCTCGAAACCGGACCGGTCCGGCTCGGAGACCCCGCAGCCCTGCGCGAACGTCACCTTGGCGTCCGGCAGTTCGGCGCGCAGCGCGCCGAGCACGGTCGGGATGTCCACACCGGTGGGCACCTCGGGGTGGTGCGCGAGCACGTGCGAGGGGAACGAGTAGCAGCCGAGCATGGCCAGCGGGTCGTCCGCGCGCGGGCCGATCACCGCGATGCGGGTGTCCGGGCTCAGCGGCAGCACGCCGTCCGCGTTGTCCAGCAGGACCACCGACTCCTCGGCGAGTCTGCGGGCGAGCGCCCGGTTGCCCGCGGAGTCCAGGTCGACCGGGAGGCCGGTCTCCGGCCGCCAGTCCTCGTCCAGCAGGCCGAGTTCGCACTTCTGGAGCAGCACCCGGCGGGCCGCCCGGTCGATCAGCGCCTCGGGGACGGTGCCGGCGCGGACGGCGGCCACCAGCGGCTCGCCGTAGCACTTCAGCGTCGGCAGCTCGACGTCGATGCCGGCCTCCAGCGCCTTGTGCGCCGCCTCCGCCTCGCTGCCGGCCACCCGGTGCAGGCTCTGGAGGAAGCCGACACCGAAGTAGTCCGAGACCACCGTGCCGGTGAAGCCCCACTCCTCGCGCAGCAGCTCGGTCAGCAGATACGGGTCGGCCGACGCCGGGACGCCGTCCGTGTCGTTGTAGGCGGCCATCACCGACCGGGCGCCGCCCTCGCGCAGCGCCATCTCGAACGGCGGCAGCGTGATGTCGGAGAGCTCGCGCACCCCCGCCCGCACCGGCGCCAGGTTGCGGGCGCCGGCCGAGGCCGCGTACCCGGCGAAGTGCTTGAGCGTGGCCACGATCCCGGCCGACTCCAGGCCGCGGACATAGGCGGTGGCGACGGTGGCGACGAGGTACGGGTCCTCGCCGATCGTCTCCTCCACCCGCCCCCAGCGCAGGTCGCGGACCACGTCCAGGACCGGGGCGAGGCCCTGGTGGACGCCGACCGAGCGCAGGTCGTCGCCGATGCGCCGGCCCAGTTCCTCCACCAGCGTCGGGTCGAAGGTCGCGCCCCAGGACAGCGGGACCGGGTACGCCGTCGCCCGCCAGGCGGTGAAGCCCGCCAGGCACTCCTCGTGGGCGACCGCGGGGATGCCGAAGCGGCCCGCCTCGGCGATCCGGCGCTGGGCGCGGGCAAGGGCCTGCGCGCCCAGCGCCGGGTCCACGGGGGCGGTGCCGAAGGAGCGGGTGAGCTGGCCGAGCCCGCGGGTGATCAGCTCGTCCCAGTCGTACGAGGAGGCCATCTCGCTCTGCAGCGGAGCGACTCCGCCGCCGTCCGTGGCGGCGCCCACCCACACGCCGTACAGCTGGGCGGTCTTCTCCTCCAGGGTCATCCTGGAGAGCAGGTCGTCGACGCGGGTCGCGGCGGGCAGGGCGGGGTCGCGCCAGGGAGCGGTGGTCATGGAACTCCTGTCGGGGAAAGGGGGGTTCGTGCGCCCCTGGTCGTACACGTTCACTTGCCGCCCACACCCATGAGGCCGCCGACCAGCGCGCGGCGGGCCACCAGGTACACGATGAAGATCGGGACACCGGAGAGGACGACGGAGGCGAGGATCGCGGGAATGTTCACGCCGAACTCGCTCACGTAGTTGAACAGACCGAGGGTCAGCACCCGTGGCCCGTCGGACTGGGTGAAGATCAGCGGGAAGAGGAAGCCGTTCCAGGCCTGGAGCGCCGAGAAGATGACGACGGTGCTGATGCCGCCCTTGGCCATCGGGATGACGAGCTGGAACAGCATCCGGGTGGTGGACGCGCCGTCCAGCGCCATCGCCTCGTACATCTCCTCCGAGATGTCCCGCAGCGTGCCGGTGAGGATCAGCACCGACACCGGCATGGCGAACGCGGCGGTCGGCAGGACGATCGCGAGCAGGCTGTCGTAGAGGTTCAGCTTGGCGATCATCAGGTAGAGCGGCACCACGACGGCCTGCGCCGGGATCGCCACGCCCAGCAGGAACAGCCGGAACGCGGCCCCCGACCAGACACTGCGGGTCCGTACGGCCACGTAGGACAGCGGGACGCACAGCACGAGGACGATCAGGACGACCCCGGCGGCCGCCAGCACCGTGTTCCACAGCAGGTGGCCGAAGCCGTTGTGCAGGACGGTGTTGTAGTTGTCCAGGGTCGGACGGGACGGCGGCTTCAGGGCGTTGTGGCCCAGCGCCTCGTCCTGGTGGGTGAGCGAGGCCGAGATCATCGCGTAGATCGGGATGATCACGACGGCCAGCCAGATCAGCGCTCCGGCCCCGGCGAGCGGGTTGGCGCGCCGGGTCCAGTGCCTGCGGCGGGGCGCGGGCCGCCCGGCGGCCGGGGCGGAGTCCGTCTTCACGGGACGGGGCAGAGTGTCGTGCGACATGGCGTCACATCCCTTCCCGGGTACTGCGCATCGCGCCGAAGCCGGACAGCTTCACCATCAGCAGGGACAACGCGGTCGCCGCGAGCACCAGGAAGGAGGCGACGGCGCTCGCGTAGCCGAAGTCGTAGCTCTTGAAGCCGGCCTCGTACATCAGGTACGGCAGGATCGCCGTGTCGGTGCCCGGACCGCCCTGGGTGAGGATCAGGACCGTCTCGAAGTACGTCAGCGAACCGACGATCATCAGCACGCTCGACGTCGTCGCGGTGTTGCGGAGCTGCGGCAGGGTGATCGAGAAGAACTGCCGCAGGCGTCCGGCCCCGTCGATCGCCGCGGCCTGGTAGAGCACCTCGGGGATCTGCCGTGCCCCGCCCTGGTAGATCAGGGTGTGGAAGGGGATGAACTGCCAGCCGCCGACGAACACGATCGCGAGGAACGCGCCGCTGGTCGTGCCGAGGGTGTCCTTGTGGATGATGCCGAAGTTCGGGTCGAGCAGGGCGTAGAACAGCAGCGAGATCGCCGTCGACGACAGCAGGAACGGCACGAAGAAGATCGCCGAGAGCACCGCGCGATTGCGCTGCCGGCCCGCCGCCCAGACCCCCAGCAGCAGCGAGATCACCGTCTGGAACGCCCAGCTCACCACGGTCAGCGCGACGGTGACCGTGAGCGACTGGCCCAGCCGGTCGTCGCTCAGCAGCTTGCGCCAGTTGGCCAGACCGACGGGCTCCGGGTCGCCGAGGCCGTTCCACTTGGTGAACGACAGGTAGAAGGCCAGGACCATCGGGGCGAGGGCGAAGAACGCGAAGAACAGGACGCCGGGAACGGCCAGTGCCGCGCTCGGGCGGCCGGCCCTGTTGCGCCGGGCGGAGCGGGGGCGGCCCGCGTCGTTCCGCGGGCCGCCCTTGACCTGCGTGAGGCTCACTTCAGCTCCTTGAGCGCCGACACGAACTGCGTCGGCGAGGACTTGCCCACGAACAGCTTGTTGACCTCGGTGAGCATCGGCGTCGACACGTCGGGGTCGACCGCCTGGTCCCAGCTCAGCGTGAACGCCGGGGCCTGCTGCACCATCTGGTACTGGAACTTGGCGAACTCCGGGTTCGGCGAGGCGTCCAGGAGGTCCGCCGCGTTCGAGGTGGCCGGCACGTCACCGTTGGCGATGAGCTCCTTGGTGTAGGCCAGGGAGGCGGAGTCCCGCAGGAAGGCGATCGCCGCGTCCTTGTTGGAGGTGTGGGCGTTCACCGACCAGTAGTTGGTCGGGTTGCCGACCACGTTGCGGATGTCGCCGGCGCCGCCCTCGAACTTCGGGAAGGCGCACCAGCCCAGGTTTTTCTTGGCGAAGTCGGGGAACTTGCCGAGCTGCGTGGAGTACTCCCACGAGCCCATCAGGTGCATCGCCGCCTTGCCCTTGGCGAAGACCGCGGGCGCTCCGCCGTTGCCGTAGCCCACCGAGCTGTAGCCCTTGCCGAAGGCGCCGTCGTCGATCAGTTCCTTGACCGTCTGGGCGGCCTTGAGGACGGCCGGGTCGCCCCAGGCGGAGGCGTCACCGTTCTTGATCTTCTCGAAGACCTGGGGGCCGCCGATCCGGTCGACGAGGTACTCCAGCCACATCAGTTCGGGCCAGATGTCCGCCCCGCCCAGCGCGAACGGGGTGATGTTCGCCTTCTTGAGCTTGGTGTTGATGTCCAGCAACTGGTCCCAGGTGGTGGGCGGCTGGAGCTTCTGCTCCTCGAAGACGGTCTTGTTGTAGAAGAGGATCACGGGCTGCATGCCGCGCATCGGCACGCCGTAGTTCTTGCCGTCCAGTCCGCCCGAGGCCAGCACCGACGGCAGGAAGCCGCTCTTGAGGACCGCGTCGGACGTGATGACGTCGGTCAGGTCGACGAGCTGGCCGGCCTCCCGGTAGGCCTTGATGGAGCCGCCGCCCCAGTTGAAGAACACGTCGGGGGCGTTGGGCGAGCCCATCGCCGTGCGCAGCTTGGCCGGGTAGTCGGTCGCGGGCACCTTCTGCAGCTTGATGGTGCCCTTGGCCTTCTTCGCGGCGGCCGAGGCGTTGAACCGGTTGACGGACTTGACCTGGATCTTCGCCGCGTCGTCACCGTAGACGAACGCGGTGAGCGTCCCGTCGGCGCCGGAGCCGCCGCTGGAGCCGCAGGCGGTGAGCCCGCCGACGGAGGCCAGGGCAGCCGTGCCCGCGCCGAGGAACCAACGTCTGCTGTAGGACTCCATAGGACGGCACCTCTCGGTAGGCGCGAAGGATCGCCGATGATCCATCGCGAATGTTTCGAGTTATTTTTCGAATGTTCCGGGAAGGTAAGACGATCCGATGGGCCCGTCAAGGGGTCGCGCAGAGATACGATCGCCGCCATGAAGCCTGGGAAGTCCGCAGAAGCACAGACGGCGACGCTGGCCGAGATCGCCCGGGAGGCCGGGGTCTCGGCTCCGACTGTTTCGAAAGTCCTCAACGGCCGAGCCGATGTCGCCCCCGCGACCCGCTCCCGCGTCGAGGAGCTGCTGCACGCCTACGGCTACCGGCGCCGCCGCGCCGAGGCTTCCCGCTCACCGCTGATCGACCTGGTCTTCCACGAGCTGGAGAGCGCCTGGGCGATGGAGGTCATCCGGGGCGTGGAGAACGTCGCCCGCGACGCCGGCCTCAGCGTGGTGCTCTCCGAGTCCGCCGGGCGGCTCACCCCCGGCCGCACCTGGGCCGACCAGGTCGCCGCCCGCCGCCCGCACGGCGTGGTCCTCGTCCTCTCGGGGCTCGACGACTCCCAGCGCGCCCTGCTGAACAGCAGGTCCATCCCGTTCGTGGTGATGGACCCGGCCGGCGACCCCGGTGTCGACGTGCCCTCGATCGGCGCCACCAACTGGCAGGGTGGCCTCGCCGCCACCCGTCACCTCGTCGAACTCGGCCACACCCGGATCGGCGCCATCAGCGGGCCGTCCCGGATGATGTGCAGCCGGGCGCGGGTCGACGGCTACCGCGCGGCGCTGGAGACCGCCGGGCTGCCCGTCGACCCCTCGCTGATCGTCGCCGGGGACTTCCACCACGAGGCCGGTCACCGGATCGGCCTCGAACTGCTGCGCCGCCCCGACCGGCCCACCGCGGTCTTCGCCGGCAACGACCTCCAGGCGCTCGGCCTCTACGAGGCGGCCCGCGAGCTGGGGCTGCGCATCCCCGAGGACCTCAGTGTCGTCGGCTTCGACGATCTGCCGGTGGCGCGCTGGGTGGGGCCGCCGCTGACGACCGTGCGGCAGCCGCTGACGGAGATGGCCGAGGCGGCGGCGAAGCTGGTGCTCGACCTGAGCCGCCAGGAGCGGCCGTCGGCGGGGACGCGGATGGAACTGGCGACAAGCCTGGTGGTCCGCAGCAGCACGGGGGCGCCTCCGGCGTGATGCCGGTGGGCGCGGTTCCCGTCCGGTGGGTGGGTCGGGGCCGTGCCGGTGCATCAGCCCGTCGCCGTTGGGTGAGGAGTGACCGTCGGTGGCGACGGCCATTGATGTACCGGCACGGCCCCTTCCGTGCGTCGCCGGGTGTGGGTGGTTCGTGGGAAATTCAGCCCCTCCGGCGTTTGAGGAGCGGGGTCTGGGGCGGAGCCCCAGGGTGGGTCGGGTAGGGGCGGAGGGGGCGAAAGTGGCGGTTGGGGTTCCCCGGGGGGCAGGTCGGTCCTGCGGGGCCGGGAGGCCGTATTGACGGGTGGGGCATCCCGCTCCACACTCCTGCGAAGTCAATCGGTTGAACGACCGAAACTTTCGGAGGCACCCGCCATGAGAACCTCCCGAACCCGCCCCTCCCGAACCCACCTCTTACGCGGCCCCCTGCACCGCCGCGTCGCCGCCCTGTTCACCGGGGCCCTGACGGTGGCCGCCCTGCTCGCGGCCGGCACCACGGCGCACGCCGCCGGCACCCCGCTGCGCGACCTCGCCGCCGCCAAGGGCAAGGTCATCGGTACCGCCGTCACCGGCTCCAAGCTGACCGGGACGTACGGGGACATCGCTGGCGGCCAGTTCAACTCGCTGACCCCGGGCAACGCGATGAAATGGGGCACCGTCGAGCCCACCCGGGGCAGCTTCAACTGGGCCGAGGCCGACCAGATCGTCGCGTTCGCGCAGGCCCACAACCAGCAGGTGAGGGGTCACACCCTGGTCTGGCACAGCCAGAACCCGAACTGGCTGACCAACGGCACCTGGACCACCGCCGAGCTGAGCGGTCTGCTCCAGGACCACATCGCCACCGAAGTCACCCGCTACAAGGGCAAGCTGGCCGCCTGGGACGTCGTCAACGAGCCCTTCAACGAGGACGGCACCTACCGCTCGACCCTTTGGTACAACGGCCTCGGCGCCGACTACATCGCCCAGGCGCTGACCTGGGCGCACGCCGCCGACCCGAGTGCCAAGCTCTACATCAACGACTACAACGTCGAGGGCGTCAACGCCAAGAGCACCGCCCTGTACAACCTGGTCAAGTCCCTGAAGGCGCGCGGCGTCCCGATCGACGGCGTCGGCCTCCAGGCCCATCTCATCGTCGGCCAGGTCCCCGGCACCCTCCAGCAGAACATCCAGCGCTTCGCCGACCTCGGCGTCGACGTCGCGGTCACGGAGCTGGACATCCGGATGCAACTGCCCTCCGACAGCGCCAAGCTGACCCAGCAGGCCGCCGACTACAAGGCGGTCCTCGACGCCTGCGTCGCCGTGACCCGCTGCTACGGCGTGACTGTCTGGGGCTTCACCGACTCCGACTCCTGGATCCCGGACGTCTTCTCGGGCTACGGCGCGGCGACCCCGTACGACGAGAACTACGTGCCGAAACCGGCGTACGACGCCATCGCGGCCTCGCTCGGCGGAGGCACCACGACCCCGCCGCCCACGGGCGCGTGCACGGCGACGTACAGCGTCCAGAGCCAGTGGAACACCGGGTTCACCGGGCAGGTGCGCATCGCGTGCTCCGGGGCCGCGCTGTCCTCGTGGAAGGTGAACTGGACGTACGGCGCGGGCCAGCGGATCACCCAGGCCTGGAACGCCACCTGCACCCAGAGCGGCGCGGCCGTGAGCTGTGCCAACGCCTCCTACAACGGGACCGTCCCGGACGGCGGTTCGGTGACCTTCGGGTTCAACGCGTCCTGGAGCGGGAGCAATCCGCCGCCCACGGTGACGCTCGGCTGAGGAGGCTGAGGAGGGTAAGAAGGATGAGATTCTTCGAAGAAAACCGTCGTGTGTCACCGTCCCTAACAGTCCCCTAATAATTCGGACTTACGTTCCTGTCCGTGACGGGACATGACGAGAGCGGCGACGGGATCAGACGGCGGGGCCGGCGGTCGCGGGCGCTGAAGGCCGCCGGCCTCACCCTGGCGGGACTGCTGGTGGTGGGCGCCGGCACCGCGGGCTGGGCGTACTGGCATCTGAACCACAACATCACCAGCGTCGACATCAACAGCGCGCTCGGTGACGACCGCCCGGCCAAGGCGGTGGTGACGCCCTCGGCCACGGCCTCCGCCTCGGCGTCCCCGTCGCCGCTGCCGACCGAGGCCCTCAACATCCTGGTCCTCGGCTCGGACTCGCGCAGCGGCAAGGCGAACGCGAGGCTCGGCGGGGGGAACAGCTCCGGCGCGCGCTCCGACACCGCGATGGTCGTGCACATCGACGCGGGCCGCACCACGGCCACGGTCGTCAGCATCCCCCGGGACACGCTGGTCACCCGCCCGTCCTGCCCGCTGCCGTCCGGGGGATCGACGGCGGTGGCGTACGGCGCGATGTTCAACAGCGCCTACGCGGTGGGCGGTCCGGTGTGCGCCGTGAAGACGGTCGAGTCGATCACGAACGTCCGGATGGACCACTACATCGAGATCGACTTCGCCGGTTTCGCGAAGCTGGTGGACGCCCTCGGCGGGGTCACCGTCACCACCGACCAGGACATCGACGACGACAAGAGCCATCTGCACCTCGACGCCGGAACCCACCACCTGAACGGCAAGCAGGCCCTCGCCCTGGCCCGCACCCGGCACGGCATAGGCGACGGCAGCGACCTCGGCCGGATAGGCCTCCAGCAGAAGCTGGTCAAGGCCCTGCTGGAGCAGATGGCCGGCACCGACCTGCTCACCGACCCCGCGAAGCTCTACCAGGTCGCCGACGCCGTCACCTCCAGCCTGACCACGGACACCGGCCTCGACTCCCTCAAGGAACTGACGAACCTGGGCCAGAGCCTGAAGGGCCTGTCCGCGGACGACGTGAAGACGGTGATGATGCCGGTCGCGACGGCTCCGTCCGACCCCAACCGGGTGGTGGCCCGCGAACCGGCCGCCGAGGAGCTGTGGACGTCGCTGCGCTGACCGGCCCGGCGCGAGGGGCGGCGTCACGAGGCGCGCAGCCGCCGTACGACCTGCGGAGACGTGGATGAGCGGGGGCCCCGGAAAATAGTTCCGGAGAATTCTCGGGGCGTGTGTCGATCCGGGTTCCGCCCGTTCGACGCACAGGTGAGAGGCAGGGAGAAGCCCCGCCTCCGCGTAGCCCCGATACGAGGAGTCACCATGCCCCGCTACCTTTCCCTGGTCCAGATCGACGAGCGCACCGCGCCCGCCGAAGGCCCCAGCCCCGAACTGATGCAGCGGATGGGCGAGCTCATCGAGGAGATCACCAAGGCCGGCGTCATGCTCCAGACCGAGGGCCTGACGCCCAGCGCGCAGGGCAAGCGCGTGCACTACTCGGGCGGCGAGCTGTCCGTGACCGACGGGCCCTTCACCGAGTCCAAGGAGGTCGTCGGCGGCTACGCGATCATGCAGTGCAAGGACATGGCCGAGGCCCTGGAGTGGACCAAGCGCTTCCTGAAGGTGCACGAGGAGCACTGGACGGTCACCTGTGAGGTGCGGGAGATCGCCGAGGGCTGAGCGCTCCTTGGCCCGGCGCCGCCGTGGGTGTCTCATGGGGAGTTGTGGAACAGCAGCCCACCCGAGCACCCGACGGCGGTGTCGACACCGCCGTCGAGACCATCTACCGCATCGAGTCCCCTCGCATCATCGCGAGCGTGGCCCGGATCGTCCGTGACGTCGGCATCGCCGAGGAACTCGCGCAGGACGCCCTGGTCGCGGCACTGGAGCAGTGGCCGCGCGACGGGGTGCCGGACAACCCGGGCGCCTGGCTGACGGCCACCGCCAAGCACCGGGCGATCGACCTCGTACGCCGCCGGGAGCGGTACGCGCGCAAGCTGGAGGAGGTCGGACGGGACCTCTCGCTGTCCGCGCCGCACCACCTCGACGAACCCTCCGACCCGGACGACATCGACGACGACCTGCTGCGCCTGGTCTTCACCGCCTGCCATCCCGTCCTGTCCGCCGAGGCCCGCATCGCGCTCACCCTGCGGCTCCTGGGCGGCCTGACGACGTCCGAGATCGCCCGCGCCTTCCTCGTCCCGGAGGCGACGGTCGCCCAGCGCATCGTGCGGGCCAAGCGCACGCTGGCGGCGAAGGGGGTGGCCTTCGAAGTCCCGTACGGGCCCGAGCGCGAGGCGCGGCTCGGTTCCGTGCTGGAGGTCATCTACCTCGTCTTCAACGAGGGGTACGCGGCCACGGCGGGCGACGACCTGCTCCGCCCCGCGCTGTGCGAGGACGCGCTGCGGCTGGCCCGCGTGCTCGCCGAGCTGATGCCCAAGGAGAGCGAGGTGCACGGCCTCGCCGCCCTCCTGGAACTCCAGGAGTCCCGGGCGGCCGCCCGCACCGGGCCCGGCGGCGAGCCCGTCCTGCTCAAGGACCAGCGGCGACGCCGCTGGAACCGCATGCTGATCCACCGCGGTTTCGCCGCCCTGGGCCGGGCGAACGCCGTCGCCACCGGCAGCCCCGGGCCGTACGCGCTCCAGGCCGCCATCGCCGCCTGCCACGCGCAGGCCTACACCTACGAGGACACGGACTGGCGGCAGATCGCCACCCTGTACGGCCTGCTGGCGGCCCGCTCCCCGTCCCCCGTGGTCGAGCTGAACCGCGCGGTGGCCGTCTCGATGGCCGAGGGCCCCGAGCCCGCGCTCGTCATCGTCGAGGGCCTGGCCGGCGAACCGGCCCTGCGCGACTACCACTTGCTGCCGAGCGTGCGCGGCGACCTGCTCGCCCGCCTCGGACGGACGCGGGAGGCACGCGCGGAGTTCGAGCGGGCGGCCGCGCTGGCGCGCAACGAGCGGGAACGCACGATGCTGGAGGCGCGGGCGCGCGGGCTGCGGGAGTCGTGAGGTTCCCGTGCGGTGACCCCGTTCCCCGGGTGATCGGCACGGATGCGCACGCCGAGCGGGTTCGTCCACCTCGCCGGGCCGGACCTCGGTCCGCTCAGTGCCCGCCGTCGGCGGCGTGCGGCCTGGCGGGTGCCCCCACCAGCATGGTCGGGGCGCCCGCCACCCGGGTCAGGAACACCGTCGCGGAGTGCGGGCCCTGCGGCTTCACCTTGCGGCGCAGTTCCTCCGGCTCGACGGCCGAGCCGCGCTTCTTCACCGTCAGGACACCGACCTCCCGCTCTCGGAGCAGTGCCTTCAACTTCTTCACGTTGAAAGGGAGTTGATCGGTGATCTCGTACGCTGAGGCGTACGGCGTCGGGCGCAGGGTGTCCGCCGTGACGTAGGCGATCGTCTCGTCGATCAGTCCGCCGTCCAGTTCCTCGGCCACCTCGGCGACCAGGTGCGCGCGGATGACGGCGCCGTCCGGCTCGTACAGATAGCGCCCGACCGCCCTGACCCCGGGATCCGGCAGGCCGCGCCCGCGCAGGTCGCGCGGGCCCGGCAGCAGGGTGGCGCGCACCAGGCCGGGCTCCGTGCCGAACCAGAGCACCGCCTCCTTCACGTCCCCGCCGTCCGAGATCCACTCGGCCTCCGCCTCGGCGGGGACCGCCTCGTGCGGGATGCCGGGGGCGATCTTCAGCGCGGCGACCCGTGCGCCCCGGGCCGCTCCGACCGCCCAGGACAGCGGCGGCGAGTACGCCTCCGGGTCGAAGATCCGGCCCCGGCCGCCCCGGCGCGCCGGGTCCACGAAGACGGCGTCGTACGACGTGGTGTCCACCTCGGTGACGTCGCTCTCGCGCACCTCGATCAGGTCCGCGAGCCCCAGCGCGTCGGCGTTCGCGCGGGCGGCGGCGGCCGTCAGCGGATCGCGGTCGACGGCCAGCACGCGGATCCCGGCGCGGGCCAGCGCGATGGCGTCGCCGCCGATGCCGCAGCACAGGTCGGCGACGGAGCGGACCCCCAGCGCGCGCAGCCGCTCGGCGCGGTGCACGGCCACGCTCGTCCGGGTGGACTGCTCGACCCCGTTCGGGGTGAAGAACATCCGTCCGGCGTCCTCGGCGCCGAACTTCGCCACCGCGCGCTGCCGCAGCCGTGCCTGGCCGAGGGCCGCCGAGACCAGGTCGGCCGGGTGTTCGCGGCGCAGCCGGGTGGCGACGGCCAGTTCCTGTGCCGGTTCCGTGGCGCGGACCTCGTCGAGCAGGGCGCGGCCCTCGGGGGTGAGGAGGGGGGCGAAGGAGACGTCGTTCACCCGGCCATTGTGGGCCAGTCGGTGGACGGTGTGCTTCCGGCGGCGGTGTCGGGGCCCTCGCGGGAGGGGTGAGCTGGGAGGATCCGGCTCCATGCGACCCGTACGACAAAATGATAAAACCGGCGCAAACGGGGCTGGTGCGCGCTGGGGAGTCGGCGTGCTCGCCCTCGTCCTCCTCGCCTCCGGCTGCGCCGGGACCGGCGCCGTCCCGGCCACGCGGTCCGGGGAAGGGGCCGGGGGCGGAGGTCGGGCCGGGCGCGGAAGCGCCGAACCGGCCCACGCCCCGCGGGCCGTGCTCCCGGAAGGCCCCGCGGCCGCCCTCGCCGCGTACGCCTCCCGGCTCGGCGCGGCGCAGGCCCGGCGCGCCGCCGTCGCCCGGCGCTGGGGCCTGAAGGCGGTGCCGCTGACGCCCCCGGCACCGCCCGCCAGGAAGCCGGTCATCGAGGCCCGCAAGGGGTTCGAGGTGGACGACCAGCGGGAACTGGGGCTGCCGCCGGTCTTCACCACCGTCCCCACCAAGGACAAGGTCGTCTTCCTCACCGTCGACGACGGCGCCGAGAAGGACCCCGCGTTCCTGCGGATGATGAGCGACCTGAAGATCCCGTACACAGCCTTCCTCAGCGACTTCCTCGTCAAGGACGACTACGGCTACTTCCGGAAGATGCGCGACCGGGGCGTCACGCTCAACAACCACACGCTGCACCACCCCTATCTGCCCGCGTTGTCCTACGCCCGGCAGAAGCACGAGATCTGCGGCATGCAGGACGTGATGGAGAAGCAGTTCGGCAGACGGCCGACCGTCTTCCGCCCGCCCTACGGCAACTACGACCAGGACACCCTGCGCGCCGCCAGGTCCTGCGGCATCAGGTACGCGCCCATCTGGAACGAGGAGGTCTTCGCCGACCACTGGGAGTACCGCGAGGAGGACCAGGACCTGCACCCCGGCGACATCGTCCTCACCCACTTCCAGGGCCGCGGGGAATGGAAGGGCACCATGCCCGACATGGTCCGCCGCTTCCTGAGGACGGTCACCGCCAAGGGGTACGCGGTCGCACGCCTGGAGGACTACCTGTGAGGCTGCGGGCGCCGGCCGCCGGGCTGCTCGTGGCGGCGCTGCTCAGCGGGTGCGCGCAGTCCGTCGACCCCATCGAGAGGCTCGGCAAGAAGGCCGCCCAGCGCGTGCACCCGACGGAGTCGGCGTACCACCGCTGGGGCCTGGCCAGTCCGCTCGCCCCCGCGCCGGCCGTGACCGTCCGGACCACCGCGCGCACCGCGGACACGGGCCTGCCGCCCGTCGTGAACCAGGTGCGCACCCGCGACAAGGTGGTCTTCCTGACGTACGACGACGGGGCCGAGCGCGACCCGCGGTTCGCCGACATGGTCCGCGAACTGCGCCTGCCGGTCAGCATGTTCCTCACGGACCGGGTCGCCGGACCCGGGTACGGGCGGCTCGCCCGGCTGCGCTCGGTCGGCGCGAGCCTGCAGAACCACACCGTCGACCACGCCACCCTGCGCGGCCTGCCCTACGCCGGCCAGCGCGCCGAGATCTGCGGGCAACAGGACAAGCTCGCGCGGCGCTTCGGCGTCCGGCCCCGGCTGCTGCGGCCCCCGTACGGCAGGTACGACGACACCACCCTGCGCGCCGCCGCCGACTGCGGGGTCGCCGCCATCGTCCTCGGCAGGACGGCCGACACCCGACCGCTCCGGCCCGGCGACATCCTCTCGGGCCCGGCCGAACCCGATCTGACGGGCGCCACGCTCCGCCTGCTCCGCCGCATCCAGCGCGAGGGCTTCACCCTGGCGCGACTGGAGAACTACCTCTAGTCGGCTACGCCACGCCGACGCCTTTGGCACTCCGCTTGACCGAGTGCTAATCACAGTCATAGTCTCAGGTCTGGCACTCCCCCCTGGAGAGTGCCAACAGCGACGGGCAGGTCCGGCACCCGCGACGACGGATCGACCTGGTCGCCACCTCAGACAGTTAACCCCGTGAGATCTCCGAAGGGGGAGGTCGGATCGTGACGACCGCCAGCTCCAAGGTTGCCATCAAGCCGCTCGAGGACCGCATCGTGGTCCAGCCGCTCGACGCCGAGCAGACCACGGCCTCCGGCCTGGTCATTCCCGACACGGCGAAGGAGAAGCCCCAGGAGGGCGTCGTCCTGGCCGTGGGCCCGGGCCGCATCGAGGACGGCAAGCGTGTCGAGCTCGACGTCGCCGTCGGCGACATCGTTCTCTACAGCAAGTACGGCGGCACCGAGGTGAAGTACAACGGCGAGGAGTACCTCGTCCTCTCGGCTCGCGACGTGCTCGCGATCATCGAGAAGTAATTCACCTGGTAAGGGAGTTCGGGACTTTTCCCCGGACGACCCCGCACCAAGCATTGCAGTGAACCACGCCCCTGGCACCCGCGACCATCCAGCCGGGCGCCGGGGGCGCGGTTCGTTCTCCATATTTTCGAGAGGGCTGAACCGCTCCTATGGCGAAGATCCTGAAGTTCGACGAGGACGCCCGTCGCGCCCTTGAGCGCGGCGTCAACAAGCTTGCCGACACGGTGAAGGTGACGATCGGCCCCAAGGGCCGCAACGTCGTCATCGACAAGAAGTTCGGCGCTCCCACCATCACCAACGACGGTGTGACCATCGCCCGTGAGGTCGAGGTCGAGGACCCGTTCGAGAACCTCGGCGCGCAGCTCGTGAAGGAGGTGGCGACCAAGACCAACGACATCGCGGGTGACGGTACGACCACCGCCACCGTGCTCGCCCAGGCGCTCGTGCGCGAGGGCCTGCGCAACGTCGCCGCCGGTGCTTCCCCGGCGCTGCTGAAGAAGGGCATCGACGCGGCCGTCAAGGCGGTCTCCGACGAGCTCCTCGCCACCGCGCGCCCCATCGACGAGAAGTCCGACATCGCCGCCGTCGCCGGTCTGTCCGCCCAGGACCCGCAGGTCGGCGAGCTCATCGCCGAGGCGATGGACAAGGTCGGCAAGGACGGTGTCATCACCGTCGAGGAGTCCAACACCTTCGGTCTGGAGCTCGACTTCACCGAGGGCATGGCCTTCGACAAGGGCTACCTGTCCCCGTACATGGTGTCCGACCAGGAGCGTATGGAGGCCGTCCTCGACGACCCGTACATCCTCATCCACCAGGGCAAGATCAGCTCCATCCAGGACCTGCTGCCGCTGCTGGAGAAGGTCATCCAGTCGAACGCCTCCAAGCCGCTGCTGATCATCGCCGAGGACGTCGAGGGCGAGGCCCTGTCGACCCTGGTCGTGAACAAGATCCGCGGCACGTTCAACGCCGTCGCCGTGAAGGCCCCCGGCTTCGGTGACCGCCGCAAGGCCATGCTCGGCGACATCGCCACCCTCACCGGTGGTCAGGTCATCGCCGAGGAGGTCGGCCTCAAGCTCGACCAGGTCGGCCTGGACGTGCTCGGCAGCGCCCGCCGCGTGACCGTCACCAAGGACGACACCACGATCGTCGACGGTGCCGGCAGCAGCGACGAGGTCGTCGGCCGCGTCAACCAGATCAAGGCCGAGATCGAGAACACCGACTCCGACTGGGACCGCGAGAAGCTCCAGGAGCGCCTCGCGAAGCTGGCCGGCGGCGTGTGCGTGATCAAGGTCGGCGCCGCCACCGAGGTGGAGCTGAAGGAGAAGAAGCACCGTCTGGAGGACGCCATCTCCGCGACCCGCGCCGCGGTCGAGGAGGGCATCGTCTCCGGTGGTGGCTCCGCGCTCGTCCACGCCGTCAAGGTCCTCGAGGGCAACCTCGGCAAGACCGGCGACGAGGCCACGGGTGTCGCGGTCGTCCGCCGCGCCGCCGTCGAGCCGCTGCGCTGGATCGCCGAGAACTCCGGCCTCGAGGGTTACGTCATCACCTCGAAGGTCGCCGAGCTCGACAAGGGCCAGGGCTTCAACGCCGCCACCGGCGAGTACGGCGACCTGGTCAAGGCCGGCGTCATCGACCCGGTCAAGGTCACCCGCTCCGCCCTGGAGAACGCCGCCTCCATCGCCTCCCTGCTCCTGACGACCGAGACCCTGGTCGTCGAGAAGCCGGCCGAGGACGAGGGCGACGCCGGCCACGGCGGCCACGGTCACTCCCACTGACGTCCGACGTCATGAGCGAGGCCACGCCCTTCGGGGTGTGACAGCGTGAAGAGGTCCCCGTTCCGGTCGGAACGGGGACCTCCCGCGTTCCACGGGCTCCACGCGGTTCTCCGCTCTCAGAGCTTGTCGTCGCGCACCACGTCCAGGTCCGTGAAGGTCGGCATCCCGTCGCAGAGCGCCACCATCTCCTGGAAGATCTGCTCGGTCTCCGGCATCTTCGAGTTCTTCATCGCCTCTTCGTACGACGGGAACTCCACGATCTCCACGAAGTGGTTGGCGTCGGAGCGGTCCATGCCCACGACGCCGCGCGTGGCGGTCCGCTTGCCGTTGGTCTTCTCGACCCAGGTGTCCATCAGCCGGTTCATCTCGTCGAACCGACTGGTCCTGCCGTCAATGAGCTGTACGAAAGTCATGGCGCCGCCTCCGGCTCTCGCTCCGGTCGAAACACCCTCAATCCTCCCACCGGAGGAGCGGCACCACCCACCGCACGATCATCGCGAGCCCGGGGACCGGCGGCGCGCCCCGGTTCACTGGGGCCCGTACTTGCGTCCCGTCTTCGACGAGATCCCGCCCAGCAGCGCGCGCGGGGTCACCTTCACCACGCCCATCAGCACCTTGTAGCGCGGGTCCGGGACCGACAGGGTTCTGCCGCGGGCCAGATCGGCGAGCGCCGCCGCGACCAGCTTGTCGGCGTCCAGCCACATCCAGTTCGGGATGTTGTCCGTGCCCATCCCCGCCCGCTCGTGGAACTCGGTGCGCACGAAGCCCGGAGCCAGCGCCATCAACCGCACCCCGCTGCCCGCGAGATCCTTCGCCGCGCCCTGCGTGAACTGCACGACCCACGCCTTCGACGCCCCGTACGTACCCCGCGGCACGAACGCGGCCACCGACGCCACGTTGACGACCCCGCCCCGGCCGCGCTCCCGCATCGCCTCGGCCGCCGCCGACGTCAGCCGGAGCACCGCCTCGCAGTGCACCTTGAGCATCTTCAGCTCGTCCGCCATCGACACGTCCAGATAGCGGCCCTTGTTGCCGAAACCGGCGTTGTTGACCAGCAGGTCGATCGGGCTCCTGCGGTCGGCCAGCCGGGCGGCGACCTCCTCGATGCCCGCGTCCGTCGCCAGGTCCGCGGTCAGCACCTCCGCCTCGATGCCGTGCCGGTCGTGCAGCTCGGTCGCCTGCTCGCGCAGCCGCTTCGTGTCCCGCGCCACCAGCACGAGGTTGTGCCCGTCCGCCGCGAGCCGCCGCGCGAAGGCGGCACCGATCCCCGCGGTCGATCCCGTAATCAGAGCCGTTGTCATGGCGCAACGTTACCGACCGGCGAAGGCCCCCGCCGCCCCACGGCGTCGGCCTCCCGCCCCGCTCCACGGGTCCTTCACGCCCGGTCTCCGCAACCGGGGCCGGCCGGCTTCCGGGCCGGGGCCGTTCGGCTTCCGGAGCCCGGGCCGCCGGCCTCGGAAGGCAGGAGCCGCGCCCGCCGGCATCCCGGGGCCGCCGCCTCGGCCGGACCTACCCGCCGTACTTCGCCACGTACTCCCGCGCCGCCGCCAGCGACTCCGGATGCAGGGCCGTACCCGCCGCCAACAGCCGCGGCAGCAGCTCCCGTTCGGTCGTCGCGGCGCGGAACTGGACGGCGACGGTGACATCGTGCGCGGGCCGGTGCACGATCTCGACCGGGTCGCCGGTACGGATCTCGCCGGGTTCGATCACCCGCAGATACGCGCCCGGCGCACCCTGGAGCGTGAAACGCCTGACCCAGCGCTTCTCGCCGAGGTGCTCCTGGAAGGTGCGGCACGGGATGCGCCCGCAGGTGACCTCCAGGACCACGCCCGAGCCGATCCGCCAGCGTTCACCGATCAGCGCGCCGGACACGTCAAGACCCAGCGTCGTGAGGTTCTCGCCGAACACGCCGTTCGGCAGCGTCCGGCCGAGCTCGCGCTCCCAGCCGTCCAGGTCCTCGCGCGCCATCGCGTACACCGCCTGGTCGTCGCCCCCGTGATGCCGCAGGTCGCACACGGTGTCCCCGGCCAGCCCGCTCCCGCCGACGCCCTTGGGCCCCGGCGCCGTCACGCGGACCGGACCCTCGACCGGCCGCTTGTCGATGCCGGTCACGCCCTCCGGCTGGTCCGTGTACGGGACGGTCCGCGCCCGGCCCAGGTTCAGTGACAGAAGCTTCATGCGACCAAGCTAGGCGATCCGCCCCAAAGCGTCGACGTGATATTCGGCGCCGCACCCAAGATGCGCTTATGCTCGAAGGGTGATCGAGGCTCGTCATCTCCGCGTCCTGCGCGCCGTCGCCACCACCGGATCCTTCTCGGCGGCGGGCCGCGAACTGGGCTGCACCCAGCCCGCCGTGAGCCAGCAGATGAAGGCGCTGGAGTCGTCGGTGGGCACCCCGCTGCTCGTCAGGACGGGCCGCGAGATGCGGCTCACCCAGGCCGGTGAGGCCCTGGTCAAGCACGCGGCGAGCATCCTGGCCGGCCTCACGGCCGCGGAGGAGGAGGTCGCCGCGATCGCCGGCCTGCGCGCGGGCCGCGTCCGCCTCGTCTCCTTCCCGAGCGGCAGCTCCACCCTCGTCCCCACCGCCCTCGCCGCGCTGCGCGAGGCCCACCCCGGCACGCGTGTCTCCCTGGAGGAGGCCGAACCGCCCGAGTCCGTGGAGAAGCTCCGGGCCGGCGACTGCGACATCGCGCTCGCCTTCCGCTACGAGGGCGCGCCGGGCGTCGGGGAGTGGGACGACCTCGTCGTACGGCCCCTGCTGATGGACCGTCTCGTCGGCCTGGTCCCCGAGCGGCACCGGCTCGCGCGCGCGGAGTCCGTCGCGATCGGCGAGTTCGCCGGCGAGTCGTGGATCGCGGGCTGCCCGCGCTGCCGCGGCCAGCTCGTCGAGGTCTGCCGGGAAGCGGGTTTCGAGCCCCGCATCGACTTCGCCACCGACGACTATCCCGCGGTGGTCGGACTCGTGGGCGCGGGACTGGGCGTCGCCGTCCTGCCGGAGCTCGCGATCGAGTCCGTACGGCCGAAGGGGGCCCGGACCGTGACGGTGGAACCCGCGGTGCGCCGCGAGATCGTCGCCCTCACCCTTCCCGACCTCGCCGAGGTGCCGGCCGTGGCCGCGACGCTCGACCGGCTGGCGCGAGCGGCGGCCCGCCAGCACTCCGCCGGCTAGCGCCTCGCCCCCGGCGCCCGGCGTCCGGTCCATGAGGGAGCCGGGCCGTCGCGGCCGGGCTCGACTCCTCCTGCGCTGCGCGCACCTTCCGTGCGCGTCCTCGTGCTCCGTTCACACGCCGTACGTGCTTCCTCGTACGCACCTCCAGCCCGTGCGCACTCACCTGTGCGTACCGAAGCTGTACGCACCTTCAGGGCAGAAACGTTCCTTCAGGTGTTCGAAGCGGAAGCGTTTCCCGTGGCCGCCGCCGAGACCAGTCGGTTGCGTGCCCGTCCCATGAGCTCTTCGCGCTCGTCCTCGGTCAGTCCGCCCCACACGCCGTACGGTTCGCGCACCGCGAGCGCGTGTGCCGCGCACTCCGCGCGTACCGGGCATCTCATGCAGACCTCTTTGGCCGAGTTCTCACGAGCGCTCCGTGCCGCACCACGCTCACCCTCCGGGTGGAAGAAGAGTGAGCTGTCGACCCCTCGGCAGGCCGCGAGGAGCTGCCAGTCCCAGAGGTCCGCGTTCGGACCGGGAAGGCGGGAGAAATCTGCCATTGCGTGTCCCCTTGTTGCCGTTCTGGGCTGCTCTGTGCCCACCGACCGTACATCTACGATCTAAGGAGATGAAAATATGACTCATTGCGAATCTAGCCTCAGACACCAGCAAATGGGAAGAAAACAGGCTAAATGGGGCATGGGTTGTGATGAAACGTTGAGGGTCGGCGCGCATGTCTGCACCGTGTCCGCGCCCTCACGTACAGTGCCGATGACGACCGGCTGCCCCGTAACTCTTTCGAGTGACCATCGTTGAGATGGCTGAGGCGGTTGAAGGAACAAGCGCTCGGGTAGGTGGACACATCCACCTGCGAGTGTCGACCGCACAGGTGACGATTCGTAACAGCCTGGAGGCTCAAGGTGACGCGCATCAGCTGCGGAGGACGGTCATGACATCCGTCCTCGTCTGCGACGACTCCCCGCTTGCCCGAGAGGCGCTCCGCCGCGCGGTCGCGACCGTGCCCGGTGTCGAGCGTGTGACGACGGCGGCCAACGGCGAGGAAGTCCTCCGCCGCTGGGGAGCCGACCGTTCGGATTTGATTCTGATGGACGTACGTATGCCCGGACTGGGCGGCGTGGAGACGGTCCGGCGGCTGCTGTCCGCCGACCCCGGTGCGCGCATCATCATGCTCACCGTCGCCGAGGACCTGGACGGTGTGGCGCTCGCCGTCGCCGCCGGTGCCCGCGGCTATCTCCACAAGGACGCCTCGCGGGCGGAGCTGCGCGCCACCGTGACCCAGGCGCTCGCCGACCCGACCTGGCGGCTCGCGCCGCGCAGACTGCGTTCGGCGGAGATGGGCGCCGCGCCCACGCTCACCGCGCGTGAGATCCAGGTGCTCGAGGGAATGAGCCACGGACGCTCGAACGCGGAGATCGGCCGTGAGCTGTTCCTCTCCGAGGACACGGTCAAGACCCACGCCCGGCGGCTCTTCAAGAAGCTCGGCGCCTCGGACCGGGCGCACGCGGTCGCGCTCGGATTCCGGTGGGGCCTGGTCCGCTGAGGGGTGTCCCGTGGTCCCCTGTGGATCAGCGCGCGGCGTCGGACGCGGTGCGTCGCAACGCGGAGGGCCGTCCTCGTACGAGGTGTGTCCGGGCGGTCCGGCGACGCGGCGAGTCGCCGTAGCCGTCGTCGGGCGACCGCCGAAGACCATGGGACAGCCCTTGGGCGAACAGCCTCGCGGGTATGACGAGGGTGGTCCCTGCCCGCCGGCCGGCGGGTGGGGCCGGGCCCCCGGAGAGTGCCTCCTCGATGTCCGGACTCCGTTTCCCGGCGGATGCCGCATCCTTGAGGTGTGGAGTTCCTTGGGGACAAGTCGGTCGAGCGGAAGGGGAGGGCGCAGGAGATGAGTTCCGGCGCACCTGCTCATAACGCTTCGGTGCACAACTATGGACGCGGTGCCACGGACAGAACGACGTCAAGGCACCATGGACCGATGCGTGAAGACGAGACGACGGGGATCGGTGCGCTCGTCCTTCGCGCGGTCGACGGCGACGAACAGGCCACGCACGACCTGCTCGCCCACGTACACCCGCTCGCGCTGCGGTACTGCCGCGCCCGGCTGTCCCGGCTCCCGGGGGACGCGCGGCACTTCGTGGAGGACCTGGCACAGGAGGTCTGTGTCGCGGTGCTCCTCGCGCTGCCGCGCTACAAGGACACCGGGCGCCCCTTCGAGGCGTTTGTCTTCGCTATCGCCGCGCACAAGGTCGCCGACCTCCAGCGTGCCGCGATGCGTCATCCGGGGTCCACGGCCGTCCCTTCCGACGAGATGCCGGAGCGGCCCGACGACTCCCTCGGCCCCGAGGAGCGCGCGCTCCTCAGCAGTGACGCCGAGTGGGCCAAGAAGCTCATGGCCAACCTCCCCGAGAACCAGCGCGAGCTGCTCCTTCTGCGGATCGCGGTGGGCCTCACGGCGGAGGAGACGGGCCAGATGCTGGGCATGTCGCCGGGTGCGGTCCGGGTCGCCCAGCACCGCGCGCTGAGCAGGCTGCGGGCACTGGCGGAGCAGTAGGAATTTGGATCCGGTGGACGCCCGGATCCGGTGGACATCCGGATTCCGTGGACATCTGGATCCCGCGGACGTTCGGACCCGTTGGGCATCTGGATCCCGCGGACATTCGGATCTGGTGAACGTTCGGACCCGGTGGACGTCCGGACCCGGTGGACGTTCGGATCCCGTGGACCTTCGGATCCGGTCGCGGCGACGCGGCCGGATGGCACGACGGATGGCACCTCCGGGTGACCGGCCGTTCGTCCGTGTGCACGGCCGGTGGCGGGTCCGGCCCGCGCCGGTCCCGTCGCACTGGTCGCGTCCCGCGCGGCGTGACACGTTCCGGTGATGTCGGGCCGGTGATGCCGGTCACTGCGGTCGGGGGCGTCCCGCGTGCGGGAACCGTTTCCCTCCGCAAATTGCAGGCAAAAGGTGACGGGCCCCGGCGGTGTCGATGCGGTCCGGCCGGGACGGCACGGCGCCGCTCCGGGCGGGAACAGACGGGGCCGGAGGGCGCTCGCCCACCCGCGCAGGGCGGCCCGGGCGGACTGCGATGCCCTTCTCGGGGCGGGGTCTGAACGGGAAAGGCCGTCATCCCGTACGAACATACGAAGCCGAAGCCCACCCGCAACCGTGGAATGAGAGAGCCATGCTTCCCGTTAGCATGGACATCCGCACCGATCAAGGCCATTTGGGGAAGGTGTCATGACTGCCAACGTCGACGGAGTGCCCGCCAAATTCGCGACACTCGGGCTGACCTACGACGACGTGCTGCTGCTGCCGGGCTCGTCGGACATGGCGCCCGACCAGATCGACACCGCCTCGCACATCTCGAAGAACGTCCGGGTCAACATCCCGCTGCTCTCCGCCGCCATGGACAAGGTCACCGAGTCGCGCATGGCGATCGCGATGGCCCGTCAGGGCGGCGTCGGTGTTCTGCACCGCAACCTGTCCATCGAGGACCAGGCCAACCAGGTCGACCTGGTGAAGCGCTCCGAGTCCGGCATGGTCACCGACCCGATCACCGTGCACCCGGACGCCACGCTCGTCGAGGCCGACGCGATCTGCGCCAAGTTCCGCATCTCCGGTGTGCCGGTCACCGACGGCGGCGGCAAGCTGCTCGGCATCGTCACCAACCGCGACATGGCCTTCGAGACCGACCGCTCGCAGCAGGTGCGCGACGTCATGACGCCGATGCCGCTGGTCACCGGCAAGGTCGGCATCTCCGGTCACGACGCGATGCAGCTCCTGCGCCGCCACAAGATCGAGAAGCTTCCGCTGGTCGACGACGCGGGCGTCCTCAAGGGCCTCATCACGGTCAAGGACTTCGTCAAGGCCGAGAAGTACCCGAACGCCGCCAAGGACGGCGAGGGCCGCCTGCTGGTCGGCGCGGCCGTCGGTGTCGCGGGCGACGCCTTCGAGCGGGCCCAGGCGCTGATCGAGGCCGGCGTCGACTTCATCGTCGTCGACACCGCGCACGGCCACTCCCGGCTGGTCGGCGACATGGTCGCCAAGATCAAGTCGAACTCCTCGGGTGTGGACGTCATCGGCGGCAACATCGCCACCCGCGAGGGCGCGCAGGCGCTGATCGACGCCGGCGTCGACGGCATCAAGGTCGGTGTCGGCCCCGGTTCCATCTGCACCACGCGTGTCGTCGCCGGCATCGGCGTGCCCCAGGTCACGGCCATCTACGAGGCCTCGCTCGCCGCCAAGGCGGCCGGCGTCCCGGTCATCGGCGACGGCGGCCTCCAGTACTCGGGCGACATCGCCAAGGCCCTGGTCGCGGGCGCCGACACGGTGATGCTCGGTTCGCTGCTCGCGGGCTGCGAGGAGTCCCCGGGCGAGCTGCTCTTCATCAACGGCAAGCAGTTCAAGTCGTACCGCGGCATGGGCTCCCTGGGTGCCATGCAGTCCCGTGGCGAGCAGCGCTCCTTCTCCAAGGACCGCTACTTCCAGGAGGGCGTCGCCTCCGACGAGAAGCTCGTCCCCGAGGGCATCGAGGGCCAGGTGCCCTACCGCGGCCCGCTCTCCGCGGTCGTCCACCAACTGGTCGGCGGTCTGCGGCAGTCGATGTTCTACGTCGGCGGCCGTACGGTTCCCGAGCTCCAGGAGCGCGGCCGGTTCGTGCGCATCACCTCGGCGGGCCTCAAGGAGAGCCACCCGCACGACATCCAGATGACGGTCGAGGCGCCGAACTACAGCCGCCTCAAGTAGTCATCCGTACACCTGATCGGTCTTCCCCGCGCGCGTGAAGACCCGCCACGAGGGCGGCCCCGGAGGTTCCGGGGCCGCCCTTGTCGTGGGCGTCGGGGATACTGGGAGGCGCAGAAGCGAAGAGGGAAAGGCCACAACGTGACTGAGATCGAGATCGGGCGCGGCAAGCGCGGCCGCCGGGCGTACGCCTTCGACGACATCGCCGTCGTCCCGAGCCGCCGTACGCGGGACCCGAAGGAGGTCTCGATCGCCTGGCAGATCGACGCCTACCGCTTCGAGCTGCCCTTCCTGGCCGCCCCCATGGACTCGGTCGTCTCCCCGGCCACCGCGATCCGTATCGGTGAGCTGGGCGGCCTGGGCGTCCTGAACCTGGAAGGCCTCTGGACGCGGTACGACGACCCGCAGCCGCTGCTCGACGAGATCGCCGGACTGGACTCGGAGAGCGCGACGCGCCGGCTCCAGGAGATCTACGCGGCTCCCATCAAGGAGGAGCTGATCGGGCAGCGCATCAAGGAGGTGCGTGACTCCGGTGTCGTCACCGCCGCCGCGCTCTCCCCACAGCGCACGGCGCAGTTCTCCAAGGCCGTCGTCGACGCGGGCGTGGACATCTTCGTCATCCGCGGTACGACGGTGTCGGCCGAGCACGTCTCGGGTGCCGCCGAACCGCTGAACCTGAAGCAGTTCATCTACGAGCTCGACGTCCCGGTGATCGTCGGCGGCTGCGCCACCTACACCGCGGCGCTGCACCTGATGCGTACGGGCGCGGCCGGTGTCCTCGTCGGCTTCGGCGGCGGCGCCGCGCACACCACCCGCAACGTCCTGGGCATCCAGGTCCCGATGGCCACCGCCGTCGCGGACGTCGCTGCGGCCCGCCGCGACTACATGGACGAGTCCGGCGGCCGGTACGTGCACGTCATCGCCGACGGCGGTGTCGGCTGGTCCGGCGACCTCCCCAAGGCCATCGCCTGCGGCGCCGACTCCGTGATGATGGGCTCCCCGCTCGCGCGCGCCACCGACGCGCCGGGCCGCGGCCACCACTGGGGCATGGAGGCGGTGAACGAGGAGCTGCCGCGCGGCAAGAAGGTCGACCTCGGCACCGTCGGCACCATCGAGGAGATCCTCACCGGCCCGTCGCACATCCCGGACGGCTCGATGAACATCTTCGGCGCCCTGCGCCGCGCGATGGCCACCACCGGCTACAGCGAGCTGAAGGAGTTCCAGCGCGTCGAGGTGACGGTGGCGGACGCCCAGCACAAGCGGTAGTTCGTACGAAGCCTGCACGTAGGAAGGGCCCCCACCGAATCGGTGGGGGCCCTTCCTACGTGTCCGGGCCTGTCGGCCCGGAAGTCGGTGTCTCAGTCCCCGGTCTTGCGGGCGCTCTGGAAGGCCACGTAGGCCGCGACCGCGAAGAAGACGAAGGTCAGCGGGTCGGCGTTGTCCTTCCACGCCTGCTGGACCACGCTGAAGTGGTCGAAGAAGATCGTGCTGAAGCTGAGACCGGTCTCGTCGGCGCCGATCATGGCCTCGCCGATGAGCTGGCCGAGGTAGATCGCGGCCACGGAGACGATCACGCTGACGACCGGGAGGGTCTGGCTGCGCCCGCCGACGCGGCCGGCGGCGATGCCGACGAGGAAGCCGACACCGACGGCGGCGTAGCCGATCTCGTGCTTGGTGAGGCCGATGACCAGGCCGTACAGGATCGCGGAGACCACGCCGGCGCCGATGGAGGCGACGAGGCCGAGCGGGAAGTTGTTGCGCACCGGGGCGGCCGGGGCGACGGGCGCCACCGGGAAGCCCGGCTGGGGCGCGCCCTGAGGAGCATCCTGCGGCGCGGCGGCCTTCTCCAGGACGGGCGGCTGGTCGGCGGGTGCGGCGGGCGCGTCCGCGTACGGGTTGGCGTCGACCGGTGGACCGGACGGCGGCGTCGACTGAGTCATGTGGTTCCCCCCAGGGATGCGGGCGCACGAGGTGTGCGCTTGGGATGCCGCGCACACCTGTCGGCGCCCGGGGCAGGGGCGCACGTGTGTGCGAGAGCTGCCGCAGATTAGCAGGGGGGAGTGACAATCCGTGAGGCGATTTCCCCGGCTCAGAGCCGGTGTGCCGCCCCGGTCGGGGTCGCCCCCCTTGTGTCCAGGAGGAGTTGGGCCTTCACGGACAGTCCTTGCAGGTCGTAGGTGCGGTGCTGCTGGAGCAGGATCGTCAGGTCGGCGTCGGCCGCGGCCTCGTAGAGGGAGTCCGCGCGCGGGACGGGCCGCCCGAGGACGCTCCAGGCCGGTACGTGCGGGTCGTGGTAGCTGACGGAGGCGCCGAGTTCCATGAGGCGTACGGCGATCTCGTGGGCGGGGGAGCCCTGTTGGTCGGCGATGTCGGCCTTGTAGGTGATGCCCAGGAGGAGCACCCGCGCGGCCCGGGCGGACTTGCCGTGCTCGTTGAGCAGCGCGGCGGCGCGCTGGATGACGTACTGGGGCATGTGGTTGTTGACCTGCCGGGCCAGTTCGACCATCCGCAGCGGGCGTCCGGAGGGGCCGCCGAGGTCCTGGGCGATCCCGTGGCCGCCGACTCCCGGGCCGGGCCGGAACGCCTGGAACCCGAACGGCTTGGTCTCCGCGCAGCGGATGACGTCCCACAGGTCGACGCCCAGGTCGTGGCAGAGCACGGCCATCTCGTTGACGAGGGCGATGTTGACGTGCCGGAAATTGGTCTCCAGGACCTGCACGGTCTCCGCCTCGCGGGGCCCGCGCGCGCGGACGACCTTGTCGGTGAGCCGTCCGTAGAAGGCGGCGGCCGACTCGGTGCACGCGGGGGTGAGGCCGCCGATGACCTTCGGTGTCCCGGCGGGCGTGAAGTCCCGGTTGCCGGGGTCGACCCGGCTGGGCGAGTAGGCGAGGTGGAAATCGCGTCCCGCTCGCAGTCCCGAGCCGGTTTCGAGGAGCGGGCGCAGGAACGCCTCGGTGGTGCCGGGGTGCACCGGCGATTCCAGGATGACCGTGGTGTGCGGGCGCAGCCGTGCGGCCAGGGTGCGGGCCGCCGCCTCGACCTGGCCGAGATCCAGGGCGCCGTCCGCGCCCCGCGGGGTCGGCGCGCAGATGACGGCGGTGCGGACGCGGCCCAGCTCGGCCGGGTTGGTGGCCGGGCGGAAGCCGCCCGCGAGCATCCGGCGCAGTTCCGCGGCGGTGAGGGAGCCGCCTTCCGGGCCGGTTCTGTAGCCGAGGGTGGGGATGCCGGCGGCGACGGCGGCCTGGGCCAGGGGCAGGCCGAGGTGACCGAGTCCGATGACGGCGAGGTCTGCGGGCATGGAGTGGGCCGTCCTTCCCAGTAACCGATGCGGGACAGGTGCGCAAGCCCTGTGGACAGGATGGGCGAGAGCAATGTCAGACTAGGAGTAAATATGACCGATTTGCGGGATTGATCGATCAAGATTCCTTGCGCGTCGCCCAGAGTTGTCCACAGGCTGAGGACGGACGGTGGCCGATGAGGGGAGAGACGGTCAGACTTTGGGCAGGGGGGATGTGAGCCGGGCGTCGCCGGACGGGTGCGGCCAGCGCGACCTACAGCGGGAGGCAGCGGTGAGGACAGCGACACTGGGGCCGGCGGAGCGTGCCGAGTCACTGGCGGGAATGGCCGAGGGCGAGCTGGACGTGCTGGTCGTGGGCGCGGGCGTGGTCGGCGCGGGCACCGCGCTGGACTCCGCGACGCGCGGCCTGTCCACCGGACTGGTCGAGGCGCGTGACTGGGCGTCGGGCACGTCGAGCAGATCCAGCAAACTGATCCACGGCGGCCTGCGCTATCTGGAGATGCTCGACTTCGCGCTCGTCCGCGAGGCGCTGAAGGAACGCGGCCTGCTGCTCGAACGGCTGGCGCCGCACCTGGTCAAGCCCGTCCCGTTCCTCTACCCGCTCCAGCACAAGGGCTGGGAGCGGCTGTACGCGGGCTCGGGCGTCGCGCTGTACGACGCGATGTCGATGGCCCGCGGGCACGGCCGCGGCCTGCCCGGCCACCGCCACCTCAGCCGCCGGCACGCCCTGCGCGTCGCGCCGGCCCTCAAGAAGGACGCGCTGATCGGCGCCCTGCAGTACTACGACGCCCAGATGGACGACGCCCGCTATGTGGCGACCCTGGTGCGCACGGCGGCTTCGTACGGGGCGAAGGTCGCCAACCGCGCGCGGGTCACCGGTTTCCTGCGCGAGGGCGAGCGGGTGGTCGGGGCCCGGGTGCGCGACGTCGAGGGCGGCGGCGAGTACGAGGTCCGCGCCCGGCAGATCGTCAACGCCACGGGCGTGTGGACCGACGACACCCAGGCCATGGTCGGGGAGCGGGGCCAGTTCCACGTCCGCGCCTCCAAGGGCATCCACCTGGTCGTGCCGAAGGACCGCATCCACTCCACGACGGGCCTGATCCTGCGCACCGAGAAGTCCGTGCTGTTCGTGATCCCGTGGGGCCGCCACTGGATCATCGGCACCACCGACACCGACTGGGACCTCGACAAGGCCCACCCGGCCGCCTCCAGCGCGGACATCGACTATCTGCTGGAGCATGTGAACTCGGTGCTCTCCGTGCCGCTCACCCGCGACGACGTCGAAGGGGTGTACGCGGGGCTGCGGCCGCTGCTGGCCGGCGAGTCGGACGCCACCAGCAAGCTGTCGCGCGAGCACACCGTGGCCCACCCGGTGCCCGGACTCGTGGTCGTGGCAGGCGGCAAGTACACGACCTACCGGGTCATGGCCAAGGACGCGGTGGACGAGGCGGTGCACGGCCTGGACCAGCGGGTCGCCGAATGCGTCACGGAGGACATCCCGCTGCTCGGTGCCGAGGGGTACCGCGCGCTGTGGAACGCGCGGGCGCGGATCGCGGCGCGCACCGGCATCCACGTGGTGCGTGTGGAGCACCTGCTGAACCGGTACGGGTCGCTCGCCGAGGAACTCCTCGCCCTCATCGCGGCGGACCCCTCCCTCGGCGAGCCGCTGCCCGCCGCCGAGGACTACCTCCGGGCCGAGATCGTCTACGCCGCCTCGCACGAGGGCGCCCGCCACCTGGACGACGTCCTGACCCGGCGCACGCGCATCTCCATCGAGACCTTCGACCGGGGCACCCGCAGCGCCCTGGAGGCCGCCGAGCTGATGGCGCCGGTCCTCGGCTGGGACAAGGAGCAGATCGAGCGCGAGGTGGAGCACTACGAGAAGCGGGTCGAGGCCGAGCGGGAGTCCCAGCGCCAGCCGGACGACCTGACGGCGGACGCGGCCCGGCTGGGGGCGCCGGACATCGTGCAGTTCTGACCGGCCCTCCCTTGGATGTCACTCGAATGGGTGTGGTGAGCCGGGATCTCTGTTCGCGGCCCGGCCGTTCTACGAGGTGCGGGGACAGAACTCGGCTGCGAGCAGGGCCGGTTCGAGTGCCGGGTCCGTGACCCCGTCCGTGTTCACCCGGAAGGTGAGGACGCGGCGGCCGTCGACGGTGGCCGCGCTGCGCACGTAGCTGCCGGAGATCCGGCCGTTGTGTCCCCACACCGTGGTCCCGCACGGCAGCTTCACCGGGAACAGGCCCATGCCGTACGAGCCATGTGCGGCGCGGGTGTCGAGCATCTCGCGCAGCCAGTGCGAGGGCAGCAGCGTGCCGTCGAGCAGGGCCGCGTAGAAGCGGTTCATATCGGCCAGCGTGCTCACGAGCTCACCCGCCGCGCCGGCCACGCGCGGGTCGAGTTCGGTGACGTCGGAGCCGTCGGCGGCGTAGGCGCGGCCGTGCGGCGCGGGAAGCGACACACGGTCGCCGGGAAACGAAGTGCCGGTCAGGTGAAGGGGGTTGATGATGCGCCGCTCGGCCTCGGTGGCGTACGGGTGTCCGGTGACCTGCTCGACGATCATGCCGAGCACCACATAGTTCGTGTTCGAGTAGGCGAAGCGGCCGGGGTCGGCCGGGGGATGGGTGAGTGCGATGCGCAAGGCCTGAGGAGCGGTCACGGGGACGGCACCCCGGGTCGTCGCGGTGAAGTCGTAGAGGCCGCTGGTGTGCCGGAGCAGGGCGCGCAGGGTGATGCGGCGGCCGTCGTTGCCCGCGCCGCGCACCAGGCCGGGCAGATGCTCCTCGACGGAGTCGGACAGGGACAGCCGTTGCTCGGCGGCGAGTTGCAGGACGACCGTCGCGATGAACGACTTGGTGATGCTTCCGGCACGGAAATGGTCGGAGCGGGCAATTCCGTTTCCGTCGCTCGCGAAACGTGAACCGGTCACGTCGTCGGCGAGCAGAGCGGCGGCGGGGGCGCCGCCACGGGTCACCAGGCGGGCCAGCGCGGCGTCCGAGGCCCGGGTGACGGCCGTTCGCGCGGCGGCCGGAGTCTGCCCCGGCAGGTCGGCCCCGACCGCGACGAGCAGCGCCAGGGACAGGGGTATGGCCACAAGTGTCCGAGGTGTCCGGGGCGCTGGCATCGCGGGGTCCTTCCTTGTCGCGGCCATCATGAGGCATGTCGCTGTGTCCGCGGCCGGCGCGGGGGCCGGTCCGGGAAACGGGCGCGGCGGACCCGTAAGGCTGTGGTTGCGGGGCACTCGTGCGGTGCGGGGCGCCGTCGCGGGCGAGCCGCCGACGGGGTCCGGGCGTCTCAGTGGCCGAGCTGTTGCGGTTCCAGGGGCCCCCAGGGCGCTGGGCACTTGTCGGGTGGGGGACAATGGAGGCTCTGTCAGGGCGGGTTGCATGAGGGGACGCATGTCGGAGGCGGAGCGGGCGGGAGCATCCCGTCAGGACAAGAGCGAACGTCTCCTCGCCGGGCGGTACCGGCTGGGGGATGTTCTCGGCCGCGGCGGCATGGGCACCGTGTGGCGCGCCGAGGACGAGACCCTGGGCCGAACGGTCGCCGTGAAGGAGCTGCGGTTCCCCTCGGCCATCGACGAGGACGAGAAGCGCCGGCTGATCACGCGCACGCTGCGGGAGGCCAAGGCCATCGCGCGGATCCGCAACAGCGGCGCGGTGACGGTCTTCGACGTGGTCGACGAGGACAACCGGCCCTGGATCGTCATGGAACTCATCGAGGGCAAGTCCCTCGCCGAGGCCATCCGTGAGGACGGGCTGCTCACGCCGAGGCGCGCGGCCGAGGTGGGGCTCGCGATCCTCGACGTGCTCCAGGCGGCGCACCGCGAGGGCATCCTGCACCGCGACGTGAAGCCGTCGAACGTGCTGATCTCCGGCGACGACGGCCGGGTCGTGCTCACCGACTTCGGCATCGCCCAGGTGGAGGGCGACCCGTCCATCACCTCGACCGGCATGCTCGTCGGCGCGCCCTCGTACATCTCGCCGGAGCGGGCGCGCGGCCACAAGCCCGGACCCGCGGCCGACCTGTGGTCGCTGGGCGGTCTGCTGTACGCGTCGGTCGAGGGCGTGCCGCCGTACGACAAGGGCTCCGCGATCGCGACGCTCACCGCGGTCATGACCGAGCCGGTCGAACAGCCCAAGAACGCGGGCCCGCTGGAGAAGGTGATCTACGGCCTGCTCGCCAAGGATCCCGAGCAGCGGCTCGACGACGCGGGCGCCCGGGCCATGCTCAACGAGGTGCTGCGCGCGCCCGACCCCGAGCGGAACGTGCCGGAGCCGCCGGACGCGACGAAGGTCGTGGCCATGCCGCCGCTGCCGGACGAACCGGGTCGGCGGGGCGGTTCGGCCGGTGCCAAGAAGGGCGAGGAGCCCTCGGAGCGGCTGCGCGGTGCCCTGCGTTCGGTGCGCAAGGCCGCGACCGCGGCCGGTGCCGCCACGGCGGCGGCCACCTCGGCGGCGACGGCCCGTGCCAAGGCGGCCGGCAGCCCGGACACCGCGCAGGCGGCCGGGGCCGCCAAGACGGCCTCCCCGCAGGCGGGTTCGGGGTCCGGAGCGGAGGCCGGCCAGACCGGCGGCACCTCCGTGGCGGCCACCGCCGTGAACGCGTCCGTGCCGGGAGGGACGGGCGGTTCCGACGGCAAGGCGGGGAACTCCGCCTCCACCACCGCGGGCGGCAGGCGCGGCGGTTCGGGATCCGGGTGGCCGGTGGCGCCCGAGCGCCCGGCCCGTCCGGCGCCCAAGGCCTCACTCACCGATGTCGTGCCGCTGCGGACACTGGTGATCCTCGCGGTCGTCGTGGCGCTGGTCGTGGTCGGCACCGTGCTGGCCATCACGCTCGGCGGAGGCGACGACAACGGCGCCAAGGGCGGTGGCGGCGCCAAGCCGACCGCCTCCAGCGGAGCGGCCGCCGGCAGCGGGAAGAACGGCGACGACAGCAAGAGCAAGGGCGGCGACAAGAGCAAGGACGACGCCGCCCACACCGACAGCGGCGACAAGTCCGGCTCCGGCTCGGACGACGCCTCCTCGGACACGGGGACGGGCACGAGCACCGGCGACGCGGACGGCTCGAACGGCTCGGGCGGCGACGGCAAGGAATCGGGTTCGGGTTCCACCGCCGTGACGACGTACAAGAGCGGGCAGGGCTTCTCGATCGGGCTGCCGAAGGGATGGAAGTACGAGTCCCAGGACGCCGCGGGAGCCCGGTTCACCGGTCCCGACGGGCAGAAGCTCCTCGTCGGCTGGACGTCGACGCCCAAGGACGACCCGGTCGCGGACTGGGAGAACCAGGAGCGCTACATGGTGCGCTCCCAGTACAAGAAGATCCACATAGAGAGCGTGAGCTACCGCAGCTGGAACACGGCCGACTGGGAGTTCACCTACGTGGACGGCGGCACGAAGTTCCACTCGATCGACCGGGGTTTCGTGGTGAACGCGCATCAGGGCTACGCGCTCATGTACACGGCCAAGGACGCCGCGTGGGACAGCGCGCTGCGCAAGAGCACGTGGGCCACGCTGACCGCGACCTTCCAGCCGAAGTCGTGACGTACCGCTCGCAACGGTGACGTTCCGCTACGAGCGATGCCCGAGATCTCGCATCACCGCTCTGCGGGTTGCCTCGGGCACGTATCGTGAGTGGTTGCGGACCGAACGAAGCCACAACGGGACGCACGGCGAACGGAATTGACCAACCGGTCGGCTGGGGGAGCATCGTGGACGACTACGCGGGACGGGTACTCGCCGACCGCTACCGCCTGCCCCTGCCGCCGTCCGACGAGTACGAACTCGCCGAGAGCCGGGCCTTCGACACCTACAGCGGGCAGGAAGTCCTGGTACGGCAGGTGCCGTTGCCGGAGGTCGTCGAGGCCGAGGTGCTCGACGCGGACGGGCTGCCCGACGGGTTCGTGGCCCGGGACGGCGGCGTGCGGCGGGCGTCGGCCCGCTCCACCCGGCGGCCCACCGAACCGGCGGTCCTGCGCGCGATCGACGCGGCGCAGGCGGCCGCCCGGATCCCCGACCACCCCCGGCTCGACCAGGTCTTCGACGTGTTCGCCGAGGGCGGCTCGCTGTGGATCGTCAGCGAGCTGGTGCCCGCGAGGCCGCTGGCCGCGCTGCTCGCCGAGAAGCCGCTCAGCCCCTACCGCGCCGCGGAGGTCGCCGCCGACGTCCTCACCGCGCTGCGGGTCCTGCACGCGCACGGCTGGGTGCACCGGAACATCACCGTGCGTACGGTGCTCGTCTGCGACGACGGCCGCGTCCTGCTCACCGGGCTGGCGGCCGGGGCCGCCGAAGAGGCGCTGTGCGGGTACGACCCGGTGCCCGCGCCGGAGGACGACCTCACGGCCGGTCACGGAGCCTTCCCGCACGCCGGGCAGCCCGGTGACGCCGGTCCGGCCGGGCCGGGAGCTCCCCAGGGCGGCCCGGGCGGCGGGCAGGGCGCCGCGGGCGGGCGGGGGCCCGTCGCCGGTGCCGGATTCGGCGGCGCCCCGCGCGGTGTCGCCGTCGCGGCCACGAGCGGCGCCGACGCCGAAGCGGCCCGGCGGGCCGCGATCGAGGCCCGCGCCGAGCAGGGAACGCCGGTTCCGGGCAGCCCGGTCCCCGGTGCGCCCGTGGCCGGCCGGGGACCGCGTGCCCTCGAAGCCGGTGGTCCGGCGGGACCGGGCCGTCCGGCGGGAGGCGCCGGTCCGGACGGCGGACCGGAGACCGGCGGGCAGGCCGAGGGCGGCGAGGACGACATCCGTGCCGCGCGCGCCGGGGCCATCGCCGCGTACCGCGCCGGAGCGCGTGCCGCCGCCCGCGTACAGGGAGAGCGCCGGGGCGACCCGCTCGCCCTTCCGTCCCCGCGTCCTTCAGCCCCCGGCGACCGGACCGGCCAGAACGGCCGCTACGACGCCTCCCCGCAGGCCCAGGCCCCCACGCCGCACCTTCCCGGCCAGGACGGCCGCTACGGCGCTTCACCGCAGGCCCCGGGGTCCCCGGCCCCCACCTCGTCGTCGCGCGTTCCCGGCCAGGACGGCCGGTACGGCACCTCTCCGCACCCGTCCGGGTCCCAGGCCGGCACCCCGCCGCAGCTTCCCGGCCAGGCCGGTGGTCCGTCGGCGCACGGGGTGCCGCCGGGGCAGATAGCCGACCCGTACGGCGTCGGCGGCACCGGGAGGTACGGAGTCCAGGCACGCCCCGGCGCGGGACCGGCCGGGGGTGACACGGCGTACCGCCGTTCCGCGCTCGCGCCCGGACAGGCCCCCTACGGCACGGGACCGGGCGGCCGTCCCGGCGTCCCGGCCCCCGGAGGGCCCCTCGGCGGCGGGCGGACCCCGGACGACGGCCGGTCCACCGGCGGTTTCCCGGCGTCCGGCGGCGGCCAAGTGCCCGTACCGCCCGGCGGCTTCACCGGCACGGGGCACGCCCGTGTGCCCGGCGTCTCCCCGGCCCCCGACCACACGCGGGCGCCCGGTGCTCCGCAGGGACTCGCTCCCGCCCCGCACCCCTCCGGCAGGCCCGGCGGGGGCTGGGGCGACCTGGTCGCCGGGGCCCCGCCGCGCCGGGGGCCCGCCACCGCGCTCGCGGCCGAGCGGGCCCGGCAGGCGCGGATGGCCGTCGTCGGGCCGGTCACCGAACGCTGGGCGCCCGAGCAGGCCGGACCGGTGCACGAGAACTGGCAGTTGGCGGCTCCGATCGGACCGGCGACCGACCTGTGGGCGCTCGGCGCACTGCTCTTCCGCGCCGTGCAGGGACACGCCCCCTACCCGGAGGAGAACACCGCCGAACTGGTCCAGTTGGTGTGCGCGGAACCGCCCGCCTTCGCCGAGGAGTGCGGACCGCTGCGGCCCGTCGTCGAGTCGCTGCTGCGCCAGGACCCCACCGAACGGCTCGACTTCGAGGAATTGCGCGGCTGGCTGCGGTCGCTGGTGCGCTCCGCGCCGGAGCCCGAGGCCGGGGCGCACGTCGTGTCCGTACCGCCGGCCGACCCGAGCCGGCTGCCGATCGTACGGCGCCGGGGCGAACTCGTCCGCAGGCGCCGTGCCGGGCTGCCCGCGACCAGCGCGCACGCCCGCCACAAGCGGGCCAGGCAGGAGAACGCCGCAGGTCCGCGCCGGCTGGGCCGGAACCTCCTCCTGCTGATCCTGCTCCTGCTGGCCGCCGCGGTCACGTACGCCGTCGTCTTCATGCCCAAGGCGGACCGGAGCGGCACCGACGACGGGCGGACCGGCGCCGCCGGACAGGCGGGCCCCGCCACACAGCCCGGCGGCGATCCGACCGCGAGCAACGCCCCCGGCTCCGACCAGACCTCGCCCGACCCCGACAAGAGCCCCTCGGGGAAGTCCAGTTCGACCTCCTCGCACACCACCGCCGATCCCGGTGTCGCCGACGGGTTCACCCTGCGCAAGGATCCCGAGGGATTCCGGATCGCCGTGGCGAGCGGCTGGACGCGTTCGCCGAAGAACGGCAGGGGCCAGATCGTCTACTCCCAGGGGGACTTCGAGCTCATCGTCGTCCCCGGGCGGGACGGCACCGCCACGTACGGCAGCGACCCCATGACGTATCAGCGGGAGAGCGAGAAGGAGTTGCAGCCCTTCCGGGACTCGACCTGGGCCACCTCCAGCGGGATGCGGCGGATCGACGTGGGCGGCAAGGCGATGGCCGAGGGCCAGTTCACCTGGCAGGACTCCGCGGGGCACTCGCTCTACGTCCGCAACCTCGCCATCCTGATCGCGGGGCACTACCACGTGGTGCAGGTCCGCGGCCCGGACGCCGAACGCGACGAGGTCTCGCGGCTGTACGAGCAGGCGTCGTCGACGTACCAAGTCGGCCACTGAGCAACCCTTTTGCCCGCCGCACGCCCTGTTTGGCCAGGCGGGGGCCGGTGAACACCGAACGGTTCCCTTCCGTACAGGGATGGGACAACCGTCACAGTGAGGTCTCCGTACGACCCCGCTTGTTCCCAGGGTGGGCACCGCTCCTTAGTCTGACCCTGTCAAGACCATTGCGGGGAAACGTGAATCAGATGCAGGGCCTGCTCCTCGCGGGCCGCTACCGGCTTGTCGAATCCATCGGCAGCGGTGGCATGGGCCGTGTTTGGCGCGCCCACGACGAGGTGCTGCACCGCGCCGTCGCGGTCAAGGAGCTGACCGCCGCGCTCTACGTCTCCGACAGTGAGCAGAGCGTCCTGCTGGCCCGCACCCGTGCCGAGGCCCGCGCCGCCGCGCGCATCAACCACTCCGCCGTCGTCACCGTGCACGACGTCCTCGATCACGACGGCCGCCCCTGGATCGTGATGGAGCTGGTCGAGGGCGAGTCGCTGGCCGACGCGGTGAAGGAGCGCGGCCGCATCGAGCCGCGCGAGGCCGCGCGCATCGGCCTGTGGGTCCTGCGGGCCCTGCGCGCCGCGCACGCGGCGGGCGTCCTGCACCGCGACATCAAGCCCGGCAACGTCCTGCTCGGCCGCGACAACCGGGTGCTGCTCACCGACTTCGGCATCGCCCAGATCGAGGGCGACACCACCATCACCCGCACCGGAGAGGTCGTCGGCTCCGTCGACTACCTCGCCCCAGAGCGGGTGCGCGGCCACGACCCGGGCCCGGCGTCCGACCTGTGGGCGCTCGGCGCCACGCTGTACACGGCGGTCGAGGGCCGGTCGCCGTTCCGCCGCACCTCGCCCATCGGCACCATGCAGGCCGTCGTCGAGGAGGAACCCGCCGAACCGGTCAACGCGGGAGTGCTGGGGCCCGTCCTCGCCGCGCTGCTGCGCAAGGATCCGGCCGAGCGGCCCGGCTCCGAGCAGGTCGAGCAGATGCTCGCCGAGGCGGCGGAGGGACGACTGCCGGAAGGGGCGCCGTCGCACGCGCCGACGGGGCGGCCCGCGTACGACACCACGGAGACGCGGACCGGCACCGGTACCCGCGCGCACACGGCCGCCACCACGCCGTACCGGCCGGTGACGATCGGGCAGGTGCCCGCGCCGCCGAAGCGGCACCGCCTGCGCACGTTCGCCCTGGTCATGGCCCTGGCAGGGGTCGTCGGCGGGGGCGTCGCGGTCACGTTGCAGCACTTCGGCACGGGCGGCGGCCCCGGCGGTTCCGCCTCCGCGTCGTCGACCGGAAGCGCCGACGACAAGCCGAGCGACAAGCCGAGTTCCAAGCCGAGCGACAAGGGCGGTCAGAGGTCGCTCCCCGCGGGCTGGAAGCGGCACGATGACCCGGTGGGCTTCAGCATCTCCCTGCCCAAGGGGTGGACGCGCTCCGTCTCCATCGACAAGGACGGCCTCCAGCAGGTCGACTTCACGCCCGACCAGGGCAAGCACCTCGTACGGGTCGCCGTCGACACCGATCCGGACTTCAGCTCCTCGTACGAGCACATGAGCGACCTGGACGAGAACCTCTCGAGTCGGCTGCGGAACTACAGCCAACTGCTCCTCAAGGAGGAGCTCTTCCGGGACCGGCCGGGCGCCCGCTGGGAGTACACGTGGGACGCCCTGGCCAAGGACCCGCCGCACTATTTCCCGGGGCCCTACCACGCGATCGACGTCGGGTACATGAACAGTGACGGCACCGAGTACGCCGTCTACGAGTCCTCGCCCGCCGGCGAGTGGACCGCCACCGAGAAGCAGTTCGGCGTGATCCTGCGGAGCTTCCAGGAGGGCTGATCCGCGCCCGGGGCCCGGGCGCGTGCCGTCGGCTGTCCCGGGGCGGCGGCATACTTGGCCGGTCGGTGCCACGGAGGGGGTCCGTCCGGTGGGGCATGATGAGACCCATGGGGACCGAGGGGGAGAACGCCCGTGTGATCGCGGGGCGTTATCGGCTGGAGACCAGAATCGGCCGGGGCGGCATGGGCGTCGTCTGGCGGGCCACCGACCAACTGCTCGGCCGGCGGGTCGCCGTGAAGGAACTGGCCCTCGACGACTCGCTCTCGGCGGAGGAGTCCCGGCTCCAGCGCGACCGCACCCTGCGCGAGGCGCGGGCCGTCGCCCAGCTCCACCACCCGCACATCATCGTCGTCCACGACGTCGTCGAGGACGACGAACGCCCGTACATCGTCATGGAGCTGATCGACGGCGGCTCGCTCGCCGAACGGATCTCCGCGAACGGGCCGGTCGACGCCCGCGAGGCCGCCCGCATCGGCATCGACCTGCTCGGCGCGCTGCGCCGCGCGCACGACGCGGGCGTCCTGCACCGCGACCTCAAGCCCGCCAACGTCCTCGTCGAGGCGGGCACCGACCGCGTCGTCCTCACCGACTTCGGGATCGCCCAGGTCGCGGGCGCGACGACGCTCACCGAGACCGGCGCGTTCGTCGGCTCGCCCGAATACACCGCGCCCGAACGCATGGCCGGGGCGCGCACCGGCCCCGAGTCCGACCTGTGGTCGCTCGGCGTGCTGCTGTGCGCCGTGCTGAGCGGCGCCTCACCCTTTCGACGCGACTCGCTCGGCGGCATCCTGCACGCCGTCGTCGTCGACGAGATCCGTCCCCCCGCCCAGGCCGCTCCGCTGCTGCCCGTCGTACGAGGACTGCTGGAGCGCGATCCGGAGCGGCGGCTGGACGCGGCGGAGGCGGAGCGGATGCTGCGCGCCTACCGGGACACGGGCCGTACGCCGCGGCTGCTGGTCCCGTACACGCCGACGCGGCGGGACGTGCCCCACGTGTCGCTGCGCAGACCCGCGCCCGATCCGTCGCCGTCCTCCGGCGGCACCGCGTCCGACCCGCCGCCCCGGCAGTCCACGCGCAGCCTCCTCGTCGCAGCCGCGCTGGTCGCCGCGATGGCCGGAGCGGGCGTGTCGGCGGCCGCGCTGCTGGTGGGCGGGGGCGGGGACGGGAAACCGGCCTCGTCGAGCACGCCGGGCACGCCCAGCGCACCGGGCACCTCCTCCGGCGCGACCTCGGCGTCCGGCACGTCGTCGGCCCCGCCCACCGGCGCCGGCCCCACCGTCACGGTGACCGGCCACCGGACTCCGTCCGCCTCCGCCCGCACCGCGCCCTCGGGCTACCGTGTCGCCTCGGATCCGAACGGCTTCTCGCTCGCCGTGCCCGAGGGGTTCACCCGCGACCCGCAGGGCGAGCGGATCTTCTACATGTCGTCGGGGGACACCTTCCGCATCGGCATCAAGGTGGCCGATCCCGCGACGGGCGGTCCGCTCGGCGTGATGCGCAGGGCGGACGCCGACGGCCCCTCGAGCAACCCCGGTTACCGCGACGGCAGGGTCACGCGGACCGTGCACGACGGAAACACCGCCGCCCTCTGGGAGTTCACCTGGAACGGCTTCACCACGGCGGAGGGCCCGCGGCACACCTACGACCTGTGCTGGGAGGAGGGCGGCCGGATGTACGACGTCTGGGTCTCCGCGCCGGTGGGCCGGGTGACGGAGGCGAAGGAGTACTTCGACGTGGCCGTGGACACGTTCGCGGCCTCGTGACGCGCCCTGTGACGCGCCGTGTGACGCGCAACCCCCGTGACGCGTGGCCCGGTCACCCGTACCGCCGTGACGCGTAACCCCGTAAAGGGGAGATAAGGGATTGGGTGCGTCACGGGTCTGTGACCGGTGGGCGAAGGGTCTGGAAGGCCGGGCGTCCGCCGCGATACAGATGAGGGCATGAGCGACGACGGGGGAGTCCCTCACCGGGGCGACGAGCCAACGAGTTTCGGTCTGCAACCACCTGGACGGGCGGTACGGGGCGGGCAGCCGCGCGCCGTGATCCCGGACCCGCACCAGGGTGCCCCGGCACCGCACCCGCACCAAGGTGCCCCGGCACCGGACGTGCCGCACGCGGCCCCGGCACCGGACGTGCCACAGGCGGCCGGGGTTCCGGACCCCAGGCGCGCCGCGCCGGACCCGAGGCCGGGCGTCACGGTGCCGGAGCGGCGGGCGGAGGGCCCGGTCGCCGTGCCGTACCCGGGCAATCCGTATGCCACGCCCGCCCGGACCGTCGCGGGCCCGCCGGAGAACACCGCGCCGGGCCCCTCGGACGAACCGGGAGCCGGCCGGCTCGTCGCCGGGCGCTATCGCCTGCTCGCCAAGCTGGGGCACGGCGGCATGGGCACGGTGTGGCGGGCCAGGGACGAGACCGTGGAGCGCGAGGTAGCCGTCAAGGAACCGCGCGTCCCGGACCACCTTCCCGAGCGCGAACGGGCCACCGCGTACGAGCGGATGCGGCGCGAGGCCCGCGCGGCGGCCCGGCTCGACCATCCCGCCGTGGTGAACGTCCACGACGTCGCCGTCGTGGACGGGCGGCCCTGGATCGTCATGGAGCTGGTGCGGGGCCGTTCGCTCGGCGACGCGCTCAGGGAGGGCACCCTCGGCAGCCGAGAGACCGCGCGCATCGGCCTGGAGGTCCTCGGCGCCCTGGAGGCGGCGCACGCGGCGGGCGTCCTGCACCGTGACGTCAAGCCCGACAACGTGCTCCTCGGCCCGCACGACCGTGTCGTGCTCACCGACTTCGGCATCGCCAGCATCGAGGGCGAGACCAACCTGACGGACACCGGCGGCTTCGTCGGCTCACCCGAGTACATCGCCCCGGAGCGGGTCCTCGGCGTGCGCCCGGGTCCCGCCTCCGACCTCTGGTCGCTCGGCGTGGTGCTCTACGCGGCCACCGAGGGCGTCTCGCCGTTCCGGCGCAGCAACACGCCCGCCACCCTCCAGTCGGTCCTCAACGCGACACCGGCCGCGCCCGCCTCCGCGGGCGGCCCGCTCACGGAGGCCATCAACGGCCTGCTCGCCAAGGAACCGTCCCACCGTCCCGCGGCGGCCGAGGTCCGGCGCCTCCTGGAGGAGGCCGCACGGCCGCCCGTCCTCGCCCCGACGCAGGTCACCCGGACGGAGGGCGTCGCCGGTGGCGACGGCACCCCGGCGTCCGGAGGCGGGGGCGTCCGTATCGGCCGCAGGACCCTGATCGGCCTCGCGGCGGCGGTCGCCACGGCGGTCGCGGCGGCCGCGGTGACGGCGTACGTGGTGATCGCGGACCCGTTCGCCGGTCCGCTGCCGGACGGCTGGAAGACGCGGCACGTGGCCGACGTCGCCGCGACACTGGCGGTGCCCGCGGACTACCAGGAGGGGACCCCGGACCGGAAGACGGACAAGACCCACTGGGTCACGTACACCGACTGGAGCGGGAGCATCTGGATCGGGCTGAGACTCGACCTGAAGTCCGAGGACACCAGCAAGGTGATCAAGGACTCCGCCCGGGCCGAGATGTACGCGGACGACGGTACGTTCAAGGCGAGCGGTGCCTACGAGCTGAACATGCCGGCGGGGCCGCGGACGAAGCCGGACGCGAGGGCGACGTACCGGGGCCGGGAGTCCGCCGAGAACACGGTGACCTACAAGACCGACGACAGCCAGAACCCCCGCCCGCGCGAGGTGCGGCTCTTCTACTACAAGTCGAAGGCCGGGGACATGTACAAGCTCACGATCAGCTATCCGGGCGGCGGCGACTTCACCGCGCGAGGCCGCGAGGTCGCCGAGGCGGCGATCGCGAACCTGGACGTCGACAAACCGTGAAAACCGATCGACGGGTGATCGTCGGACCGACAACGCCCTGATCAGCGCATTTGCTGCCAGTGATCACTGGCAGTGTGTGAGCGCTCCGTGAAAGGCCATTACCGACGGGTACCCAAAGGGAGCGCGTGGGCATACCCTGCGGCTCATGACGGACTCGCAGGCCGCGGAGCAGGCCACGGAAAGCACCGGCGCCGATGAGGCGGCCGGTACCGACGCAGCGGTCGGCGTGGCCGCCGCGACCGACGCGGACCTGACGTCCGCCACCACGAGCGAGGCGGACCTGACGTCCGCGACCGCCGCGGCCGACGCGGTGCGCGCGGACGGGACGGCGGTCGCCGCTGCCGCGGACGAGGCCGACGCCACGGAGGTCACCGCCGCGGACGAGGCCGAGGCCGCCGGGGACCAGGCCGGAGCCGGCGAGGACGCGACGGCGGCCCCCGCCACTCTCGGCACCAACCCCCTCGCCCCCGCCCCGGCCGGCGCCCGCACCGCCGCCGACGTGGTCACCCCCGAGCTCGTCGCGCAGCTCGCCAAGGGAGTGACCGGGTCCGGGCGGACCGCCAACCACACGCCGTTCACCGGCGAGAAGCTCGCCGACCTGCCCGAGTCCACCCCCGCGGACGTCGAGAAGGCCTTCGAGCGGGCCCGTGCCGCGCAGGGCGCCTGGGCGGCCACTCCGGTCCGCCGCCGCGCCGCCGTCCTGCTCCGCTTCCACGACCTCGTGCTCGCCCGGCAGGCCGAGGTCCTGGACCTCATCCAGTTGGAGACCGGCAAGGCCCGGCTGCACGCCCACGAGGAGGTCCAGGCCGTCCTGGTCGCCGCACGGCACTACGGACTCAAGGCGCCCTCCTATCTGCGGCCCAAGCGCCACGCGGGCGCGATGCCGACCCTCACCAAGGTCACCGAACTGCGTCACCCGCGCGGTGTCGTCGGGCAGATCGCGCCCTGGAACTACCCGCTGGAGCTGTCGGTCGGCGACGCGCTGCCGGCGTTCGTCGCGGGCAACGCGGTCGTCATGAAGCCCGACACCGAGACCTGCCTGACCGCCCTGTGGGCGCGCGACCTGCTCGTCGAGGCCGGGCTGCCCGCCGAGATCTTCCAGGTCGTCATCGGCGACGGACCGGTCGTCGGACCCGAGGTCGTCCGGCACGCCGACTACGTCTCCTTCACCGGGTCCACCCGTACCGGCCGTGAGGTCGCCCAGGGCGCGGCCGCCCGTCTCGTCGGCGTCTCCCTCGAACTCGGCGGCAAGAACGCCATGGTGGTCCTGGAGGACGCCGACCTCGACAAGGCCGCCGCCGGCGCCGTCCGGGCCTGCTTCTCCTCCGCCGGACAGCTCTGCATCTCCATCGAGCGGCTGTACGTCCACGAGTCCATAGCCGACGCGTTCACGGAGCGGTTCGCCGCCCGGACCCGCGCCATGCGGCTCGGCACATCCCTCGCGTACGGGGCGGACATGGGCTCGCTGGTCGGCGAACGCCAGCTCGAGACGGTGACGCGGCACGTCGAGGAAGCCGTGGCCAAGGGGGCCAGGGTCGTCGCCGGCGGTGTCGCCCGGCCCGACGTGGGCCCGTACTTCTACGAGCCCACCATCCTCGACGGAGTCGAGGCCCCGATGGCCGTCTGCGCCGAGGAGACCTTCGGCCCCGTCGTCTCCCTCTACCGCTTCACGACCGAGGACGAGGTCGTCGAGCGCGCCAACTCCACCGCGTACGGCCTCAACTCCTCCGTCTGGACGAAGGACGGCCGGCGCGGCCGCGCGCTCGCGGCCCGGCTGCGGACCGGCACGGTGAACGTCAACGAGGGCTACGCGCCCGCGTACGGCAGCGTCCAGTCGCCGATGGGCGGCATGAAGGACTCCGGCCTCGGCCGCCGCCACGGCTCCGAGGGCATCCTCAAGTACACCGAGGCGCAGACCGTCGCGCAGCAGCGGCTGCTGCCGATGGCCCCGTCCCTCGGCATGGACGACGAGAAGTACGCGGCGTTCATGAGCCGGAGCCTGAAGGTCATGAAGGCGCTCCGGCTGCGGTAGCCCCGTTCTCGAAAGGATCCCCCAAGGTCCTCAGCGGTTCTGAAACGGTTCCGAACGTCTCGACGGTCTCGATGAGGAGAGCGGCACGTGTCACAGGAGAGCTCTGTCCAGGAACAGCCGGACGAGGAGACGTACGACTACGACGTCGTCGTCGTGGGTTCCGGGTTCGGCGGCTCCGTCACCGCACTGCGGCTGACGGAGAAGGGGTACCGCGTCGGTGTCCTCGAAGCCGGCCGGCGCTTCACCCGCGACACGCTCCCCAAGAACTCCTGGGACGTCAAGAACTACCTCTGGGCCCCGCGGCTGGGCATGTACGGCATCCAGCGCATCCATCTGCTGGGCAACGTGATGGTGCTCGCCGGCGCGGGTGTGGGCGGCGGTTCGCTCAACTACGCCAACACCCTCTACGTGCCGCCGAAGCCGTTCTTCGAGGACCCTCAGTGGAAGGACATCACCGACTGGGAGGAGGAGCTGAAGCCGTACTACGACCAGGCCCGGCGCATGCTGGGCGTGCGGCTCAACCCGACCACGACCCCGTCGGACGTCCACCTCAAGGCCGCCGCGGAGCGCATGGGGGTCGGCGACACCTTCCACATGGCGCCGGTCGGTGTCTTCTTCGGCGACGGGCAGGACGCGGACGGCTCGGCCGGGGCGAAGCCCGGTGAGGAGGTCGCCGACCCGTACTTCGGCGGTGTCGGGCCCGCGCGCAAGGCCTGCACCGAGTGCGGCGAGTGCATGACCGGCTGCCGCCACGGCGCCAAGAACACCCTCAACGAGAACTACCTCCACCTCGCCGAGAAGGCGGGCGCCGTCGTCCATCCCATGACGACCGTCGTGTCCGTCACCGACGACTCGCGCGGCGGCTACGCCGTCCAGACCCTCCCGACCGACAACCGGCGCAAGGGCCAAGGGCGGACCTTCACCGCGCGCCGGGTCGTCCTCGCGGCCGGCACCTACGGCACCCAGACGCTGCTCCACCGCATGAAGGCCGGCGGTCAGCTCCCTCACCTGTCGAAGCGGCTCGGCGAGCTGACCCGCACCAACTCCGAGGCCCTGGTGGGCGCGCAGACCGACGACCGCCGCTACCGCAAGGCGCACGGGACGAAGGCCGACTTCACCCGGGGCGTGGCCATCACGTCCTCGATCCACCCGGACGCGGACACCCACATCGAACCCGTCCGCTACGGCAAGGGCTCCAACGCGATGGGCGGCATGTCCATCCTCCAGGTCCCCTACGCCGAGGGCTCGTCGAGGGTGGCGGGCTGGTTCGTCAACGCGGTCCGGCACCCGCTGCTGGTGATGCGCTCGCTCTCCAACCGCCGCTGGTCCGAACGGACCATCATCGGCCTGGTGATGCAGTCCCTCGACAACTCCCTGACGACGTATCTCAAGCCGAAGGGCGCGGGCAAGGGCCTGCTGACGGCACGCCAGGGGCACGGTGCCCCCAACCCCAAGCAGATCAAGGCCGCTTCGCGGGCCGCTTCCGTGCTCGCCGAGGAGATCAACGGTTTCCCGGGCAGCAATGTCGGCGAGCTGATGGGCACCCCGCTCACCGCGCACTTCCTCGGCGGCTGCCCGATCGGCGCCGGCGCGGAGGAGGGCGTCATCGACCCCTACCACCGGCTCCACGGGCACCCGGGGATCTCCGTCGTCGACGGTGCCGCCGTCTCCGCGAACCTCGGCGTCAACCCGTCGCTCACCATCACCGCGCAGGCCGAGCGGGCCATGTCGTTCTGGCCCAACAAGGGCGAGGCCGATCCGCGTCCGGCGCCGGGAGCTGCGTACGAGCGTCTCAAGGCGGTGGAGCCGAACCGTCCCGTCGTCCCCGCGGACGCCTTCGGAGCGCTGCGGCTGCCCTTCCTGGGCATGCCGACGATGCCGCCGAAGCCGTAAGCCCAACGAAAAGAAGGACCTGCGCCCCCCTCCGAGCGCAGGTCCTTCTCTTCGTACGTGACCGACGCGCGCGTCGGTGGTGTCGGCTGCGGTGTTACGCGTTCGTGCCGGCCTTGCGGCGACGGACGACGACCAGCGCACCGGCGCCGGCGACGACGGCGATACCGCCGGCGAGGCCGATCATCGGCAGCGCGGAGCTGGAGCCCGTCTCGGCGAGGCTGCCGTCGACCGAAGGCGTGTTGCTCTTGTCGGCGGGCTTGTCCGAGACCGGGACCTTGCCGCCGCCCTGCGGCTTGGTGCCGTCGGTGTCCGTGCCGGCCGCGACGATCTGGAACTTGTAGGCGACCTCGCCGTAGCCGGTGCACTCCGCGTCGGCGTCGCCGTAGATGCTGGCGCCGAGGGAGAAGCCGGCGCCGACCGGGGCGCTGGACTTCACGTTGATACGAAGCGGGATGTCGACCTCGTAGTCGGGCTTGAGCTCGTCGGTGTAGCCGACGAAGCCGACCGCGTACCCGTCCTCGTCGACGTTCTCCCAGACCTTGTCGTCCGGGTTGTACGCCTGGAGCTGGACCTGCTTGCTCTTGAACATGTCCTCACCGTTCTTGTCGGGCGAAGCGCCCGCGAAGAAGCCGAGGTCACTCAGGGTGGAGTCCGAGTTGTTCAGGACGTTCAGGGAGAACTTGTGCCAGCCGCTGCCCGCCGCGATCTTGCCGGGCAGTCCGGTGATGGACACGTCGACCTTGGAGTCCGAGCACTCGGAGGGCTCGGGCTCGGGGGACTCCGACTCCGAGGCGGAGGCGCTCGGCGCGGGCGCGGACGCCGACGCGGAGTCGCTCGGGGCCGGAGCCGATGCGGAGGTGGAGGCGGAGGCCGAGGCGGAGGCCGACGCCGCGTCGGTCGGCTCGGGAGCCGACACGCTCGGGCTCGGCGACGCCGACTCGGTCGCGGACTCGGACACGCTCGCACTCGGGGACGGGCTTTCTTCCGCGAACGCGGCCGGCGCGACCGACAGCAACGCGAGCGGTGCTATGACAGCCGTCGCGGCCGCAGTGGCCATGGCACGGCGAAGCTTCATGAAGACCTCGGTGATCCAGTGCGCCGTGAACTCGCGGCGCGATTATGGAGTTTGTGGGCGGCCCACCGCGTGTGGGCGCGGATGTGACCGTTGGTTCTGCAGGTGAGACCGGCGAGGTCTGAGAATGGTTGTCCTGGATCTGACGAGATTCTTATGTGTGCTGGGTCACATCGATGTGCGGCTTGCGCACGCCCGTTCGAGACACTTAGAAAGAGCTTCGTGTCTGATCAACAGCCCGGGGAATCCGGTGAGCCGACGGTTCCTGACGACGTGTGGGAACGCTTCGCGCGCGACAGCGAGCGCGACATCCGCGCCTCGGCACCCAAGGAGCCGTCCGCCCGGGCGCGCATGGTGACGGAGCGGCTGCGCCTCCAGGACGAGCGGGAGGCCGCGCGGGCCACCCGCCGGACCGCCCGCAAGGAGTCGCGTCCGGCCGCGCAGCCCGAGGGCTGGCGGACGGGTCCCGCCTGGCGCGAGATGGACCGGCGTGCCTCCCGGCGGCGCAGACTGTGGGCGATCCTCGGGGTTCCGCTCGCCGTCGCCGTGGCCGTCGTCGCGATGAAGCCGTCCCTGCTGCCGGGCGACCTCTTCGGCGCCGCGTCCTCGTCCGCGTCGGGGTCCGCTTCGGCCGGACCCGAGCTGCCCGCCGAGACCGCCGCCCCGACCGCGCCGCCCTCCGCCGCGGCCTCGCTGACACCCACCAGGCAACGGCCGTTCGCCGGATCGCCGGCCGAGCGCTGGGCCGACGGTGCCGACGCCGTCGTCCTCCCGGAGGCCGAGCCGGTCGGCTCGTTCACGAAGGCGCAGGTGGCCGCGGCGCTGCGGCAGACCAAGAACCTGCTCGTCGGGGCCAACCTCGATCCGGCGACCCTGCGCGGCGAGCGTCCGAAGGCGGCCATCGCCGTCCTCGATCCCAAGCAGCCCCACATGATCGACGACATCGACCGCCGGCTGAGCGCGCCGGACGAGAAGCACGATCCGCTGACCCTGTTCAGCCGCTTCGACCCCGACGAGGTGCGCCTGGTCGGCCAGGTGGTCAAGGTGCGCGGCCGGATCACGTTCAAGGCGGGCAAGGACGGGTCCGTCGCCGTCCACGCCGACTACACCTTCGTCTACCCGGTGTCCCCGGCCGACGGGAACAAGGACGAGGTGACCCGCACCATCGTGCGCCGCGTCCTCGACGCCGGGTTCCTCGACCCGAGGAAGTACCAGGTCACAGCGGGCAGATTGACGATCAATCACTACGACGAGAGCATCGGCAACTCCGCCTGCGACGTCTACGACGGCTTCCTGCACCCGCAGTTCCACTCGGCGGCACCCACCGGCGCGACGCCGACCGGCCCGGCCACCGACCCGTACGACCGCAGCCACGCCCTGGAGACCTCCCGCACGGCCGGATGCGGCACGGTGTCCCGTACCTGACGGCTCGGACAGGGTCCGTCGGACGGCCCCGGGCGTCCCCGGGGCCGGCCGTTCTCTTGAGTGACCGGGCTGCTGTCCCCTGCCGTCCGGTCACACGACCTGGAGCGAGGTCCCACGACGCACGGCACGATCCGTACGTCTCATCGCTCCAGTGAAGCCACGCGTGGTTCTTTCGGGCCCGCCCCTGGCTGACACGGACACCAGAAGAAACGAAGTCCGCGGCACCCCGGATACGCGCCGTACGGGTGAGAGGGAATGCGTACGTGCGTACGCCGGGTGCGGCTCTCAGATCCGGCCGCGGCACAGTTCGAGCAGCGTCATCGCCAGCGAGGTGCCCGGCTTGCCGAGCGCGTCCCGGTAGTGGCCGAGGATCTCCATCTCGCGGGAGAGGTTCACCCGGCGGCCGCCGGACGTGATCCGCGCCTCCTGGATCACGGCCGAGACGGCCATCCGTTCCTGCACGAGACCGATGATCCGGTCGTCCAGGGCGTCGATGCGTTCACGGGCACCGGTGATCACGTCGGCGGCCTCGTCGGTACGGGCGCCGGTCTTGTCGAGTACGTCGGCCATGGTGGGGCTCCTCGGTGGAAGGGGTGCCCCGGAGCGAACCGGCCCGGAAACGGCAGACGCCCCGGGCCTTGTCGGCCCGGGGCGCCTGGGAAGTCGCTTGTCAGTTGCTCAAGCAGCACGACCATGGCAGCCGGTGGGCCGGTTGCCATAGGTAAACAGGAAGGTCGTGTGCGTGAGCATGAGGGAAGTATGCACGCCCGCGACGGCGCCGGCCAAGACGGTTCGGATGGTGAGACCCGGTGTCCGAAACCCCGGGGGCGCCAGGCCCCCCGCGGCCCCCGGTAGAATCGGCCGTACACACCCTTTTGCTCACCGCCGGAAGGCAGACCGTGCCAGAAGCGTCCCCCGCCGCCCCCGACACCGTCCTGGTCGTCGACTTCGGTGCGCAGTACGCCCAGCTCATCGCCCGTCGAGTCCGTGAGGCCCGGGTCTACAGCGAGATCGTGCCGAGCACCATGCCGGTCCAGGAGATGCTCGCCAAGAACCCGGCCGCGATCATCCTCTCCGGCGGTCCCTCGTCGGTCTACGCGGAGGGCGCCCCGCGCCTGGACCGCGAGATCTTCGAGGCGGGCGTCCCCGTCTTCGGCATGTGCTACGGCTTCCAGCTCATGGCCACGACCCTCGGCGGCACGGTCGACAACACCGGCGCCCGCGAGTACGGCCGTACGCCGCTGCACGTCTCGAAGTCCGGCTCCACCCTGTTCGAGGGCACCCCGGACGAGCAGCCGGTGTGGATGTCGCACGGCGACGCCTGCTCCGCCGCCCCCGAGGGCTTCACCGTCACGGCCTCCACGGACGTCGTCCCGGTCGCCGCGTTCGAGAACGACGAGAAGAAGCTCTACGGCGTCCAGTACCACCCCGAGGTCATGCACTCCACGCACGGCCAGCAGGTCCTGGAGCACTTCCTGTACCGCGGCGCGGGTCTCACCCCGTCCTGGACCACCGGCAACGTCATCGACGAGCAGGTCGCCCTGATCCGCGAGCAGGTCGGCACCAAGCGCGCCATCTGCGGTCTGTCCGGCGGCGTGGACTCCGCGGTCGCCGCGGCCCTCGTCCAGAAGGCCATCGGCTCCCAGCTCACCTGTGTGTACGTCGACCACGGTCTGATGCGCCAGGGCGAGACCGAGCAGGTCGAGAAGGACTTCGTCGCCGCGACCGGCGTGCAGCTCAAGGTCGTGGACGCGGAGGAGCGCTTCCTCACCGCGCTCAAGGGCGTCTCCGACCCCGAGGAGAAGCGGAAGATCATCGGGCGCGAGTTCATCCGCGTCTTCGAGCAGGCCCAGGCGGAGATCATCGCCGAGGCCGCCGAGGGCGAGGACGTCGCGTTCCTGGTCCAGGGCACGCTCTACCCGGACGTCGTCGAGTCCGGCGGCGGCACCGGCACCGCCAACATCAAGTCCCACCACAACGTGGGCGGCCTCCCCGAGGACCTGGAGTTCCAGCTCGTCGAGCCGCTGCGCAAGCTGTTCAAGGACGAGGTCCGGATGGTGGGCCAGGAGCTCGGCCTGCCCGAGGAGATCGTCCAGCGCCAGCCGTTCCCCGGCCCCGGCCTCGGCATCCGCATCGTCGGCGAGGTGACCAAGGAGCGTCTCGACCTGCTCCGTGCCGCCGATGCCATCGCCCGCGAGGAGCTGACCGCCGCCGGTCTCGACCGCGACATCTGGCAGTGCCCGGTCGTCCTGCTCGCCGACGTGCGCAGCGTGGGCGTCCAGGGCGACGGCCGGACCTACGGCCACCCGATCGTCCTGCGCCCGGTGTCCAGCGAGGACGCCATGACGGCGGACTGGTCGCGGCTTCCGTACGACGTCCTGGCGAAGATCTCGACGCGGATCACGAACGAGGTCGCGGACGTCAACCGCGTCGTGCTCGACGTGACGAGCAAGCCCCCGGGCACCATCGAGTGGGAGTAGTCCTCCCGCGGGCGGGAGGGAACTCCCGCCTCAGGTCCGCTTGAGCGTGCGCACCGGCGCGCCGGGCTTCCAGACCTGGACGACGAGATACGTCTCGTCCTCGACGAAGGTCCGCGTGACCTCCGTCAGCTCGGTGCGGAAGAGGTGGAACGGCTCCGGCGGTTCCACCTCTTTCACGTACGCCGCCTTGGCGGGAACGCCGTCGCCCACCTCGACCGCCCGCCCGCTGATCCGTACGTCGCCGCCGCCCATGTCCGTACCGGCCCCCGGGTTCACCTGGAGCGCGAAGCGCGGGTCGCGGCGCAGGTCGAGCGCCTTGAGGGAGTCCGGCATCATGCCGAGCCACAGCTCGCCGTCGAGGAAGCGCACCTCGATGCCCGAGGTGCGGGGCGAGCCGTCCTTGCGGAGGGTCGCGAGGACGTGGTGGGTGAAGGCGCCGAAGCGCCGCTCGACGGTGTCGGCGAAGGCCGGCTCGGCGGTGGAGAGTGCTGCCCAGTTCATGCCGCGAGTCTGACGCGCATACCCGACATCTTCTGTCGGGTATCGCCCGTGTCCCTGGGCATCCCACACTTTTCTCTCATGGAACACCCCTGTTCTCCTGCGCTGACCCCGGGTAACTTCCGCTCGTACCGAACACGCCAGTGCTGGAGGACAGATGCACGGGCCCACTCCGCCGCTGCCCCGCCCCACCGACCAGCTCCGCTTCGCCATGCCGCCGATGCACGAATCGCTGGACGACGAACGGCGGCACCGCAAGGAGCGGCTGGCCGGCGCGCTGCGGCTGTTCGGACGGCTCGGCTTCGAGGACGGCGTCTCCGGACACATCACGGCGCGCGACCCCGAGTACAGCGACTGTTTCTGGGTGAACCCGTTCGGCATGCCGTTCAAGCACGTCACCGTCGGCGACCTGGTCATGGCCAACCAGGAGGGCCAGGTGATCGAGGGCCGCTACCACGTGAACCAGGCCGCGTTCACCGTGCACTCCCAGGTCCACGCGGCCCGCCCCGATGTCGTCGCCGTCGCCCACTGCCACTCCGTGCACGGCCGCGCCCTGGCCGCCCTCGGCGACCTGCTCGACCCGATCACCCAGGAGAGCTGCGCCTTCTACGAGGATCACGCGCTGTACGACGCCTACAGCGGGGTCGCCGTCGACGCCGAGGAGGGCCGCAGGATCGCGTCCGCGCTGGGCAGCCGCAAGGCGCTCGTGCTGCGCAACCACGGGCTGCTGACCGTCGGGGACTCGGTGGACGCGGCGGCCTGGTGGTTCCTGTCCATGGAACGGTCGAGCCAGGTCCAGCTCACCGCGAAGGCCGCGGGCAGGCCCCTAGTCATCGACCACAAGCAGGCGGTCGCCACCCGTGAACAGCTCGGCGGCGACCTGGTGGCGTGGATCAACTACCAGCCCCTGTGGCAGGACATCAGCCGCAGCGAACCCGATCTGCTCAGCTAGGACATCTGCTCGGCCAGGGCGACGGACGGACCTGGTCGGACCTGGTCGGCCTTCCCCCAGGTCCGCCGGAACCGCCCTCGCGGCCGCCGGAACAGCGGGGCGTCGGGTCAACAAGCGGTGGCTCGCTTCACCCCCGCCGACCCGACCTGACGCGTGCGCGGGGTGCCGAGTACGGCACAATTCGCTTTCGTCACAGGAGAGTTGTCGGGTGGGGGCGCGGCAGCCGGATGTTCGTGACATTCCGGCTCTACGGAGTGTGTTCTGGCGCGGGAAGGCGGCAGTGGGCGTGGCGGTGCAGGAGGCGAGACACGGTGCGGGGCACGGTGCCGGGCCGGGGTCCGGGTCGGGCACCGGGCGGAGCGGTGGCTCTGGCGGCGGTCCGGGTGGCGGGCCCGGCGGTGGGCCGGTCGGTCGGTCGGGCGGGGGGCCCGGCGGACACGAGGGCGGCTGTACGTGCGGGGACTGTCCGCACGGGGCGCGTACGGGGCACCGGCGGGCCGTCGCCGCGTTCCTCGCCAAGCGCGACGCGCTGGCGTCGGGGCAGGGGCTGCCCGCGGGGGTCGCGCACTCCGCCTCCGCGTCCCGGCAGTGGGTGTCCGACGAACTCACCCAGTCCGCCGACCTCGTGGCCGAACGCGGCCGGCTCGAGGGCGAGGCGTGGCTGGGCCGGCTGTGGCGGTACACCGCGTTCACCGTGTGGGCCGCCGTCGTCGTCCTCCTGCTCGTGCAGGCGCTCACCGCGATCGGGGCCGGCTGGACGGCGGCGCGGACGGCGGGACTGGTCGCCGCGGTCGTGCTGGCCGGGCTTCTGACCGGGGCGGCCTGGCTGCACCGGACGCGGGGCGGGGCCCTGGCACCGGTCATCGGCGAGGACAACCGGATCTCCACCTCCCGTGCGGTGGCCGCCGGCTGGGTGCTGTTCGTGGTGTACGCGGTGCTCGTGCTGGTGGGCCGGCTCGCCGCGGCGTCCTCGCACGGGCTCCGGGACGAACTCATCGCCGGGTTCGAACTCGCCCGGGCGGCCGGGGTCGTGACCGTCGTCGCCGTGGTCTGCGGGGTCGCCGTGCTGGTGCGGCGCGTGGTCGGGCTGCGGGTGCTGGGGCAGCGGCTCCAGAAGGTCCGCGCCGACCGGCCGCGGGCGGCGGATCTGCTCACCGACGACTCGGGGCGGGGTGGCTTCGCCGACATCCAGTACGTCGTGATCAGCGGGGTCGCTCTCGTCTTCGCCGCGGTGCGGCTGGCTCGGCGGCCGTCGCAGTTGCCCGATCTGCCGTGGGGGCTGGCCCTGTTGGTGCTGGTGTCGGCCGCGACCTATCTCGCCGGGAAGTACGCCGAGGGCGGGCGGCCGGTGATCCTGTCCGTGGTCCGGTCCCGAGAGGCGGGTGATCTGGACGCGCCGATCCGGACCGGGGACGACATCGAGATCCGGGGGGCCGGGTTCGTGCCGCCCGGGGCTCAGGGCGCGGACCGCTTGTCGCGGATGGTCGTGCGGATCGGGGCGGTGCATGTGCATGTGCCGTTGGTGCCGGTGTCCGGGGGGTTCAGCAATCCCACGGACGCGGTGCTGACCGTGCCGGTGCCGGTGGACGTGGAGCCGGGGCGGGTGGAGGTGCAGGTGGTGACGGCCGCGGGCGTGGAGACGAACCGGTACGAGATCGATGTGACGGACTGAGACCGCGGCGGCCATCGCGGTGCCGGGTCCCGGGTCCGGCCGGTGGTGGCCCGGGTCCGGCCGGTGGGTGGGTCGGGGCCGCGCCGGTACATCCGCCCGTCGCCGTTGGGTGAGTGGTGACCGTGGGAAGCGACGGGCATGTGATGTACCGGCACGTCCCCTCCCGCCGGATCCCGGCTGCGGGTGCGCGGTGGCCAGGGTGAGCGGGCCAGTTCCAGTCCCTCGGCCCACTCTCCGGTCCGGGGCCAGTTTCAGCCCCGGCCGGGAAAATTCAGCCCCTCCGGCGATTGAGGAGCGGGGTCTGGGGCGGAGCCCCAGGGGTGGGACGGGTAGGGGCGGAGGGGGCGAAGGAAGGTTTTTGGGTGGGTGGGAGAGGTGGGGCCGGGGGGTGTTCTGGGAGGTGAGGCCCGGAAAAAGGTTCCCTCGGCTGAGTCGGGGAACCGATTCGTACGTATGGTCTGTTGAGTGGTCAACGGCACGCGGGTGAGAGGTGGCGGAGAGCGATGACTCACGGTATGCGGACGGATACTCACACCCAGTATCTGGGGGAACGACGGGACTGGCGGGAGACCGCGACCCACTACGCCCTGTTGCCACTACGGATCTTCCTGGGCGTCACCTTCATCTACGCCGGCCTCGACAAACTCACGGACAGCGCCTTCCTGAAGGCCTCCGGCTCCGGCTCGATCGGCGACATGATGCGCACGGTGCGTGATTCCTCCGCGATACCGGCCCTCGTCGACCTGTCCCTGAAGAACCCCGTCGGCTTCGGCTACGCCATCGCGTTCGGCGAACTGGCCGTCGGGATCGGCACCCTGATAGGCCTGCTGGCCCGCCTTGCCGCGCTCGGCGGCGCCCTCATCTCGCTCAGCCTGTGGCTGACGGTGAGCTGGGCCTCCGACCCGTACTACTACGGCAACGACCTCCCGTACCTGTTCTGCTGGACGCCCCTGCTGCTGGCCGGCGCGTCCTACTGGTCGTTGGACGCCGTGATCAAACGACGCCGTCAGCAGCGGACCGGCTACTGAGCCCGACGGGTTCGATCGCCGGGCCCGCATGAAGCCGTGCGGGCGGAGCGGGAGTTCAGGTGCGGCTCCGCCCCGCGCGGCGTCTGCGGACGGCGTGGTTCACCGAGGCCACGGCGCCCGCCAGGCAGAGCCCGACCACGACGACGGGGATGATGGCGAACCACTCGGTGTCCCACCAGCCCCCCGCGTCTCCGGCGTAGGCGATGCCCCCGGCGGTGAGGAACAGGCCCGCCACCAGCTTTCCGGGCTGGAACTCATGACGAGGCACGGGCCACCTCCGCCTGGCCGACGCCGACCTGGAGGTCGAGGTCGAAGACGCCTCCGCCCTTGGCGCCCGTCGCCGGCGGCAGTGTCACCCGTTTGTGCTTGCCCGGTTCCACGTCCACGTCCTTCTTGTCGTCACCCGGAAGCTGGATGTCGCCCACGCCCACCTCGACGGACAGCCGCACGGTCGCGTCCTTGGGGACGATCACCTTCAGATGGCCCGCGCCCACCTCGGCCTTCGTCCTCACGGTCTGCCCCTTGGCGAGGTCGACACCGCTCAGGTCGAGGGTGCCCACTCCCGTGCCCAGGTCGTAGCCCGGCCGTACGTCGGCCGCGGTCGCCGGGGTCCAGTCCGTCCGTACCCAGTGGGTGCCGATGTCCTTCGGCAGGGCCGCCGAGGCCGCCAGGAGACCGGCCGTGATCACCGCGAGGAAGACCGTTCCCGCGCCCGTGCGACCGCGGAACGAGCTCACGGCGATGCCCAGGCCGAACACGATGAGCGCGGCGGCCAGTCCGGCCTGGAGGCTGGTGCCGAGCGCGTGGTCGTGCCAGTTCAGGCTGGTGGTGAGGCCGCCGGCGAGCAGCGCGAGCAGGAAGACGCGGCCGCCTATCGGACGGGGGCCGCGTGGTCCGCGCTCCCGTTCCGTCCGCGGGACGGGGCGTGAGGTGCCGCGGGCGATGTTGAGCGCGGCCGCGACGTCGCGGTCCCGGGTCTCCACGGGACCCCACATGTAGCCGGTGCCGCCGACGTGCGAACCGTCCTTCACGATCGGGTCGCGCCACCACGAGGGATAGGAGTCGGGGGCGGGCGGGGCCTTCGCCTCCGGCGGCGCGTCGGCGGCGGCCTGCGCGGCCAGCGGGTCCGGGTCGGCGGCGCCGCGGTTCTGCGACCAGTAGCCCGCGCCCGCCAGCAGCAGGGACAGGACGACGGCGAACGTCAGCACGCTGCCGTTCTTGAGCATGGACAGGAACACCCCGCAGCCGACCAGCGCGAAGAGCACGGCGGTCAGCGCGGGACCGTCGACCCGGCCGGTGAGCAGCTTGCGGACCTCGTTCTCCTCCTCGTCGTCGTACGGGACGAAGAGCCACGCGAAGCCGTAGAAGATGAGGCCGATGCCGCCGGTCGCGGCGAGCACCGCGAGCACGATCCGGAAGATCACCGGGTCCATGTCGCACTGCCGGCCGAGCCCGGCGCACACCCCGCCGAGCGTCTTCTGCCGGCGGTCGCGCCGGAACCTGCGCGGCACCTCGGAGGAGGCGTCGGCGGCTGCGCCGGCCGGCCGGGCCGCGGCCGCTTCCCCGTGAGCACGCGGCTCGTCACCCGGAGCGGCGCCGGGCTCCGGCTCCGCCGCCGCGTGCTGCTGATCTGTCATGCGTCCATGGTGACGGGCGGGACGGCGCGGCGGCAGTCGGGATGACCCTGGCCGAACCCTGATATCCGCCCGGAGGGGAGGGCGGGGGGCGTTCGAACGCCGGTTCTCGAAGATCAGGGGAGTATCCGGGGCCGACCCTGATGCTCCGGTGGGCCGGGCGTGTGAACATCGGTGGCATGCCGGAAGCCGCAGTCCTGCCCACCGACGACCCGCGGCCCCCGCGCAAGCTCTACCGAAGCAGCGACGGACGCTGGCTCGGGGGAGTGGCGCGAGGGCTCGCCGGGCATCTCGGGCTGCCCGTGGTCTGGGTGCGGCTGGTGTTCGTCGGACTGTTCATGGCGGACGGGCTGGGCGCGCTGCTGTACGCCGCGTTCTGGTTCTTCGTACCGCTCGGCGTCGGCGGCGTCGGCTCCGGCCGCACCCCGGCGTTCACCACCGAGACCTCGCCCGACGGCCGGCGCAGACTGGTGGCCCGCAAGCCGGACAAGGGCCAGATCGTCGCCCTGCTCCTCATGGTCGTCGTGGCCATGGTCTTCGTCGGCAACGTGAATCTCGGCGGCGGCACGAAGGCGTATCTGTGGCCCACGGTCCTCGTCGGCGCGGGCGTCGCCCTGGTCTGGCGCCAGGCGGACAACGCGCGGCGGGCCCGCTGGGCGGAGGTCGGCCGCCGCCGCCGTACGCTCACGCTCCTGCGCTCCGCGGCGGGCGTGCTGCTCGTCACGGCCGGCGTCTCCGGGATCTTCGTCCTCCAGGGCTCCGCGGCCCACCTCGGCTCGGTGCTCCAGGCGGCGCTCGCGGTCCTCGTCGGTATCGCCCTGCTCGCGGGCCCCTATCTGATCCGGATGACCCAGGACCTGTCCGAGGAGCGCCTGATGCGCATCCGCGCGCAGGAACGGGCCGAGGTCGCCGCCCACGTCCACGACTCCGTGCTGCACACCCTCACCCTGATCCAGCGCAACGCGGAGAACGCGAACGAGGTGCGCCGGCTGGCCCGCGCCCAGGAACGCGATCTGCGCGCCTGGCTGTACAAGCCGGACGGCAGCGGCAAGGACGAGGACGAGGAGCCCGCCACCCTCGCCGAGGCGGTCCGCGGCCACGCCGCCGAGGTGGAGGACAAGCACGGCGTCCCCATCGAGGTCGTCGTCGTGGGCGACTGCCCCCTCGACGACCGGCTGACCGCGCAGATGCAGGCGGCGAGGGAAGCGATGGTGAACGCCGCCAAGTACGGTGGCGAGGGCGGCGCGGTACAGGTCTACGCCGAAGTCGAGGGCAGGACGGTCTTCGTGTCCGTCCGCGACCGCGGCCCGGGCTTCGACCTCGACGCGATACCCGCCGACCGCATGGGCGTCAGAGAATCGATCATCGGCCGCATGGAACGCAACGGCGGCACGGCGCGGCTGCGCGCGGTGCCGGACGGCGGCACGGAGGTCGAGCTGGAGATGGAGAGGGCGGAGAAAACGTCATGAGCGACACGAACGAGCCTGTGGAGTCCGGCGGTTCGGCCGCGGAGACCTCCGGTGCCACCGCGTCCGCGGGAGCCGGCGCCGAGGGCGGGCGCCGGGTGCGCGTGGTGCTCGTGGACGACCACCGCATGTTCCGTACGGGGGTCCAGGCCGAGATCGGGGAGACCGCGCGGACCGGTGTCGAGGTGGTCGGCGAGGCCGCGGACGTCGACCAGGCGGTCACGGTCATCACGGCCACCCGCCCCGAGGTCGTCCTCCTGGACGTCCATCTTCCCGGCGGCGGCGGTGTCGAAGTGCTGCGCCGCTGCGCTCCGTTGATGGCCGACGCCGAGCAGCCGGTCCGCTTCCTCGCGCTGTCCGTGTCGGACGCCGCCGAGGACGTGATCGGTGTGATCCGCGGCGGCGCCCGGGGCTATGTGACGAAGACGATCACCGGCACGGATCTCGTGGACTCCGTGTTCCGCGTCCAGGACGGCGACGCGGTCTTCTCCCCGCGCCTCGCCGGATTCGTCCTCGACGCCTTCGCCTCCACCGACGCCCCGCCCGTCGACGAGGACATGGACCGCCTCACCCAGCGCGAACGCGAGGTCCTGCGCCTCATCGCCCGGGGGTACGCGTACAAAGAGATCGCCAAGCAGCTCTTCATCTCCGTCAAGACGGTCGAGTCGCACGTCTCGGCGGTCCTGCGCAAGCTCCAGCTCTCCAACCGCCACGAGCTGACCCGCTGGGCGACGGCCCGCCGCCTGGTCTGACCCCGGCGCTCAGGCGACCCGGGTGGCCCCGGCGAAGGGCATCTCGCTGATCGGGGCCACCCGCACGGGCGCCGACGGATTCGGGGCGTGGATCATCTGGCCGTTGCCGATGTAGATGCCCACGTGGGTGATGCCCGCGTAGAAGAACACCAGGTCGCCGGGCTGGAGTTCGGACAGGGTGACCCGTCGGCCGGCGTTGATCTGGGAGTAGGTCGTGCGGGGCAGGGAGACGCCCGCGGATCGGTACGCGGCCTGGGCGAGCCCGGAACAGTCGAAGGCGTTGGGTCCGGTGGCGCCCCACACGTAGGGGCTGCCGAGCTTCGAGTAGGCGTAGGCGACGGCGGCCGCCGCCCGGGAGTTGGGCGCCGCGGTGCCCGCAGCGGCGGCACCGGACGAGCCGGAGGCGCCGGACGACGCGACCGGTGCGGGGTCACGCGAGGCGTCGCGCGAGACGTGCTGCCCGTCGTTCGCGCCGCCTCGCTCCGCGTACTGCGTGCGCTGCTGCGGAGTGAGGCGGTCGAGCAGCCGGCGGGCCGCTTCGAGCTTCTCGTTGACCGTCTTCTTGTGCTGCTTCAGCTCGGTCTGCCGCGACTTGAGCTCGGCCAGTTCGATGTCCGCCGACCCGCGCAGCTGCTCCAGCTCGCGGAGCTGTTTGCGTACCCCGGCGATCTCGGCCGACTGCCGGGTGCCGACCCGCTCGGCGAGCGCGGCCCCGTCCAGGTACTGATCGGGGTGGTCGGAGAGCGCGAGCTGCACCACGGGGTCGAGCCCGCCGCTGCGGTACTGCGCCGCCGCCATCGAACCCAGCGCGTCCCTGGCCGAGTTGAGCCGGTCCTCCCGGCGGGCCGCCTCGTCGCGGAGCTTGCTCAGCTTCGCCTCCGCCTGGCCGGCCTTCTCCTTGGCGCCGTCGTACTTCTGGGTGGCGGCCTCCGCCTCCTCGTACAGCTTGTCGACCCGGGCCTTCACCTGTGCCGGGGAGAGCTGGGGGTCGGCGTGTCCGACCCCGTCGAAGGCGGTGGCCGTCGCCGCGCCCGCGAGGGCGATGGTGACCGCCGTGCGGGCCGTGTTTCCGCCGACCGAGCGCTGTCTGGCCTTGCGGTGCGCTGCCACGAGGGCCCACATCCTTCCGTGCGACCGCCCTTGAGGTGCGGTCAAGCGGTGACACGTCCGGCGGCGGCGCACACAGGGGGAGCGGGCCGCCGCCGGACCTTCTCGGCGGTGGTGTCCGACTGCCGTCCCTGGCCCGGACGGTGGTGGGGAGCCGGTCACCTGGTGGAGGACGCTAAACCTGAGAGTGCGCCGTTGGTAACGCTATGTACGGAACTATCGCGATTGGATCGACGGGTGACCAAATGTGACCAAGATCCTGTCTGTACGTCATCGACTTCACGCAGGGTCATGACCGAAGCGGCGAATCCCGGACAGTTCGCGTGGTGCCGGTGCTATGGGTGACGCGCGACGGTCGGGTGGAGGGAGAGTGGAGGTTGGGGCGCCCCGGTCGGGAGGGGCCCGGTCGGCGGGGGCGTCAGGGGGTGCGGTTAGGCTCCGGCCCCATGGGCGTACTCATCCACCTCTTCGTCGGCCTGCACATCATCGGCATCGCCGCGCTCCTCGGCGGCTTCCTCACGCAGATGAAGGCGATGGGCAAGGGCACCGCCCGCTTCGTCCCGGCGATGCTGCACGGCGCGCTGACCATGCTGGTGACCGGAGTCGCCCTGGTCGGGCTCAACCAGGCCGACGGCGGCACGGTGAACACCGTCAAGATCGGTGTGAAGCTGGCCCTGCTGATCGTGATCCTCGGGCTCGTCTACGTGAAGCGGGACGACGAGACGGTCGACAAGCGCCTCTTCGGCCTGGTCGGACTGCTGACCGTCACGAACATCTTCATCGCCGTCCTGTGGACCTGACCTCGGATCCGAAGGCGAGAGCGGTACCCACGACCGCCAGGAGCCAGGCCGCCACCGCGATCCACAGCAGCACCTGCCCGGTCCCCTTGAGCCAGAAGACGTCGAGGGCGGCCGAGACCGCGAGCGTGGCCACCGCCGACATCCCCATCGGGAAGACGGACGACCAGCGCCGTACGTCGTACCGCGGGCGCGGCCACACCACCTCCGCGACGGCCAGCAGGAAGTAGCAGACGAGGTCCAGCACGAGCAGCGCGCCGGTCGTGGCGCGCAGGACGCCCTGGTCGTCGTTGTTCCACAGATACGGATTCACGTCGTGCGCCACGACGAGCCCGGCCCCGGCCAGCGCCGAGATGCCCAGCGCGCCGGCCGCGATCCAGTGGTCCCCGGCGCCCTTCCGCACCTCCCGCGGGTCGAAGTTCGCGAACGAGACGACGTAGAGCGCGACCCCCACCCAGAACAGCGTCATCGCGGCGTGCGCCAGCCAGTCCGAGCCCACCTCGGCGGCGATCGTCGAGCCGAGGACCGAGAGCCCCTGCGTGGCCACGCAGACGAGGAACACCTCTCCCGCCATCCGGCGCCGCCAGTGCCGCAGCACGGTCAGCAGCAGGACCGGCCAGAGCACGGCCGACAGCGCGAGCAGGACCTCGGCGAGCGTCCGCCATCCAAGGGTCGCGAACCGGGTGCCGAGCACGGTGGTCGCCGCGACCGCGTCGAGCCCCGCCGGGGCGGCGGCCCGTCGCGCCCATTGCGCCCGGTCGCCCACCAGGCGGGCGAGGAAGTCCGAGGCGAGCCCGACCCAGGCGAGCGACGCGAGGACCAGCGCGATCCGCGACAGGACCTCGTAGCCGGTCAGGTACAGCCCGGTCGAGAGGATGCCGGTGGCCATGACGGCGGCGCCGGCGGCGGGGGCCCACCCCGCCCACCAGGCGCGGAGCGGAATGGTGTCCGTCATGTCCGGTGTGTCTGGCATGCGTCGATGCTAGGGACCCGTCGAGCGGTTGCGGGCGGGCCACGCGCGGGCGGCGACGAAAACGCGGGGCACGCGCGCGGGGATCGGCAGACCCCGGCGCCCGTGCCCCGCGAGAGGGGCTTCCGCGTCCGGGCTACGCCGGGCGCACCACGCTGTGGATCGCCGAGGTGCCGTCGTAGTAGATCGACTCCTCGCGGACGTACGCTCCCGGCTTCGGCGCGTGGATCATCATGCCGTCGCCGATGTAGATGCCGACGTGGCTGATGTCGTCGTAGAAGAAGACCAGGTCGCCGGGCCGGGCGTCGGCGAGGGAGACCGTCGTGCCGGCGTTCACCTGGTCGTAGGTGACGCGCGGGAGGCTGACGCCCGCGGCCTTCCAGGCGGCCTGGGTCAGGCCCGAGCAGTCGTAGGAGTCCGGGCCGGTGGCGCCCCAGACGTACGGCTTGCCGATCTGCGCGCGGGCGAACGCGAGCGCCTCCGCCGCCTTCGACGAGGAGCTCGTGGTCGTCGATCCCGACGACGACCCGGCCGTCGAGCCGGCGGCCGAGCCGGTGGCCGGGTCGGCCGTGCCGTCCGACGAGGACTGCGACTGGGCGGCCTTCTCCGCGGCGGCCTGCTGCTTCGCCAGCTCCGCCGCCTTGGCCGCGGCCTGTTCCCGCTTCTTCTTCTCGATCGCCGCCAGCCGCGCCTTTTCCTCGGAGTTCAGCTTCGAGAGCAGATCCCGGGCCTCGGAGAGCTTGCGCTGCACGTCGGCCTTGGACGTCTTGAGCGCCTTCTGCGAGGCGGTCAGCGACTCCAGGCTCTCGGTGGCCTCCGTCCGCTTCTTGGTGGTGGCCGCCTGCTCCGTGATGTAGTCGTCGACGGCCGCCTTCTGGCGGGTCGTCAGGCGGCTCATCAACTGGGTCTGGTCGAAGTAGTCCTGGGGGTTGTCGGCGAGCAGCAGGGTCGCGGTGGAGGGCGCGGCGGCCCCCGTGCGGTACTGCGCCGCGGCGAACGTCCCCAGTTCCTCGCGCGCGCTGTTGAGCTTCTCGGTGCGCTGGGCGACGTCGTCGAGCAGGGTGTCGACGCGCTTGCGCTGCTCGGCGGTCTTCTCCCGGGTCGCGTTGTACTTGTCGGTGGCGGTCTCGGCCTGGTGGTAGAGGTCGTCGACCTTCTTGGAGACCTCTTCGATGCTGGGCCGGGGCTCGGCCGAGGGGGTGGCGTCGGCGGTCTGGGAGAGCAGGGCCACGGAGGTGAGTGCCGCTGTGGCGAGGAAGGGGGTCCGTATGCCCCCGATGCGCGTGCCGGTGGGACGCGCCTTGCGGTGTGACGCCAAGAGAGGCGACTCCTTCCGTCATCCGCCTGCCGAGTTAGCTGTCGGGTTCGGGCGGGTGGTTCCGGAAGGCTGCCCTACGGTCCGTGCCCCACGGGGCGGTTGGACCGATTCACCCCAAAGTCGGTGGGTCCCCGGCTCCGGGGCCTCGCGGCACACCGGATTCGGCGGAGGCCGCCCGGCCCGGCGGAGTTCGCCGGATGCGGTCGAGCGGCCTTCGAGCACGCTAGCCAACGGGTGTGGCCCGTGTGAAGGTTGATGCCCGATACGTCCGATACATTTTCGTGACCATTCGCCAGGTGCGGCAGAGCGGCAGTGCGCCAGGGCGGCAGTGCGCCAGGTGCGGCAGACGCCACAGGTGTCGCGGGTGCGGCCGGGTGCGGCGGGTGCGGCGGTGCACAGGTGCCGGGGGTGCGGCACATGTCGCTGGTGTCGCGGGGGCAGTGCGGGCGGCGACGGGCGCATGCCTCGACCACGGTCCGGGGCGACCCTTCACGCCGGGTGCCCGTACGGTCGCGCACGGTCGCGGGGTGGGATCTCGGCGGAGGCAGGGGGCTTACCTGGTGTCCGCCGGGCGCCTCGTCACGACTTCGGGCCGAGTTCTCGGGGTGGCGGCGGGCTGTCAGTGGGGCGGCCTAGACTCGGAGAGCGATGAGCAGCCTCTTTGACGACAGCTTCCTGGCGAACCTCAAGCCCTCCGCGGGCCACGAGGACGAACACCCGCCGCCGCCCGAGGACGATCACGTACCGGAGCCGGTTCCGGACGATCTGTTCGGCGGGAAGTTCGACCTGCCGCCGAGCCGGGACGCGTACTACCGCGACGGCGCGCCCAGGCCCGCCGTGGACCCCGCGGCCCTGCTGGACGGACTGAACGAGAACCAGCGCGCGGCCGTGGTGCACTCCGGCTCCCCGCTGCTCATCGTGGCCGGCGCCGGCTCGGGCAAGACGCGTGTGCTCACCCACCGCATCGCGCACCTGCTGGGCGAGCGCGACGTCCACCCCGGCCAGATCCTCGCGATCACGTTCACCAACAAGGCCGCCGGTGAGATGAAGGAGCGTGTCGAGGCGCTCGTCGGCCCGCGCGCCAACGCGATGTGGGTGATGACCTTCCACAGCGCCTGCGTCCGCATCCTCCGCCGCGAGAGCAAGACCCTCGGCTTCACCTCGTCCTTCTCGATCTACGACGCCGCCGACTCCAAGCGCCTGATGGCCCTCGTCTGCCGTGATCTCGACCTCGACCCCAAGCGGTTCCCGCCGAAGTCGTTCAGTGCCAAGATCTCGAACCTGAAGAACGAGCTGATCGACGAGGAGGACTTCGCCGCCCAGGCCGCCGACGGCTTCGAGAAGACCCTCGCCCAGGCGTACGCGATGTACCAGTCGAGGCTGCGCGAGGCCAACGCGCTCGACTTCGACGACCTGATCATGACCACGGTCAACCTGCTGCGCGCCTTCCCGGACGTCGCCGAGCACTACCGCCGCCGCTTCCGGCACGTCCTCGTCGACGAGTACCAGGACACCAATCACGCCCAGTACGCCCTCGTCCGCGAACTCGTGGGGACCTCCGAGCACCCCGTGGACGTACCGCCCAGCGAGTACGACCTGCCTCCGGCCGAGCTGTGCGTCGTGGGTGACGCGGACCAGTCGATCTACGCCTTCCGCGGCGCGACCATCCGCAACATCCTCCAGTTCGAGGAGGACTACCCGAACGCGACGACGATCCTCCTGGAGCAGAACTACCGCTCCACCCAGACGATCCTGTCCGCCGCCAACGCGGTCATCGAGCGCAACGAGTCCCGCCGCCCCAAGAACCTGTGGACCAACGCGGGCGCCGGCTCGAACATCACGGGCTACGTCGCGGACACCGAGCACGACGAGGCCCAGTTCGTCGCCGAAGAGATAGACCGCCTCACCGACGCGGGCGACGCCAGGGCCGGCGACGTCGCGGTCTTCTACCGCACGAACGCGCAGTCCCGTGTCTTCGAAGAGATCTTCATCCGCGTCGGCCTGCCGTACAAGGTCGTCGGCGGTGTCCGCTTCTACGAGCGCAAGGAGGTCCGGGACGTCCTCGCCTACCTCAGGGTGCTGGCCAACCCCGAGGACTCGGTCCCCATGCGCCGCATCCTGAACGTGCCCAAGCGCGGGATCGGCGACCGCGCCGAGGCGATGATCGACGCCCTGGCGCAGCGCGAGAAGATCAGCTTCCCGCAGGCGCTGCGCCGCGTCGACGAGGCCTACGGCATGGCCGCGCGCTCCACCAACGCGGTCAAGCGGTTCAACACGCTCATGGAGGACCTCCGTACGATCGTCGAGTCCGGTGCGGGCCCGGCGACCATCCTGGAGGCCGTCCTCGAACGCACCGGCTATCTCGCCGAGTTGCAGGCCTCGACCGACCCGCAGGACGAGACCCGGATCGAGAACCTCCAGGAACTCGCCGCCGTGGCCCTGGAGTTCGAGCAGGAGACCGGCGAGGACGAGACCCCGGCCGGACTCTCCGCGTTCCTGGAGCGGGTCGCGCTCGTCGCCGACTCCGACCAGATCCCGGACGAGGAGGACGGCAACGGCGTCATCACCCTGATGACCCTGCACACCGCCAAGGGCCTCGAGTTCCCCGTGGTCTTCCTGACCGGCATGGAGGACGGCGTCTTCCCGCACATGCGCGCGCTCGGACAGGTCAAGGAGCTGGAGGAGGAGCGGCGCCTGGCGTACGTCGGCATCACCCGCGCCCGTGAGCGGCTCTACCTCACCCGGTCCTCCATGCGCAGTGCGTGGGGGCAGCCCTCGTACAACCCGCCCTCCCGCTTCCTGGAGGAGATCCCGGCGACCCATCTGGACTGGAAGCGCACGGGAGCGACGGCGTCCCGGCCCGCGGGTCCCGTCTCCGGTGTCGCCGCCTCGCTCTCGTCCTCGCGTTCGCGGTCCGCGGCCTCGGGTGCCTCCGGGTTCGCCACCCGCCGCGGTGCCACCGAGAAGCCGGTGGTCTCGCTGGCCGTCGGCGACCGGGTCACGCACGACCAGTTCGGCCTCGGCACCGTCGTCGGCGTGAAGGGGACGGGCGCGAACGCGGAGGCGACGGTCGACTTCGGAGAGCCCAAGCCGAAGCGACTGCTGCTGCGGTACGCGCCGGTGGAGAAGCTGTAGTCCGCGAGCGACGGTCCGCGAGACCGTGCGCGGGGCCGTCGGCCGTCCGGAGACGGGCGGCCGAGGGCCACGGGCGCCGGGTTTCTGCCCGAGGGCACGCGGCGGCCGGGTTCCCGCCCGCGATCGGGGTCGTTACGTGGGGTCCAGGCCGTGGCTGCGCAGCCACGGCAGCGGGTCGATCGCCGCGCCGCCCGCCGGGCGGACCTCGAAGTGCAGGTGCGGGCCGGTCGAGTTGCCGGAGTTCCCCGAGAAGGCGATCTGCTCGCCGGCCTTGATGGTGGTGCCCGAGGCGACCTTGTACGTGGAGAGGTGGCAGTACCACGTCTCCGTGCCGTCCATCGCGGTCACGATCATCATGTTGCCGTACGCGCTGTTCCACTGCGTCCGGACGGTCCCGTCCGTCGCGGCCATCACCGGCGTCCCGTAGGAGACGGGGAAGTCGATGCCCGTGTGCACGGACATCCAGTTGACGCCTGCCTGGCCGAAGTAGGCGCTGAGGCCGTGCTGCCCGACGGGAAGGGCGAACTTCGGACGCAGCCGCTCCTTGCGGGCCGCCTCCTCCGCCGCCTTCTTCTTCTCCGTCGCCTGCTGCGCCTTGAGGTCGATACGTTCCTGCGTGCGGCTCGCCCGGTCGGCGAAGTCGTCCGCGCCGGCGGACAGACTCTGGAGCTGGGTGTCCAGCTTGACGTTGGCGGCCGACGGCTTCACCGGGGTCGTGTCGGAGGCGCTGGCCGTGGTGTCCTTCGAGTCGTTCCCGCCGAGGCCGCCGACACCGCCCACGGAGGCGGCGGCGATCCCCGCGACCCCCATGACACAGGCCGAGGGCACCGCGACGGTCAGCAGAGCGGAACGTTTCGCGGGGCTGCGGCGCCGGGCGCGGGAGCCACCGCGGGGCACGGGGTGGCGGACCGGGGTGATCTCCTCCTGGTCCTCCAGCAGCGGCCGCTCGCGGTCCTCGTCGTACGGGTCGTACGGGTCGTGGTCGTCGGGGCCGTCCGTGTCCGCGAAGTCCTCGGCCGGGTCGAACCCGGCCTCGCTCCCGCCGGTGTCGGGCCGACCGTGGACCGCGTGGTCGAAGGTCGTGGTCGCCTGCTGGTCGAAGGGCACCGCGTCCGCCGCGTCAGGCGTCCCCTCGTACGTCATGTCGAGCTGCGTCAGTGCGTGGTCGTACGACGCGGACTCCGGCTGCGGCTGGTCGTACGGGTCCGTCCCGGCGTGCTCGTACGTCTCCGTCTGCGCGTGCTCGTACGTCTCCGTCCGCGGGTGCTCGTAGGCCTCGTACATGCCCTGGCCGCCGGCGCTGTTCCACTGCGTGGCGTCGTACGCGCCGGTCTCCTGCGTCGGCACCGTCCACTGCTGGGTGCCGTCGAGGGGCTGCTCGGGCTGGATCCAGGCGTTGGCGTCCCACTGGCCCGAGGCGTCGGGGCCGGGATGCTGCGCGGGGATGTCGGTGAGCTGCTGGTAGCCGTTCGTCCAGGCCGTCGAGTCGTGGGCGCCGGTGTCGTAGGCCGTGTGCTGCGCGGCGTACGGGTCATAGCCCATCGGCTGCTGGATCCCCGCGTTCCACTGCGTGGCGTCGTACGAGCCGGTGCCGGCCCCGTTCGGCATGGTGCCGAAGAGCGGGTCTCCGGCGAAGTCCGAGCCGGCGTAGGCGCCCATGGTGGCCGCGCCCGGGTCGAAGGCGGTGGCGGAGTGGTCGGCGTACGCGGTGAAGTCGCCGTACTGGGCTTCTTGCGCGCCGTAGGACGCGTAGGACGCCGAGGCGGCGTCGGAAGCCGGGGCCGGGGGAGTCGCGATCCCCGACGGGTGACGGTCGTTCACCAACTTCTCTTTCGCCTCGACAACAGGGGCTGGCAGAGCAGTGCGGCGACTGTACCCGGCGGTATGCGGGCGCGACAATCTTCGGCAGGTTTCCCCTTCGCAGGAAACGGGCATTCGGCCGTGTTTCGGGGGAGGGCGGGCAAGGCCTTGGCCTGGCGTTCGATAAGTGTTCGAGAATTTGCTTCCGTGGGAAGGCCGTTGGGCGGCCGTCAGCCCTCCCGACGGCCGCCCTCGGACCGTTTCGTGCCCCCTCGGACCGCTTCCGCGGTGCTTCCGTCGCGCTTCCGTGGCACCTCACGCCACCATGGGGCCGGCTCTCACACCATCGCCACCGTCACGCCACCGTGAGTCCGCTGCTGCGGGCCACGGCGCGAGCTCCGGACATCTCGATGTCGAGTGCCTGCCGGATGCCGGTCGCGACGGCCGGATGCACGGGCAGCGCGAGATGGCCGACACCGCTCACGCGGACGTTCTGGGCGAGCAGGTCGGGGTGCTCGACGCAGGCCGTCTCCAGCGGGTCCATCAGGTGGTCGAGATCGCTCCAGAAGCTGACGAACTGCGTACGGCAGCCCGGAGCGGGGCCGGTCAGTTCCTCGATCACGGGGGAACCGGGGCGCATCTGCCGGACGATCGGGTGCGCGTTCATCAGCGGCGCGACCCGGGTGCCCGAGTGCGGGGTGCCGAGCGTGACGAGGGTGCGGACGTGGGTGTCGCCGCCGAGGCACTGGACGTAGTAGCGCGCGATCAGTCCGCCGAGGCTGTGCCCGACGATGTCCACGCGGTCATGGCCCGTGCGCTCGCAGATCTCCTCGATGTGCCGGCCGAGCAGTTCCGCCGCCGTACGGATGTCGCACGTCAGCGGCGAGTAGTTCAGGGACTCGATGTGCTGCCTGCCGTGCTGGGCGAGATTGCGGCGCAGCAGGACGAAGACGGAGCGGTTGTCGATGAAGCCGTGCAGCAGGACGACCGGGGGCTTGGACTCGGTGGGGAGCGTGGCCGTCACGTCGGGTGGGGGGAGCGGACGTCCGGTGCGGCGCTCCTGCGTGATGCCGGAGGGATAGAGGAGGAGGTGCCCGGCGAGGATCGCGAGCTCCAGTGCCGTGGCCTTCAGCAGGGCCACCGAGAGCCCGGCCAGTTTCGTCGGAAACAGGCGCTGGCACAGGGGGAGAAAGGGCGACGCAGCCTCGGTCACCTTCATGGCCGACCTCCAGTCGGCACGCGGGAGGACCACTCCGTCCCCCGTGTGCCCTAGTGGAAAGCCGTGAGGTCGGCGACGGCGGCGGTCCACGACACGTCCCCGGCGTGTGAGACCGGTGACGCTGCGGAGCGCTCGGCGAAGGGCGCGGTATACGACGCCGACCCCGGCTCCCCGACCGTCGGCCGTGCTGGATGCGACGGCTGCGTGTCGTGGCGTGGAGTCGCCTTCGTGTTCCGCTGTCCTGCTGCCCGGCCGCGCTCCCCGCTGTCGTGCCGTCGCCGATGTGCCCCAGCACCATGTCGTCCCGCTGACGACGCGATGTGCGGCCACCTGGTCGCGGCTCTTCTTGCGCCCGCTCCGGCCGAGGCCCGTACGCCGCAGATCCCTGCGGCGCCAGTGCCGCCGTACGGAACCGTGCGCGGCGAACTTGTCCCAGTGTGTGATTTCCCCCTCGGTCTCCACCGCGAAACTGCCGGTTGCGGGATGCTGGCGATAACGTTCGTTCACTTCCCGGGCCGAAAGGGCCCGGGACGCCTGTGCCGCTTGGCGCGATCGGTGTTCCGGAGTGATCCGGTGTGGCGAGCGGAAAACTGAGCGATATGTGTCGATGGTCAGTAGTCGGCACGGTCGACGGACGCCTGTTGGTGACAGCGGGTAGTCAATACTGGTCAATCGGTGAATCAATCGATGAAGCAATCGGTGGATCAATCGGTGGATTTCGGCCAGTCGTCGGTCGTGGTCCGGCGGCGGTCGTCGCAGGCATGTGTCGGCAGTCCTTGTCGGTGCAGGTTTGAAGTAGTCCGTTCATGGAGGCAGTGATGGGTGTGGCAGCCGGTCCGATCCGCGTGGTGGTGGCCAAGCCGGGGCTCGACGGCCACGATCGTGGGGCCAAGGTGATCGCGCGGGCGCTGCGCGACGCCGGTATGGAGGTCATCTACACCGGGCTTCATCAGACCCCGGAGCAGATCGTCGACACCGCGATCCAGGAGGACGCCGACGCGATCGGCCTGTCCATCCTGTCCGGCGCCCACAACACGCTCTTCGCGGCCGTCATCGCCCTCCTGAAGGAGCGCGAGGCCGAGGACATCAAGGTCTTCGGCGGCGGCATCATCCCCGAGGCGGACATCGCTCCCCTCAAGGAGAAGGGCGTCGCGGAGATCTTCACCCCGGGCGCGACGACGGTGTCCATCGTGGACTGGGTCCGGGCGAACGTCAGGCAGCCCGCCGGAGCGTGACCGGGCGCCTGCGCCTTCCCGGGTGCCCACGCCTGCCCGGGTGCCGGCGGGGCGCAGGGTCCTGCACCTCTGCCCGCGCGGCCACCGGGCGGGCTTGCGCCTGCCCGCGTGACTGCTGCGCCGATCGTGCCGCGCCCGCATGGCCGCCGGGTGCCCGCGCCGGCCCGCGTGACCGCCGACGTGCCGCGCCCGCGTGACCGCCGGTGTCCCTGGTGGTTCGTGCGGACGCCGGTGATCTTCGCTGTCGCCGGTGCCGGGGGTGTTCGGCGCCGGAGGGGGTCCGGCTTCGCCGGGTGACCGGTGCACGCCCCCTTCGAGCGCACGGGTTCTCCGGGGTTTCGGGCCGGACCGGGTCCTGGGTGCTTCCGGTGTTCCTGGGACAGGGGGCCCACGCGGGCCGGGCGGAACCCCCGGCGGGTTCGGGCGCCGGGCCCGTTGCCGATCGCCCGACCGGCGGCGATGCCGGGGCGGTCAGGGGGACGTGAGTTCGGCGGACATGGTCGCTCTCAGGCGCAGGGTCGTCACGAGCCGCTGGAAGGCCTCGGCCCAGTAGTCCCCGGACCCCGGTGCCGCGTGCTCCGACTCGTCGGGGACCGAGGTGAGACCTTCGAGCCGCCCTGCCTCCGCCGGGTCCAGGCAGCGCTCGGCCAGCCCCATCACCCCGCTGAAGCTCCACGGGAAGCTCCCCGCGTCCCGCGCGATGTCGAGCGCGTCCACCACCGCCCGCCCCAGTCCGCCCGCCCAGGGCACCGCGCACACCCCGAGCAGTTGGAACGCCTCGGACAGTCCGTGCGTGCCGATGAAACCGGCCACCCAGTCGGCCCGCTCCCCGGCGCTCAGGGTGGCGAGCAGCTTGGCCCGCTCGGCCAGTGACACCGCTCCCGGCCCTCCGGCCTCCGGAGCGGAGGGCGGCCCGAGGAGTGCCCTCGACCACGCGGGATCACGCTGCCGCACCGCCGCCCGGCACCAGGCCGCGTGCAGTTCCCCCTGCCAGCCGTCCGCCACGGGCAGGGCCACCACCTCTTCCGGCGAACGGCCCCCGAGCCGCTCGCCCCAGGTCGCGAGCGGTGCCGCCTCGACGAGCTGGCCCAGCCACCAGGACCGTTCGCCCCGGCGGGCCGGGGGTTTCGCCACCACCCCGTCCCGCTCCATCGCGGCGTCGCACTCGTGCGGCGCCTCGACCGTGATCACCGGGGCCTCCCGCGTGTGGTCGACGGCCACGCAGGAGGCGGCCCGGTCCGCCATCCGCGCGGCGAGCGCGGACCCCGGCAGCGCGGACAGCAGCTCGGCCGCCGTCGCCCGCACGTTGCGGCTGCGGTCCGTCAGGGCGCCTTCGAGGAACGTCTCGTCCTCGGCGGACAGCCCGGAGCGGAGGGAGTCGAGGAACATCAACCGGTCCTCGGCACGCTCGGTCGACCAGGTCGTGACGAGCAGGGCCCGTCCGGCGGCAGGGTCCTCGGCCCGTACCGCCGCCAGCAGAGCGACCCGCTCCGCGAACAGCCCTTCCTGCCACAGCCGTTGTATGTCCTCGGGCGCCTCCGGCAGTGCGGTGGCGCCGCCCGATGAGGTGCGCAGCGCGAACCGCCACTCCGGGTTCAGCCCGGCCAGCCACAGGGCCCGCGGCCCGGCGAAGGCGAGGGCGGCGGGCCGCAGGTCGGTGCGCCCGCGGGCCGCGTCGAGGAGCGCCGGAAGTGCCTGCGGGGGCGCGGCGAAACCGCGCGCGTTGGCCAGGGCCAGCCACTGGGGCAGCAGCTCGACGAGGTCGGGCGCCGCGCCCCTGCGGCCACCGCCGCCCGTTCCGGGGCGGTCCGCCAGCAGGGTGGAGAGCCTGCGGGCAGCGGCGGGGGGCAGCGGGGTCCGCGGGTCCGGTGCCGCGGGTTCCGGAAGGGCCGCCGCCCGTGCCGGCCGCACCCCGGCCCGCCGCCGCACGGTCTCCACGGCCGCCGCGTCCAGCAGCGCCACCGGAGCCTGCCGCCCGGGCTGTTGTCCGGGAAGCGCGCGCCGCTCCGTGCCGAGCAGCGCCACGGTGACGAGCTCCTCCCAGGAGCCGCCGACGGCTGCGCCCGTCGAAGCCGGTGTGGTGGTCATGAGCGTCCTTTCCGTACGGAGGTCAGCACAGCGAAATCGCCTCGCCCTCGCCCTGCGGCCATGCCGTCAGCGGAGTGAAGCCGCGGTGGCCGCACTCGCCGAAGACCGTGACCGGCGCGCCCCCGGACAGGGCGACCAGACGCCACAGTTCGGGCCGGGCCCGCGAGGAGGGGCTGAGCGGGAGGGCCGACTCGCCGTCGGCGTCGGCGAGTTGCCACGAGTCGCCGTCCGGGGCCGGGATCACCCGCTCCAGAGTGACGGGGCAGGAGTCCAGCCACGGGTCGGCTCGAAGCGCCTCTCCGTAGCGGGCGGCGGCCTGAGACGTCGTCAGGCCCTTCGGTCGGATCGCCTCGGGTGCCGGGGCGGTGAAGCGCTCGCCCAGCGCCGCCCGCGCTTGGCCGGCGCCCGGGTACGCGGACAGCTCCGCCTCGAAAGCCAGCCCCACCGGAAGCGCCAGTTCGGGTGCCCGGCCCGCCGCGCCGTAGGACAGGAGCAGGGCCGTCCGGCCGGACTCGGCGCCGTACAGCCAGATCCTGCGGGTCGTGAGCCGGGCGTCCGCCGTGTCGTACTGCGCGAGGACCAGCCAGCGGTCACGCACCGGCGGGCCGTCCGCGGAGCCGGGCAGCCCGACGCGGGAGCGGACCGTCGCGGCCAGGTCGTCCGGCAGCCGCTCGCGCCGCAGCCAGCCCTGGTCGAGCAGATGCAGCAGCGCGCACTCCTCGAGGAGCCGCACGGGCCAGCCCGGCCCCGACGACGGGATCGCCCCCAACTCGCGCACGCGCGCCGCCAGACCGGGAGCCTGCGCGTCGACCATCCGGGCGGCCGTCTCCTCCCACATCCCGTACCCCGCACGCTCGGCGGAGGCCAGTCCGCCGCGCAGCAGGTCCGCCAGCCGCTGCTCCAGCTCGGCCGCCCCCGCGGTGATCCGCTCGGCCCGGCGTTCGGCCCTGCGCCGGGCCGCCTCGGGATCACCCGGCGAGGCGGCTCCAGATCCCCCGCCCGGCGAGCTCCTGCTCTCCGCGCGCCTGCGTCTGCCCTCCAGCCACTGGGCGGCCCAGTCCGGCGCCTGCGCGGACGGCACCGCTCCGTCGGCGCCCGCCCAGAGCAGCAGCAGCCCCAGCGCGTGCTTGCACGGGAACTTCCGGCTCGGACAACTGCACTTGTAAGCCGGACCCGCCGAGTCCGCGATGTCCACGACCGTCTGATACGGCTTGCTGCCGCTTCCCCTGCACAGTCCCCATACCGTCCCCTCCTCCGTGCTGCCCGCCTCGGACCACGGTCCGGCCGCGCCGAGTTTGCTCCCCGCCTTGCGTGACGCGGCGTCAGGCGCCAGTGCCAGCACCTGATCCGCCGTCCAGCGCACCGCCTGCTGTGTCATGCGATCGAAGGTAGGACCCGCCACTGACAATCGACTCTCGCGAGCGCATTTGTGCAGGTCAGAGCGCATTGTCAGTGGCGTGGTGCACGGTGGAACCAGATCCGAACCGGCCGAGCTGGAGGGGGACCCAGGCATGTCCGTGTCCGTTGAACCGACGTCCGTCGACGCACCCGCGGGAGAGAGGGAGGCGAGCCGGCCGAGCGAGGCGCTGCGACCGCACGCCGAGCACGCCTTCGCCGCCGAACTCGCCGCGCTCGCCGCGCAGGACGACCGGCCCCGCCCCGAGCGCTGGCTGCTGTCACCCTGGGCCGTGGCCACCTATCTGCTGGGCGGCACCCTGCCGGACGGCACGGTGATCACTCCCAAATACGTGGGGCCGCGCCGCATCGTCGAGGTCGCCGTCACGACGCTCGCCACCGACCGGGCCCTGCTCCTGCTCGGTGTGCCCGGCACCGCCAAGACGTGGGTGTCCGAGCACCTGGCGGCCGCCGTCAGCGGCGATTCGACCCTGCTCGTGCAGGGCACGGCCGGCACCCCCGAGGAGGCCATCCGGTACGGCTGGAACTACGCGCAGTTGCTCGCGCACGGGCCCAGCCGGGACGCGCTCGTGCCGAGCCCCGTCATGCGGGCCATGGCCGAGGGCATGACCGCCCGGGTCGAGGAACTGACGCGTGTGCCCGCCGACGTGCAGGACAGCCTGATCACGATCCTGTCCGAGAAGACGCTGCCGATACCGGAACTGGGCCAGGAGGTGCAGGCCGTCCGCGGGTTCAACCTGATCGCCACGGCCAACGACCGCGACCGCGGGGTCAACGAACTCTCCAGCGCCCTGCGCCGCCGCTTCAACACGGTCGTGCTGCCGTTGCCGGAGAGCGCCGACGCCGAGGTCGACATCGTCTCGCGCCGGGTCGACCAGATCGGCCGCTCCCTCGACCTGCCCGCCGTGCCCGACGGCGTCGACGAGATCCGCCGTGTCGTCACCGTCTTCCGGGAGCTGCGCGACGGGATCACGGCCGACGGCCGGACGAAGCTGAAGTCGCCCAGCGGCACGCTGTCCACCGCCGAGGCGATCTCCGTCGTCACTAACGGCCTCGCTCTGGCGGCCCACTTCGGCGACGGCGTGCTGCGCGCGAGTGACGTCGCCGCCGGCATCCTCGGGGCCGTCGTGCGCGACCCGGCCGCCGACCGCGTCATCTGGCAGGAGTATCTGGAAGCGGTCGTCCGCGAGCGGGACGGCTGGAAGGACTTCTACCGCGCCTGCCGCGAGGTGAGCGCATGAGTGCCGAGCGGGAGGCCGGGCCGCCCGCTCCGGGGGACGGGGCGCTCGTGCGGGGGCCGGGGCCGTTGCTGCTCGGTGTGCGGCACCACGGACCCGGGTCGGCGCGGGCCGTGCGGTCGGCGCTGGACGCGGCGGCACCCCGGGTCGTGCTGATCGAGGGCCCGCCCGAGGCGGACGCACTCGTCCCGCTGGCCGCCGAGAAGGACATGCGGCCCCCGGTGGCGCTGCTCGCCCATGTCGTGGACGAGCCCGGTCACTCGGCCTTCTGGCCGCTGGCCGAGTTCTCACCGGAGTGGGTGGCGATCCGGTGGGCGCTGGAACACGGGGTCGAGGCGCGCTTCATCGACCTCCCGGCCTCGCACACCCTGGCCTGGGAGAAAGAGGAGGAGGGGAAAGGGACGGCCCCCGACCGGGACGGCCCGGTGAGCGCGCCCTCCGACACCACCCCGCCTGCGGCCGGGTGCCCCGGAGCCCCCGGCCCCGGAGGAGACCCGGCGGCGCCTGCGGACCACGGGACCGCTGTGGACCCCGGCGCGGCCGGAGTTCCCGGTGCCCCGGACGGTCCCGGCACCGCGCAGGCCCCCGATTCCCCGGGTGACCCCGGGCAGCCCGGTCCAGCCGGTGATTCCGGCCGGTCGGCCGACGCGTCCGCCGTGCGGATCGACCCCCTCGCCGTCCTCGCCGAGACTGCCGGCTACGACGACCCGGAGCGCTGGTGGGAGGACGTGGTCGAGCACCGGGCCGGTGCGGCGGACGACCCGTTCGCCCCGTTCACCGTGCTGGAGGAGGCCATGGGGTCGCTGCGCGAGGCGTTCGGGGTCGGCGGACACGACCGGGACCTCGTGCGCGAGGCGTACATGCGGCTCCAGATCCGGGCGGCACAGCGGGAGTTCGGGGACGACGTGGCCGTCGTGTGCGGAGCCTGGCACGTGCCCGCCCTGCGGCAGCGGGCCACGGTCGGCGCCGACCGGGCACTCCTCAAGGGGCTGCCCAAGGCCAAGGTCCAGCTCACCTGGGTGCCCTGGACACACCGCCGGCTGTCCCGCGCCAGCGGGTACGGAGCGGGCATCGACTCGCCGGGCTGGTACGGACATCTCTTCAGCGCCCCCGACCGCCCGATCGAGCGGTGGATGACCAAGGTGGCCAGGCTGCTGCGCGACGAGGACCGGGGAGTGTCGTCGGCCCACGTCATCGAGGCCGTGCGCCTGGCCGGCACCCTCGCGGCGATGCGCGGCCGCCCGCTGCCCGGACTGAGCGAGACCACCGACGCCGTCCGTGCCGTGATGTGCGAGGGCTCGGACGTCCCCCTGGACCTGGTCCGCGACCGGCTCGTGGTCGGCGAGGTGCTCGGCGAGGTGCCGGAATCCGCCCCGGCGGTGCCGTTGCAGCGGGACCTCACCCAGGCCCAGCGGCGGCTGCGGCTCAAGCCCGAGGCCCTGGAACGGGAGGTGGAGCTGGACCTGCGCAAGGAGACCGACGCCGGGCGCAGCACCCTGTTGCACCGGCTGCGGCTCCTGGGCGTCGGGTGGGGCGAGCCCGTGGCGTCCCGCGGCAGCACGGGCACCTTCCGGGAGACCTGGCGGCTCCGCTGGGAGCCGGAGCTGTCGGTGCGGGTCGCCGAGGCCGGTGTGTGGGGCACGACCGTCGTGTCCGCGGCGACGGCCAAGGCCGAGGCGGACGCCGTCGGCGCGCCGTCACTGGCGGACGTCACGGCCCTGGCCGAACGCTGCCTCCTCGCCGAGCTCGCGGACGCGCTGCCCGTGGTGATGCGGGTGCTCGCCGACCGCGCCGCCCTCGACACGGACGTGGGCCACCTCGCGCAGGCCCTTCCCGCACTCGTCCGCTCCCTGCGCTACGGCGACGTGCGCGGCACGGACACCCACGCCCTCTCCGAGGTCGCGGCCGGTCTCGCCGAACGCGTCTTCGTCGGTCTCCCGCCGGCCTGCGCCTCCCTCGACGGCGACGCCGCCGAGGAGATGCGACGCCACCTCGACGCCGTGCACGGGGCGGTGGGACTGCTGGGGGAGGCGACCTCGGGGAGCGACGGGCCCTCGGGGATCCGTGGACGCTGGCACTCCGTGCTGCGGGTGCTCGCCGCGCGGGACACCGTGCCCGGGGTGGTCAGAGGCCGGGCGGTCCGGCTGCTCCTGGACGAAGGAGAGCTGGCGCAGGAGGAGGCCGCCCGGCTCATGGGTCTCGTGCTGTCGCCGGGGACGGAACCCGCGGACGGGGCCGCGTGGATCGAGGGATTCGTCGGGGGCGGCTCCGGCGGCATGCTCCTCGTGCACGACGAGCGCCTGCTCGGGCTGGTGGACACGTGGCTGACCGGGGTGCCGGCCGACGCGTTCACCGATGTGCTGCCGCTGCTGCGCCGGACGTTCTCGGCGTACGAGACGGGAGTGCGCCGGACCCTGGGCGAGCTCGTCCGGCGCGGCCCGGCGCCCCGGGCACACGCGGAGGCCACCGGCTCCGGCTCCGGCATACCCGGTTTCGCCCCCGACCTCGACACCGCGCGCGCCGACGCCGTCCTGCCGCTGCTGAGCCTGCTGCTGGGACTCGCCGATCCGGACGCGGACACCGGTGCGCACACCGGCGAAGGAAGAGACACCGGTGGCACCGGCGAAGACACCGGCACCGGCATCAGTACCGGCGAAGACATCGACGACGATCTTGTGAGGGTGGCTCCATGAGCGAGGCGGCCTTGAGTGCCGGGGACGAGCGGCTGCGGCGCTGGCGGCTGGTGCTCGGCGGCGACGAGGCGGACGGCACCGGATGCGTGCTCTCCGGCCGGGACGCCGCCATGGACGGGGCGCTGGGCGCGCTCTACGGAAAGGGGAGCGGGGGACGGCCGGGGCGGGACCGTTCGGCGGGGCTCGGGGCCTCGGCGCCGTCGGTCGCGCGCTGGCTCGGCGACATCCGGACCTACTTCCCCTCCTCCGTCGTCCAGGTGATGCAACGGGACGCCATCGACCGGCTCGGGCTCTCCACCCTGCTCCTGGAGCCCGAGATGCTGGAGGCGGTGGAGGCCGACGTGCACCTGGTGGGCACCCTCCTCTCCCTGAACAAGGCCATGCCGGAGACGACCAAGGAGACCGCGCGGGCCGTGGTGCGCAAGGTCGTGGAGGACCTGGAGAAGCGGCTCGCCACCCGCACCCGGGCCACGCTCACCGGCGCCCTCGACCGCAGCGCCCGGATCAGCCGACCGCGCCACCACGACATCGACTGGAACCGCACGATCGCGGCCAACCTGAAGCACTACCTGCCCGAGTACCGCACGGTCGTGCCCGAGCGGCTGATCGGCTACGGGCGTGCCTCGCAGTCGGTGAAGAAGGAGGTCGTCCTCTGCATCGACCAGTCGGGGTCGATGGCGGCGTCGGTCGTCTACGCCTCCGTGTTCGGGGCGGTGCTGGCGTCGATGCGGTCCATCGCCACCCGGCTCGTCGTCTTCGACACGGCCGTCGTCGACCTCACCGACCAGCTCGACGACCCGGTCGACGTCCTCTTCGGCACCCAGCTCGGCGGCGGCACCGACATCAACCGGGCCCTCGCCTACTGCCAGTCGCAGATCACCAGACCGGCCGACACGGTCGTCGTCCTCATCAGCGACCTCTACGAAGGGGGGATCCGCAACGAGATGCTGAAGCGGGTCGCGGCCATGAAGTCGTCGGGGGTCCAGTTCGTGACACTGCTCGCGCTGTCCGACGAGGGGGCGCCCGCGTACGACCGTGAGCACGCGGCGGCGCTCGCGGCGCTCGGTGCTCCGGCGTTCGCCTGCACACCCGACCTGTTCCCCGAGGTTATGGCGGCGGCGATCGAGAAGCGGCCGCTGCCGGTCCCGGACACCAGATGAGAGTGATCCGTCCTGACCACGGATGACCGGTTCCGGGTGGTTCGGGGGACCCGGACGGCGGAAGGCCGGCGGATCCACCCGACCGGGCTCCCGGGGCCCCGCCGACCGGCCGGACTCCTTGGTGCGGCGGTGCGTCCGGGGCGCTCAGCGGCTGCTCACAGGGGCCTCACGGGGTGATCCCCGGCCAGGTGAGGGCCGGTCCGGGGCCCGTTCTGTGACAGGTATCACCGCTGTGGTGTGAGCTGCGATTTAGGGTCCCGTGCCCCACGGCGATAACCTGCGAGACGGACATGCCGCGCGCTCGGACATCGTGTGCGCCACCCTTGTGACAGCGGACGTCACGTTGCCCTTCGCGGCACGCCCACGCATCCAACGAACCGCGAGATCACTGATAGGGACGGACGCGCGTGGACCTGTTCGAGTACCAGGCGAGGGACCTCTTCGCCAAGCACGGTGTACCGGTGCTGGCCGGTGAAGTCATTGACACGCCTGAGGCAGCCCGCGAGGCGACCGAGCGTCTTGGCGGCAAGTCCGTCGTCAAGGCCCAGGTGAAGGTCGGTGGCCGTGGAAAGGCCGGTGGCGTCAAGCTCGCCGCCACCCCGGACGAGGCCGTCGCCCGCGCGACGGACATCCTCGGCATGGACATCAAGGGCCACACGGTCAACAAGGTGATGATCGCCGAGACCGCGCCCGAGATCGTCGAGGAGTACTACGTCTCGTACCTCCTCGACCGCACGAACCGCACCTTCCTCGCCATGGCGTCCGTTCAGGGCGGCGTGGAGATCGAGGTCGTCGCGGAGGAGAACCCCGACGCCCTCGCGAAGGTGCCGGTCGACGCCAACGAAGGCGTGTCGATCGAGAAGGCCCGCGAGATCGTCGCCCAGGCGAAGTTCCCGGCCGAGGTCGCCGAGCAGGTGGCCGAGATCCTGGTGACGCTGTGGGACACCTTCATCAAGGAGGACGCCCTCCTCGTCGAGGTGAACCCGCTCGCCAAGGTCGCCTCCGGCAAGGTCATCGCCCTCGACGGCAAGGTGTCGCTGGACGAGAACGCCGAGTTCCGTCAGCCCGACCACGAGGCGCTCGTCGACCACGCGGCCGCCAACCCCCTCGAGGCCGCCGCCAAGGCCAAGAACCTCAACTACGTCAAGCTCGACGGTGAGGTCGGCATCATCGGCAACGGCGCGGGTCTCGTCATGAGCACCCTCGACGTCGTCGCGTACGCCGGTGAGAACCACGGCGGCGTCAAGCCCGCCAACTTCCTCGACATCGGCGGCGGCGCCTCCGCCGCGGTCATGGCGAACGGCCTGGAGATCATCCTCGGCGACCCGGACGTCAAGTCCGTCTTCGTCAACGTCTTCGGTGGCATCACCGCCTGTGACGAGGTCGCCAACGGCATCGTCCAGGCGCTCCAGCTCCTCGCCGACAAGGGCGAGGCCGTCACCAAGCCGCTGGTCGTGCGTCTCGACGGCAACAACGCCGAGCTGGGTCGCAAGATCCTGTCGGACGCCAACCACCCGCTGGTCCAGCGCGTGGACACCATGGACGGCGCGGCCGACAAGGCCGCCGAGCTCGCGGCTGCGAAGTAAGGGACGAGGGACTAAACAGCCATGGCTATCTTCCTCAACAAGGACAGCAAGGTCATCGTCCAGGGCATGACCGGTGCCACGGGCATGAAGCACACCAAGCTCATGCTCGCGGACGGGACGAACATCGTCGGTGGCGTGAACCCGCGCAAGGCGGGCACGTCCGTCGACATCGACGGCAACGAGATCCCCGTCTTCGGCACGGTCGCCGAGGCCATGGAGAAGACCGGCGCCAACGTGTCCGTCCTCTTCGTGCCGCCGGCCTTCGCCAAGGCCGCCGTGGTCGAGGCGATCGACGCGGAGATCCCCCTCGCGGTCGTCATCACCGAGGGCATCGCCGTCCACGACTCCGCCGCCTTCTGGGCGTACGCGAAGGCCAAGGGCAACAAGACCCGCATCATCGGCCCGAACTGCCCCGGTCTCATCACCCCGGGCCAGTCCAACGCCGGCATCATCCCGGGCGACATCACGAAGCCGGGCCGCATCGGCCTGGTCTCGAAGTCCGGCACGCTGACGTACCAGATGATGTACGAGCTCCGTGACATCGGCTTCTCCTCCGCCGTCGGCATCGGTGGCGACCCGGTCATCGGCACGACGCACATCGACGCGCTCGCCGCGTTCGAGGCCGACCCCGACACCGACCTGATCGTCATGATTGGCGAGATCGGCGGCGACGCCGAGGAGCGCGCGGCCGACTTCATCAAGGCCAACGTGACGAAGCCGGTCGTCGGCTACGTCGCCGGCTTCACCGCGCCCGAGGGCAAGACCATGGGCCACGCCGGCGCCATCGTCTCCGGCTCCTCCGGTACGGCCGCCGCGAAGAAGGAGGCCCTCGAGGCCGCCGGCGTCAAGGTCGGCAAGACGCCGACCGAGACGGCCAAGCTCGCCCGCGAGATCCTCGCCGGCTGAGCCGACGCCCGACCGAACGCCGGTGGGCCCGCACCCTTTCGGGGGTGCGGGCCCACCGGCGTTTCTCGTCCCGGGCCTCAGCGGCCTCGCCCATCGGGCAGGCCTCGCCGACCTCACCGGCGTCAGCGGTTCTCCGGGATCAGCCGTTCGGGGCCGTTCATCTGCTGGGACCTCAGCCGGGCCCGCAGCTTCAGCTCCGCCGCGGACAGCGGCCCGGGGGCGGCCCGGGGCGGCAGGCCGTGGATGGTCTCCGGCGGCGCGAGAGGCTCCTCGTAGTGGTCCGGAGCGGTGCCGAGCGTCAGGGCGGTCACCCCGATCAGCAGGGCCGTGAAGGCGATGGCCGCCCGGGTCCACTGCTGGGCCCGGCGCTCGCCGTACCAGCGGACCGTGCGGGGCTTCGCCGCCCGCAGCCGCTCCGCGCTCGCGAGTTCGGTGAGCCGCCGGTGCAGTTCCTCCGGCGACGCCAGCTCCGGCAGCCGTTCGGCGACGGCCTCGCGCGCGTGCAGCACCCGGTTGGCCGCCGCTGGCGTGCTCGCCTCCGTCTCGGCCGCGGTCTCCGGCAGCCCCAGCCCCACGCCGTCGTACAGCAGCAGGGTGCGCCGGTACACCGGCGGCAGTTCCAGGAGTACGTCGAGCAGGGCGCGGTCGGCGGCGCCGGCGGGCGGCGCCTCGGGGTGACGGTAGCGGGGGCGCAGCCGGTGCCAGGGGGAGAGCGCGTACTCGTACGCCGTGGCGCGCACCCATCCGGCCGGATCCCGGTCCACGGCCACCTCGGGCCAGCGGTACCAGGCCTGCTGGAACGCCCGTTCCACGGACTCGCGGGCCAGTTCGCGCCGCCCGGTCAGCAGATACGTCTGCCGTACGAGGGCGGGGGCGCAGAACGCGTAGAGCGCGTCGAAGGCCTGAGCGGGCGTCAGCGAAGGCTCCGAGAGTCCGGCGTGCGCGTCCTCGGCGAGCCACTCCTCGGTGGGCAGCCCCTCGGTGAGCCGCCCCTCGGCCCGCTTGCGCCCGGGCCGCTCCCCGACACGGGCGGAACCTTCCTTTGCGGCTCCGGCTCCGGCCCCGGCTTCGCCGCCTGTCCCCGCGCTCACCAGCTCCGCGGCGAGGTCCTCCTGAGGGACGGTCACCTCCGGCCGGGCGGCGGGCTGATCGGCCGTGAGCAGCCTCGCGTACTCCTCCCGCATACGGCCGCGCGGGGCCGAACGGCCGGTCTCCCACGAGCGCACCGTCGACCGGCTGACGCCCAGTCGGCCGGCCACATCGGCCTGGGTCAGTGACCGTCCCTCGCGCAGACGGCGGCGCTCCTTGGGCGCCGGCAGCGGGGTGGCGGGGCTCTGTGTCATCTCAGGTTCCACAGAAAGCCCCTTCGTACGAAAAAGTACATAACTGCATATTGAGCGACACATCCAGGGTTCGCCTGTTACGACGAGAAAGCGCGTGTCGTTGGGAGCATGAGAGCCGTGACCCAAATCACCGACCGCAGGCTCTCGTTGTCGCACCTGCTCACCCGAATGCGCGACCGTTCACCCGGACTGGCCACGAGCCTCCTGGGAGGCGTCTTCGCCGCGGGGCTCGGGCTCGCCTGGTTCGCCATCCTCGTCATGGTGCTGTGGATCAGCTCGCCCTACCCGGACAGCGGGCCGGACGGGGCGCTGCACGTCGCCGCCGGGCTCTGGCTGCTCGCGCACGGCGTGGAGCTGATCCGCACCGACACACTCTCCGGACTGCCGATGCCGGTGGGGGTGACACCGCTGCTCCTGCTGGCCCTCCCGGTGTGGCTGCTGCACCGGGCCGCACGCGAGGCGGCCGACGTCACCTCGGAGTCCTCGCCGCACACGGCGTGGGCCGGGGTCGTGGCCGGCTATCTCTCCGTCGGCTGGGCCGCCGCGGCGTACGCCGCGGGCGGGACGCTGCGTCCCGCCTGGGCCTGGACGGCGATCTGTCTGCCGCTCCTCGCGGTGATCGCCGCGGGGGCGGGCGTCTGGACGGCGCACGGACGGCCGTGGGGACCGGGCCCGTTCAGGGGAAGGCGGGCCGCGAAGGCGCGTCCGCGGACAGCGGGGCGCCCGGATTCGGCCGTACGCCGTCTCGTCACCGCCGACGACCGGGTGCTCGGCGGCGCCGCGCGGGCCGCCGCGGCCGGGATCGCGGTCCTCGTCGCGGGTGGGGCCCTGCTCGTGACGGCGTCGCTCGTGTGGCACGGGGACACGGCCCGCGCCTCGTTCGTGCAGCTCACCGGCGGGTGGTCGGGTCGGTTCGCCGTCCTGCTGCTCTGTCTGGTCCTGGTGCCGAACGCGGCCGTGTGGGGGGCGGCCTACGGGCTCGGTCCGGGAGTCGTCCTGAGTGCGGGTCATGTCGCCGGTCCGCTGACCGCGGCCGTCTCGGGGGCGCACGCGCCGACCGAGCTGCTGCCCGCGTTTCCGCTGCTCGCGGCACTGCCGCAACCGGGGTCGGGCGAGCCGTCGCCCTGGCCGAGCGTGCTGGTGCCGCTGGCAGCCGGGGTGACCGTGGCGTGGTTCGTGGTGAGGGCGGGGGCCGCGCAGGGAACTCCGGGCCGGGAGGAACCCTGGCCGCTCGGGCGGACGGTGGCCGCCGTGGCGATCGCCGCCGGATGGTGCGGCGTCGCGCTCGGCCTGCTCGCCGGGCTGGCCGGGGGACCGCTCGGGGTCCGCGCCCTGGCCCACTTCGGGCCGGTGTGGTGGCAGGTGGGGCCCGCGACGGCGGTGTGGACGGCGGTCGTCGGGATTCCCGTCGCGGCGGGCGCGGCCGGATGGCGGGCCCGGGGACGCGCGGCCGCCGGGGGCGGGGGTGTCCGCCGGGCCGCGCGCGGGACCGGGCGGACTTCGTGGTCGCCGTCGCGGCTGCGTGCCTGGATGCCGGGGCGCCGGGGCACCTCGGCCCTGCCGCTGCCGACGCCGGTTCCGCACCAGGGGATGGTGTCCATGTCCGGTCAGGCCGACCCCGCGGTGCCGTCGGCCGTGGACAGCTTCGATCCGTACGAGGCGTACGACCCGTACGACTCCTACGACCCCTTCGAGCCGTACGACCCGCTGCCCGGGGAGCCCACGGGAGGCGGCCGGCACGCGGACGCGTCGAGGGAGGCCCGATGGGAGGCACTGAAGAAGGCGGGTGGGACTCCCGTCGGGTCTCCGGAGCAGGGACCGGAGGACGGTGGCGCGGACCGCCGGGACCGGCCGGAGGACCCGGAGGGTCCCGGAGACCGACCGGAAGGTCCCGGAGACCTGGGGGACTTGGCGGACGACGGGAGTGCAGACTCGCAGGACCCCGCCTCGGACACCCCGGGGAACGGCTCGGCCCGCTGAACCGGGACGGCACCGCTGCCCGGGGCGGCCCGGGCAGCGGGACCGGCGTCAGTCGTGGGTGCCCAGGATGCCGCGCAGGTCCTTCGGAAGGAGGTCGTTGCAGGACTTCTTCGCGGCGGTCGTCAGGGCGTCGTTCGTGCAGGAGTAGTAGTCGCTGTAGACGAGGTGGGCGGTGAAGACCCCGGCGACCAGCACGATGGCCAGCGACGCGGTGACGATGCCGCTCACCGCGGCGGTCATCTGCGGGCGGACGTTCGGATCGGGGGCCGGGGCGTCGGGGTCCGGAGTACGCGACCTGGACCGCAGGGCGCTGCCGCCCCAGTACAGGGCGAGCGCGCCGAGCAGCAGTGCCACGTACGGCCAGCCGAAGAGGACGAAGAAGAACGCCCACATGCCAGAGAGCAGTGCGTAACGGGCGCGGCGCTGGGCCGGGTCCGTGGGGTCCCAGCGCATGCCTCCGCCGGGGGTCCCGCCGGGACCGCCCTCGGGGCCGCCCTGGCCCTGCGGGGCGCCCGGCCGGTCGCCGAAGCCGCCGCCGCTGGAGGGACCGGGCTGCCGGTCGCTCCACTGGCTGCCCCAGGGCGAGTGCCCGGAGCCCTGCCGGCCGTCCCCGTCGTTCTCGCCGGAGCCCTGACCGTGCCGGCGCGGCTGCCAGGGCCGGTCGGGTGTCCCCTCCGGCGGCGGCGCGAACGGGTTGTCCTCCTGGCCGGAGGTCCGGCCGGACGGGGGAGTGCCGGGCTCGTCGGGTTCGCGCTCGCCCGAGGGGCCGCCGCTTCCGCCCGAGCCGCCGCCGTTCCCGTCCGCGGAGCCGGGCCCGCCGGTGGAGCCGTCCTCGCCCGGCCTCGGCGGGGTGGACGAAGAGCGCCGCTCGCGCAGCAGGAGCGGAGGGAGTCGGAGACTGCGGTCCGGCATCAGGTGAGCGTCTTCCCCTTGGTGGTTCGGGCAGGCGGTGGGTCCACACATCATCGCGCTCGCGACGTGCGCCCCGGGCCGTTCCTCCCGGGCTGACGCCTCGGGCCGGTCCGCCCCGGACCCACGCCCCGAGCTTCGCACTCCGGGCTCGCGCCCCGAGTTTCGTGCCCCGGACGCGTGTTCCGGACATCGCCGGAACCCGTGCCGCAGGTGGTGCCGGGGTCATGCCCCGGACGTTCGTTCTCGTCCCAGGTCAACGTCCCGCGCGCACAGGGCGTTCCCCGTGCCGGAGGCGTTCCCGGGTGGATCCTCCCCAGACGCTACCTTCCGGCCTCGCCCCCGTCCCGTGGGGGCCGCCCGGTGTGCCGGTATCGTTGCTGACGGTCGGCCGCTTCGTAGACTTCCCCGTATCCCGGGGCGCGAAGCATTCGTACGACCGTACAAACGCTCCCCCGAGAAAGGGCCCCCTCGTGGCCAAGACCAAGCGCCTCGTCGTGCTGGTCTCCGGATCAGGTACGAATCTGCAGGCACTGCTCGACGCCGTCGCGGAAGCGGGCGCGGCGGCCTACGGGGCCGAGATCGTGGCCGTCGGTGCCGACCGGGACGGCATCGAGGGGCTCGCGCGGGCCGAGCGTGCGGGGCTCCCGACCTTCGTGTGCAAGGTCAAGGACCACGCAGGCCGGGACGACTGGGACCGGGCGCTCGCCGAGGCGACCGCCGCGTACGAGCCCGATCTCGTCGTGTCCGCCGGGTTCATGAAGATCGTGGGGAAGGAATTCCTCGCCCGCTTCGGCGGACGCTTCGTCAACACCCACCCCGCGCTGCTGCCCAGTTTTCCCGGAGCCCACGGCGTCCGTGACGCGCTCGCGTACGGAGCCCGGGTCACCGGCTGCACCGTCCACTTCGTCGACGACGGCGTCGACACCGGACCGATCATCGCCCAGGGCGTGGTCGAGGTCCGCAACGAGGACGACGAGAGCGCTCTGCACGAGCGCATCAAGGAAGTCGAGCGAAGACTGCTCGTCGATGTCGTGGGGCGGCTCGCCCGCAACGGCTATCGCATTGAGGGACGAAAGGTAGTTATCCAGTGACCGCCGACAGCACAGTCACGGCCGAGAGCACCGAGGGCACCAAGCGGGTCATCCGGCGCGCGCTCGTCAGCGTGTACGACAAGACCGGTCTCGAAGAGCTGGCCCGTGGGCTGCACGCCGCCGGCGTCGAGCTCGTCTCCACCGGCTCCACCGCCGCGAAGATCGCCGCGGCCGGTGTGCCCGTCACCAAGGTGGAGGAGCTGACCGGCTTCCCCGAGTGCCTGGACGGCCGGGTCAAGACCCTGCACCCCAAGGTCCACGCCGGGATCCTCGCCGACCTGCGCCTGGAGAGCCACCGGCAGCAGCTCGCCGAGCTCGGCGTCGAGCCGTTCGACCTCGTCGTCGTGAACCTCTACCCGTTCAAGGAGACCGTCGCGTCCGGGGCCACCCCCGACGAGTGCGTCGAGCAGATCGACATCGGCGGTCCCTCGATGGTCCGCGCGGCGGCCAAGAACCACCCCTCCGTCGCCGTTGTCACCAGCCCCGGCCGCTACGACGACGTCCTCGACGCCGTCCGGAGCGGCGGCTTCGACCTGCGCACCCGCAAGCGGCTCGCCGCCGAGGCCTTCCAGCACACGGCCGCGTACGACGTCGCCGTGGCCTCCTGGTTCGCCTCCTCGTACGCGCCCGTCGACGACTCGCAGTTCCCCGACTTCCTGGGTGCCACCTGGGAGCGCTCGCACACCCTGCGCTACGGCGAGAACCCGCACCAGCCCGCCGCCCTCTACACGTCCGGCACGGGTGGCCTCGCCGAGGCCGAGCAGCTCCACGGCAAGGAGATGTCGTACAACAACTACACGGACACGGACGCCGCACGCCGTGCCGCGTACGACCACGAGGACCCCTGCGTCGCGATCATCAAGCACGCCAACCCGTGCGGGATCGCCGTCGCGTCGAACGTCGCCGAGGCGCACCGCAAGGCGCACGCCTGTGACCCGCTGTCCGCGTTCGGCGGTGTGATCGCGGTCAACCGCCCGGTCACCAAGGAGATGGCCGAGCAGGTCGCGGAGATCTTCACCGAGGTCATCGTCGCGCCCGAGTACGAGGACGGCGCCCTCGAAGCCCTCACCAAGAAGAAGAACATCCGCGTGCTGCGGGCCCACCAGGCCCCTGCCGCCCCCGTCGAGATCAAGCCCGTCGACGGCGGCGCGCTGCTCCAGGTCACCGACCGGCTCCAGGCCGCCGGCGACAACCCGGCGAGCTGGACGCTGGCGACCGGCGACGCCCTGAGCGAGGGCGAGCTCGACGAGCTGGCCTTCGCGTGGCGTGCCTGCCGCGCCGTGAAGTCCAACGCGATCCTGCTCGCCAAGGACGGCGCCTCGGTCGGCGTCGGCATGGGCCAGGTCAACCGTGTCGACTCCGCGAAGCTCGCGGTCGAGCGGGCCGGCGCCGAGCGCGCCCGCGGCTCCTACGCCGCCTCGGACGCGTTCTTCCCGTTCCCCGACGGCCTGGAGATCCTCGCCGACGCGGGCGTCAAGGCCGTGGTCCAGCCCGGCGGCTCCGTCCGTGACGAGCTGGTCGTGGAGGCCGCGAAGAAGGCCGGCATCACGATGTACTTCACCGGGACGCGGCACTTCTTCCACTGATCGCCGCGGTCGGGTCGGCCCGGCGGTCGGGTTCGTCCTGGCGGTCGGGTTCGGTTCCGTGGATGACGCGAGGGCCGTGTCCCCCCTGACAAGGGTGGGACACGGCCCTCGGTGCGTACCGGACCGCTCAGTAGCGGGGGCGGTTGAACCACGCGGCGCCCGACGGAGCGATCATCGCCGCCGCCATCACACCGCCGAAGCCGATCCACAGCAGCGCGAACACCAGCGACGCGGAGGAGCCGACGTCCGCCGCGTTGATCAGGCCGAGGAAGCCCAGCAGGGAGCCCAGGATGCCGTACACCATGGTGGTGATCCGGATGCCCTGGCCGCCTCTGGTGAACTTGACCCCCAGCGTGATCGACAGGCCCGCGAGGCCCAGGAAGATCAGCGCGAACACGAAGATGATGCCGGCGGAGGCGTGGCCGATGTCGGACAGGCCGTTGTTGCCGAAGGTGTCCTCGCCCGCGTTGGACGCGTCGTTGATCGTCGCGGCGCCGAAGATGGCGAAGATGCCGATCAGGATCTGCACGCCCGCCACGATGTAGAGCAGTACGCGCGCGGTGACCATCAGGCCCGGCATGGTCTGCGGCATCATGTTGCCGCCCGGGTAGCCGGGGTACGCGGGCTGCTGCGGGTAGCCGTAGCCCTGCGGGGGGACGCTCGGCGGGGCCTGCGGGTACCCGTATCCGGGGGCACCCGGCGGGGCGGCGGGAGGCTGCTGCGGCGGCGGGCCGTAGGGGTTGTTCGGGTCGCCGAAACTCATGGCGGGGTTCCTCCGTTGCCTCTTGCGGGGACTACGCGCGGCACGGTTCGGAGGAATTTCTACAGAGCGGTCCGTCCCCCCGGTACTGCCCGCGACACTGTGTGTGCTCATCGTTCTTTAGCAGACTCTTACTTGTCCAGCGAACTTCCCTATGTGTTGTGCAAGTGCAACATCGGTGATCATGGCCGGAATCGGGGGAATCGGGTGGTCTGGGGTCGTCGGGGGGTGGCCGAGACGGCGTGGGGAAGCGGTGGGGGGCCGCGGAAAGGCTGGTGCGGGGGCCGTCTCGGGGGCCGGTGCGGCCCCGGATTGGAACCTGGACCGCGTCATCCGGGAGGATGGGGGCCATGACCGCCCAGATTCTCGATGGCAAGGCCACCGCAGCCGCGATCAAGTCCGACCTGACCGTCCGCGTGGCGGCCCTGAAGGAGAAGGGCGTCACGCCCGGCCTCGGGACTGTCCTGGTCGGGGACGACCCCGGAAGCCAGAAGTACGTCGCCGGCAAGCACCGCGACTGCGCCCAGGTCGGCATCGCCTCCATCCAGCGCGAACTGCCCGCCACCGCCACGCAGGAAGAGATCGAGGCGGTGGTCCGCGAGCTGAACGAGGACCCCGCCTGCACCGGCTACATCGTCCAACTGCCGCTCCCCAAGGGCATCGACGAGAACCGCATCCTGGAACTCATGGACCCGGACAAGGACGCGGACGGCCTGCACCCGATGAACCTCGGGCGTCTCGTCCTCAACGAGCCCGCCCCGCTGCCCTGCACCCCCAACGGCGTTCTCACCCTCCTGCGCCGCTACGGCGTGGAGATCAAGGGTGCCGAGGTCGTGGTCGTCGGTCGCGGTGTGACCATCGGGCGTCCGATGCCGCTGCTGCTGACGCGGCGCAGCGAGAACGCCACCGTCACCCAGTGCCACACCGGCACCCGTGACCTCTCCGCGCACCTCAAGCGCGCCGACATCATCATCGCGGCCGCCGGCTCCGCGCACCTCGTCCGCGCCGAGGACGTGAAGCCCGGCGCCGCCGTCCTCGACGTCGGTGTCTCGCGCAGCGCCGAGGGCAAGATCGTCGGAGACGTCCACCCGGACGTCGCCGAGGTCGCCGCCTGGATCTCTCCCAACCCGGGCGGTGTCGGGCCGATGACGCGGGCCCAGCTCCTCGTCAACGTGGTGGAAGCGGCGGAGCGCAGTGTCGGCTGACGGCAACACCCACGAGTCCGGGGCCGGCGCGGGGCGCGGTGGCCTGGGGGCCGCCGCCGTGCGGTCCGGGGCCGAGAAGGAGACCGAGGTCGACGCCGTGTCGAAGACTGACGCCGGGGCCGGGGCTGTCGCTGAGGCCCGGTCTGAGGGCGGGGCTGAGGTCGAGGCCGAGGTTCGGCACGATGTCGAGGCCGAGACCGAGACCGAGGCCGAGGCTGCGGCTGAGGGTGGGGCCGGGGGTTCCGATGAGATGAGCGTCCGCGACGCCATCAGCGCTCCCGACGCCCAGGGCGAGCCGCGGCGCACCACGCGGCGCTTCCCGCTCTTCACCCGGGACACGGCTCGGCCCGAGGGCGGTGGCCGGGCCGCGCCCGGAGACGCCCCGGCGCCCGCGCGTCAGTGGCCCATCCTCACCGTGCTGTCCGCCGTCGCGCTCGGTCTGCTGCTCACCGCGCTCGACGTGTTCCGCGTCGGCACGATCCTGATCGGTGCCGCGCTGCTCGCGGGTGCCGTGATGCGGTGGATGCTGCCCAGCGTCGGCATGCTCGCGGTCCGGTCCCGCTTCACGGACATGGTCACCTACAGCGTCCTGGGCGTGGCCATCGTGGTGCTCGCGCTGATGGCGCAGCCCAACCCGGTGCTGGAGATCCCGTTCCTGGACGACACCCTGCACTTCACGGTTCGCTGAACCGCGGTCGGCCCGTCCTCTCCTTCGGGGAGGGCGGGCTCTGTCGTTCCCGGGAATGACGACGGCCCGTCCTCTCCCCCGAGTCAAGGACGGGCCGCGCTCGGGCGGTTGTTCCGCCCGGGGTCAACCCTTGTGCACGAGAACGCGCTGTTCAACAGCTCTCGGCCGCCTGTGGCACGGAAGTGACCATTCCGGCACGGTGTGCGTGCCGTATGACGGCGGTCGTTCAACTTGCTTGCCGCGGCCGGTGGGTGGGGGCGGGTTCTGTCCGGTGGGTGGGTCGGGGCCGTGCCGGTGCATCAGCCCGTCGCCGTTGGGCGGAGATGTGGCCGTCGGTGGCGACGGCCATTGATGTACCGGCACGGCCCCTTGCGCCGGATCCCGGCTGCGGGTCCAGGGTCCAGACGGTTCCAACCCCGGCCCGCCGAAGCTTTCAGCTCCGGCCGGCGAAATTTTCAGCCCCTCCGGCGTTTGAGGAGCGGGGTCTGGGGCGGAGCCCCAGGTTTGGGTCGGGTAGGGGCGGAGGGGGCGAAAGACGGCTGTGGGCTGGGGCGGAGAAAACTTTGGGATGGGGGGATTGAGTTGGTTCCGAGGGGGCAGGCGATCCCTACCCCCACGGGATCCGGCGCTGTCGGGAAGGGGGGAGATCCCTTCCCGGAGCACCTGGTACCCCCTTTGGCGGTCGCCGAGTTCACCCTCTCCCGGACCCGGCGACCGCCTGCCCGGGGGATCCGCGACGCATCTGTGGGGTGGGCCACACGCACCCTGACGTCCGGCGTCCCGGATGCGCGATAGCCTGACGGCGGATCTCTCTTGACGCCGAGAGATCGATCATCGGAACCCTTGATCGATCATTGCGGTGGTTGCAGGGGACGATCCTGCACCCGGGGCAGGGACGCCCCACCGCCTGCTGTCATACGGAGAACGCCATGACTCGCACTCCCGTGAACGTCACCGTCACCGGCGCGGCCGGCCAGATCGGTTACGCCCTGCTCTTCCGCATCGCCTCCGGCCAGTTGCTCGGCGCGGACGTTCCGGTCAAGCTGCGCCTCCTGGAGATCACGCCGGCGCTGAAGGCCGCCGAGGGCACCGCGATGGAGCTCGACGACTGCGCCTTCCCGCTTCTTCAGGGCATCGACATCACGGACGACCCGAACGTCGCCTTCGACGGCACCAACGTCGGTCTGCTCGTCGGCGCCCGCCCCCGTACCAAGGGCATGGAGCGCGGCGACCTGCTCGAGGCCAACGGCGGCATCTTCAAGCCGCAGGGCAAGGCCATCAACGACAACGCCGCGGACGACGTCAAGATCCTGGTCGTCGGCAACCCCGCGAACACCAACGCGCTGATCGCCCAGGCCGCCGCTCCGGACGTACCCGGCGAGCGCTTCACCGCCATGACCCGTCTGGACCACAACCGCGCGCTGACCCAGCTCGCGAAGAAGACGGGCACCACGGTCGCCGACATCAAGCGTCTGACCATCTGGGGCAACCACTCCGCCACCCAGTACCCGGACATCTTCCACGCCTCGGTCGCCGGCAAGAACGCCGCCGAGGTCGTCAACGACGAGAAGTGGCTGGCGGAGGAGTTCATCCCGACCGTCGCCAAGCGTGGTGCGGCGATCATCGAGGCCCGTGGCGCGTCCTCGGCCGCCTCGGCCGCCAACGCCGCCATCGACCACGTCCACACGTGGGTCAACGGCACCGCCGAGGGCGACTGGACCTCCATGGGTATCCCGTCCGACGGTTCCTACGGTGTGCCGGAGGGCCTCATCTCCTCCTTCCCCGTCACCACCAAGGACGGCCGGTACGAGATCGTCCAGGGCCTGGACATCAACGAGTTCTCCCGCACCCGCATCGAGGCCTCCGTCAAGGAGCTCGAGGAGGAGCGCGAGGCGGTTCGTTCCCTCGGCCTGATCTGATCCCGATCGGTCTGATCCGATCGCGAGCGATCTGATCCGGCCGACCTGATCCGACGTAGTGCGCGGCTTCGCCCGGGTGGTCATCACCACCCGGGCATCGCTGTGTTCGGGGCGTGGGGCTTCGTGCGATGCCCGTCCTTGTGCGGAGGGCGTTGAGCGTACGGAAAGTACGTAGCGAACGTATGTGCTTTGTCGCCATAAAAGTGGGTGCCGATGGCGGAATCCTCACTATCGTCGTTACGGAGCGGGGGGTGGCGGGATGGCACAGCGATGGGACGCGGAGCGTCGGCAGTGGGTCGAGGACGGTACGGGGCCGACGGACGGTGGGGTTCAGGACGGCGTGGACGCCGGCGGGGTGCCGCCGGCCGGGGATCAGCAGTGGTGGGCGGCGGCCACTCAGGCGGGTCCGCTGCGGCCGGATTCCTATCCGCCCGCGGGCTCCGCGCCACCGCAGCCGCCCCAACCGCCGCATCAGCAGCAATGGGCCCACTCCCAGCAGCAGGCCCAGGCGGCCTGGTCGCACCAGCAGTCGCAGCCGCAGACCTGGCCGGGCGGTGTCGTGCCGCCTCCGGGTGGTGGCCGTCCCGGTGGGTCCGGTGACGCGCGGCGGCTCCTGCTGGTGATCGTGGCCGTGGCCGTCCTTGCGGGCGGTGTGGGCGGCGGGCTGTGGGCGGTGACCCGGGGCGACTCGGCGAAGCATCCGGAGGCGCACTCGTCCGGACCCTCGGTCTCGGTCACGCCGTCCCAGCCCGGCGTGACCCCGGGCACCTCGAACGGCTCGGGCGGGGAGGGCACGTACACCGCCCCGGCCGTGACCACCGCCCCGGCGCCCGCACCCGGGTACAGCCGTTCGGTCGATCCGCTCGGCTACACCGTGGACGTGCCGGCCGGCTGGGCCCGCGAGGAGACGCAGGGCAAGCTGGCGCCCGTCGTGACCTACACGGCACCCGGAGGCGATCGACGGCTCATGGTGTTCCAGGTCAAGGAGGCCACCGTGACGGACTCCTCGGCGCAGGCCCAGTCCATCGCGGAGGGGTTCCGGGGCTACCAGTACCTGGACCGGCGGTCCGGCGCCGACTGGACGGAGTTCAGCTACCGCTACGACAGCAAGCAGTACGGGGCGACGCAGACCGTCGATCACCGTTTCCAGGCCGCCGACGGCACGCCGTACGCCATCATCGTGTACTCGCCCCCGGGCACGGACATGTCCGAGCAGCTCACGACGGCCGTGAACTCCTTCTGTCCCACCGGGTTCTCCTGCGCGAACGGCACCTGAGGGCGTGACCGTCGCTAGCGCGGGGGTGGTTGCCCCTCCCTCGCGCCGCGCAGTCGCTTCTCGAACCAGTGCGCCGCGTACACGTTGTCGTCGTAGCGCGGGATCTCGATGTACCCGCACGCCCGGTACATCTCCTGGGCCTCGACGAGCGCGGCGTGCGTGTCGAGTCGTACGACGGTGAACCCGCGCTCCACGGCCCGCTGTTCGAGCCCGTCGAGGAGGCGGCGTCCGAGACCGAGCCTGCGGGCCCCGGGGTCCACCCACACATGGCGGATCTCGCCCGCCCCGGGGCCGAGGCGGCGCAGGGCGCCGCAGCCCACGGGGCGGCCCTCCTCGTAGGCCACGAGGAAGGCGCCCGCCTCGCCCGACACCTCGTCGGGGCGGACGAGCGTCGCGGGGTCGAAGCCCTCGGGGAACCGCGCGTCGATGTCGGCCGCGTACGCGTCGAGGCAGGCGCGGGCGTCGGGGGAGGCGCCGTCGACCGTCTCGACGGTGATCGCGGCGAGCCGGAGCAGCCGGTGCGCGGTGCCCAGGGCCCTGGTCAGTTCCGTCCGCCGCCGGGCGTCCAGGCCGCCGAGCAGTCCCGCGGCGAGCGCGTCGGCCAGCCGGTTCTGCTCCTTGATCTCCGCCTGCCCGGCGGCCGTGAGCTCGGCGATCCGCAGCCTGCTGTCACCGGGATGGACGCTCACCCGGACGAGGCCCTGACGCTCCAGGGCCCGCACCATCCGGCTCAAGTACCCTGCGTCCAGGCCGAGTCGGGCCCGCAGTTCGCGCAGGGAGGCTCCCGTCCCGCCGATCTCGAACAGCAGCCGGGCCTCTCCGAGCGGGCGGTCCTGGCCGAGGTAGTGGTCGTCGAGGGCTCCGATGCGCCGCGTGAAGTAGCGGTTGAACCGCCGCAGCGTCTTCACCTGCTCCGCCGGCACGGGGGGCGCCGGGGTGGCGACCGTCGGCGCGGGGGCCGTCGGTTCTTCGTCCGCTGGCATGGGCTTCATCTTCCTTCGGCCGCGTTCCGGTTCCTTCGGCTCGCTGTCCCGGTCTTTCGGCCCTCTGTCCCGGCTGCCGGGTTCCTGGGGCGCTGACCGCTGACCGGTGACCACTCTCGGCTGACGGCTTCGTCGGGGGTCTCTTTTTATTTGACTTTAGTCAAAGGCGTAGCGGGTGTCCATCGGTGTTCGCCGGATGGTTTGTCCGTCTTTCGGTGGGTTTTTCCGTGACGCGGCGCACTTCCGGTGCCGGATCGCGCATGTGGTCGGGGGCGAGGGGCAGGTGCTCACAGCTCACGGGGGCGACACCCGCGTGACACAGGGGGATCGAACAGGAACGGAAGGCAACACCGACCATGGCAGGACAGCAGGCAGAACAGACCATCCACGTGGGCGGCGAGTGGCGCCCGGCGCTCTCCGGCGCGACGCGCGAGATCCTCGACCCCGCCGATGCCGTGCCGTTCGCCGTGGTCGCGGAAGGTGACGAGAAGGACGCGGACCTCGCGGTCGCCGCGGCGCGCCGCGCCTTCGACGAGGGACCCTGGCCGCACACCCCGGTCGCCGAGCGCGCGGCCCTGCTGCGCCGCGTCGCCGACCTCCTCGTCCGCGACCGCGAGGAACTCGGCCTGCTCGAAAGCCGGGACGCGGGCAAGACGCTGGAGGAAGGGCGCGTCGACATCGACTGTGTCGCCGACGCCTTCCGCTACTTCGCCGACCTCGTGGTGGGGGAGGGCGGTGGGCGGGTGGTGGATGCCGGGTCGGCCGACGTCCACAGTGTCGTCGTGCATGAGCCGGTCGGCGTGTGCGCGCTCATCACGCCCTGGAACTATCCGCTGCTGCAGGCCAGTTGGAAGATCGCCCCGGCTCTCGCCGCCGGTGACACCTTCGTGGTCAAGCCGAGCGAGATCACCCCGCTGACGACGGTCGCTCTGCTCCGGCTGCTGGCCGAGGCGGGCCTCCCCGACGGTGTCGCGGGACTCGTCACCGGCCCCGGACACACCGTCGGCGCCCGCCTCGCCGAGCACCCCGACGTCGACCTCGTCTCCTTCACCGGCGGTCTGGTCAGTGGTACGAAGGTGGCGCGCGCCGCCGCCGACACGGTCAAGAAGGTCGCGCTCGAACTCGGCGGCAAGAACCCCAACGTCGTCTTCGCCGACGCCTGCGCCACCGAGGAGGGCTTCGACACCGCTGTCGACCAGGCCCTCAACGCCGCCTTCATCCACAGCGGTCAGGTGTGCTCGGCCGGCTCCCGGCTCATCGTCGAGGAGTCGCTGCGTGAGCGCTTCGTCGCCGAACTCGCCCGCAGGGCAGGTGCGATCCGGCTCGGGCGCGGCACCGAGGACGGCGTCGAGTGCGGCCCTCTCGTCTCCGCGCAGCAGCGCGAGAAGACCGAGGCGTACGTCGCCTCCGCGCTGGCCGAGGGCGCGGTGCTCCGGGCCGGCGGCAAGCGGCCCGAGCCGTCGGGAGTCCGGCCCGCCACCGGCTACTTCTACGAGCCGACCGTGCTCGACCAGTGCCACCGCGAGATGCGGGTCGTCCGCGAGGAGGTCTTCGGTCCCGTCCTGACCGTGGAGACGTTCACCACCGAGGACGAGGCCGTCGCGCTCGCCAACGACACCGAGTACGGCCTCGCGGGCGCCGTCTGGACCGCCGACGCCGGCCGCGCCCGCCGTGTCGCGGGGCGGCTGCGCCACGGCACCGTCTGGATCAACGACTTCCACCCCTACCTCCCGCAGGCGGAGTGGGGCGGCTTCGGACGCAGCGGCGTCGGGCGCGAGCTCGGTCCCGCCGGGCTCGCCGAGTACCGCGAGACCAAGCACGTCTACCAGAACCTCGCGCCGGCGCCCGTCCGGTGGTTCGCCGGCTGACCCGGCAGCGGGCATCAGGCATCAGGTAGCAGGCAAGTGGTCGGCCGTCAGCAGGCCCTGGTCGGCAGGTAGCCCGTGGTGGTCAGCCGTCGGCAACCGGCGGCCATCGGTCGGCGGTCATCGGCCGGTTGCCCGGTCCTTCGCTTCGCGCGCCGGGCTCCGGCGCCGTAACCCCTCACCTTTCACAGCACCTTGGAGCACCCCTTCATGTCCCAGCACGAGAACACGTACGACTACGTCGTCATCGGCGGCGGCACGGCGGGCTCCGTGATCGCGTCCCGCCTCACCGAGAACCCGGATGTCAGCGTCGCCGTCATCGAGGGCGGCCCCAGCGACGTGGGACGCGACGACGTCCTCACCCTGCGCCGCTGGATGGGCCTGCTCGGCGGGGAACTCGACTACGACTACCCGACCACCGAACAGCCACGGGGCAACTCGCACATCCGGCACAGCCGCGCCCGCGTGCTCGGCGGATGTTCGTCGCACAACACGCTGATCGCGTTCAAGCCGCTGCCGTCCGACTGGGACGAGTGGGAGGCGGCCGGCGCCAAGGGCTGGGGCGCGGTGCCGATGGAGGCGTACTGGACGCGGCTCCTGAACAACATCGTCCCGGTCGACGCGAAGGACCGGAACGCCATCGCGCGCGACTTCGTGGACGCCGCCCGCTCCGCGCTCGACGTGCCGCTGGTCGAGGGCTTCAACCGGCAGCCGTTCACCGAGGGCGTCGGCTTCTTCGACCTCGCGTACCACCCCGAGGACAACAAGCGGTCGAGTGCCTCGGTGGCCTACCTGCACCCGGTGATGGACGAGCGGCCCAACCTGACGCTTCTGCTGGAGACGTGGGCGTACAAGCTGGAGCTGGAGGGGAAGCGCGTCACGGGCGTGCACGTGCGGACCAAGGACGACGAGGAGGTCCTCGTCCGCGCGCGCCACGAGGTCCTGCTGTGCGCGGGTGCCGTCGACTCGCCGCGGCTGCTGCTGCACTCGGGCATCGGGCCCGCCGGTGACCTGGAGGAGCTCGACATCCCCGTCGTGCACGATCTGCCGGGCGTCGGCGAGAACCTGCTCGACCACCCCGAGTCGGTGATCGTCTGGGAGACGAACGGACCGATCCCGGAGAACTCGGCGATGGACTCCGACGCGGGCCTGTTCGTGCGCCGCGACCCCGAACAGCCGGGCCCCGACCTGATGTTCCACTTCTACCAGATCCCCTTCACGGACAACCCGGAGCGCATCGGCTACGAACGGCCCGCGCACGGCGTCTCGATGACCCCCAACATCCCCAAACCCCGCAGCCGCGGCCGTCTTTACCTCACCAGCGCCGACCCGACGGTCAAACCGGCCCTCGACTTCCGGTACTTCACGGACGAGGACGACTACGACGGCCGCACCCTCGTCGACGGCATCCGGATCGCGCGTGAGATCGCCGCGGCCGAACCGCTCGCCGGCTGGCTCAAGCGCGAGGTGTGCCCGGGACCCGACGTCACCGGCGACGAGGAGCTGAGCGCGTACGCGCGCCAGGTCGCGCACACCGTGTACCACCCGGCGGGCACCTGCCGGATGGGCGGCCTCCTGGACGAACTCGCCGTGGTGGACCCCGACCTGCGCGTCCGCGGCCTCGACGGCATCCGCATCGCCGACGCCTCCGTGTTCCCGGCCATGCCCGCCGTGAACCCGATGGTCGGAGTGCTCATGGTGGGCGAGAAGGCCGCCGACCTGATCGGAGATGACGCGCGATGAACACCCCGACCGGCGCCGAGAGCGCCACCCCGACCGGCGCCGAGAGCGCCATACCGACGAGCGCCGAGAGCGCCGCCCCGGCCCGCGTCGAGAGCGACGCGGCCGTCCAGGCCGAGAGCGCCGAGGGCGGCCCGACCGCCCCCGCCGCCACGACCACCCGCGCCGAGAGCGACACAACCGCCCGCGCCGACGGCGCCACGGCCGCCGCCGAGCCCGTCTTCTCCGTACGCGGCCTGTGGAAGGTCTTCGGGCCGAAGGCCGACCGCGTCCCCGGTGACCCCGAGCTCGCCTCCCTCGACGCCGCCGAGCTGGCCGCCGCCACCGGCTGCACCGCCGCCGTCCGGGACGTCGGCTTCGACGTGCGCAAGGGCGAGGTCTTCGTCGTCATGGGCCTGTCCGGCTCGGGCAAGTCCACCCTGGTGCGCTGTCTCACCCGGCTGATCGAACCCACCTCGGGCAGCCTCGCGATCGACGGCGAGGACGTCCTCGCCATGGACAAGGGCCGGCTGCGCGAACTGCGCCGCCACCGCGCCGCCATGGTCTTCCAGCACTTCGGCCTGCTGCCGCACCGCACGGTCCTCGACAACGTCGCCTACGGCCTGGAGATCCAGGGCGTTCCGCGCGAGGAACGCCGGGCGAAGGCCGCCGAGGTCGTCGCCAAGGTCGGTCTGGAAGGTCTGGAGCAGCGCAGGCCGGGCGAGCTGTCCGGCGGTCAGCAGCAGCGTGTCGGGCTGGCCCGCGCGCTCGCCGTCGACCCCGAGGTCCTGCTCTTCGACGAGCCGTTCAGCGCGCTCGATCCGATGATCCGGCGCGACATGCAGGAGGAGGTCGTCCGGCTGCACCGCGAGGAGGGCCGCACGATGGTCTTCATCACCCACGACCTGACCGAGGCCCTGCGCCTCGGCGACCGCATCGCCCTGATGCGCGACGGGCGGATCGTCCAGCTCGGCACCCCCGAGGAGATCGTCGGCTCCCCGGCCGACGCCTACGTCCGCGAGTTCGTCCGGGACGTGCCCCGCGAGCAGGTCATGACGGTCCGCACGGCCATGCGGGCCGGGGACTGCGGCGGCCCGGACCACCCCGGCGCGCTCGCCCCGAACACCGTGGTCGCCGACGCGATCAAGGCCGTCGCCCGTACCGGCCGCGCCGCCTGTGTCGTCCACGAAGGCTGCTGCCTCGGCGTCGTCGACCACGAGCGGCTGCTCGCCGTCGTCGCCGGAACGGACCTGGGCGCGGTATCGGACCGGAGCGCCGGATCGGACCCACGTGCCGGTGCGGGCCCGCGGAAGGAGGCGGTGTGATGGCCGCAGTCACCGCGTCCGCTCCCCGTACCGTCCTGCCCGCCCGGCTGCGGCACCCCGCCGTCGGCAAACTGGCGCTGCTCGCCGCCCTCGCGGCGGTGCTCGTGCCGCTCGCCGTCGCCCGCTGGTCCGGCGGCAGTTGGCCGCACGCCCTGACCGTCGACCTGACCGGACCGCTCGGCAGGGTAGGCGACTGGATCATCGACAACCGGGACAGCCACCCGCTGTTCCTGTACTTCTTCGGCTACGTCAGCAACGCCGTCGTCCTGTCCGTACGCGCCGTCTATCTGCTGCTCCTCGCGGCCGGCTGGGCCGGAGTGACCGCGCTGGCCGCCCTGGTGGCCTGGCGGGCGGCCGGAGTGCGGCAGGCCGTCGGCACCGGCGTGGCCCTCGTCGTCTGCGGACTGCTCGGCATGTGGGTGCCCACCATGCAGACGCTGGCGGTCATGGCGGTCGCCGTGTGCGCCTCCGTCGTCCTGGGCCTGCTGCTCGGCCTCGCCGCCGGGCTCTCCGACCGCACCCACCGCGCCCTGCGCCCCGTCCTCGACACCATGCAGGTGCTTCCGGCGTTCGCGTATCTGCTGCCCGTCGTGCTGGTCTTCGGGATCGGTGTCCCCGCGGCCGTCCTCGCCACCGTCGTCTACGCCGCTCCGCCCATGGCCCGCCTCACCGCGCTCGGGCTGCGCGACGCGGACGAGGGCGTCATGGAGGCCGTCGCCTCGCTCGGCGCCACGGCCCGCCAGCGCCTGTTCACCGCCCGCCTTCCGCTGGCCCGCAAGGAACTCCTCCTGGGCCTCAACCAGACGATCATGATGGCGCTGTCCATGGCCGTCATCGCCTCAGTGATCGGTGGCGGCGGTCTCGGTGACCGCGTCTACCAGGCCCTCGCCTCGGTGGACGTGGGCGCCGCACTCGCCGCCGGCATCCCGATCGTGCTCCTCGCGGTCGTCCTCGACCGGGTCACGGCCGCGGCGGGCGAGCGGCTCGGCGCGCCCCGGTCGAACAGCCCCCGGCTGTACGTGGCGCTCGGCGTCGTCGCCGTCCTCGTCGTCGCGCTCGCCGGCCGTCTCACGGGCCGCGCGGAATGGCCCGGCGCGTGGTCCGTGAACCTCGCCGAGCCGGTGAACAGCGCCGTCGACTGGATGACCGGCCACCTCTACTCCGGCGTCCCGTACATCGGCGGCACCGCCGACTGGGCGGGCCACTTCACCACCTGGGTCCTCGACCCGCTCCGGGACGGACTCCAGTGGCTGCCCTGGTGGGCCGTGCTGCTGACCGTCGCCGCCCTGGCCTGGCTGATCGGCACCTGGCGCACCGCGCTGACCGCCGTCCTCGCGATGGCCGCGATCGGCGTGCTCGGCGAGTGGAAGCCGGCCCTGGACACGCTCTCCCAGGTGCTCGCGGCGGTCGCCGTCACCCTCGTGATCGGCTTCGCCACCGGCATCGCTGCCGCCCGCAGCGAACGGTTCGAGCGCCTGCTCCGGCCGGTCCTGGACGTCTTCCAGACCATGCCGCAGTTCGTCTACCTCATCCCCGTCGTCGCGTTGTTCGGCGTGGGCCGCGCCCCCGCCGTCGCCGCCGCGGTCGTCTACGCGCTGCCCGCCGTCGTCCGCATCACCACCCAGGGGCTGCGTGGCGTCGACCCGGCCGCGCTGGAGTCGGCCCGCTCCCTCGGCGCCACCGCCGGGCAGCAACTGCGCCAGGTCCAGCTTCCGCTGGCGCGGCCCGCGCTGCTGCTCGCCGTCAACCAGGGGGTCGTCCTGGTCCTCGCCGTGGTCATCATCGGCGGTCTGGTCGGCGGCGGCGCGCTCGGCTACGACGTCGTGTTCGGCCTCGCCCAGGGCGACCTGGCCACCGGCCTGGTCGCGGGCGCGGCGATCGTCTGCCTCGGACTGATGCTCGACCGGGTGACCCAGCCGACCGGGCGCCGCGCGAAGAAGGGAGCCTGACATGCGTGTTCGTACGACATCCGCGGTGGCCGGGGCCTCTGCCCTGCTGCTGCTCACCGGCTGCGGCGCCGCCGACATGACCAAGCAGACCTCGCCCTTCGCGGGCGCCCGGGGCGCGAACTCGGTGACCCTGTCCGTGCAGTCGTGGGTCGGCGCCCAGTCCAACGTGGCCGTGGCGCAGTACCTCCTCGAACACGAGCTGGGCTATCGCGTCGACACCGTCCAGGTCGACGAGGTGCCCGCCTGGGACGCGCTCAGCCAGGGTCGCGTCGACGCGATCCTGGAGGACTGGGGCCACCCCGACCAGGAGAAGCGGTACGTCCAGGACAAGAAGACGATCAAGCCCGGCGGGGACCTGGGCGTGACCGGGCACATCGGCTGGTACGTCCCGACGTACTTCGCGAAACAGCACCCGGACGTCACGGACTGGAGGAACCTCGACAAGTACGCCGGCCTGCTGCGCACGCCCGAGAGCGGCGGCAAGGGGCAGCTCCTGGACGGCTCCCCGTCGTACGTCACCAACGACAAGGCGCTGGTGACCAACCTGAAGCTGAACTACCAGGTCGTGTTCGCCGGTTCGGAGGCCGCGCAGATCACGCAGATGAAGCAGTTCGCGAAGGAGCGGAAGCCGTTCCTCACGTACTGGTACTCCCCGCAGTGGCTGTTCGAGAAGGTCCCGCTGACCGAGGTGAAGCTGCCCGCCTACAAGGAGGGCTGTGACGCCGACGCGGCGAAGGTCGCCTGCGCCTACCCGCACACCCCGCTGAAGAAGTACCTCAACACCGAGTTCGCGAAGACCGGCGGGAAGGCCGCCGTTTTCTTGAAGAAGTTCAAGTGGACCACCGCGGACCAGAACGAGGTCTCCCTGATGATCGCCGACGACAAGCTGACGCCCCAGGAGGCGGCGAAGAAGTGGGTGGACCGCCATCGGTCGACCTGGAGGGCGTGGCTGGCGTCGTGACCCGGTCAGCCGGCTGAGTGAGCCCCCGCGCGGCCGGGCGAGGCCTCGCCCGGCCGCGCGGGCGGGGGCGTGGGCGAACGATCGGGGCCCCGGCGTGGCCGGTCCCCGGTCGTGGGT
>NZ_JBHTZF010000014.1:183328-325281 GCF_042790435.1 Streptomyces sp. NPDC056738
GCCCCCTCGTTGGCGCGGGGGGGGGGGGGGGGGGGGGTGGGCCCGCCCGCCGGCGGGGTGTGCCCCCCCCGGGGGGGGGGGGCGCGCCCCCCCCCCCCCCGCGGGCGGGGTCCTGCGCGACCGATCGGGGCCCCGGCGTCGCCGGTCCCCTGTCGTCGGAGGTGGCCCGGGACCGGGCCCCGGGACACCGTCCGCGTGATCGGCTGCGCGGCGGGCCGTTCGGGGCCTGACCGGGACCGCCCCCTACGCCACCGCGTGGCGCAGCTTCGCCGCGATGGCGGCCAGCGTCTCCGTCGCCCGGCGTTGCAGTCCGGGGCCGAACGTGACGCGTGTGGCGCCCAGTTCACCCAGTTCGGCGGGGGACACCCCGTCGAGCCGGGCGAACACGTTCAGCGGCCCCTGGATCCCGGACCGCAGCAGCGGCAGCACCGGCGTCGGGGCGCCGATCGGATACACGCAGTCCGCTCCCGCCGCGGCGTAGAGCGCGGCGCGCTCGACGGCCTGTCCGGGGTCGCCGTCGCCGTACGCGAAGACGTCGACCCGGGCGTTGACGAAGAGCCGGCCGGCCGCCGCGCCGCACACCTCGGCCAGCCAGTCGGCGTGCCGGGCCGCGTCCTTGAGGACCCCGCCCTCGGAGTCCTCGAGGTTGCAGCCCACCGCCCCCGCCTCCAGCAGCCGCTCCACCAGCTCCCGTGGCGCCAGCCCGTAGCCGCCCTCGACATCGGCCGACACCGGCACGTCGACCGCGCGGGCGATCCGGGCGACGGCGGCGAACATCTCCGCGGCCGGTGTCTCCCCGTCCGCGTACCCCAGCGAAGCGGCCACCCCGGCGCTGGGCGTGGCGAGCGCCGGGAACCCCTCGTCGGCGAACACCCTGGCGCTCGCCGCGTCCCAGGGCCCGGGCAGCACCAGCGGATCGCCCGGCATCCGCCCGTGGTGCAGCGCCCGGAACCGCTCGGCCCCGCCGGGCGCCGCGTGCTCCCCGCCCGTGGCCGCCCCGATCGTCACTTGTGCCCGCCCGGCCGGTAGTGGCCGGGCACCATGCGGCAGGTCACGGCGAACCGGTTCCAGGCGTTGATCATCGTGATCGAGGCGATGAGCTGGACCAGGTCGGCGTCCTCGAAGTGCCGGGCCGCGCGCTCGTACACCTCGTCCGGCACGAACCCGTCGGTGATCACCGTGACGGCCTCGGTCAGTTCGATCGCCGCGATCTCCTTCTCCGTGTAGAAGTGCCGCGACTCCTCCCACGCGGCGAGCTGCACGATCCGCTCGACGCTCTCGCCCGCCGCGAGCGCGTCCTTGGTGTGCATGTCCAGGCAGAACGCGCAGTGGTTGAGCTGCGAGGCGCGGATCTTCACCAGTTCGAGGAGCGTGGGGTCCACCCCGCGCCGGGCCGCCGCGTCGAGCCGGACCATCGCCTTGTAGACGTCGGGGGCGAGCTCGGCCCAGTGCAGCCGGGGTGTGTGCTCGGGCGCGTACCGCGCGGTGCCGTCGGCGGGCGGGGCGGACGCCGGGGAGGGGGAGCCGGCGGGGGTCGTGAGGGGCTGCGTGGTCGTGTCCTGCGTCGTCATGCGATCGACCCTACGAGGGGAGTAGCCCAGGAGTATGGTCCATTCCCATGGGGAAAACATGGGCCAATCTGGGCGTCGACCTCCATGTCGAGCCGACCGGGTCCGGCATCCGCAAGGGGCTCACGGAGGCGCTGCGCGAGGCCGTCCGCGGCGGCCGGCTGGCCCCCGGGACCCGGCTCCCGTCCTCCCGCTCCCTCGCCGCCGACCTCGGCATCGCCCGCAACACGGTCGCCGAGTCCTACGCCGACCTCGTCGCCGAGGGCTGGCTCACCGCACGCCAGGGCTCCGGCACGCACGTCGCCGAGCGGAGCGTCGTACGACCCGGGCCGCAGGCGCCGCCGCGCCGCCGCGAACAGGCCCGCCCCGCCTACGACCTCGTCCCCGGCCGCCCCGACCTCGCGTCCTTCCCGCGCGCCGCCTGGCTCAAGGCGGCCCGCCGTGCCCTGGCCCGCGCCCCGCACGAGGCCTTCGGCTACGGCGATCCGCGCGGCCGCCCCGAACTGCGCGCCGCCCTCGCGGGCTATCTCTCCCGCGCCCGGGGTGTGCGCGCCGACCCGGAGCGCATCTTGATCTGTTCCGGCTTCTCGGACGGCCTCACGCTGCTCGGCGTGATCCTGCGCCGGCGGGGGCTCCGCTCGGTCGCCGTGGAGTCGTACGGGCTGGACGTGCACTGGAATCTCCTGCACCGGTCGGGCCTGCGCACGACCGCGCTGCCGTTCGACGAACTCGGCACCGATACCGGCGACATGACGGGGGTGCGAGCCGTACTCCTCACCCCCGCCCACCAGTTCCCGATGGGCGTGCCGCTGCACCCGGAGCGCCGGGCCGCCGTCGTCGCCTGGGCGCGCCGCACCGGAGGGCTGGTCCTGGACGACGACTACGACGGCGAGTTCCGCTACGACCGGCAGCCCGTCGGCGCGCTCCAGGGACTCGACCCCGAGCACGTGGTCCATCTGGGCACCGCCAGCAAGTCCCTGGCGCCCGCGCTGCGCCTCGGCTGGCTCGTCCTGCCGCCGTCGCTCGTGGACGAGGTCGTCTCCCTGAAGGGGGAGGGCGGCTGGTCCACCGGGGCGCTCGACCAGCTCACCCTGGCGGAGTTCATCACCTCCGGGGCCTACGACCGGCACGTCCGCTCGGCCCGGCTGCGCTACCGGCGCCGCCGGGACGCCCTCGTCGCGGCGCTCGCCACCCGGGCTCCCGACGTGCGTGCCACCGGCATCGCGGCCGGGCTGCACGCCGTGCTCCGGCTCCCGCCCGGCACCGAGGGGTCCGTGGTCCAGGCCGCCGCCTTCCAGGGCCTGGCCGTGCACGGCCTCTCCCGCCACCGCCATCCGGACGCGCTCGTCCCGCACCAGGACGCGCTGGTCGTGGGGTACGGCACCCCGCCGGACCACGCCTGGTCGGGCGCGCTGGAGGCACTGTGCCGGGCGCTTCCCTGAAGGGGCCGCGTGCCCGGGCGGGTTCACCGGCGGGCACGGGAGCCCGCGCGGTTCACCGCGGCGCCGGCGAGGTTCAGTCAGGCGTTGGCGTCGGTGTCGGCGTGGACGGGTCCGTGGCCGGTGCCTCGCCGAACCGCGCCAGCGCCAGAGCGCCCGCCACCGCCACCGCGAAGCCGAGCACCGCCAGCCAGGTCAGCCCCTCGCGGGTGCGGTCGCCCAGCCACACCACCCCGACCAGCGCGGGCCCGATGGTCTCGCCGATGACCAGACCGGCGGTGGCCGTGGTCACCGAGCCCCGTTCCAGGGCCGTGGTGAGCAGCAGGAACGCGGCGCCGCCACCGATCAGCAGCGCGTACGTCGCCGGATTGGCCAGCAGGGTCCCCGGATCGAGGTCGGCGATCAGCCGCACCGCCACCTCGACCACCCCGAACCCGAATCCCGACCCGAGACCCAGCGCGAGCGCCCGCCCCCGGTCGGGCAGCCGCCCGCCGACGAGCGCCAGTACCAGGACGGCCACGGACGTCCCGAGCATCGCGTACTTCAGTGCCAGGGACCCGGTCCGGTCCCCCTCCGGTCCGGAGGCCAGCCCGAGCATCGCGAGTCCGCCGCACACCACCGCCACCGCGGCCCACTCGACCCGGCTCAGCCGCACATGGAGCAGCCGTGAGGCGACCACGGCGGTGACGGCCAGGCTCGCCGCGAGGGCCGCGCCGACCGCGTAGATCGGAAGCGAGCGCAGGGCCAGGATCTGGAGTACGAACCCGACCCCGTCGAGGCCCAGTCCCGCCAGGTAGCGCCACTGGCGCAGCGCCCGCAGCAGCAGGACGGCCGCGCCGCCGGCTCCGCCGCCCGTCCCGCCCTCGCCCGCGGCCCGCGCGGCCATGGCCTGCAGAACCGTCGCCGTACCGAAGCAGACCGAGGCGCCGAGGGCGCAGATCATTCCAAAGAGCACGAAGCGACTGTAGGGGACGGCGCTTTACCCGGGGGCCGTCGTGGACTCGCCGGGCGTGGGATCTCTAATCTGTCCTCTTCGATCAAAAGACGAACCACAGAGAACAAACGGGGGAACGAACATGGCAGACGTACGGCGTCAACTGCGCTCGGGCACGGTCGTCCTCGGCGGCATGGGACTTCTGGCGGCGACCCTCACCGCCTGCTCCTCGGACCCCGACAAGCGCTGCGTCGACCGCGACAGCTACAACGCGGCCAAGGGCTACGAGGTCGTCGCGGACAAGTACTGCAAGTCGTCCTCGGGTTCGTACCACACCGGCTGGTACTACGGCGGCAGCAAGAAGAGCGGTCGGGTCGAGGGCGGCTCCTTCGTCAAGCCCAGCGGCGGCGGTTCCGGGGGTTCGGGCGGCAGCGGCGTCCACCGCGGCGGTTTCGGCGGCGGCAAGGGCGGCTCCGGCGGCTGATCCGCGCCCGCCCGCCGGAGCGAGACCTCCGGGACCCGACCCACCCGCCGAGCCGGAGAACGCACGCACCCCATGGAACGCCGCACCATCACCCCCCGCCCCGGCTGGCAGCAGACCGTCGAGCGGCAGGGGCTGATCTACCCGCTCACCCGTCACCCCGACGACTCCCTGCGCCCCTACTGGGACGAGAGCGCCCACTACGTCTTCTCGCTGCCCGAGGTGGAGGCGCTGGAGGAGGTCGTCGAGGAACTGCACGCCATGTGCCTGACGGCGGCCGGGCACATCGTCGAGCACGGACGGTTCGCCGACCTCGGCATCGACGACCCCCGCGTCGTGGCGGCCGTCGCCGAGGCCTGGCACCGGCGCGGCGAACTCCCCTCGGTCTACGGCCGCTTCGACCTGCGCTACGACGGAACGGGCCCGGCGAAGCTCCTGGAGTACAACGCCGACACGCCGACCTCGCTGGTGGAGGCCGCGAGCCCGCAGTGGTTCTGGATGGAGGACCGCTTCCCCGGCGCCGACCAGTGGAACTCCCTCCACGAACGCCTCGTCGCGGCCTGGAAGAAGCAGGGCGCCCTCCTGCCGCCGGGCGGCCCGCTCTACTTCGCGCACTCCGCCGAGGACGAACTCGGCGAGGACCTGATGACGGTCGCCTACCTGAAGGAGACCGCCGAGCAGGCGGGACTCGCCACGGACTGGATCTCCATGGAGGAGATCGGCTGGGACCCCCTGTCCGGCCGCTTCGTCGACAACCGGCTCGCGTTCATCCGGAGCTGCTTCAAGCTCTACCCCTGGGAGTGGCTGACCACCGACGCGTTCGCCGGCCACGTCCTGGACACCCTCGACAACGGCGGCGGCACCGGCACGACCCTGTGGATCGAGCCCGCCTGGAAGATGCTCCTGTCCAACAAGGCGCTCCTCGCCGTCCTCTGGGAGCTCTACCCGGACCACCCGAACCTGCTCCCCGCCTACCTCGACGGCCCCCGCGAGCTCGCCCGCACGAACGGCTACGTCGCCAAGCCCCTGCTCGGCCGCGAGGGCGCCGGGGTGACGGTCCACGAGCCCGGCGCCGCTCCCGTCGTACGCGAAGAGGCCTGCTGCTACCAGGAACTGGCGCCGCTCCCGTCCTTCGACGGCAACCGTGTCGTCCTCGGCGCCTGGGTCGTCGAGGACGAGTCGGCGGGCCTCGGCATCCGGGAGTCCTCCGGCCTGATCACCGACGAGTACGCCCGCTTCCTGCCGCACGTGATCCTCTAGGCCGCGCACGGGCGTCCGGGTCCGGGGCCCCATCGGTCCTCCCGGGCCCGGGCCCTACGCGCCGAGCACGGCCCTGAGCTGGGCCAGGCCCCAGTCCAGGTCCTCCTCCGTGATGACCAGCGGCGGGGCGATCCGGACGGTGACCCCGTGGGTGTCCTTGACGAGGACACCCCGCTCCATCAGCTTCTCGGAGATCTCCCGGCCCGTGCCGTACGCGGGGGCGATGTCGACGCCCGCCCACAGACCGCGCCCGCGCACCGCCGTGACCTGACCGGAGTCCTTCAGCAGGCCCAGTTCACGGTGCAGCCGCTCGCCGAGCCGGGCCGCCCGCTCCTGGTACTCGCCCGACCGCAGCATCGCGATCACCTCCAGCGCGACCGCGCACGCCAGCGGATTCCCGCCGAAGGTCGACCCGTGCTCCCCGGGCCGGAACACCCCCAGCACCTCCGCGCTCGACACCACCGCCGACACCGGCACCACCCCGCCGCCGAGCGCCTTCCCGAGGACGTACATGTCCGGCACCACACCCTCGTGCTCGCACGCGAACGTACGGCCGGTCCGCCCGAGGCCCGACTGGATCTCGTCCGCGACGAACAGCACGTTCCGCTCCCGCGTCAGCTCCCGCACGGCCGGCAGATAACCGGCCGGCGGCACCAGCACCCCCGCCTCGCCCTGGATCGGCTCCAGCAGCACCGCCACCGTGTTCTCCGTGACCGCCGCCCGCAGGGCCGTCAGGTCCCCGTACGGCACGATCTCGAAGCCCGGTGTGTACGGGCCGAAGTCCGCGCGCGCCTCCGGGTCCGTGGAGAAGCTGATGACCGTCGTCGTACGCCCGTGGAAGTTGTTGCCCGCGACCACGATCTTCGCCATCTCGGCCGGGACGCCCTTGACCCGGTACCCCCACTTCCGGGCCGTCTTCACCGCCGTCTCCACCGCCTCCGCACCGGTGTTCATCGGCAGCACCATCTCCATGCCGCACAGCGCGGCCAGTTCCCGGCAGAAGTCCGCGAACCGGTCGTGGTGGAAGGCCCGCGACGTCAGCGTCACCCGGTCCAGTTGCGCCTTGGCCGCCTCGATCAGCCGCCGGTTGCCGTGGCCGAAGTTCAGCGCCGAGTATCCGGCCAGCATGTCGAGGAAGCGGCGCCCCTCGACGTCCGTCATCCAGGCCCCGTCCGCCGTCGCCACGACGACCGGCAGCGGGTGGTAGTTGTGCGCGCTGTGCGCGTCGGCCGAGGCGATGAACGCCTCCGTCGTCTCCCTGGCATCCATGGTGGTCACGGGATCTCCGTTCGCGCGAGGGCGGGCTTGTGGCCTCTTTCCTATCGTCGCTCGCATGGTGGACGAGGGACCCCGGTGATCCGGCGCGCCCGGTAGGCTGACGGACGGGGCCGTGACTGGCGCGCTGGGATGGGACCGACCATCGGGGAGCGGCACCCGCGCTGAGGCTTTCCCGGGGCGATCCCGGACCTCCGGACGGAGCGGCAGGCCGTCCCGAGGGGCCCGGAATCTCCGGGCGAGGAGTCGCGGCAACCGAGTGCCGTGCGCCTGGGCCGACCCGTGAACGCTGAAAGCAACGTCCGGAGGCCGTCATGCCAGAGCCCCTTTCCACCGAGTCCACCGCCTTCCGCAGCGCCCTCGACGTGATCCGGGCCGTGGAGCCCCGCGTCGCCGACGCCATCGGCCAGGAGGTCGCCGACCAGCGCGACATGCTGAAGCTGATCGCGTCCGAGAACTACGCCTCCCCGGCCACGCTGCTGGCCATGGGCAACTGGTTCAGCGACAAGTACGCCGAGGGCACCGTCGGCCGCCGCTTCTACGCCGGCTGCCGCAACGTCGACACCGTCGAGGCCCTCGCCGCCGAGCACGCGCGCGAACTGTTCGGCGCCGAGCACGCCTACGCCCAGCCGCACTCCGGCATCGACGCGAACCTCGTCGCCTTCTGGGCCGTCCTCGCCGCCCGCGTGGAGGCCCCGGCGCTCGCCAAGGCCGGCGTCCGCAACGTCAACGACCTCTCCGAGGCCGACTGGGCCGAACTGCGCCAGGCCTTCGGCAATCAGCGCATGCTCGGCATGTCCCTGGACGCCGGCGGCCACCTCACGCACGGCTTCAGGCCCAACATCAGCGGCAAGATGTTCGACCAGCGCTCGTACGGCACCGACCCCGCCACCGGCCTCATCGACTACGAGGCCCTGCGCGTCTCCGCCCGCGAGTTCAAGCCGCTCATCATCGTCGCCGGCTACTCCGCCTACCCCCGCCTGGTGAACTTCCGGATCATGCGGGAGATCGCCGACGAGGTCGGCGCCACGCTCATGGTCGACATGGCGCACTTCGCCGGCCTCGTCGCGGGCAAGGTCCTCACCGGCGACTTCGACCCGGTCCCGCACGCCCAGATCGTCACCACCACCACGCACAAGTCGCTCCGCGGCCCGCGCGGCGGCATGGTCCTGTGCGACGAGACCCTCGCCGAGCAGGTCGACCGCGGCTGCCCGATGGTGCTCGGCGGTCCGCTGCCCCACGTCATGGCCGCCAAGGCCGTCGCGCTCGCCGAGGCCCGCCGCCCCGAGTTCCGCGACTACGCCCAGGCCGTCGTCGACAACTCCCGCGCCCTGGCCGAGGGCCTGATGCGCCGCGGCGCCACCCTGGTCACCGGCGGCACCGACAACCACCTGAACCTCATCGACGTCGCCTCCTCCTACGGCCTGACGGGCCGCCAGGCGGAGTCCGCGCTGCTCGACTCGGGCATCGTCACCAACCGCAACGCCATCCCCGCCGACCCGAACGGCGCCTGGTACACCTCCGGCATCCGCATCGGCACCCCCGCCCTGACCACCCGTGGGCTCGGCGCCACCGAGATGGACGAGATCGCCGGTCTGATCGACCGGGTCCTGACCGCCGCCGAGGCGGGCACCACCGCCAAGGGCGCGCCCTCCAAGGCCCAGCACGTGCTGGACGCGAAGATCTCCGACGAGATCGCCCACCGGGCGAGCGACCTGCTCACCGGCTTCCCGCTCTACCCGGAGATCGACCTCGGCTGACGCACCGCGCCGTACCGGGGCCGGATCCTTCCGGCCCCGGTACGCGGGCGACACGGCTCAGACCTTGACCAGCTCCTGGCGCGGTTCCGGCAGCGGCTCGGCGTTCGCGGTGTCCGCGGCGCTCCCGGCGTTCACCTGCCGGACCTTCGCGCGGCGGACGAACCACGTGGCGCCGGCGCCGATGGCCAGGCCCGCCACGAGTCCGGGCAGCGCCCAGGCGGCCGGGTCCGGCTCCACCCGTGCGCTGGACGCGACGGCCCCGGACCCGGAGCCGAACAGTCTTCCCTCCTGCGTGAGCTGGCCGAGCACCGACAGCGGCGCCCGGTGCCAGCGGAAGTCGCCGCCCACCAGGTCGGGAGCCAGATCCGACCGCACCCACGGCTCGCCGTCCGCGGTGAGGAACACCTGGTCCTGGCGCTCGATGGCGACGTCACCTCCGGCACCCGTGACGCCCCAGATCACCGTGACCTCAGGAACGGGAAGGCGGCCGTCCGCCCACTCGGCGGGCGTCTTCTTCGGCCCCTCGTACCGGGGGGACAGCAGCCGCCACAGCCGTCCGAAATCCGGATCGCCGCTGTGCAGGGTGGTCGTCCGTCCCGTGTCACCGGCGACGGTCAGGACGATGTCCGGGCTGTCGCCCACGGTGCCCTGCGTGGCGTAGTCCGCGCTCTCCCGGACCGCCGACGCGACCATCGGCGTGTTCGCCGGGGGGCCGGCCAGGGCGGCCGGTGCCGCCGACACGACCACCGCGGCGGTCGCCCCCAACGCCCCCACCACCGTGACCACTTCACGCAGCCCGCGCATGGAACCCCCAACCGGCCGGCGCTGAGCCGGCCCGCACACCGTTGTGCCGATTTCCGGGTGCGCCCACGGACCCGCCGGGGGTTCCCCACGACGGCGACGTCCGAGCGGCGCTCCGCCCTGCCGAAACCGGCTACATGGGCGGACCGGCATTGTTAAGCGCCCGTGACGCCGAAAGCACCCCCTCCAGGCGGAACGTCACCTCACCGTTGCACTTGCATGACAGCGCGTGTTCGAATCCCGCTCAGGTGAGCGAAACGGTCACCGTCTGTGCCGATGGACCGGAGGGCCGGAGCGCGCGCATCCCGGAACCGCGCCACCGGACGACCCGTGCCCCCGACTCTTTCCGGCCAGTTCCGGAGCGGGCCCCGGTACCTGAGAGAATGGTGAACATGGCCTCTGACAGTCCTCGCGTGCTCTCCGGAATCCAGCCCACGGCAGGCTCGTTCCACCTCGGCAACTACCTGGGCGCCGTCCGCCAGTGGGTGGCGCTCCAGGAGTCCCACGACGCGTTCTACATGGTCGTCGACCTGCACGCGATCACGATTCCGCAGGACCCCGCGGACCTGCGCGCCAACACCCGGCTCGCCGCGGCGCAGCTCCTGGCCGCCGGTCTCGACCCCGAGCGCTGCACGCTCTTCGTCCAGAGCCACGTCCCCGAGCACGCGCAGCTCGCCTGGGTCATGAACTGCCTCACCGGCTTCGGCGAGGCCTCCCGGATGACCCAGTTCAAGGACAAGTCCGCCAAGCAGGGCGCCGACCGCGCGAGCGTCGGCCTGTTCACGTACCCGGTCCTCCAGGTGGCGGACATCCTGCTGTACCAGGCCCATGAGGTCCCGGTCGGCGAGGACCAGCGCCAGCACATCGAGCTGACCCGCGACCTCGCGGAGCGCTTCAACGGCCGCTTCGGCGACACGTTCCGGATCCCGAAGCCGTACATCCTCAAGGAGACGGCGAAGATCTTCGATCTCCAGGACCCGTCGATCAAGATGAGCAAGTCGGCGTCGACGCCGAAGGGGCTCATCAATCTGCTCGACGACCCGAAGGTGACCGCCAAGAAGGTCAAGAGCGCCGTCACGGACACGGACACCGTCATCCGCTACGACGCGGTGGACAAGCCGGGCGTCAGCAACCTCCTCACCATCTACTCCACCCTCACCGGCACGTCGATCGCCGCGCTGGAGCAGGAGTACGAGGGCAAGATGTACGGCGCGCTGAAGACGGACCTCGCCGAGGTCATGGTCGACTTCGTGACGCCGTTCCGGGAGCGCACCCAGCAGTATCTGGACGACCCCGAGACGCTCGACTCGATCCTGGCCAAGGGTGCCGAGAAGGCGCGCGCCGTCGCCGCGGAGACGCTGTCCCAGGCGTACGAGCGGGTCGGGTTCCTGCCCGCCAAGCACTGACGGCCCGGGCTGCCGCCGTGAGGGGGCCGTGCCCCGGCCCCGCGGCGGAGGCCCGGCCTCTACCACACCACCTTCGGCAGTCAGTACGAGACGAGCGCGACACTCCTGCGACGGCCGATTGCGGGTCATACCGCCGTACAGTCGAGAGCGGGGCGGGGCGGAGCGATCGCCCCCTCCCGCGCGCAGTACCACCGAACAGCCCTGACCATCGACAACGACAGGAGACGACGTGGGGACCGTAACGATCGGCGTGTCGATCGCGGTCCCGGAGCCTCACGGCAGCCTGCTCCAGGAGCGGCGCGCGGGCTTCGGCGACCCCGCGGCTTGCTGCATTCCCACGCACGTCACCCTGCTGCCGCCGACCGAGGTCGAGGAGTCCGCGCTGCCCGCGATCGAGACACACCTCGTCGAGGTCGCGGCCGCCGGCCGCCCGTTCCCGATGCGGCTGTCCGGCACGGGCACCTTCCGCCCCCTGTCACCGGTCGTGTTCGTCCGCGTCGCCGAGGGCGCCGAGGCCTGCACCTGGCTCCAGGGCCGGGTCAGGGACGCCTCGGGCCCCGTCGCCCGCGAGCTGCAGTTCCCGTACCACCCGCATGTCACCGTGGCGCACGGCATCGACGAGGCCGCCATGGACCACGCCTTCGAGGCGCTCTCCGACTACGAGGCCGCGTGGCCCTGCACCGGGTTCGCGCTCTACGAGCAGGGCGCCGACGGCGTGTGGCGCAAGCTCCGCGAGTTCGCCTTCGGCAGCTCCGTGGTGCCCCCGCAGGCCACCTCGCCCGAGCGGGACACCACGCTCCCCGCGCTCTGACCCGCTCCACGGGCGGGTCGGACACGTCCTAGACCGGCAGCCGCCTGAACACCGCCCGCGGGGTGTGCCGCAGTGCCGACATGACCATCCGGAGCGCCCCCGGCACCCACACCGTCTCGGAGCGGCGCCGCAGCCCCAGCTCGATCGCCGCGGCCACCGCCTCCGGAGTGGTCGACAGCGGGACCTCGGGCAGATGGGCCGTCATCCGCGTACGGACGAATCCGGGGCGGACCACCATGACGTGCGCGCCGGTGCCGTGCAGGGCGTCCCCCAGGCCCTGCGCGAAGGCGTCGAGACCCGCCTTGCTGGAGCCGTAGATGAAGTTCGAGCGGCGGGCGCGTTCGCCCGCGACGGAGGACAGCACCACCAGCGAACCGTGCCCCTGCGTCTGCAGCGCCCGCGCGCACACCAGACCCGAGGACACCGCGCCCGTGTAGTTCGTCTGCGCGACGCGGACGGCCGCGACCGGCTCCTTCTCGTCCAGGGCCTGGTCGCCGAGCACCCCGAACGCCATCAGCACCATGTCGATGTCGCCCTCGGCGAACACCTTGCCGAGCACCGCCTCGTGGGACTCGGGATCGAGGGCGTCGAAGGCGAGGGTGCGGACGTCCGCGCCGAGTCCGCGCAGCCGCCCGGCCGCCTCCTCCAGCGCGGGCGTCGGCCGTCCGGCGAGCCACACCGTGCGGGTGCGCCGGGTGATCATCCGGCGCGCGGTGGCCAGCGCGATCTCGGACGTGCCGCCGAGCACCAGCAGGGACTGGGGGAATCCGAAGGCGTCCTTCATGACAGCTAGCTCCTAGAGACGGGGAGATCGGGCGCTACAGGCCGAGGCGGCGGGACAGGTCCGAGGTGAAGACCCCGCGTGGGTCCAGCTCCCGGCGCAGCGAGCGGAACGCGTCGAGCCGCGGATACATGGCCGCGAGCAGCTCGGGCCGCAGCCGCGCGTCCTTGGCGAGGTACACGCGCCCCCCGGCCTCCGCCACCTCCTCGTCCAGCTCGTCGAGGAAGGCGCCGAGGCCCGGCAGGCCCGCGGGGATGTCCAGGGCCAGGGTCCAGCCGGGCACGGGGAAGGACAGCCAGCCCGGGTCGCCCTCGCCGAAGCGCTTCAGGACGGCGAGGAAGGACGGGCAGCGGCGCCGGGAGATGCGCCGCACGATCCGGCGCAGGGTCTCCTCCCGGCCGTGTCCGACGACGAACTGGTACTGCACGAAGCCGCCGCGCCCGTAGACGCGGTTCCAGTGCGGCACCCCGTCGAGGGGGTGGAAGAAGGCCGGGATCGGCTGGAGTTCGCCGGTCCGCGCGCGGGGCGCCTTGCGGTACCAGAGTTCGTTGAACAGGCCCACCGTCGTCCGCCCGAGGAGCCCTTCCGGCACGAACGCGGGGGCGGCCGGCAGGCGCGACGGGCGGAACGCCAGCGGGTGTCTGCGGGCCCGCGGGGGCAGCGCGTCCAGCGGCGCGTGGTCGCCGCGGGTCAGCACCGAGCGCCCGGTCCCGGCCCCGCGCGCGAGGAGGTCGATCCAGGCCACCGAGTAGCGGTACCGGTGGTCGGTGGCGGTGAGGCGGGCCATCAGGTCGTCCAGGTCCGCCGCGCGTTCGGTGTCGACGGACATCAGGCCGCTCTCCACCGGCTGGAGGCGCACGGTGGCCGTCAGGATCACCCCGGTCAGCCCCATGCCGCCCGCCGTCGCGTCGAACAGGGGGGTGCCGGGCCCGACCGTCCTGATCTCGCCGTCCGCCGTCAGCAGTTCGAAGGACAGGACGTGACGGGCGAAGGAGCCGGACACGTGGTGGTTCTTGCCGTGGATGTCCGCGCCGATCGCGCCGCCCACGGTCACATAACGGGTCCCCGGTGTCACCGGCACGAACCAGCCGAGGGGGAGCAGGACCTCCATGAGCCGGTGCAGGGACACCCCGGCGTCGCACAGGACCGTGCCGCCGCCCGCGTCGATCGCGTGGATCCGGTCCAGGCCCGTCATGTCGAGCACCGCCCCGCCCGCGTTCTGCGCGGCGTCGCCGTAGGCCCGTCCGAGCCCCCGGGCGATCCCTCCCCGCGCCCCGCACGCACGGACGGCGGCCGCCGCCTCCCCGTAGGTGCGCGGACGGACCAGACGGGCGGTGGTCGGGGCGGTGCGGCCCCAACCCGAGACGGAGACGGAGTCGGCGGGCATGACCGTGACCGTAGCGCCGCCGGGGGTGCACAACGGGGCAATCTACCCGGAGCTTCCGGCTCCTCACCGAAATGGGTGATTAATGGGATGTCGTCCTAGATTGCCGTAGTTCTACGACCGCTCCCTAGAAGAGTGGCCTCACATGGACGACCTTGACGACCGTGACGAGATGGATCGGCGGCTTGACGGCGTGGACCGTCCACCTGGCGACATGGACCGCCGACTGCTGTCCGTGCTCCACGCGTACGGCGGGAATCCCCGCGTCGCGGCCGTCGCGCGCACCCTGTCCTGGAGCGGGGAGCACGGCGCCCTGTGGCTCGCCGCCGGGCTCGCCGGGGCGGCCGCCGACCGCGCGCGGCGCGGCGCGTGGCTGCGCGCGACGGCGCTCACCGCCGGAGCGCACCTCGCGAGCATGGGCGTGAAACGGATCGTGCGCCGCCCGCGTCCCACGCACGTGACGCCCCGGGTGCGCACGGCCGGACGGCACTCCTTCCCCAGCTCCCACGCGGCCTCCGCCACCGCCGCGGCGGTGGCCTACGGAACGCTCGGCGCGTACGCCGTCCCGCCGCTCGCCGCCGCGATGTGCCTCTCGCGCCTCGTCGTCGGCGTCCACTACCCCACGGACGTCGCCGCGGGCGCGGCCCTCGGCGCCGCGGCGGCCGGACTGGGCGCCGGCTGGATCGGGGCCCGCCATGGGTGAGCGCACGGCGCTGCTGGAGCGCGCCCCGGCCCTCGCCCCGCCGCCGCGGTCCCTGAGCGGGCTGCTGCGGGGCCTCGTCAGGACCGCGCGTCCCCGCCAGTGGGTGAAGAACGTGCTCGTCGTGGCCGCCCCGGCCGCCGCCGGCCGGCTCTTCTCGCCGTATGCGGCCGCTCAACTCGTCCTGGTCTTCGTGCTGTTCACGGCCTGCGCCGCCGCCGTCTATCTGATCAACGACGCCCGGGACGCCGTCGCCGACCGCGCCCATCCCGTGAAGCGCCACCGCCCGGTCGCCGCGGGCCAGGTCCCGCGCCCGGTCGCGTACGCGGTCGGCGGCACCCTCGCGGTCCTCGCGCCCGCGGCCGCCGCCTGGTTCTGCTCGGCGGCCGTCTGCGCGCTGCTGACCGCGTACATCGGCATGCAGCTCGCGTACTGCGTGAGCCTCAAGCACGTGCTCGTCGTCGACCTCGTCGTCGTCACGACCGGGTTCCTGATGCGGGCCATGATCGGCGGCCTGGCCCTCGGCATCCCGCTCTCGCGCTGGTTCCTCATCACCACCGGCTTCGGGGCGCTGTTCATGGTCTCGGCGAAGCGCTACTCCGAAGCCGTGCAGATGGCGGGCACGGCGGGTGCCACGCGCGCGCTGCTCACCGAGTACACGACCGGCTATCTGCGGTTCGTCTGGCAGCTCGCCGCCGGGGTGTCCGTCCTCGGCTACTGCCTGTGGGCCCTGGAGGAGGGCGGCGTGCCGAGCACCGGGCTGCTGCCGTGGCGTCAGCTCTCCATGGTCGCCTTCATCCTGGCCGTCCTGCGCTACGCGGTCTTCGCCGACCGGGGCACGGCGGGCGAGCCGGAGGACGTGGTCCTGCGCGACCGTCCGCTTGCCCTCATCGGTCTGGTGTGGCTGGCGATGTACGGGCTCGCCGTGGCCAACTGGTGAGCGTCACCGAGGACCGGCCGGGCCCCGGTCTCCTCGACGGCCCCGGTCTGGCGGAACCGGTGGCGCCCGGCCGGGAGGCCCGCCCCCGGGAGCGGTTCCTGCGGGAGCTCCTCGGGTTCGCCGCGGTCGGGGTGCTGGCCTACGCGGCCGACCTCGGCGTGTTCGTCCGGCTCCGCGGCCCGGTGGGTCTCGACCCCCTGACGGCCAAGGCGCTGTCCTTCCTCGCCGGCTGCTCGGTGGCGTACGCCGGGAACGCGCTCGGCACCTACCGGCACGCGGCGGCGCGGGGCCCGCGGCAGTACCTGATCTTCTTCGGGGTGAACGTCGCGGGCGCGCTGGTGCAGTTGCTGTGCCTCGCCGTCAGCCACTACGGGCTCGGATACACCTCACCGCGCGCGGACACGGTCTCCGGCGCGGGGGTCGGCATGGTGCTCGCCACTGTTCTGCGATTTTGGGGTACCCGGTCACTGGTTTTCCGAGGCGAGGGCAGAGTCGGATCATGGACTGGCTGAAAAAGATTCCCGGCGTGGGACCTTGGGTCGTACGCCTGATGGCGACGCACGCGTGGCGGTCGTACGAGCGGCTGGACCGAGTGAAGTGGACGCGGCTCGCCGCGGCGATGACCTTCATCAGCTTCGTGGCGCTGTTCCCGCTGCTGACGGTGGCCGCGGCGATCGGGGCCGCCACGCTGAGCACACAGCAGCAGAAGGACCTCCAGGACAAGCTGGCCGAGCAGGTGCCGGGCATCTCCGACCAGCTCGACATCAACGGCCTCGTCCAGAACGCCGGCACGATCGGGCTCGTCGCCGGTGCGCTGCTGCTGGTCACCGGCATCGGCTGGGTCGGCTCCATGCGCGAGTGCCTGCGCGCGGTCTGGGAGCTGCCCGACAGCGAGGGGAACCCGCTTCTGCGCAAGATCAAGGACGGGGGAGTCCTCGTCGGCCTCGGCGGCGCCGTGCTGCTCACCATCGCCGTCTCCACGCTGGCGTCCACGGCGATGGGCTGGTCCGCGCGGCACGCGGGTCTCGACGAGAACGGCTGGGGGACCACCCTGCTCCAGCTCGTCGCCTTCGCGGTGGCGGTGCTCGCCGACTTCCTGGTCCTGCTCTACGTCCTGACCCTGCTGCCCGGTGTGGAGCCGCCGCGCCGCCGGCTGATCGTCGCCGCGCTGATCGGCGCCGTCGGCTTCGAGCTGCTCAAGCTGCTGCTCAGCGGCTACATGCGGGGTGTGGCCTCGAAGAGCATGTACGGCGCCTTCGGCGTGCCGATCGCGCTGCTCCTGTGGATCAACTTCACCTCGAAACTGCTCCTGTACTCCGCGGCCTGGACGGCGACACCCAGCGAGGGCCGGGACCCGGAGGCGGCCGGCGACGGTGAACCGGCCGACGGTGGCCAACCGGCCGACGGTGGCGAACCGGCCGGCGACCGCGAACGGGCCGGTGACCGCGAACGGGCCGGCGAGCGCGAACGGGCCGGCGAGCGCGAACGGGCCGGCGACCGCGAACGGGCCGGTGACGGCGGACCGGCCGGCCCGGGGGACCGGGGCGGCTCGGGGGCTCCGAAGCGTGGGACGAAGCCGCCCGAGTCCCGGGCGGTCAGCGGCGGCGGCGCATCAGGTCCGGCAGCGGCCAGCGGCGGTTGACGAGGAAGACGCCCGCCGCGAGCAGGGCGACGAAACCGCCCGCCAGGCCGAGCGCGATGCCGATGCCGCTCGAACCGCCCCTCGCCGCGGTGGTGGAGGCCGCCACCGGCTTCGTGGAGGCGTGCGCGGTGCCCGTGCCGGAACCCGTGCCGGGGCTCGACCCGCCCGAGGCGTTCGCGCCCGGCTGAGCCGTGGTGTCCACGCCCTTGGGCGCGACGAGTTCGCCCACCGGCTGGACCTTGTCCGCGGCCTGGAATCCCCAGTCGAGCAGTTGCGCGGCCTCCTTGTAGACCTCGTTGTGCTCCTTCTTCTCCGGGTTCATGACCGTGACGAGCAGGACCTTGCCGCCGCGCTCGGCGACACCCGTGAAGGTGGCGCCGGCGTTGGTGGTGTTGCCGTTCTTCACACCCGCGATGCCCTGGTACGGGGTGATGTCGCTGTCGCCGGACAGCAGCCGGTTGGTGTTCCGGATCTCCGAGGACGTGCGGGCGGACGTGCCCTTCTTGCCGCCGGTCGTCGTGCCGGTGGTCGTGCCGGGGAAGGTGGCCCGCACCGTCGAGCAGTACTCCCGGAAGTCCTTCTTCTGCAGCCCCGAACGGGCGAAGAGCGTCAGGTCGTAGGCGGACGACACCTGGCCCCTGGCGTCGTAGCCGTCGGGGCTCACCACGTGCGTGTCGAGCGCCTGGAGGTCGTCCGCGTGCGCCTGCATGTCCTTGACCGTCCGGGCGACGCCGCCGTTCATCGCCGACAGCACGTGCACGGCGTCGTTGCCGGACTTCAGGAAGACACCGAGCCACAGGTCGTGGACGGTGTACGTCTGGTTCTCCTTTATGCCCACCACGCTGGAGCCCTCGCCGATGCCCGCCAGCTCGGAGGGGGCCACCTTGTGCGAGGTGCTCCTCGGGAACTTGGGCAGCACCGTGTCGGCGAACAGCATCTTCAGCGTGCTCGCCGGCGGCAGCCGCCAGTGCGCGTTGTGCGCGGCCAGGACGTCGCCGGACTCCGCGTCGGCGACGATCCAGGAACGGGCGGTGATGTCCGGGGGCAGGACGGGGGCGCCGGCCCCGAGGTCCACCTGGTTGCCGGGCCGGCCGAGCCGCTCGCCGCCGAGGCTCGACATGGTCGCCGGGGGCGTGGCCGACGGGGAGGAGCCGGGGCTCGCCGTCGGGCTCACGTCGGCGGTGTCGACCGTGTCGGCGAACGCGGGCGCGTTGAGGGAAACGGTCAGCAGGGTGGCGGAAGTGATCAACAAGGATCGTCGAATGGTCTTTTTCGAGGCGGGCACGATCGAGAAAGTACAGGGGTTGTGACCGGAATTCCCGTCACCGATCGGGGGCGCCGCCTCGTCCTCTCCACCCCGGCGCCGGATCACGGTGGCCGACGGCGATACTGAACGCATGAAGCTCAGCCGCCCCGTGTCCTGGTTCCTGCTCGCCTTCGGGGTGTGGAGTTGGGTCATTTGGGTCACTTTCGCTAAGAATCTCTGGCAGGACGCCAGTGGGCTCGCGTTCGACGACGCGGGCGATCCGACCGCCTACTTCTGGGTGCATCTGACGCTCGCCGTCGTGTCGTTTGTCCTTGGGACGGTCGTCGGGGTCATCGGGTTGCGCGGCGTACGCGCTTTGCGCCAGACGTCATAACGGGGGATACGGCGTCATGGTCATCTTGTTCGTGTCGGTGGGCCTGGCTGTGCTGGCCGTGCTCGTCGGGCTGCACTGGTACGCGTGGCGCCGGCTGGTGCGGGACACGACGAGCGGGCCGGGACCGGCCCGCCGGCTGGGCACGGTCCTCTTCGTCGCCGCGCCGCTGCTGATGGTCGGCGCCCTCGTGGCCGAGCGCGCGGGTGCTCCCTTCGTGCTCCAGCGGACGCTTGCCTGGCCCGGCTTCCTGTGGATGCCACTGGGCCTCTACCTCGTACTGGCCCTGCTGGCCGGGGAACTCGTACGACCGCTCCTGCTCCGCGCCGACGCGCGCCGGACGGCCCGGCGGCGCGAGACCGCCGGGGCGGCGGTCTCGGACGGCCCGGCGGGTCAGGCGCGGGCAGCGGCCCCGGAAGGGCCGTCGGATGAGGCGGAGTCGGCGGACGAGGCGGGGTCCTCCGAACCGGCGGACAAGGCGGGGTCCTCCGAACCGGCGGACGCCGTGCTCGCGCCCTCGCGGCGGCTGTTCGTCTCGCGCGTCGTGGGTGGCACGGCCGCCGCCGTCGCCGTCGGGACCGTGGGGTACGGGACGTACGGCGTGCTGCGCGGGCCCAGGGTGAAGCGGATCACCGTGCCGCTCGCCAAGCTGCCCCGGTCCGCCCACGGCTACCGGATCGCCGTCGTGAGCGACATCCACCTCGGACCGGTGCTCGGACGCGGATTCGCGCAGCAGGTCGTCGACACGATCAACTCCACGCAGCCCGACCTCATCGCCGTCGTCGGTGACCTGGTCGACGGCAGCGTGAAGAACCTCGGCCCCGCCGCCGCGCCGCTCGCCGGGCTGCGCGCCCGCCACGGGTCCTACTTCGTCACCGGGAACCACGAGTACTTCTCCGGGGCCGAACAGTGGATCCAGGAGGTGCGGGAACTGGGGATCCACCCCCTGGAGAACGCGCGGACCGAGCTGGCCGGATTCGACCTCGCCGGGGTCAACGACCTCCAGGGCGAGAGCGAGGGGCAGGGACCCGATTTCGGCAAGGCGCTCGGAGACCGCGACACGACACGGGCCTGTGTGCTCCTCGCACATCAGCCGGTGCAGATCCATGAAGCGGTACGCCACGGGGTCGACCTCCAGTTGTCCGGACACACCCATGGCGGACAGCTCTGGCCGGGCAACCTCATAGCGGCCGCCGCCAATCCGACGGTCGCCGGCCTGGACCGCTACGGCGACACACAGCTCTACGTCTCCCGGGGCGCCGGAGCCTGGGGGCCGCCCACCCGCGTCGGCGCTCCCTCGGACATCACGGTGGTCGAACTGGCCTCACTCGAAGCCTGAGAATCCGCTGTGAAGAGGGGCGGAAAAGATCGTTTTCGTCTGCCCCGAGCACTCTTCCCGATTCGCTTCCCCGGCCCAAACTCCTGTGATTAGGTGATCCGCGCCACTAAGGGAGTGGTGTGCGGGGCGCCTGGGGAGGGCACCGATGCGATCGGTTCGCTTATGGATTCTGGTGGCGCTGCTCGTCGTCGCGGGCGCCGGTGTGGCCGGCTGGCAGCTCCTGCCGGCGAAGGGGAACGACAACCGCACCATCACCGTGGGCACCACGGACGCCGTCACCTCGCTCGACCCGGCCGGCGCCTACGACGCCGGATCCTGGGCCCTGTTCAGCAATGTCTTCCAGTCGCTGCTCACCTTCGAGCCCGGCGGCGCCAAGCCCGTCCCGGACGCCGCCAAGAGCTGCGCGTTCACCGACACGGGACTGCGCACGTACCGCTGCACGCTCCGTGACGACCTCACGTTCCCGAGCGGGCGCGCGGTGACCGCCGAGGACGTGAAGTTCTCCTTCGACCGCGTCAAGCGCATCAACGACGAGGTCGGGCCCGCCTCGCTCCTGTCCACCCTGGGCAGCGTGGACGCGAGCGGCCGGACCGTCGTCTTCCATCTGTCCTCGCCCGACGCGACCTTCCCGTTCAAGCTGGCCACCGGCGCCGGATCGATCGTCGACAGCACCCGCTACCCCCGGCGCAGCCTGCGCACCGGCTCGGGCGTCGACGGCACCGGACCCTACGTCCTGAAGGCGTACACGCAGGGCGCGAAGGCCGTCCTGGCCCCCAACCCCCGCTACCAGGGCGCCGTCGACGGCCCCGGCAGCCCCGTCGTACTGCGCTACTACGCCAACTCGGACGCGCTGCGGGTGGCGTGGCGGGCGAAGCAGCTCGACGTCGTGGCCCGTCAGTTGCCGCCGGCCGTGCTCGCCGCGCTCTCGCCGAGCGACCCCGCGCAACGCGTCACGGAGGCCGACAGCGCCGAGACCCGCAACCTCGTCCTCGACGTGCGCGAGAGTTCGCCGCTGCACGACCGGCGGGTCAGGCAGGCCCTCGCCTCGCTGGTCGACCGCCAGGAGCTGGTCGACCGGACGTACCGCGGGACGACCGACGCGCTGTACGGGCTGATCCCGGCGGGCATCACCGGGCACGCGACCTCGTTCTTCGACGCCTATCCGAAACCGGACCCGAAGAAGGCGCGGGCCCTGCTGACCGAGGCCGGGGTCTCCCTGCCCGTGCGCTTCACCTACGGGTTCGCCGAGGGGCGGGGCGCCGCGGGCGAGGAGGCGGCCGAACTCAAGCGGCAACTGGAGGCGGACGGACTCTTCAAGGTGACGACCGAGGGGTTCGAGTGGACCGAGTTCCAGAAGAAGTACGCGGAGGGCGGGCTGGACGCCTGGGCGGTTGGCTGGGTCGCCGACTATCCCGACGCGGACACCTTCGGCGCGCAGCTCGTGGGCACGGGCAACAGCATGAAGAACGGCTACACCAACAGCGAGGTCGACCGTCTCATCAAGGAGACGCAGGAGGACGCCGACCGGAGCCGCACGGCGGACGCGTTCCACCGGCTCCAGACGCGCGTCGCCGAGGACGTCCCGCTGATCCCCCTGTGGCAGCGCAAGGACTACGTCATCAGCACGGAGGACATCAGCGGCGGCCAGTACCTGTCCGACGGGACCGGGGTCTTCCGCCTCTGGCGACTGAACTGGCTGTGACGAGTGGCCCCGGGAGCCGGGGCCACTCGCCGTCACGGCCGGTGCGTCCTAGGGGTGGGGCGTGGATCCGTACGCCGTCAGGAAGCGGTCGCGGAACGAGCTCATCTTCCACACCGGGGCGTCGTGCCGGGGCTGGAGTCCGTCCGTCCAGCCCCAGTCGGCGATCTTGTCGAGCACCTTGGGGTCCTTCGCGACGATCGAGACGGGCACGTCACGGCTGGCGTGGCTGCCGCTGACCCGCGCTATCGGCTGGTGGTCCCCGAGGAAGATCAGGACGGTGTTCTTGTTCCCGTACTTCACCAGGTAGTCGATCAGGCTCGTCACCGAGTACGAGATCGCCTTGCCGTACTCCACCTTGGACTTCTGCGAGCTGGTGATGATGTCGCCGGGCTTCTTGCCGGCCTTCTGGATGGCGTCGTAGACCGAGCCGTCGCCGACCTGGTCCTGCGGGACGGTCTTCGGGATGGGGGCCCAGGGCTGGTGGCTGGAGGTCAGGATGATCGTCGACATCAGCGGCTTGTCGTGCTTCTTGCTGTGCACGAGACGCTCGAACGCGGTCAGGGCGTACTGGTCGGGCATGGTCGACCAACTGAACTTCGGGCCCTTGTAGCCGAGGTGGAAGGCGTCGTAGAGCTTGTCTATGCCGTAGAACTTCTGCTCGGGCCAGCCCTTCTGGATGCCCGGCATGACGCCCACGGTGTCGTAGTCGCCGGTCTTCTTGAAGGCGCTGATCAGGGAGAGGTGGTCGCCTGCGGTCACCGTGCGGTAGCGCTGCTGGTTGTTGATCCACAGCCCCGACAGGAACGTCGAGTGGCCGAGCCAACTGCTGCCGCCGTACGTCGCCGAGGTGAGCCAGCCGCTCTTCGCCGCGAAACCGGCCTGGGTCAGCTTCTCGTTCTCCGCGGTCAGGGTCGCGTCGACGTCCGGCGCGATGACCGGGTCCTCGACGGCGCTGCGGCCGTAGCTCTCGATGAACGTGACGATCATGTCCTTGCCGCGCAGATCGGTGAGCATCTCGTCGGGCGGTGTGTTCGCGAAGGCGTCCTTCTTGGCGATCCTGGCGAACTCGGCCTCGTCCCGCAGGGTGTTGCGCACCCGCGCCGCCCGGTCCTGGACGACCAGCGCGGTGTGCTCGGAGGCGATGGGCACCCCGGTGTACTGCACGCCGAGCGCCGCGCAGGTGACCCAGGCCATGGCCAGGACCAGGGTCGTGCGGGTCGCCGTCTCGGTGTTCCTGGCCGCCAGGTTGCCCAGCCGGACGACCGACAGCGTCATGAGCGCCAGGATCGCGATCACGAGCGCCACGGCCAGCGCCACGATGCCGAGCGCGCCGCCGTGGCCGAACGTGTCCTGGAGGTAGGCCTGCGCATCGGCGAACAGCGACCAGTCGAGGACGACGTTGAAGCCGCGTCCGAGGTATTCGTTGAATCCGATGTCGAGGATGTTCAGGACGGTCAGCACGCCCAGGGCCAGCCCGGCGGCCACCGACAGCGCGATCCGCGGCCGGCGGGGCAGGACGATCAGCAGCGCGCCACCGAAGATCGCCTCCACCGGGAGCCGCAGGAATTCCGCCGGGCGGAAGCTGTCCGCCTGGCTCGGCATGAGCAGCGCGAACAGGACGAGCGCGGCGGCGACGAGGGTGGTCGTCCAGGCGAGGGCGCGGGCGGCGACCGGATACCGGCCCCGCCACCCGCTTCCCGCCCCGGACCCGGACGGCTCGCCCCCCGGAGGCTCCTCGCCGCCTCCGGCTCCGTCCCCGGGGGCGGCGTCCGGGGCGTTCGGTGTGTCGGAGGTGTCGGAGGTGTCGGGGGCTCCGGGGGCTTCGGCGGTGTCGTCCCCGGGCGAGGCCACGTCCGTGTCCGCGCGGGTCTCGCGGGGCGCCTCGGTCCCGGTCGCAGGCGCGGTCCCCGCCCGGGTGCCGGTTTCGGGCGCCGCGCCGACGGCACTGGGAACCGTGCCCTCCGGGGCACCCGCGTCCCCTGCCCGGCCTTCGGCCCGGACCTCGGTCCCGGGGGCGCCGGTGGCGGCTTCGCCGTCGCTCCCGTCGGGGTCCGCCTCGTCACCAGGGCCGGACCCCGCCGGAGGCTCCTGCGGGGCGTCGGGATCGATCGAGGCGGCCTCCTCGGTCGTGGTGACCTCGGGGGCCGCCCCGGCCGCTGCCTCTCCCTCACCCGAGGCGGCGGCGTCCTCGTCCGTGCCGGTGCCGGTGTCCGTGTCGGTGTCCGCGTGGGGCTCCGGCGTCGGCTCGTCCCCCGGAGGCGTCTCGTCCGTGTTCGGTAGCTGTCGAGAGCTCGTTTTGAACGACAACCCGGCGGTCCTTCCGTGCGAAGCGCGGTGGTGGCGTGGCGGGCCGATCGGAAGCGACCGAAGCGCCCTCGTCGTGGTGTACGGGGCCGCGGCGGCCCGTGTTCAACCGCCTCGGTCAGCTTCTGTCCAAGTCCGTTTCCGCAGGTCAGAGCGGCAGGTGAGGGGTGCTGCGGCGACCGTCGGGGGCTGGGCGGTGTCACCGGCCCCGCACCGGCAGCGTCACCGTCACCGCCAGTCCCTCGCCCGGGGCCGTCCGGACCGCGACGCTCCCTCCGTGGGCCCGCACCACACCCTCCACGATCGCCATCCCGAGCCCGCTGCCCGCGCCGCCGCCGGCCCGGAAGAAGCGGTCGAAGACCCGCGCCGCGTCCTCCTCCGCGAGCCCGGGGCCCTTGTCCGCGACGCACAGCCGCAGGACACCGTCGGAGCGCTCCAGGGTGAGCCGCACGGGCACGTCGCCGGGCGTGTGGGTGCGTACGTTGCCGACGAGGTTGCCCAGGACCTGCCGCAGCCCCGATTCGTCGGCCTGGACGAGCAGGGTGCCGTCGGCGTCCACGGTCACCGGGCGGCCGGGCTGCTGGGCCCGCAGATCCTCGGCGGCGTCCCGCACCAGCCGGCTCAGGTCGACGTTCCTGAAGCGCAGTTCGGGCCGCTGGTCAAGGCGGGCCAGGGTGAGCAGCTCGTCGACCAGCCGGCCCATGCGGTCGGCCTCCCCGTTCATCCGGTCCCAGGCACGCCTGCGCTCCACGGGGTCGGTCAGCATCCCCTTCTCGTAGAGCTGGAGGTAGCCGCGGATGGCCGCCAGCGGGGTGCGCAGCTCGTGCGAGGCGTCCCCGACGAACCGGCGGAGCTGGGCGGCGCTGTCCTCGCGCGTCCGGTAGGCCGACTCGACCTGGTGCAGCATGGAGTTGAGCGCGAGGCGGAGCTGTTCGACCTCCTGGGTCGGGTGATGGCTGGAGGGGACGCGCCGGGTCAGATCTCCCTCGGCGATGGCGGACGAGGTCTCCACCATGGCCTCCAGCGGCCTCATCCGGCGGCGCACGCTGAACATCGTCAGACACGCGAGGAGCGCCAACAGGAGGGTTCCCACGGCCAGATCGAGCTTGAGGGCCTTGGCGATGCCTTTGTGCAGTCCGTCGGTCGAGCTGCCGAACAGGACGTAGGTGCCGTCGGCCAGCCGCGTCGCGGTCGCCCGGTAGTCGACGCCGCCGATGGTGATGTCACGCGGGTCGACGGCACGGGCGAGGCCGCCGGGGTCGCCCACGGCCGAGGCGAACGCGCGCTGGGTGTCGGTGGGTTGGTAGCCGGCCACCGCGACGGCCTGACCGCCGCGGTCGACGGCCGCGAAGACCGACTCCGGCTTCGACGACTCGTCCGCGGCGGGTCCGATCCGCTCGTGCACGAACGCGAGGGCGCTCAGCGAGTCGATCTGGCGCATGGTGAGCTGCGAACCGCCCAGGGATTCCCGGGTCTTGAGGAGCTGGGCGTCCACCTGGTCGAGCAGGTAGTGCCGCATGCCCATCAGGCTCACGGCGGTCGCCACCACGATGCCCAGGGCCAGCAGCCCCACGTTGGCGATCGTGAGCTGGCCGCGCAGCGAGTGGATGCCGTGCCTGCGGCGCGCGGGGCGGCAGCCGGGCAGGACGGGCGCCTTCACGCGAGCCCGTATCCCACGCCCCGGCGGGTCTGGATCACCGGTGGCCCCAGTGGTTCGAGCTTGCGCCGCAGGTAGCTGATGTACGTCTCGACGACCGTCGACTCGGCGGGGTGCTCGTACTGCCAGACATGGCGCAGGAGTTGTTCCTTGGGCACGATCCGGCCGCCGTTGCGGACGAGGAAGCGCAGCAGCGCGTACTCGGTGGGGGTGAGTTCGACCGTGGTGCCCGCGCGGTGGACGCGGTACGTCGTCTCGTCCAGCTCCAGGTCGCCGTAGCGCAGGGGCGGGCGCTGCGGCAGGACGTCGTCGGGCCGGGTGCGGCGCAGGACGGCGGTGATGCGGGCGACGACCTCGTCGATGTTGAACGGCTTGGTGATGTAGTCGTCGCCGAAACCGAGCGCGCCGACGATCTCGGCGGGCGCGTCCCGCGCGGTGAGGAAGACGACGGCCAGGTCCGGCTGCCGCAGGCGCAGTTCACGGCCCAGCGCCCGGCCGTCGCCGTCCGGGAGCATCACGTCGAGCAGGGCCGCGTCGGGGCGGGTGCGCTCGGCGAGCGCCAGGGCCTCGCGGACGCACCCCGCGGCCATCACCTCGAAGCCGTGGTAGCGCAGCGCGATGGTCAGGACGTCCGCGATGCTCGGCTCGTCCTCGACGACGAGCACGGTGGCTGCCTCGTGAGCGGTCATGTCCCCAGTATCGGCGGGGCCGTCGACGGCTTGGGCCGTTCGCTCCTTGGAGTTCCTTGAGAGTCATGGGCGGGTCGTGTCCACCGGCGCGGCCGGACACGAATCCTGGTGACCAGGACCTGGGGGACCGACCGACTAAGGAGCGTTGAACGTGGCGGTATTGGCACGGTGGTGCTATCGGCACCGGCTGGTGGTCCTGTTGCTGTGGGTGGGTGCGCTGTTCGGTCTCGGGTTCGCGGCGACCACCGCGGGCACGGACTACGCGAACGTGTTCTCCCTTCCGAACACGGACTCCAAGCGTGCGTACGACCAGATGGAGAAGGCCTTCCCCGACAGCGCGGGGGACACGGACACGGTGGTGTGGAAGGTCGCGGACGGAACGGTCCGGGACGCCTCCGTGCGCGACCGGATCCAGCCGGTGCTGGACGAGATCGCGGGCATGAAGGGCGTGGGCCGGGTCGCGGGTCCGTACCAGGGCGAGCAGGGGGCCGCGCAGATCAGCCGTGACGGCACGATCGCGTACGCCCAGATCACCTTCACCGAGCAGGCCAACGCCGTACCCAAGGAACTGGTGCAGGACGTCGTCGACACCGCGCAGGGTGCCGAACGGGCCGGACTCCAGGTGGAGTTGGGCGGTCAGGCGATCCAGCGGGTGCAGGAGCCGCCCACCGGGCTGGCCGAGATGGTCGGCATCCTGGCCGCGGCGGTCGTCCTCTTCCTCGCCTTCGGTTCGCTCTTCGCCATGCTGCTGCCGATCGGCATCGCGGTCTTCGGGGTCGGTACGGGCCTGTTCTCCACGCAGTTGCTCAGTCACACCACGGACATCCCGGATCTGGCCCCGCTGCTGGCCACCCTGATCGGCCTCGGTGTCGGCATCGACTACGCGCTGTTCATCGTCACCCGGCACCGGCGCGGTCTCCTGCGAGGCCTGGCGCCCGAGGAGTCGGCGGTCGTCGCCCTCAACACCTCCGGTCGGGCGGTGCTGTTCGCGGGCGGAACGGTGTGCATCGCGCTCGCGGGCATGCTCGTGACGAACCTGCGCTTCCTGGACGGTGTGGTCATCGGTACCTCCCTGACCGTCGTGTTCAGCGTGCTCGCCGCCACCACGCTGCTGCCCGCGCTCCTCGGCGTCCTCGGCACCCGGGTGCTCAGCCGCCGCCAGCGGCGCAAACTGGCGGACCGGGGCCCGGAGCCGGAGCGGGCGAGCGGGGCCGCGGCCCGCTGGTCGATGACCGTGCAGCGCCGCCCCCGTACGATCGCCGCCGTCGCGCTCGCCGTGATGGCGGTCCTCGCGCTCCCCGTGCTGTCGCTGCACCTCGGCGCCACCGACCAGGGCAACGACGACGGCACAACGACGACCCGGCAGGCCTACGACCTGCTCGCCGAGGGCTTCGGACCCGGCTTCAACGGTCCGCTCCAGGTGGTCGTGACCGCGGGTGACACCGGGGCCCTGGCGAAGAGCATCGGCGGCACGCCCGGGGTCGCCGCGGTCGCCGCGCTGCCGCCCGCCAACGGTGTCACGGTGATCCAGGTCGTGCCGACGACGTCACCGCAGTCGGTGAAGACCGACCGGCTCATCGACACCCTGCGGGACCGGGTGATCCCGGACACCGGGGCGACCGCCCACGTCGGCGGGGTCACCGCCGTGTCGAAGGACTTCGCCACGATCACCGGCGACCGCCTGCCGTGGTTCGTCGCCACGATCATCGGGCTCGGCTTCCTGCTCCTGCTGATCGCGTTCCGCTCCCTGGTGGTCCCGCTGACGGCCGCGCTGATGAACCTGATCGCGGCCGCCGCGTCCTTCGGCGTCCTGGTCGCGATCTTCCAGTGGGGCTGGGGCCTGGACCTGCTGGGCCTCGGCAAGGAGGGTCCGATCAACGCCTTCCTGCCCGTCATCATGCTCTCGCTGCTGTTCGGCCTCTCCATGGACTACCAGGTGTTCCTGGTCAGCCGTATGCACGAGGAGTGGGTGCACACGAGGGACAACGCGCGCGCGGTGCGGGTCGGGCTGGCCGAGACCGGCCGGGTCATCAACTCGGCCGCCCTGATCATGGTGTGCGTCTTCCTCGCCTTCGTCCTGAGCGGGGACGCGGGAGCGGCGATGGCGGGGGTCGGCCTCGCGGCCGCGGTCGCCCTGGACGCCTTCATCCTGCGTACGGCCCTGGTGCCCGCCGCGATGCATCTGCTCGGCGACTCCAACTGGTGGCTGCCGGCGTGGCTGGACAAGCGGCTGCCGCATCTGGCGGTGGAGCCCGCGGAGGAGCCGGCCGAGGACGCTGCGCCGGCCGGCGGCGGTGCCTCGGCCGTGCACGGCTTCGTCCGTGACGCGGAGGGCGAGCCCGTCGACGGGGCGGTCCTCACGCTGCTGTCCAAGGGAGGCCGGCAGCTCGACCGGGTGACCTCGCTGGCCGACGGTTCCTACATCGTCTCGGTCCCGGCCCCGGGGACGTATCTGCTGTCCGCGACGGCCCGTTCGTACGGGGCGCGGGCCCGGCACGTCGTCGTGACCGAGGAGCCGCTGGTGCACGACGTGGAACTGGTCCAGGGAGAGGTGGACGCCGACGCGGTCAACTGAGGCCGCCGGTTTCCGGTTGTCGAACGGTCCCGGGGTACGGGGGCGCCCGCTTCGTCGGGCGCCCCCGTGCCCCGTCCGGTCGTCCTGGCCGGGGCGCGGGCACGGGGTCCGTCTCCTCGCCGGGGCGGCCGGGACCTCAGTCGGTGTCCTCCGCCGGGTCGGTGGTGCCTCGGCGCGTCCTCCTCGCCGGATCCGCGGGCTCCCGGTCCGTCTTCTTCGCCGGGTCGGGCAGGGCCTTCGTCATGCCCGGCAGGAAGTCCGTGAACAGTTCGTGCACCTCGTGGACGAGGGGCCGCAGCAGCCGGAAGCGGGCCAGCGAGACCCCGCGCGCCGTCAGACGCGCCCCGCGCTCGGCGAGCCGGTAGCTGCGTTCGCGGCCCTCGGTGCGGTCGAAGACCCAGTACAGGACGAGCCCCATCTGGGAGAGCCACATCAGCTCGGGCAGCACCTCCCGCAGTTCCTCCGGCACCTTGGTCTTCGCGCCGGCCAGCACTTCCTTGTGGACGCTGATCGCCTCGCGGCGCGCGTGCTCCGACTCGGGGGAGAAGGGGCTGAGCGGACTGTCCGGGTCGGCGGCGTTCTTGAAGAACTGCACGGCGAACTCGTGGTACGGCGTGGCGATGTCCAGCCACACCTTCAGGACGCCGCCGAGCCGCGCCTCCAGGTCCGTCTCGCGGTCCAGCACCTCCCGGACCGCCTCCTGGTGTTCGGCGGCGATCCGGTCGTAGAAGCCCTGGATCAGGTGTTCCTTGCCGGCGAAGTAGTAGTACGCGTTGCCGACGGAGACCCCGGCCTCCTGGGCGATGGCTCGCATCGTCGTCTTGTCGTACCCCCGTTCCTGGAACAGCCGCATCGCCGTCTCCAGGATCAGGGCCCGGGTCTGTTCGCTCTTGGCCGGGCTCTTCGCCTCCTTGCCCGGGGACTCGGCGGGCTCGGAGGCCGCGCTGGGCTCGGTGGAACCGATGGGGCCGGGGCTGTCTTTCGGTGCTGGCACGGGACGAGCCTAACGACTGGGAACCGTCGTACATCCGCCGCTGTCGCAGGCGGGCGGCTCGAAGGTCCATCCGGCGGTCGGGTGGTAGCTCCAGCCGTCGCCCCACTCGTACGCGCCGCCGCGCCACCGCCGCGACGCCTGCGCCTCGCGCCACTTGGCGGCGGCGAGGGTCGCGCCCCTGGCCAGCCGCGCGCCCGCGGGCGTGCTCAGCCGGTGGGCCAGCGGCCGGAAGTCGCGCAGCGCCCAGAGGGTGACGATCCAGGCGGCGGCTCCCTGGTAGACCTGTCCGCCGTCCCCCACGACGGTGATCTCGTCCAGGGTGGCGCGCTGGTCGAGCCCGGGGTAGCTCCGGGCGGCCTCCTCCGAACCGGCCGGCACGAACCGCAGCGGTACGAGCTGCGCCTGCCCGGAGAGCCACTTCTTCAGGAACGCGCACAGCGAGCAGCGCGCGTCGTAGAGGACGGTGAGCCCGAGGACCGGGACGCGTGCCGCGTCCCGGTCCCGGGTGGCCGCTGCGGCGGTCACCGGTCTCACGCCCCGGCCGTGGGCGCGACCCAGTCGGTCGGCCGTACCGGCGGCGTCTGCTCGCGCTCCATGACACCCCGCCGCCGGATCCTGTTGAGGGCGTAGACGTTGCCCAGGTGCATGACGCCGAGGACCAGCAGGACGACGCCCAGCTTGGTCGACAGGGCCTCGAAGATCTCGCGGGCGTCGGAGATCTCGTCGCTCTGGTGCAGATAGAGGGCGACGAAGCCGAGGTTGACGAGGTAGAAGCCCACCACCAGCAGGTGGTTGACGGCGTCGGCGAGCTTCTCGTCGCCGTGCAGGACGTCCGACAGGAAGATCCGTCCGTTGTGGCTCAGCGTGCGCGCCACCCAGACCGTCAGCGCGATGCTGACCAGCAGGTAGATGACGTAAGCGACGACTGTGAGGTCCATGTCCCCACCCCTTCTTGAACGCGTTCAAAACGCTGTCTGGGATGAATGTAGACCTCCTTTTGAACATGTTCAAGTCGGATCCGGGGTGGGCGGGCACCGCCGCCCGGACCGCGGGGTGCCCGCCCGGCCGCCGGCGTCGCGAGGCCGGCGCCTCCCGGGCTATCCCCGCGCCCCGCGGGCCAGTTCGGGCCGCTTGGTGTAGTCGGTGAAACCGATGACGTTGCCCCAGGGGTCCGCGATCTCGACGGTCCAGCCGGTGGCGCCGGAGAAGGGCGCGTCGAGGACGGCGACGCCCGCGGCGGCCAGGGAGCGGGCCGCCGCGCGGGCGTCCGGAACCTCCACCCACAGCCGCGGCGACGCCCACGGGGGCGGCCGGTGGCTCAGCTCCCGGTCCAGCCGCAGCAGCACCCCGGGCGTCTCCTTGCCCACCCTCAGCACCGCGATCCCGGCCTCGTCCAGCCGGAACGCCGACACGAACCCGGCCCGCTCGTAGAACCCCACACCCTCACCGAGATCCCCGACGGGCAACAGCACGTTGTCGATCCCGAGCAACTCGCACGACTCGCGTGACACGTCATCTGACATGCCATCAGGTTAGGAGCGGGGAGGGGTGGCGCCCCGGAACGACCCGGGGCCGGGGACCGGTTGTCAGTGGGGGCTCGTACTCTCGGCGGCATGGGAATGGTGACGTTCGTCGACGAGACGACCAGTGGGGGGCGGGGCTCGGGCTGGGCCGTCGAGATCGCCGAGGAGCGGCTCGCGGTGCGTGAGCTGATCCGGCGGCGGGTCTTCCAGGAGGTCGCCGAGTACAACGCGAGCATGCCGGCGGTGTTCCAGGGGCTCGTGCAGCCCGAGGACACCGAGCGCGTGCTGAACGGCTACGCGCTGCGCACGCCTCGCCGGATCGACCCCGAGGCGCAGAGCGAGCTGGCGCTCGAGGCGTTCGCGGGGAACGGCTTCCTGGTGCTCGTGGGGGAGCGTCAGGTGACCGACCTCGACGAGGAGATCGAGCTGGTCCTGGGCACCGAGGTCACCTTCCTCAAGCTCGTCGCGCTGGTGGGGGGATGACGATGGCCGACACCAGGAAGCAACTGGGATGGATCCGCTCGAACGCGGCCCAGGGCAACATGGGCGGGCTCGCCACCGACCTCCTGCGGGCCGCCCTGGTCAACACCGTCCAATGGGGCACCGGCTGGGGCGAGATGCTCGACCTGCTGGCCGCGCTCCCCGCCGACCAGCGCGAAAGGCTGGCCGGCGCTCTCGCGGCGGGCTATCACACGGTCGGCGGCAGATCGGAACCCCGCAACCAGGTGCTGACCGTCCTCGCCGCGATCTCGCACGGCCTCCCGGAGGAGCCGCTCGCCGACGAACGGGCCGGGCAGCTCAGGGAATTCGGCCGGCAGAACACCCTCTGGTCGGCGACACGGATCGACCTCCTGGCCGAGGCCGAACTGGCGGCCGGCCGCGACCTCGACCCGACCGTCGTCGCGGTCCTCCGCCGCACCGGCATGGACACCTACCGCCGCACGTTCATCGCGGCTCTGCTGAAGAAGCTCACGAACCCCGTTCTCAACGTCGGCGAGGAATGGGCCGAACGGGCCATGAGCGACTCCTCCACACCCGACGAGCAGGCCCTGCTCACCCATCTGACGACCGCCACCGCCTCCAAGCCCTCCGCCGCGTGGGACCAGCGGGCCCGCGCCCTCGTCGAGGCCCTCGGCGCCGACCGGGTCCGCGCCGCCGCGCTGTCCTGGCTCGCCCTCGTCGGCCGCCCCCGCACCCACCCGCTGGAGGTCCGGGGGTACGAGGCAGACATCAACAACGCCTACGACCCGTACAACGCCGACGCCCTGCGCGGCCTCGCCTGGCTGGTCTCCCTGCTGCCGCCCCACCCCGACACCGCGCGGGCCCTCGGCGCGCTCGTCGAGACCTCCCTGAAGAAGGTCGCCGGACTGGGCCCGCGCAACCCGAAGGTCGCCAACGCCGGTGTGATCGCGCTGTCCCGCGTCGACGGAGAGGCCGCCCTCGCCGAACTGGCCAGGCTGGCCACCCGGGTGACGTACAAGGCCACCGCCAAGATCGTCGACGGCTTCCTGGACGCGAAGGCCACCGCCCTCGGGCTCACCCGGGAGGAGATCGAGGAGCTGGCCGTCCCTGCGTACGGCCTCACCGAGGTCGGGCAGGTGCGGCACGAACTCGGCGACACCACCGCCCTCCTCGAAGTCCACGGCACACGCGCCGCGCTGAGCTGGCGCAACGCGAGCGGCAAGGCCGTCAAGAGCGTGCCCGCCGCCGTGCGGCGCGACCACGCCGAGGAGCTCAAGGAACTCAAGGCGGCCGTCAAGGACATCGACAAGATGCTCTCGGCGCAGACCGAACGCCTGGACCGGCAGTTCCTCGCCCGGCGCACCTGGGCGTACGACACCTGGCGCGAGCGCTACCTCGACCACCCGCTCGTCGGCACCCTCGCCCGCCGCCTCCTGTGGACGGTCGACGGCACCCCGGTCGGCTTCGCGAACGGCGCGCTGTCCACCCTCACCGACGACCCGGTGACCTCGGGCGAGGAGGTCACCCTCTGGCACCCGGTCGGCCGGGAGCCCGCCGAGGTCGTCGCCTGGCGGGACTGGCTGGAGCGCCACGAGATCACCCAGCCCTTCAAGCAGGCCCACCGCGAGGTCTACCTCCTCACCGACGCCGAACGCGCGACGGGCACGTACTCGAACCGCTTCGCCGCCCACGTCGTGCGCCAGCACCAGTTCAACTCACTGGCCGCCGTCAGGGGCTGGCGCAACAAGCTCCGGCTCTGCGTCGACGACGAGGCGCCCCCGGCCACCCGGGAGCTGCCGCGGTGGGGGCTGCGCGCCGAGTACTGGATCACCGGTGACGGCGAGTACGGCGAGGACACCACCGAGTCGGGCAGCTATCTGCGGCTGCGCACCGACCAGGTCCGTTTCTATCCGATCGACGCCCCGCAGAACTCGGCGCACTGCTACGGCGGCGAGTACCGCATGTGGCTCGGCCCGGACGAGAACCCCGTCGAACCCCTGCCGCTCACGGAGATCCCGCCGCTCGTCCTGTCCGAAGTCCTGCGCGACGTGGACCTGTTCGTCGGCGTCTCCAGCGTCGGCAACGACCCGACCTGGCAGGACGGAGGCCCCGGCGGCCGTTTCCGCGAGTACTGGACGTCGTACGGCTTCGGCGATCTGAACGAGACCGCGCAGACCCGCCGCGCCCTGCTCGACCGGCTGATCCCGCGGCTGGCGATAGCCGACCGCTGCACCCTGGAGGGCCGCTTCCTGTCGGTGAAGGGCGAGCGGCACACGTACAAGATCCACCTGGGCTCGGGCAACATCCTGATGAGCCCGAACGACCAGTACCTGTGCATCGTCGCGAAGTCCGCGGCGGGCGGCCCCCGGACCGGCTATCTGCCCTTCGAGGGCGACGGGATGCTCGCGGTGATCCTCAGCAAGGCGATGCTGCTGGCCGACGACCTGAACATCACGGACCCGACGATCCTGAGCCAGCTCTGATCGGGTCCGTTCCGCCCGTTCGTGGCCCCGTACGCGAGTGGGCCCCGCTTCCGGAGGGAAACGGGGCCCACTCGACGTACGGGCCGACCTCAGATGCGGCGCGTGATCAGCGCGCGCTTGACTTCCTGGATCGCCTTGGTGACCTCGATACCGCGCGGGCAGGCGTCCGTGCAGTTGAACGTCGTGCGGCAGCGCCACACACCGTCCTTGTCGTTGAGGATCTCCAGTCGCTGCTCTCCGGCGTCGTCACGCGAGTCGAAGATGAAGCGGTGGGCGTTCACGATGGCGGCCGGACCGAAGTACTGGCCGTCGTTCCAGAACACCGGGCAGGACGACGTGCACGCCGCGCACAGGATGCACTTGGTGGTGTCGTCGAACCGCTCGCGGTCCTCGGCCGACTGCAGACGCTCACGCGTCGGCTCGTTGGTGTCCTTCGAGATGAGGAAGGGCATCACGTCGCGGTACGCCTGGAAGAACGGGTCCATGTCGACCACGAGGTCCTTCAGCACGGTCAGGCCCTTGATGGCCTCGATCGTGATCGGCTTCGCGGGGTTCAGGTCCTTGATCAGCGTCTTGCAGGCCAGACGGTTCTTGCCGTTGATCCGCATGGCGTCCGACCCGCAGATGCCGTGGGCACAGGAGCGGCGGAACGTGAGCGTGCCGTCCTCGTCCCACTTGATCTTGTGCAGCGCGTCGAGGACACGCTCCTTGGGGTCGATCAGGATCTGGAAGTCTTCCCAGACCGACTCCGCCGAGACCTCCGGGTTGAAGCGGCGGATGCGGAACGTGGCGGTGATGTAGGGGGAGTCGGCGAAACCGGGCTCGGGTGCGCCGGCCGCGTCCGCCTTGTCCAGAGTGGGAGTAGCCATCAGTACTTACGCTCCATCGGCTGGTAGCGGGTCTGGACGACCGGCTTGTAGTCGAGACGGATGGACTCGGTGCCGTCGTCGCCGACCTCGCGGTACGCCATGGTGTGGCGCATGAAGTTGACGTCGTCGCGGTTCGGGTAGTCCTCGCGGTAGTGACCGCCGCGGGACTCCTTGCGGGCGAGCGCGGAGACGGCCATGACCTCGGCCAGGTCGAGCAGGTTGCCCAGCTCGATGGCCTCCAGCAGGTCCGTGTTGAACCGCTTGCCCTTGTCCTGGACCGAGACGTTCTTGTAGCGCTCGCGGAGCTCCGCGATCTTCTCCACGGCCGTCTTGATCGTCTGCTCGGTGCGGAACACCATCACGTTGGCGTCCATGCACTCCTGGAGCTCCAGGCGGATCGCGGCGACCCGCTCGGTGCCCGTGGAGTTGCGCAGCCGCTCGACCTGGGACACGACCTGCTCGGCCGGGTTCTCGGGCAGCTCCACGAAGCCGGCCTTCGCCGAGTACTCCGCGGCCGCGATGCCGGCCCGGCGCCCGAAGACGTTGATGTCCAGCAGCGAGTTCGTGCCGAGGCGGTTGGCGCCGTGCACGGAGACACAGGCGACCTCACCGGCGGCGTACAGGCCCGGGACGACGGTGGTGTTGTCCGAGAGGACCTCACCCTCGACGTTCGTCGGGATGCCGCCCATGGCGTAGTGCGCGGTGGGCTGGATCGGGATCGGGTCCGTGTAGGGCTCGATGCCGAGGTAGGTCCGCGCGAACTCGGTGATGTCGGGCAGCTTGGCGTCGAGCTGCTCCGGCGGGAGGTGCGTGAGGTCGAGGTAGACGTGGTCGCCCTCGGGACCGCAGCCGCGGCCCTCACGGATCTCGGTGTAGATGGAGCGGGACACGACGTCACGGGACGCGAGGTCCTTCATGACCGGCGCGTACTTCTCCATGAAGCGCTCGCCGTCCTTGTTGCGGAGGATGCCGCCCTCACCGCGGGCGCCCTCCGTCAGCAGGATGCCCATGCGCCAGATGCCGGTCGGGTGGAACTGGAAGAACTCCATGTCCTCCAGCGGCAGCCCGCGACGGTAGACGGCCGCCTGGCCGTCACCCGTCAGGGTGTGCGCGTTGGAGGTCACCTTGAAGAACTTGCCGGTGCCGCCGGACGCGTAGATCACGGACTTCGCCTGGAAGACGTGGATCTCGCCGGTCGCCAGCTCGTAGGCGACGACGCCCGCCGAGTGCTTGACGCCGTCGACCTCGGTGATGAGCTGGTCGAGGACGTAGAACTCGTTGAAGAACTCCACGCCCTCCTTGACGCAGTTCTGGTACAGCGTCTGGAGGATCATGTGACCGGTGCGGTCCGCGGCGTAGCAGGACCGGCGGACCGGGGCCTCGCCGTGGTTGCGGGAGTGACCGCCGAAGCGGCGCTGGTCGATCGTCCCGTCGGGCGTCCGGTTGAACGGCAGGCCCATCTTCTCCAGGTCGAGGACCGAGTCGATGGCCTCCTTCGCCAGGATCTCGGCGGCGTCCTGGTCGACCAGGTAGTCACCGCCCTTGATCGTGTCGAAGGTGTGCCACTCCCAGTTGTCCTCCTCCACGTTGGCGAGCGCGGCGGCCATGCCGCCCTGCGCCGCGCCCGTGTGGGACCGGGTGGGGTAGAGCTTCGTCAGCACGGCGGTGCGGCTGCGCTTCGTCGCCTCGATGGCGGCGCGCATGCCGGCGCCGCCGGCGCCGACGATGACGGTGTCGTACTTGTGGATCTTCATGAGTGGTTGCCTCAGCCCCGTGCCTAGCGGATGTTCGGGTCGAAGGTGAAGATCACCAGCGTGCCCAGCAGGATCGTGAACACCGTGGCGGTGTACAGCAGGCCCTTCAGCCACAGGCGCGTGTTCGTGCGCTCCGCGTAGTCGTTGATGACGGTACGCAGGCCGTTGGAGCCGTGCAGCATGGCCAGCCACAGCATCGCGAGGTCCCAGGCCTGCCACCACGGGCTGGCCCAGCGGCCGGCCACGAAGGCGAAGCCGATCTTGGAGACGCCGCCGTCGAGGACGAGCTGGATCAGCAGGTGACCGAGGACCAGGACGACCAGGACGATGCCGGACAGGCGCATGAAGAGCCAGCCGTACATCTCGAAGTTGCCGCGGGTCGACTTCGGGGTCTTGTTGGTGCGCTTGCGCGGGGCCTCGATGAAGGGGGCCGGGTTGTCGACGCTGTAGGCCGAGTGGTCTCCGGCGCCCTCCACGGGGCCGATGCCGGAAGCGGCGGTGTCAGTAGTGGACATCTGCGTCAGCTCCCGAATACTTCGCGGAATGCGTGACCGAGGACGGGGTAAAGGGCCCCGAACATCAGCACGACCCAGATACCGACGACGGTCCAGAGCATCTGCTTCTGGTAGCGCGGGCCCTTGGACCAGAAGTCGACGGCGATGACACGCAGGCCGTTGAGCGCGTGGAAGAGAATGGCGGCCACGAGGCCGTACTCCAGCAGCGCGACGATCGGCGTCTTGTACGTGGCCACGACCTTGTCGTAGGCCTCGGGGGAGACACGGACGAGAGCGGTGTCCAGCACGTGTACGAACAGGAAGAAGAAGATGAGGACGCCGGTGACTCGATGAGCCACCCAGGACCACATTCCTTCCCGGCCGCGGTACAGCGTTCCAGCCGGCACGGAAGAACCCTCCGGGAGCGGGGATTGGGGCCGCGCCGGCTTCTCTGTCGGTCGGGCCCGGCCGGGTACGGTCCACCGGCCCCGGCCATCGTAGCGACGTGTTGTCGGAACGCTTACAGCGGCCCTATCAATGTGATCAAACTGGCAATCAATCAGGCACGTTCGGGCTATTCCGGGCGCGGCGTGTCGGCGGGTCGTGCCTCGTGGGCGAACTGACGGACGAGTCGGGTCAGCCGCCCGCGGGCCAGTCTGCGCAGCTCGTCCGCGGTGACGATCCGCTCCTCCTCCGGGTCGTTCGCCAGGCGTGACCGGATGCCGGCGAGGACCTGGTCGAGGGCCTCGCCGGGGGTGAATTCGTCCAGACTGATGACGAACACATGTCCGAATCTGCTCTCGTACGCGGCGTGCGCGGCGCTCAGTGCGGTGTGGGCGGCGGAGTACGCGCCGTCCGGGAGCGGCGTGAGCGACTCGCCGGCCAGGGCTTCGGCCAGGTCGGCGGGGGTCAGGTCGTACGCCGCCTCGTCGGCCGCGGCCAGCAGCGCGCCGAGATCCGGGTAGGGGCGGTGGTCGGCCAGACGGTGGACCCAGCGCAGGCTGCGGCAGCAGGTGAGCAGGGCGCGGGTGACCTCTCCGGTGGGTGCGGAGTTGAACCTGTCGAGGCGGACCGGGGACGGTTCCGTCCTCTGCTCGGGGAGGGCGACCTGGCCGGGGAGGCGTGGGAGACGGTGAGACGTCAGCGTGGATCCTCGGCGTGGGGGTGGGACGCGCGACGTCCGGTGAGCATGACGTGCGTGCGATACGTGTGTTTCGGCAGGGGCGGAAGTGAAAGTTGTGCCGCTCACGCTATCGAGGTGTGTCAGGACCTGTCCGACGGATGCCCGGATTTCACCCGCACGGGAGAGTTTCGGAGCATGCGGTGGACGGATCGGGTGACGGTCGGGGCAGAGTTCGCGGTGGGAGTGGGGAACCGGTCCGCCGGAGTGCTCCGAAGAGGTGATCGCCTCGGCGAGGGAGTACACCTGTAGGACAGGACCGGCCCGGCGACGGCACGGTGAAGCGGGCGCCGCCTGGTCGGCGCCCTGAGGTGAGCGCCGCGCGGCGGGCGCGGTGGGACGAGGGTGGCGGAGTGAGCAGTGGCAGGCGGCGCGCGCCGCGTCGGCGGCGGTCGGGGCAGAACGGGCGGGGCAAACTCGTCGCGGCCGGTCTGGCGGTCGCCGGTGTCGTGGTGGTGGCCGTGGCGGTCTGGCCCGACGGGGGCGGCGGGCCGGCCGGGGCGCGGGTGCCGTCCGCGGACCGGTCGGGGACCGTGTCCGTCCCCAGCCCCTCGCCGACCCGGAGTTATCCCCTCTCCAAGGCGCCGCGCACCATCCCCGCCGTGCGCGAGCACACCGCGGCCCACGGTCCCGGCTGGCGCCCGGCCCGCGGAGCCCGGGTCGTCGTCGACGGCGACGGCCTCGCCGACGAGGGCAAGCTGCTCGCCGGCGAACTCGGACTGACGTACGCGGGGCGGGGGGCCGCCAAGGCCGGCGACGTCGAACTGGGCCTCGACAAGGGCAAGGCGGGCCCGGAGTCGTACACCCTGACCGTCGCGAACGGCCGGGTCACGGTCACCGGGCCCGCCGAGGCCGGCGTCTTCTACGGCACGCGCACGCTCAAGCAGGAGGTGCGCGGCGGCGGTACGGCGCCGGAGGGCGTCGTGCGCGACCGGCCCGCGAAGCCGGTGCGCGGGTTCATGCTCGACATCGCGCGCAAGCACTTCACGGCGGCCTGGATCGAGGACCGGGTGCGTGAGCTGGGGGATCTGAAGTACAACCAGCTCGGTCTGCACTTCTCCGACGACCAGGGCTTCCGCATCGAGTCCGACAGCCACCCCGAGATCGTGTCGGCCCAGCACCTGACGAAGGACGAGGTCCGCCGGATCGTCGCCCTCGCGGCGAGCCGGCACATCACCGTCGTGCCCGAGATCGACTCGCCGGGTCACCTCGGCGCGGTCATCGCGGCCCACCCCGATCTCCAGCTCCGCAATGTGTCGGGCGTCCCCGTCCGCGGCGCCGTGGACATCTCCAAGCCCGCCTCGGCGAAGATCGTCGACGATCTGCTGAACGAGTACGCGGGTCTGTTCCCCGGCACCGACTGGCATCTGGGCGGCGACGAGTACCAGGCCCTGACGGTGGCCGACCCCGCGGCGTCCTTCCCGCAACTCGTCACCGCGGCGAGGAGCAGGTTCGGGGCGGGGGCGGGCGTCGCCGACCTCACGACCGGCTGGCTGAACGACCGCGCCAAGGTGGTCCACGGGCACGGCCGGACGGCCCGGGCCTGGAACGACGGCTTCTTCCGCAGCAGCACCGTCCCGGCCGACGGCAGCCTTCGGGTGGCGTACTGGACCGGCAAGGAGATCGGGGCCCGGCAGCCGGTGGAGTACCTGAGCGCCGGTCGCAAGGTCGTCAACTACAACGACGAGTACCTGTACTACGTCCTCGGCGAGCCCCAGACCTTCGTCTACCCGACCGGGGAGCGCATCTACGAGCAGTGGACCCCGCTCGTCCTGCGCGGAACCACGCCGGTGTCCGCGAAGTACGACTCCCAGATCCTCGGCGGGTCCTTCGCCGTCTGGTGCGACCTCTCGAACTCCCAGACCCAGGACCAGGTCGCGGCGGGCATCCGCATGCCGCTGCGCGCCCTGTCCCAAAAACTCTGGGACCCCCGCACCCCGTCCCTCTCCTGGACCCAGTTCAAGTCCCTGGCGGGCCAGTTGGGCTGAGGCGGCATCGGTCCCCGATACGGGCTGGACGCCGTGACCTGCGGAACCGTATCTTCCGGCCCTGTCCGTACGCCGGGCGTGACCCTGGGGAGGGGCCGCCCGGCTTTCCGCGCCGCCACGCGGTGCCGTACCTCCGGGGGTCGCATGACCATGCCGTCAACGCCGCAGCGCCGGGCCCGGGCGACGACCTCGCGGAACCCCGCGGCGCCGCCGCGCTCCTTCGCGCCGTACGGGTTCGGCCGGTTGCGCTCGCCTGTCGCCCTCGGCCGAGCGGCGGCCGGGGTGCTCGGTCTGACGATCGCCGTGGACCTCTACGCGATCTGGGCGGACCTCACGATGCGCACCGTCGTCGGGGCGGCCGCCGACGGCGCGTCCGGCTATGAGGTCTGGCATCGGATCGAAGTGGCGGAGCCGTTCTACGTGGCCGCCGGCCACGCGCACAGGGCGGCGTTGATCACGGCCGTGGTCGTCTACCTGAACTGGTTCCTGCGGGTGCGCGACAATTCCGTCGTCTTCAGTCCCTTCGGGCAGAGCAAGTCCCGCGCCTGGGCGCGCTGGGGCTGGTTCGTCCCGGTGGTCAACCTGTGGCTCCCCCGCCGGATCATGCAGGACGTCTGGGACGCGAGCCGCCCGGAGGGTGCCCGGAGCGGATACGGGCTCCTCAATGCCTGGTGGGCCCTCTCGGTCATCGACGCGTCGGCCGGGCAGGCGGCCTCCACCCCGAGCCTCGAGTCCAATACGTTCGCGGAGGTCCGGGACGGCGCCGGCCGGCTGGCCCTCACCCACGCTCTCGACAGCGTGGCCGCCGTCCTCGCCATCGTCGTGGTCCTCAAGCTGACCCGGATGCAGGACCGGAAGGCCCAGGCGGGTCCGGGAGTGTTCGGCGGCTGACGGGCGCGGAGTGCGTGCCGGTCCCGGAGTGCGTCTTTGGCCGAAAACCTGTTCATTCGGCTCCCCGAACGGCAGGGTGGGCTCGCACTGTGACACTCCGGGTCCGTTGCACGCAGTAAGGGGAAGTGCGGGCTCCGTAAGGCAAGGGCGCCCTGTCGAGGCATTTCGAGGGAGTCGTGATGAGTCTGGTGGAACTGATCGCTCGGGCCGACGAGAGAGGTCTGGCGGCGAGTGGTCTGGCTTGTTTGGATCGGTGTGTACCGCTCCTCGGCGGTGACGACGACGTCCTGCGGCCCCTGTGGGCCAGCCTGGCGGAGGCGGACACCTGGGCCGAATGGGGAACGCGCCTGGAAGAGGCGCGCGCCAAGATGGACGCGGAGGACCCCGAGCCGGCCGTGACCGACGAGGATCACGCCGCCCTGCTCGCCCGGAGCATGCTGGACGCCGTCCCCGCGAAGCCCTCCGAGGAGGAACTCCGCGCCTGGTCGGACGCCTGCTCGGTGGCGGCTCTGCAGGTCCACCGGTTCCTCGACCACGCCGACGACGCGGAGGCGTGCGTGACGGCACGCCGCGAGGGGCGCACGGAGGGCATGTCCCCGCTCGTCGCCGCCGAACTGCGCCGCCAGGTGTCCGTCCTGGAACTGCTCGCCGAGCACGGCAAGGGCGGCCTGCGCCTCGCGCTGGACGCGTCGACGGAGGGGCGACGCGTCCTGCGAGCGGTGGTCTCCCGCAGAGCACGGGGACGGGCCTAGTCCCGGGAGTGCGAGCCCGCGAGGGTGCGCCGGAGGGGACACGGCTCCGGCGCACCCGAAACCTTGATCGCGAGGGGTTCCTGTGAGGGTCCTGGGGCGGACATGGCGGTCCTGGGCCGGTGTCGCGAACCCCGGCCCGGAGCGGTGACGAATCCGGCCGCCGTCGCGCTCTACCGAATGTGAACGCAACTCAAGCAACTCGGCCCTCGGCTGCGACGAAGCCCGTTCGCTGGGCGGCCGACACGGTCGCGGCCATGCGGGAGGGCGCCAGGCTGCGCCTCGACTACTCGGCACAGAGCCTGTGGCGCGTCGACCGCGTGATCGAGGAGATACGCAGGGACGGGGCCCCGTACGCCGCCGTCGAGAGCGTGCTGCGCGGATTCGGCGCGTACGCGGGCGAGGTGGTCGCCCGTCACACCGGCGCCGAGTGGTGGGAGACCGGCGGCGAGCACTGGCTCCGTACCCCCGACGGGCGGCTGTGGGACCCGATCGAGGAGGCCCGCCGCTGCTACGCGGGCGACGGCTCCCTGCGCCTGCTGTGCCGTGAGGCCGCCCGCTGAGGTCCGCGCGGGGTCCCGCCGGCCGGACGGCGGGGGACTCCGGCGTCCGCGACCGGGGCCGCCCCGCCTGGACGGAGTGCCCGGCAGTGTGCCCGGACAGAGTGTCTGACGCACTGTGACACTTCCGTGGGGCCCGACGCTGATGACCATGAGGGTGTCGGCGCGGACGGCCGCGCCGGCAGGCACATTCGGGCGAACTCGGTGCGAACGAGGACAGTGTTGGGCCAGGGAGGGGAACCCCGCCGCGCGCAGCCGTACGACGCGGAACTGGGCGTGGCCGTGGCGCGGGCGCAGGAGGGCGACGAGCTCGCCTTCGCGGCCGCGTACCGGATCGTGCAGCCCGGACTGCTGGGCTATCTGCGCGGCATCGTCGGCGACGACGCCGAGGACGTGGCGTCCGACGCCTGGCTGGAGATAGCCCGGGACCTGGGGCGGTTCCGGGGGGACGGCGCCGGGTTCCGCGGCTGGACCGCGACCATCGCCCGGCACCGCGCGCTGGACCATCTGCGGAGGCTTCGGGTGAGGCCCCGGGGCACCGCCATCGAGCAGGACGCGCTGGACCTGCCCGGCGGACACAGCACACAGGACGAGGCACTGGAGAGCCTGTCCACCGAGTACGCCCTGGAGCTGGTCGCCGGCCTGCCGCGCGACCAGGCCGAGGCCGTGCTCCTGCGGGTGGTCGTCGGCCTCGACGGACCGGCCGCGGCCCGTGTGCTCGGCAAGCGGCCGGGCGCGGTGCGGACCTCCGCCCACCGGGGCCTGAAGCGGCTCGCGCGCCAGCTCGGTGTCGCGGGTGTGACGGATGAGGAGCCCCGGACGCTGGGGGAGTCGGGATGAGTAGGACGTCCGGAACGGCCGGCGGAGCGCCGTCGTCCGGAGCCGGGTCGTCGTACGGCGGAAGGAACTCGACCGGTGTACGGATGGTGCACGGCGGACGGCCGTCACGCGGAGGACGGCTGCCCCGCCTGGACGGGCCGCCGTCCGGGGCCGGGACGGCCCGGGGCGGGGTGTCGCCCCGCGGGCGCGGGACGTCGCGTGGAACCGGCGCGTTGTACGGCGCGGAGCGCGCGGCGCGGTCCCGGTACGGCGAGGAGTTGCAGGGCGGAGCGGCAGACGGAGATGGAACCGGACGTGGAACCGCACAGGGAACCGGGTGCGCGACCCGGCATGGGTGAACGGCGGGCCGGCGACGGCGCGGCCTCCGGCCGCGGCTCCGCTCCCGCGGCGGACCCCGTGGGCGTGGGGACCCCGCTGGAGGCGCTTCTCGCCGCGGCGATGCGCGGCCGCGGTGGCGACAGGGCGGGTGACAGGGCGGCGGAGACGCGGGCCGTGGCCGCCTTCCGGGTCGCGCGGGACAGCGGCGCGCACTCCGCGCGCGCCCGGCGGAGGGACGACTGGCGTCCCAAGGAGCGGCAGGGGCCGCGCCGTTCGCTGCGGGCCGTGTTCGCCGTCCTGCTGGCCGGTCTGACCCTGGGTGGCGTCGCCGTCGCGGCCATCGGACCGGTCACGCACGAGGACGCCGGGCACCGGGGCGCAGCCGCGGCCCGTCCGTCCGGCAGCGTCCCGCCCTGGTTCCCCGAGACCGCCGCGCCGGTCGGTCCCGGTGTTTCCGACACCTTGCCTCCGAGCGGTCTCGTGAGCCGCCCGCCGCGCGCCCAGGACACCGAGGCCCACTGCCGTGCGTACGCGTCGGTGAAGGGCCGGGGCGACGCGATGGACTCGCGGGCCTGGCAGCGGCTCGTCACGGCCGCCGGCGGCGAGGACAAGGTGGAGGCGTTCTGCGCGGGCCAACTGGCCGCGCCCACCGGGACGAAGGGTGCGAAGTCCGCGAAGGGGACGGACGGCGCGGGAGGCACGGGCAAGTCCGGGAAGACGGACGGGACACCGGCTCAGAAGCCCCCGACCGCGACACCGAAGCCGGCCAAACCGAAGAATGAGTCCTAAGCCCGTCGAGGTCCTCGACGGACGAACGTCACCGCGATGCCCGCCGCGACGTCGCCGAACGGCCGGACGGTGGTGCGGTCGGGCGGGTGTGTGCCGCGAGGGCGGCGGAGGTCTTCGGCGTGATGCCGTGACGGTGTGCGGCGGGTGTCTCGCGGCGCGGGGCGCCGGTTTCGGCCGACAGTGGGGCGGCCTCTGCACGGCCGTGGGCGGAGCAGGGCGCCCGGCCCGGCCATCGGTGGTCACCTGACGCCGCGACAGGGATGCTTCCCCGTCCGGCAGTCGGCCGGTGTCCTCGCCGATGGCAACGGCCGGGGCCGCCACCCCCCACAGGAGAGGCCCCGACCGTCGCGCGGCACGGGCCGCGCGGCGACCCGTACTCTCTACAGCGCCGGGACTGCGTTTTGTGTCACACCTCGCACGGTCACCGCGTAGTTGCACGTTGTACGAACATGGACGGGGAGCTGTTTCAGGCCGTAACGTGCCTTTCGCGCCGGTGCGGAAAGAGGACGACCGCAACCACGAGGAACCCGGGACCACGACTGCGCGGATCCGGAGACCTGGACCACGTGGGGCCTGGGGCCGGAACCGCGTGGGGCGGCAGACCACGACCACGCGGACCCGAGACCACAACCGTCCATCGAGGAACGCACGACGGCGAGAAACCCGGTCCGCGAGAGCGGAGCCGGTCGAGGCGCAAAGAGGGGCGCGGGGGTGCTGGGGGACGACGCGGAGCTGACCGCCGCGGTACTGGCCGCACAGGACGGGGACGAGGCCGCGTTCCGGACTGTGTACCGAGCCGTGCACCCACGCCTGCTCGGATACGTCCGGACGCTGGTCGGTGAGCCGGACGCCGAGGACGTCACGTCCGAGGCCTGGCTCCAGATCGCCCGTGACCTGGAACGCTTCAGCGGCGACGCGGACCGCTTCCGCGGCTGGGCGGCGAGGATCGCCCGCAACCGCGCCCTGGACCACATACGGATGCGCGGGCGCCGTCCCGCGATAGGCGGCGACGAGACCGAGCTGACCGGCAAGGCCGCAGAGTCCGACACCGCGACCGAGGCCATGGAGGCGCTGTCCACCGGCAGCACCCTCTCGCTCATCGCCCAGCTCCCGCAGGACCAGGCCGAGGCCGTCGTGCTGCGCGTCGTGGTCGGTCTCGACGCCAAGACGGCCGCCGAGACCCTCGGCAAGCGCCCCGGCGCCGTCCGGACGGCCGCGCACCGGGGTCTGAAACGGCTCGCGGAACTGCTCGGCACCGATCCGGAATCCGTCGGCGCGCTCGACGCCGTACCCCCGCAACGAGGTTCCCGTACCCGTGCGGTGACGTCCGCCGGTGTGACGCATACGCGTTCGCGGGCGCAGAAGGACATGTGATGGCCGACGAGCAGTACAGGTGGCTGGACCGGGACGCCGCGGAGCGGCTGCTGAACGGGGAGCCGCTCGAAGTCGTCGACCCCGGCACACGTGACCGGGTGGACCGCCTCACCGCGGCCCTCGGCGCACTGACCGCGCAACCCGAGCCGACCGGCGACGAACTCCCGGGTGAGGCAGCCGCGTTGGCCGCGTTCCGCAAGGCACGCGAGAGCGGGGAGGGCTTCGCCACGCAGCCCGGCCGGCACGGTCGGGCGCGGTCCGGAGCGCACGCCGCGGACGCCGGTCTCGTACGGATCGGACGCCCGGCCGCGCACGGACGCCGGACGCGCTGGGGGCGGCCCACCCGCTTCGGGCTCGCCGCGGTGCTGGCGGTCGGCATGGTCGGCGGCGTCGCCGTCGCGGCCGGAACCGGAGTCCTGCCGACCCCGTTCACCCGCGAACACCCGGGCCCGGCCGCGACGGCCACGGCCGCCCGGACCCCGGACCGTCCGCTCGTCTCGGCCTCGCCCACCCCCTCGCCCGGGGTCTCCGGCGGCAACGGCTCCGTGGTGCCGGTGCCTGACGGGCCGTCGGGAGATCCCTCCGCGGACACGTCCACGTCCGCGGGCGGCGCCGACCTGCCGAGCGGTCCGCCGAGTGCCGACACCGGCGGCAGCGCCGACCGCACCCGCGAGTGGTGGGTGAAGACACGTTCGTACTGCCGTGACCTCCTGGACGGCAAGGACCTCGACGGGGACCGCAGGCGCGTGCTGGAGCACGTCGCGGGCGGCGGTGCCCGGGTGCGGCTGTACTGCTCGGGCGTCCTCGGCCGCGGGCTGGGCGCCGGTGACGGTTCGGGCGACACCGGCGGTCAGGGCACGGACCAGGGCTCCGGCCAGGGCGACCAGGGGGATCAGGGCGAATCGGGCGGCGGTGACGGCGACGGCCACCACCTAGGTCCGGGCGGCAACGACCACCGGGACAACGGTGTCGGCACCCCGTCCGCGCTGCGTCCGCGCCTGACCTCGCTCCTGCCGGTCGCGCCGACGTGGTCCCCGCCGTCGGGCGCGACGCCCGGGACGATGCCGGGCCGGTCGGCCGGCACGCTCCTGTGACGCCCCACGACACCTCTCTGACCAGCACTTTCGCGGGTCGTTGAAATTTTTATCGCCTGGGTGTGACGTTTTCGGCCGCCGCGACGCAGTACGTGATGAGCCGACTGGTCATCGGCCGTAGCACGGAGCCGGGGTTCCCCCCGTACTCACGGCTTCGTGCAACTGGCGCGGGTGGGACACGTTCCCCCGGTCCCGCCCGCGCCCCACTCCCTCTCGCCCCGCCCTTCGCGCGCGGGCACGTCACCAGTAGACGACGACCTTGTCGCCCGTGCGGACCTGCGCGAACAGCGCCGCCACCTTGCTCTCGTCCCGGACGTTCACGCAGCCGTGCGAGGCGCCGTAGTAGCCGCGCGCCGCGAAGTCCGAGGAATAGTGCACCGCTTGGCCGCCGCTGAAGAACATCGCGTACGGCATCGACGTGTGGTAGATCGTCGACACGTGGTGGCGCGACTTGAAGTACACGGTGAACACCCCTTCGCGGGTGGGCGTGTACTGCGAGCCGAACCGGACGTCCATCTCCGAGACCGTCCTGCCGTCGATCATCCAGCGCAGGGTGCGGGTCGTCTTGCTGACGCACAGCACGCGGCCCTTCATGCAGCGGGGGTCGGGCTTCGCGGCCGGCTGCCCGCCGTAGGGGTACAGCTCCCAGGCGGCCGGTTCGTGCGTCATCCTCCGCAGCCGCTGCCAGGTCACGGTGTCCAGTTCACCGGTGCGCGGAAGCCCGCGCTTGCCCTGGAACCCCTTCACGGCCGCGACCGTCCGGGCGTCGTACGTCCCCGTCGGCGGGGTGATCAGCCAGGCGACCTGGTGCAGCCGGGCCTGCGCCCTGCGGATGGCGTCGCCCTTGTCGCCCCGGGACCACAGGACCTCGGCGGGCGGCTCGTCGTCCTTGCCCGTGGCCGCCGCGCCGGATGTGCCGTCCTTCCCCTTCGACGGGGAGGCGGGCTTGCCGTCGTCCTTCTTCGCCGCACCGGGGGCCGGGGCGAGCGAACCGTCGATCCGGACCGGCCCCTTCTTCCCCTGCGCGTCCACGGCGTGCGCCGTGCAGCCGCTCACCACGGCCAGCACGGCGAGCGCGGCCAGCGATCTCTTCAAGCCAGTCGTACGCATCCGGACCCCTGTTCCACCCGTCCTGTCGTGCACATCAGGCCCCCGTCCCGCCGTCATGTCACCTGAGATGCTCCCCGCGGGTGACCGGTTGCGAACGGGGCGGCATGGTGGAAGAGAACCATGGAACGAGCCGCCGCACGGCGGAACGGAGTCCCTGTCGTCAGGCCGCTTCACGGGAGGCACAGCAATGACGCGCGAATCCGAGTCCGGACTGCCCATCGAACCGGTCTACGGCCCCGAGGCCCTGGCCGGCTGGGACCCGGCCGAGAAACTCGGCGCGCCCGGCGCGTACCCCTTCACCCGCGGCGTGTACCCCTCGATGTACACGGGCCGCCCGTGGACCATGCGCCAGTACGCCGGGTTCGGCACGGCCGTGGAGTCCAACGCCCGCTACCGCCGGCTCATCGCCCACGGCACGACGGGCCTGTCCGTCGCCTTCGACCTGCCCACCCAGATGGGCCACGACTCCGACGCCCCGCTCGCCCACGGCGAGGTCGGCAAGGTCGGAGTGGCCGTCGACTCGGTCGACGACATGCGCGTCCTGTTCGACGGGATCCCGCTCGACCAGGTCTCCACCTCGATGACGATCAACGCGCCCGCCGCGCTGCTGCTGCTGATGTACCAGCTCGTCGGCGAGGAACAGGGCGTCCCCGCCGACCGGTTGACGGGCACCGTCCAGAACGACGTCCTCAAGGAGTACATCGCCCGCGGCACGTACATCTTCCCGCCCAAGCCGTCGCTGCGGCTGATCGCGGACATCTTCAAGTACTGCGGGGCCGAGATCCCGAAGTGGAACACGATCTCGATCTCCGGCTACCACATGGCCGAGGCGGGCGCCTCACCCGCGCAGGAGATCGCGTTCACGCTCGCCGACGGCATCGAGTACGTGCGCACCGCCGTCGCCGCCGGCATGGACGTCGACGACTTCGCCCCGCGCCTCTCCTTCTTCTTCGTCGCCCGGACGACGATCCTGGAGGAGGTCGCCAAGTTCCGTGCGGCCAGGCGCATCTGGGCCCGCGTGATGCGTGAGGAGTTCGGCGCGAAGAACCCCAAGTCGCTGATGCTGCGCTTCCACACCCAGACCGCGGGCGTCCAGCTCACCGCGCAGCAGCCCGAGGTGAACCTCGTCCGGGTCGCCGTCCAGGGCCTCGCCGCGGTCCTCGGCGGCACCCAGTCGCTGCACACCAACTCCTTCGACGAGGCCATCGCGCTGCCCACCGACAAGTCCGCGCGGCTCGCCCTGCGCACCCAGCAGGTCCTCGCCTACGAGACGGACGTGACGGCGACCGTCGACCCGTTCGCCGGCTCGTACGTCGTCGAGAGCATGACCGACGACGTCGAGGCCGCGGCCGTCGCCCTCATGACCCGGGTCGAGGACCTCGGCGGCGCCGTCGGAGCCATCGAGCACGGTTTCCAGAAGGGCGAGATCGAACGCTCCGCCTACCGGATCGCCCAGGAGACCGACTCCGGCGAGCGCGTGGTGGTCGGCGTCAACCGCTTCCGGATCGACACGGAGGAGCCGTACGAGCCGCTGCGCGTCGACCCGGCCATCGAGGCCCGGCAGGCCGAACGCCTCGCGCGGCTCCGCGCCGAGCGCGACCAGGGAGCCGTCGACGCCGCCCTCGCCGCCCTGAAGAAGGCCGCCGAGGGCACCGACAACGTCCTGTACCCGATGAAGGAGGCCCTGCGCGCCCGGGCGACCGTCGGCGAGGTCTGCGACGCGCTGCGCGGGATCTGGGGGACCTACGTGCCCTCGGACACCTTCTGACCTGTGTGATTTGAGCTGATGACGGGCGGGGGCAGACTTTCCCGTTCCCGGCCTGATGAGACGCCCGGACGCGTTGTCGTAGGCCCGTGCGACACTCCCTTTCATGCTTGGTGTCATCGATCTCCCCACCTATCTCGCGGGTCTCGTCCTGATCGTCCTGCTGCCGGGACCGAACTCGCTGTACGTGCTGTCCGTCGCCGCCCGCCGGGGCGTCCGTACGGGGTACACCGCCGCCGCGGGCGTGTGGTGCGGGGACACGGTCCTGATGACGCTGTCGGCGGCCGGTGTGGCCTCGCTGCTCCAGGCCAACGCCGTGCTGTTCAGCATCGTGAAGTACGCCGGCGCGGGATATCTGACCTGGCTGGCGGTCGGGATGCTGCGCGCCGCGCGGGCGATGTGGCGGGCCCGCCGGGAGGCGGTCGCCGAGAGCGCGGAGCCCGAGGCGGTGGCGGAGGAGCGGCCGTTCCGGCGGGCGCTGGTGATCAGCCTGTTCAACCCGAAGGCGATCCTGTTCTTCGTCGCCTTCTTCGTGCAGTTCGTCGACCCCGCGTACGCCTACCCGGCCCTGTCGTTCGTCGTGCTCGGGGCCTTCGCCCAGCTCGCGAGCGTGCTGTACCTGACCGCGCTGATCTTCAGCGGTACGCGCCTGGCGGCGGCCTTCCGCCGGCGCAAGCGCCTCTCCGCGGGGGCCACGACCGCCGCGGGTGCCCTCTTCCTCGGCTTCGCGGTCAAGCTCACCCTCGCCAGCGCGTAGCGCTCAGCGGGCGCCGAGGCCGACCAGGGCCGTGTACTCCCGCAGGCCCGTCGTGTCGGCGCCCGCCCAGCCCACGTGACCGTCGGGGCGGACGAGGAAGACCCCGGTCCTGTAGCGCTCGTACGATCCGATCCGCACGCTGCGGACGCCGGGCAGCTCCGCCGGTTCCGTGACCGCGCCGACGGTGAGCAGCGTCCAGCGCGGCCCTCGGAACGCGTCGAAGAGGCGTACGCCGTCCACGGTCGCGTCGGGGGCGCGGTCGCCCGCGCGCAGTGCCTCGTCCGGCAGGTCCGTGCGGGTCTCCACCGCGAGGGAGGAGCCGCGGTAGCCGAGGCCGAGCTGACGGGTCTCCCTGCCGCGGCGGGCCTCGCCGCGGTGGATCCGGGTGGACAGACCGAGCATCTCGGCGGCGACGGGGCGGCGTTCCTCCTCGTAGGTGTCGAGGAGCGAGGCGGGAGCCTCGCCGCGCAGGACCGCGCCGAGCTTCCAGCCCAGGTTGTAGGCGTCCTGGACGCTGGTGTTGAGCCCCTGGCCGCCGGCCGGGGAGTGGATGTGCGCCGCGTCCCCGGCGAGGAAGACCCGGCCCGAGCGGAAGCGGTCGGCCAGGGCCGCGCGCGGCCGGAACTCCGAGACCCAGTCGATCCCGGTCACCGCGTCGGCGGACAGGTGCGAACGGGCGGCGAACACCTTGCGTACGCCGTCGGGGGAGTTGTCGACCGTCGTTCCGGCCGGGAACCCGGCGACGATCTGGAAGAGGTCCGTGCCCGCGAGCGGGCAGACCGCCATGAAGCCGTCGGTGTCGCCGCCCGGCGGGAAGACGTGCCAGTGGTCGCGGTCCAGGCCGTCGACCCGGGCGTCCGCCACCAGGATCGGGTCCGGGGCGACGACACCCGAACCGTCCGCCCCGGCACCGGTCATGCCGATGCCCGTGGCCCGGCGTACGGCCGAGCGGCCCCCGTCGGCGGCCACCACGTACCTCGCGCGGACGGTCCCCGCTCCCTCGCCCGAGGTGACGTGGGCGGTCACGCCGTCCTCGTCCTGGTGGAGCGCGGTCACCTCCCGGCCGAGGACGACCCGGCCGCCGAGCCCGGTCAGCCGCGCGTGCAGGATCTCCTGCGTGCGCCACTGGGGCACCATCCACGGCGCGGTGAACGGGGAGCCCGCCTCGCCGTCCTCGGCCGGGTCGAACATCGGACGCTCGCCCGCCGGCTTCCCGTCCTGCCAGATCAGCCCGACCGGGTAGTCGCCGCCCGCCGCGCGGATCGCGTCGAGGACGCCGAGGTCCTCGAAGATCTCCATCGTGCGCGGCTGGATCCCCTTGCCGCGCGATCCCGGCGCCAGGCCCTCGCCCCGCTCCACGACGAGCGCGTCCACCCCCTGGCGTGCGAGGTCGATGCCGAGCGCGAGGCCGGTCGGACCGGCTCCGACGACGAGTACGTCCACGTCCACGTGCGTGAGCTGCTGCGATGTCATGTGCATGGCCCTTTCCTTAACGTTGTTAAGTTCGATGGACCGAGCATGCCCTTAACGGCGTTAAACTGTCAAGCGTGGTTACCCAGAGACCCCAGCGCGCCCCCAGGCTGGACAAGAGGCAGGTCGTCGAGACCGCGCTGCGGCTGCTCAACGAGACGGGCCTCGACGGCCTGACCCTGCGGGCCATCGCCAAGGAGCTGAACGTCCAGGCGCCGGCGCTCTACTGGCATTTCAAGAACAAGCAGGAACTGCTCGACGAGATGGCCACGGAGATGTACCGCCGGATGGTGGACACCCCCGGCGCGGCCGGGGGCGACGGCTGGCGGGAGCGGCTGCTCGCCGCGAACCGCGGACTGCGCGCCGCCCTGCTGAGCTACCGCGACGGCGCCAAGGTCTTCAGCGGATCACGCTTCACGGGCACCCTGCACGCCGTGGAGATGGAGCGGACCCTGACGCTCTTCACCGAGGCGGGATTCACGCTCACGCAGGCGGTCCGCGCGACCTCCACCTCGTACCTGTTCACCATCGGCTTCGTCAGCGAGGAGCAGGGCGTCCAGCCGCTGCCGGGCGAGCGCCGCGAGGGGTACGACACGGACGAACGCGCCCGCCGCATGGCCGACTTCCCCCTGTCGGCGGCGGCGGGCGCGGCGATCTTCGACGACTACGAGCGGCACTTCGAGGACGGGCTCGCCCTGATCGTCGCGGGCATCGAGGCGCGCTACGGCATCGGCTGAACCCGGCCGCCGCCGGTCAGTGCCGTCCCGGACGCCCGGCCGCGCGGGCGCCGCGGATCGCGCGGGTCAGGACGGGCGGCAGCAGGTCGGCCGCCACCCGCCGGGCACGGGAACGGGTACGGGCGGGCCGCGGCAGGGCGGAGGCGCCCTGTGCGGCCGGGGCCGCCTCGGGACCGCTCGTGCCCGCGTGCCGGGACGGGGGGAAGGACGGGCCCCGCATGCCCTTCGTCGACTTGAGGCGGACGATGCGGTGTCCCGCGGCCTGCTGGACGCTCAGATGGCAGTCCTCGCGTCCGCGCACGGCCGCCAGCAGTTCCTCCTGGGCGGGCTCGGGGTCGCCCCAGGTCCCGTACAGCTTCTGGGTGCTGAGGCAGAGCGGGCGCAGGCCCCTGGTGAGCACCGCCTCCCAGACGGCCACGGAGACGCCGGGCGTGTGTTCCGAGCGGAAGTCGTCCAGGACGACGATCCCGCCGGGCAGCAGCGCCTCGCGGGCGGCGCCGATGTCGTCGTACACGTGCTCGTAGAGGTGCGAGGCGTCGATGTGGACGAACCGGCAGGAGCCGGCGGCCACTTCCGCCGGGACCACGCTGCTGGGGCCCTGGAGGACGCGGGGCAGCGCGTCGTGGAAGGAGAGGTAGTTCTCCTCGAAGGCCCGCCGGGTGAGCGCCCCGTAGGACTTCGTGGACTCCGCCCTGTTGGCGTCGTCGGGAGCGGACCCCTCGAACAGGTCGCACACCGTGTACCGCTCGGTGTCCTGGAGGTGGCGTCCGAGGAAGATCGCGCTCTTTCCCATGTAGACGCCGACCTCCAGCAGATCACCCCGTACGCCCGACGACTCCTGGCGGTCCAGGAACCACTCGAAGAGCATCTGGTCGAGAACGGGGAACCAGCCGGGGACGTCGTCGAGCCGGTGGGGCGGTCGGTGCGTGCCGGGTGCGAGCGTCATGCGGGGAGCACTCCCTGGGTCGGCGCGGACTCCCGGGAGGGGCCCGCGCGGAGGAGCTCGTGTGGGGACGAGCCGCTACGGAACTCCTCCGCGTCTGCCCGGCGACGCGTGCCCCATCGGGCGGGCAGGTTAAGGGAAGGCCAATTCCCCGGCCCGCTACGCGCGCGGCTTCGACAGGGCCGTGCGCAGCCTCGGGGTGAGCCGGTTCTCCACGAACCGGTTGAGCAGCCAGGCGAGCAGCAGCATCGTGGCGACCGTGGCGAGGAACGCGCCGTACGACGGGAGGTGCAGGGTCCGGTGGTAGGCCTTGATGACGACCCAGCCCAGGTGCTCGTGAACGAGGTAGAACGGGTACGTCAGGGCCCCCGCGACCGTCAGCCAGCGCCAGTTCGCCCAGCGCAGCCAGCCCAGCGCGATCGCGGCGACGGCGACGTAGCCGAAGGTGACGACGAGGATGATGGCGTAGGACGAGCGGTTGGAGAAGAACTCCGGGTTCGGCGCGTGCCACAGGCGCTGGACCGCGTAGTGCTGGCCGATCAGCCAGCTCACGCCGACGATGCCCCAGGCGTAGGCGTCGCGGCGGTCGCGGTGGACGAGGTAGAGGCCGACGCCGCCGATGAAGTACGGGGCGTACTCCGGCATCAGGACCGTGTTGAGCAGGGGCTCGTTCACGCCCTGCGCGATGGCCGCGGCCAGGGTCCAGGCGGCGCAGAACAGGATCACGCGCTGCCGGTTCGCCCCCGGCAGCACGATGCACAGCGCGAAGAGGGCGTAGAAGCGGACCTCGGCCCACAGGGTCCAGCACACGCCGAGCACCCGGTCCACGCCCAGCGGCTGCTGGAGCATGGTGAGGTTCACCAGCACGTCGCTCGGGGAGACCGTCTTGTACGCGACGAAGGGCAGCGCGAACACGGCCGTCACGAGGATGATCGCGGCCCAGTACGCGGGCAGGAGCCGGGAGGCGCGGGAGGCGAAGAAGGAGCGCAGCGGCCGGCCCCAGCCGCTCATGCAGATGACGAAGCCGCTGATGACGAAGAAGACCTGCACGCCCAGGCAGCCGTAGGCGAACAGATGGTGCAGGGTGGGGAACTGGTGCTTGGGCGAGGTGCCCCAGGCCTGGACCACCTCGCCGTCACGGCCGCCGTAGTGGTAGCAGGCCACCATCAGGGCCGCGACGAGCCGCAGCCCGTCGAGGGCGCGCAGCCGGTTCTCCCGGGGCGCCGCGGGTTTGGGCGCGGCGGACGTCTCGGCAGGTGGCAGGACGGTACGGACCACGGTGCCGGTCGACGTCCCGCGGGCCTCCTCGGGCGTGTCGATCACAAGGTTCCCCTCAATGGGACTCAGCTGGCCCACAGCACGTTAGTCCGATAGTCGGGGATGCTTACGGCCTCGCGAGGCCGGTTCGTCGTCTCGCCCACGGGAGTTCATCTCTGTGATGCCCCCGCGTTGAGAACTCTTCCGAATCGTGACAAATCGCCCACGGGCTTTTGGGGTGTCAAAAGGGGCGGGGCCGGGTCGTGTTCGACCCGGCCCCGCCCCTGGTGTCCCGCGGACGCGCCCGCCGCCTCAGCGGCCCACCGCACGCTTCAGCGAGCGCGCCCTGCGGGCGACCCGGCGCACGGTGGCGTTGCGCGGGATGAACGCGAGCTGGGCCGGCACGGCACCCGGCAGCGCCAGCGAGGTCAGGCGCTTGCGCTTGAAGTAGCGCCAGGTGTCCTCGGTGAGCTGGTGCGTCAGATAGCTCTCGGCCGCCGGACGCAGGTCCGGGTAGATCTTCGGCTGCATCGCGAAGCCGACGGCTCTCAGGAGCCGCGTCAGGTCCGCCACGTCCATGCCGGGGCGCCGCTCGGTGACCGCGGCGCCGTCCGCCAGGTCGGGCAGCAGCGCGTCGACGATGGTCACCGGGACGCGGTTGCTGTTCTCGTACGGGGTGAGCCGGTCCAGCAGCGGGCCGGTCCCGACGCGGGCCACCGGCAGGCCGTACAGCGCGGAGGCCGTGAGCAGCGCCGTGGAGAAGCAGCCGACGACCAGCGCGGGCCGCATCCGCTGGTAGAGCACCTCGGCGAGCACCGGGGTGTCGAGGACGGTGAGGTCCGCGCCCAGCCGTTCGGCCTCCTTCTCCAGCATCCGCGACCAGCGGGCCGGGGCGGAGGGGTGCGGCTTGAACACCACGCGGGTGTGGCCGAGCGCGAGGGCCCCCTTCAGCATCCGTACGTGGAGCTGCTCCTCCTCCTCGGCGGTGAGGATCTCCAGTGCCGAGAGGTACTGGCCGAGCAGTAGCGCCGGCTCGTCGACCGACGGCAGTTCGTCGCCGGTGTCGACGAGCTCCGCGAGCACCTTCACGAACGCGTCCGTGGGCACGATCTGCGGCTCGACGTCGAACTCGGTGAGCAGCAGCGGCTTCAGGCCGGGGACCAGGTCCAGATGGAGCAGCCGGGTCACCCGGGTGCCCACCAGCGGGTCGATCTTGTTGCGGGTGGGGCCGTAGCTCATCAGGCCGTCGGCGTACACCGTGACGGGCGCGCCCATGAAGATCTGGGAGACGCCGAGCGCCGGGTTGACCTGGATCGACTCCACGGCCAGTTCGACGTCGTCGTCGCCGAGGTTCCAGGCGAGCCGCAGATGCCGCTCCCACAGGGGGACGTCGTCCGGGCGCGGGGCCCAGCCGCCCGGGTGGAACGGGGAGATGGTCTCGTTCCACGAGATGACGTCGTCGAAGCGGCCGCGCAGCCGCTCGAAGCCGGGCATCGCGTCCACGGCGGGTGTCGTCTCCGGCGTCGCCGCGTTGTTGGAGACGAGCAGGATGCGCCGGTCGGCGGGCCCGAAGCTGTCGGTGTCGAAGGCCGCGGCGAGCGTGGCCGTGCCGTACAGCGTGGACGCCATGAAGATCTGGGTGGTCACGCGGCCACCCCCGCGGCGGGCGCGGGCCGTCGGCGCAGCCGGCGCAGCCGGGTCGCGCGCTGGACGTCCATGGAGTCGAGTGCCTCGTCGAGCACGCCCTGCGGCATTCGGCGCAGTGCCACGGCACTCATGGACTTCAGTTTCCGTGCCACCGCTGGCTCGAACCTTTCGATGGATCCCAGGTGATGGGAAATAATCGCGCAATACGTGCGCACGGCTTTGGGCAGGAGTTTCTCGGCGTCCCGGTCCTCGGCGGTTTCCGCCACGACCTGGTCGAACGCGCGAATGAAATCGAGTTGGCGCACGTCCCCGATCTGGGTGAGGGAGGAGGCGACGCCACGCCGGTAGAACACACCGAGCAGCCCCACCGTGGCGAAGGATTCGGCCTCCCGGTGCAGCTTCCAGATCCACGGCCGGTCCTCGGCCGTGCGCAGCCCGTCGGTGAAGTGGAGCAGCCCCCGGTCGACCAGCCGGCGGTGGTAGATGCCCGCCCAGGCGTAGGCGTAGTCGACGGAGGTGGACCGGTCGGAGGGGAGGATGGCGTCACGGGGATTCATGACGACCCCGCGCCGGCCGTGCGGGACACGGTGGACGGAGCGGGACCGCGCGGTGCACTGGACATGGTCCGTACGGACGAAGTCGCAGCCCAGATCCTCGATGGAGGACACGAGTTGTTCGTAGTATCCGGGGGCGAGCCAGTCGTCCCCGTCGAGGAACGTGAGGTACTCGCCACGCGCTTTGTCGATCCCGGTGTTGCGGGCGGTGGCCAGTCCTCCGTTCTTCTCGTGTCTGACATACACCGCACCCGGGAGCTCGCGCTCCGCGCGCGCGAGGATGTCCGGTGTCTCGTCGCGCGAGCAGTCGTCGACGAGAATGAATTCGAAATCCTGCCGTGCGTTCGCACGCAGGCTCTTCAGGGTGTCGGGCGCATATTGCTGCACGTTGTAGAACGGCACGATGACGGAGAGCTTGACCACCCCTGTGACGTTAGGGGGCGGCCCGGCATTCGTCTTTACCGTTGGTGAGATGCTAGGTGAACGACGCGTGGCGGTACCGTGAACCGCGTCGTTTTCTCAGTCGATCCTGGGCTGATCCCCCATTCGTCGACGCGCTGTTAACCGTTTGTTGTATTCAGGTTGGGCCGCTCCTCGAAATGGCTTCCTAGCGTCTAGGACGTGCCAGCAAGTACCTCGAAGTCGCTGCGGGTGGCCGTCCTCGCGGATTCCGACACCCGGTGGAAATGGGGATCGCTCACCGCGAACCGCATCTCCCCGGCAGAATCGGACATCCGCCTCGACGGATTCCTCCTGCGCGGCCGTGCCACCCCGACCGCCCGCCAGCTCGAAGAGGTGGGTGTCCGAGCGGACTCCCTCCGCGAGGTCACCGCCCTCGAGTTCCTGCGCGAGCTCGGCAAGGAGGACGACGTCTACGACGTCGTCGTCCTCGCCCTGGTCGGCGGCGCCGTCCAGGCGGTCCTGCACGGCCTGTCCCGCGCCTGGGAAGGACGCGCGAAGCGGCCCCTGGTCGTCACCGGCTACGTCGGCGTCGTCTACGAGAAGCTCGCCGACGGACTGCTCCTGCGCCACGGCGCGGACCTCGTCCTCGCCAACTCCCGCCAGGACGCGGACCGCTTCCGGGCCGTGTACGAAGGAGTCGGCGCGGACGCCGGATCGGTGACCGAGGTCGCGCTGCCCTTCCTCGGCGGGGCCGCGTACACCGAGAACGACCCGTCCGCGAAGGAAGGGGCCCGGCCCTACACGGTCGTCTTCGCCGCCCAGCCCTCCGTACCGGAGAGCCGCAAGGACCGTACGTACCTGCTGGACCGGCTCATCGGCCACGCGCGGCTCCACCCGGACCGCGAGGTCCTGCTCAAGCTGCGCTCCAAGCCGGGCGAGCACACCACGCACATCGAGGAACTGCCGTACCAGAAACTCGTGCAGAAGGCCGACCCGCCGGCCAACTTCCGCCTCGTGTACGGGCACATGGGTGAGGTTCTCGACCGCACCGACCTGCTCGTCACCATCAGCTCCACCGCCGCCCTGGAATCCCTGCACCGGCGCGTCCCCACCGTCGTCCTCAGCGACCTCGGGGTGCGCGAGGCGCTCGGCAACCACCACTTCGTGGGCTCCGGCTGCCTCGCCTCCTGGGACCAGCTCGACGCGGGACACCGGCCGGTGCCGGACCCGGAGTGGGTGGCCCGGCAGGGCGTCGCCGCCGACGGATCGTACGAGACGGCCTTCGACGCGGCACGGCAGCGCATCACCGACCTGCTCGCGGCGGACAAGCTGCCGCCGCTCGCTCCCTACTACACCCCCGTCACCGCGCCCGGCTACCTGCCCGGCATCCTCGCCCGCCACCACCTCGGCCCGGACGGCAGCCCGCTGCCCGGCGCCCCGGCGGCGGACCGGGAACCCAGCCCCGTACGGCAGTTCGTGCGCAAGGCCGCCCGCGGTGCCTACCGCCACGGCGTCCAGCGCGTGGCACCGGTGATCCGGCGGATGGGCGAACTGTGAGCACCCCGACAGCGGGCGGCCCGCCGCCCCTCGCCCCCCACGCCTCCCTCACCTCCCTCGTCAAGGAGAACAGCGCATGACCAACTCGGAAGCGGGCAAGGCCGCCCCGGCGCGCCGCGTACTCGCGGTGATCCCGGCGCGCGGCGGCTCCAAGGGCGTCCCCGCGAAGAACCTCCTGCCCGTGGGCGGTGTGCCGCTGGTGGCCCGCGCGGTGCGCGAATGCCGCGCCGCCCGCCTCGTGACGGACGTCGTCGTCTCCACCGACGACCAGGCCATCGCGGCGGCCGCCCGTCAGGCCGGCGCCGAGGTCGTGCTGCGCCCCGCCGCCATCGCCGGGGACACCGCCACCTCCGAGGCGGCCGTCCTGCACGCCATGGACACGCACGAGGCGCTGCACGGCTCCCCGGTCGACGTGGTGCTGCTCGTGCAGTGCACCAGCCCGTTCATCATCCGCGAGGACGTCGACGGCGTCGTGGACGCGATCGTCACCAACGGCGCGGACACGGCACTGACCGTGGCCCCCTTCCACGGCTTCGTGTGGCGCGACGGCGACGACGAGCCCACCGCCGCGGTGGCCGCCGAGACCGGGCACGCGGCGGTCGACGGCCGCACCGGCGTCCTGGTCGCCGACACCGCCACCAGCGGCGGCTACGGCGTCAACCACGACAAGTCGTTCCGGCCGCGCCGCCAGGACCGCCCCCAGGACCTCCTGGAGACCGGAGCCGTCTACGCCATGGAGGCCACCGGCTTCCGCGAGGCGAAGCACCGCTTCTTCGGCCGCACCGAACTCGTGCGCACCGACCCGGCCCGCGTGCTGGAGATCGATGACCCGCACGACCTCGCCCGCGCCCGCGCGCTGGCCCCCCTCTTCGACGCGAACCGCCCCGGTTCGCTGCCGACCGCCGACGACATCGACGCGGTCGTCCTCGACTTCGACGGCACCCAGACCGACGACAGGGTGCTGATCGACTCCGACGGACGGGAGTTCGTCTCCGTGCACCGCGGGGACGGCCTCGGTATCGCCGCCCTCCGCAAGAGCGGGCTGACGATGCTGATCCTGTCCACGGAACAGAACCCGGTCGTCGCCGCCCGGGCCCGGAAGCTCAAGATCCCGGTCCTCCACGGCATCGACCGGAAAGACCTCGCACTGAAGCAGTGGTGCGAGGAGCAGGGCATCGCGCCAGAGCGCGTGCTCTACGTCGGCAACGACGTCAACGACCTCCCCTGCTTCGCCCTCGTGGGCTGGCCGGTGGCGGTCGCGAGCGCCCACGACGTCGTGCGCGGCGCCGCACGCGCGGTCACCACCGTCCCCGGTGGCGACGGCGCGATCCGAGAGATCGCCAGCTGGATCCTCGGCCCTTCTCTCGACTCCCTCGACAAGTAAGGAACTTCCCCACCATGAGCACCAACTCCCGTCTGCGCCAGTTCGGTTCGAAGACCGCCGGCCCCGGCCACCCCGTCTACGTCGTCGGCGAGATCGGCATCAACCACAACGGTGAGCTGGAGAACGCCTTCAAGCTCATCGACGCGGCCGCCGAGGCCGGCTGCGACGCCGTCAAGTTCCAGAAGCGCACCCCGGAGATCTGCACCCCGCGCGACCAGTGGGACATCGAGCGCGACACCCCCTGGGGCCGCATGACCTACATCGACTACCGCCACCGCGTGGAGTTCGGTGAGGACGAGTACCGCCAGATCGACGAGTACGCCAAGAGCAAGAACATCGACTGGTTCGCCTCCCCGTGGGACACCGAGGCCGTCGCCTTCCTGGAGAAGTTCGACGTCCCGGCCCACAAGGTGGCCTCCGCCTCGCTGACCGACGACGAGCTGCTGCGCGCCCTGCGCGCCACCGGCCGCACGGTCATCCTCTCCACCGGCATGTCGACGCCGAAGCAGATCCGTCACGCGGTCGAGGTCCTCGGCAGCGACAACATCCTGATGTGCCACGCCACGTCGACCTACCCGGCGCAGGCCGAGGAGCTCAACCTCCGCGTCATCAACACCCTCCAGGCCGAGTACCCGAACGTGCCGATCGGCTACTCCGGTCACGAGACGGGCCTGCAGACCACGCTCGCCGCGGTCGCCCTCGGCGCCACCTTCGTCGAGCGTCACATCACCCTCGACCGCGCGATGTGGGGCTCCGACCAGGCCGCCTCCGTCGAGCCGCAGGGCCTGACCCGCCTCGTCCGCGACATCCGCACCATCGAGGCCTCCCTCGGCGACGGTGTCAAGAAGGTCTACGACTCCGAGCTCGGCCCGATGAAGAAGCTGCGCCGCGTCACGGGCGTCGTCGCCGAGGCCGAGATCGCCGCGGCCGCGGGCGAGCCCGTCTCGGTCTGAACGCCCTGAATCCCTTACGACGGGACGGTCGTACGTCGATGAGCCCCCGCGCCGGTTCCGCCGGCTCCTCCACTCTCGCCTTCGTCGAGAGTCCGGTACAGCTCCTGAACGTGCTGGAATGGGCGCACGCGCATGCCCACAACGGCGCGGCGCCCGGCGCGGGGCTCACCCTCGTCGTCCTGTCTCCCAACGACCCGATGACACGCGGCCAGCTCCGCCGGATGGCGGAACTGGCCCGCGACGAGGGTCACGCGGTCCGCTGGGAGGAGGCGCGTGGCGGCACCACGGCCCCCTTCCACACCATCGGGGGGCTGGCGCCGCTGCTGCGCCGGGCCCGGCGGATCGTCATGGGGGACCCGTTCTCCCGCTACGTGCAGCTTCTGCTGACCATCACCAGGGCGCGTGACCTGGTCGTGGTCGACGACGGCACGGCGACGATGGAGTTCGTCGCCCAGCTCGCCCGCGGTGAACGCCTGGTGCGCTGGCACCGGCGCGGCGGCCGCCCCGGCCCGCGGGACGTGCTCTTCGCCCCCGTGTCCGCCTCGGCCCGCCGCCGGCTGACGCCCAGCGAACGCCGTACGGTCGAGGTCTTCTCCTCGATGCCGATCGAATCGGCACCGGACGGTGTCACCATCACCGCCAACGACTTCTCCTGGACCCGCTCCCGGTTCGGGCCGCCGCGCCTGACCAAGGGCGCGGACCTGGTCGGCACCTCGCTCGTCGAGACGGGCGTGGTCGACCCGGACCGCTACCTGGACGCGGTCCGCTCGCTCGCCAAGGCGCACGGCGCGACCCGCTACTTCGCGCACCGCCGCGAGAGCGCGGACAAACTGCACCGGCTGGCCGTCGAGACGGGCCTGGAGATCGTCCGTCCCGACCTGCCGCTCGAACTGATCGCCCGGCGCGGCCCCATAGGCCGCACGATCCTGAGCTTCCCGTCCACGGTCGTCCACACGCTGCCGCTCGCCCTGGCCGGCACCGAGGTGCGGGTCGCGGTCTGCGACATCGACCCGGCCTGGCTGACGGAGAACGCCTCGCCACGGGCCCAGGGCTTCCTGTCCGGGGTCACCGGGACCGCCCGGGACGTGCACCGTCTCTCGGCGGTGTCCACCATCTAGTTCAAGCCACAAGCAACTTCAGGCGTCCAGAGCCCGGCGTACCGCGCCGGGCTCTTCCGTTGGTCCATACCGCGATCTACGCGGATCATCAGGACCGCGCTCCGTCCATCCTCCACGGCGAACGCACCGAACAGTCGTGTGGTGTTCACCAGTCCTCCACAACGCGCGCGTTGGGGCGACACGATCCGGCCATTGAATCGCAGCGCGCGGTACCGGCCGTCGGTCGCGCGGGGGTTCCGTTTCCGGAGTGGGGGGCAGCAGGTGGCGTCCGCGCAAGAGGAGTCCGACAGACCGGAGTCCGGAAGAGCAGAGCCCGGGGGATCCGAGTCCGAGGAGTCGACGTCCGAGGAACCGACGTCCGACAGACCGGAGCCGGCTGGACCGGCTGCGTTCGGAGCCGAGTCGTTCGAGAAGCCGGCCGGGCCGGAAGCGGCCGGAACGGGGTCGGGCGGAACGAGGTCGGGGGGACCATGGTCCGAGGCGGAGAGCCACGTGCTCGTTCCGCGGCGGCTCAACGCGGCCCGCGGGCTCGGTGACCGCGTCTTCCGCCACCAGCTCACCGCCACCGGCATCGCCGTCCTGGCCATCATGGCGGGGGTCGGACTCTTCCTCCTGCTGAGGGCCGGTCAGGCGCTGCGCGCCCGGGGCTTCGCCTTCCTCACCACCGCCGCATGGCAGCCGGACGTCCACAACTTCGGCATCGCGGCCGTCCTCACCGGCACCGTCCTCATCGCGCTCGTCGCGGTGGTGATCTCCGTACCGCTGGCCGTCGGGACCGCGCTGTTCATCTCCGACATCGCCCCGCGCAGGCTGCGCCGCACCCTGGTGACCATGGTCGACCTGATGGCGGCCGTCCCCTCGGTGGTCTACGGACTGTGGGGACTGTTCTTCCTCCAGCAGCACGTCATCGGCCTGTCGCGCTGGCTGTCCGAATGGCTGGGCTGGATCCCCCTGTTCAAGGTGGACGGCACCCAGCCGGGCGAACCGCTCGCCACCGAGAGCGTGTTCACCGCGTCCACCTTCGTCGCCGGGATCGTCGTCGCCCTGATGGTCGCCCCCATCCAGTGCTCCGTGATGCGCGAGGTCTTCTCGCAGGCCCCGGCCGGCGAACGCGAGGGCGCCTACGCGCTCGGCGCGACCCGCTGGGGCATGATCCGCTCGGTCGTCCTGCCGTACGGCAAGGGCGGCATGATCGGCGGCACCATGCTCGGGCTCGGCCGGGCGCTCGGCGAGACCATCGCGGTCTACCTGATCATCTCGCCGGTCTTCGTGATCCAGCCGCACATCCTGCAGACCGGCTCCAACTCGGTGTCCTCGCTGATCGCCCTGCACTACGGCGACGCCTCCGACTTCGGCATGTCGGCGCTGATGGCGGCGGGCCTGGCGCTGTTCCTGCTCACCCTGGCGGTCAACTTCACCGCCTCCACCGTGGTGGCCCGCAGCCGCTCCGGCGCGCAGAGCGAGGCATGAGATGACCGTCATCCAAGAGACCACCCCGACCCCCGTGCGGGCCACGGTTCCCGCGGACCCCGACCCCGTGGTCGAGCACGAGCCGCAGCCGCCGCGGCCGCGCCGCATCGGCGGCGTCACCCGCACCGGAGTGCTGTCCCTGTGCGGCGCCGCCGCCTCCGGACTCTGCGTCACCGTGCTGCTGTTCGGCCAACTCGCCCCGTTCTCGGGCGCGCTCGGCTTCGCCGTCACCGCCTACCTCGTCTTCCTGGCGATCTACGCGGTGCTCACCGGGCTCGACGAGGACGGCCAGGCCGTACGCGACCGGGTCATGACGGTCGTGCTGTGGACGGCGGCCACGCTGCTCTTCTCCGGCCTGTTCATGGTCGTCGGCTTCACCGCCTGGCGCGGCCGCGAGGCCCTGCCGCACGCCAACTTCTTCACCCAGGACATGCAGGCGGCGGGCCCCCTCGACCCGCTCACCCACGGCGGCATCGCCCACGCGATGCTCGGCACCCTCACCATGATCGCCATCGCGCTGGTGATCACCGTGCCGCTGGGCCTCGCCTGCGCCGTCTATCTGAACCAGATCCCGGGCCGGTTCTCCCGGTTCGTCCGCACCATCGTCGAGGCGATGACCGCGCTGCCCTCGATCGTCGCCGGCCTGATGGTGTACGCCACCTGGATCCTCGGCCTCGGCATGCAGAAGTCGGGACTCGCGGCCGGCTTCGCGATCAGCGTGATGATGCTGCCGATCGTGATCCGGGCCTCCGACGTGGTGCTGCGCCTGGTGCCCGGCAACCTCACCGAGGCCGCGGAGGCGCTCGGCGCGCCGCGCTGGCGCACGGTGTGGCACGTCGTGCTGCCCACCGCCCGCTCCGGCCTCGCCACCGCCGTCATCCTCGGCACCGCCCGAGGGATCGGCGAGACCTCGCCCGTCCTGCTCACCGCCGGCTTCACGACCGCGCTCAACGCGGACGCGACGAGCGGGCCGATGGTCTCGCTCCCGCTCGCGGTCTTCAACTTCGTCAAGTCGCCCGAGCCCGCCTACATCGCCCGCGGCTTCGGCGCCGCCGCCGTCCTCATGGCCCTCGTCCTGGTGCTGTTCGTCATCGCCCGGGTCATCGGCGGACGCGGCCCCGGCCACCAGACCAAGCGGCAGGCCCGCCGCACCGCACGCGCCTCGCGCAAGGACGTCGAGCGGTTCGAGGACCTGCACGCGCCCGGCCTGTCCCTGTTCGAGACCCCTGGGGAACCGCACCCCGCCACCGCCCCGTCCGCACCCGCCACCGGAGAGACCGACTGATGCGCAGCCACCTCCACACCGCCCTCGGGCGCCTTCGGGCACTCGGGACGCTCGGCGCGCTGCTCGGCGTGATCGCCGCGCTGCTGGCCGGTCCGCTGGCGGCCCCCGCCGCGGCGGAGAGCTACACGCCCATATCCGGCGCCGGTTCCACCTGGGCCGAGAACGCCGTCGACGAATGGCGACGCGCCGTCAACCAGTACGGCATGCGGATCAGCTACGCCGGCACCGGATCCTCCGACGGCCGCCGTCAGTTCCTCAGCGGCACCGTCGACTTCGCGGTCTCGGACATCCCGTTCCAGACGCATCCGACCGACGGTTCGGCCGCCGAGCGGCCCGCGTCCGGGTCGTACGCCTACATGCCGATCGTGGCCGGCGGCACCGTCTTCATGTACCACCTGACCGTCAACGGCAAGCGGGTCACCAACCTGCGCCTGTCCGGCGACGTGGTCACCAAGATCTTCACCGGCGCGGTCAAGACCTGGGACGACCCGGTCATCAAGGCCGACAACCCGGGGATCCAGCTCCCGCACCGCACCATCGTCCCCGTCGTACGCTCCGACGGCTCGGGCTCCACCGCCCAGTTCACGATGTGGATGGCCAACCAGCACAAGTCGCTGTGGCAGGCCTACTGCCGCAGGGTCGGCCGCTCCGGGGCCTGCGGGCAGACCTCGTACTACCCGACCGTCTCCGGGATGATCGCCCAGTCCGGCGACCTCGGCGTCGCGGGCTACGTCGCCCAGAACTACGGCGAGGGCGCGATCGGGTACGTCAACTACTCGTACGCCCTGAACGCGCACTATCCGGTCGCCAAGGTCCTCAACCACTCCGGCTACTACACCGAGCCGACCCCGCAGAACGTCGCGGTCTCGCTGCTCAAGGCGAAGATCAACACCGACCGGAACTCCGCGGACTACCTGACCCAGAAGCTCGAAGGCGTCTACAACGACTCCGACCGACGCAACTACCCGCTGTCCAGCTACTCGTACATGATCCTGCCGCTGAAGGTGCAGGGCACCTTCACCAAGGCCAAGGGCAAGACGCTCGGCGCGTTCTCGTACTACTTCATGTGCCAGGGCCAGCAACAGGCGCCCTCGCTCGGCTACTCGCCGCTGCCGATCAACCTGGTCAAGGCGGGCTTCGACCAGATCCGCCGCATCCCGGGCGTGCAGGCCCAGAGCATCAACATCAAGGGCTGCAACAACCCGACCTTCTCCAGCGACGGGCACAACAAGCTCGCCGACACCGCCCCCTACCCGGCCGCCTGCGACAAGAAGGGCGCCGCGCCCTGCACCACCGGCAGCGGTGGCGCCAAGTCGGGCGGCGGCTCGGGCGGTTCGGGCTCCACGGGCGGCAGCGCGAGCGGCGGTTCGGCCTCGGGCGGTTCCGGCTCGGGCGGTTCCACCGCGGGGAGCACCGGCGGCGGCAGCGCCGACGGGGGTTCGGGCGGCGGCGGGTCGGCCGCGGGAGGCGGGACCGGCGGCAGCGCCGAACCGGTCGTCGACCCGGACACCGGTCAGACGCTCTCGCCCGGCTCGGGCGGCGGTTCGGGGAACGGCTCCTCGGGCGGCAGTGGCGGGAACGGAGCGGCGGCGGACACCATCGCGCTCGCCCAGCCGGTCTCCGTGTCCGGCAGCCAGGGCTGGTCCAGCACCCAGACGCTCATGCTGATCGCCGCCTTCCTCGTCCTCGGCCTCGTCCTGCTGCCCTCCGTGGTGTCCCGGGCGATCGCCGCGCGCGGCGCCGGCAAGGACTCCGGAGAGGAGCAGAAGCGATGAGACGCCGCATCACCGGCTCCCGTACCACCGGAGCACGCGTCACCGACTCCCGTACCACCGGAGCGCGGACCACCGACTCGCGTACCTCCGGAGCGGATGGCACCGGGCCCGGCGGCGCGCGGGCGGCGGGCACGGGCCCGCGGACGCGCGGGAGCGCGATGCTCCGCGTGCGCCGGCTGCTCCTGCGCGTCGTCGCGGGCGCGGCCGCCGGCGCCCTCGCCGGACTCGGCGTGGCCCAGGCCGCGGCACCCGCTTCCGCGGCGGGCACCGCGACCGGCGCCTCGGCCGTCACGGTCTCCGGCCGCGGCGAGTTCAAGGACATGAGGTTCACCGTCGACCAGACCACCCACCTGACCAGTCAGGCGGTCACGGTCTCCTGGTCCGGCGGCACCCCGACCACGTTCGCCGGCACGTTGTTCAACACCGACTTCGTGCAGATCATGCAGTGCTGGGGCGACGACGACGGCACGGTGCCGTCCAACCCCGGCCCCTCGCGCACCCAGTGCCAGTACGGCGCCTCGCCGACCACCGACCGCGGGAGCTGGCCCGGCAACGACTACGACGACACCCGCAAGGTCTTCTACAGCGCCGACCCCGCCAACTACGGCCAGGACGACCGGTACGGGGCCGCCAACCCCAACGCGCCGGGCGAGGTGCCCTTCAAGTCCGTCGACGGCACGGTGATCACCTCCGGCACCCAGAACAACGCCTTCTTCAACCGCAACACCACCAACGAGGTCGACTTCGCCCGCACCGGCGCCGACGGCACCGGCAAGGAGTACTTCGAGGTCCAGACCGCCAACGAGGCCCCGCACCTGGGCTGCGGTGTGCCGGTCACCGTCAACGGGGGCACCAGGCCCCGCTCCTGCTGGCTGGTCATCGTCCCGCAGGGCCACCTCGACCTGGACGGCAGCCCCTACGCCGACCACAGCCAGGTCAACGCCGGCTCCCCGGTCTCCTCCACCAACTGGAAGAACCGCGTGGCGATCCCGCTCGGCTTCAACTCCGTCGGCACCAACTGCGCCCTCGGCGCCGACGAGCGCGCCACCACCGGCAGTGAACTCGCGGCCGACGCCATGACGAGCTGGCAGGCGGCCCTGTGCCCGACGGGCACGGTCTACGGCTACACGGAGCTCGGCGAGCCGGACACCCGCGCCCGCCTCACCGCCGACGGCGCCTCCGGACTCGCCTTCACCACCCGCGCCCTCGGAGCCGACACGGGGACCACGGCACCCTCCGACCCGACCGTGTACGCGCCCGTCGCGCTCTCCGGAACCGTCATCGGCTTCACCGTCGAACGCAGACCCAAGGCGGGCGCGCCGGACTCCGTCCGCAAGCTCGCGGGAACCAAGGTCGAGTCCATCGACCTCAACGCGCGGCTGGTCGCCAAACTGCTCACCGAGTCGTACCGCAACTCGCCCTGGGGAGCCGTCCTCGGCGACGCGTCGGCCACCGGCTACGACTGGGCCAAGGGCAATCCCGCGGGCCTCGCGAGCGACCCCGAGTTCATCTCGCTGAACCCCGAGTTCGCGGACCTGTCGGTCTCCGAGACCCCGTCCACCGACACCGACCTGATCACCTCGCTCGGACACAGCGACTCCGCCCGCGCCCTGTGGCAGTGGATCCTCGCCGACAAGGACGCCCGCGGCTTCCTGGCCGGTGACGTCGACTCCTGGGGCACCAAGGTCAACCCGTACTACAGCACCACCGCGTCCCGGAACCCGACCGGAGTCGCCTTCGACCCCGCGAGCGCGGACGACTACCCCAAGAGCGACCCCTGGTGCACGATCCCGCCGGGCACCGACGCCACCGTCAAGCAGTGCATGACCGACTTCCACCCCTACGTCGAGGACATGCACTCCGGCGCGCTGCACACCCGGCGCGCCGACACCCTCTGGAAGTCGAGCTGGGACGCGCTCGCCAACCCGCCGGCCTTCAAGAGTCCCGGCCCCCAGACCGTCGGCTCCCGGTTCGTCATCACCGTCACCGACGCGGCCTCCGCCGCCCGCTACGGCCTCCAGACCGCCCGGCTGCGCAACACCTCCGGCGCGTTCGTCGGCGCCTCGGCCTCGTCCCTGACCGCGGCGGCCGCCGGCCTGACCGGCACCGGAGCTCCCGAGATCACCCCGGCCACGGCCGACGCCGAGGGCGCCTACCCGCTCGCCCAGCTCGTCTACGCGGCGGTCAGGCCGGCCGGGATCGACGCGGCCGCCCGCAAGGACTACGCGCGCCTGCTGCGGTACGCGGTCGGTGACGGACAGACCAGCGGCGCCGACCCGGGCCTGCTCCCGGCCGGGTACGCCCCGCTCTCCGCCGCCCTGCGCACCAAGGCGACCACGGCCGCCGACGCCCTCGTCGACTACAAGGGCCCCTCCCCGACACCCTCCGGCGACTCCGGCGGCTCCGGTTCCACCGGCGGCTCGAGCGGCGGCTCCACGGGCGGCAGCGACTCCGCGGCGGCCGGCGGCGCCGGCGGCGGCACCGACGACACCGGCACGGGCGGCTCCACGGGCGGCGCCGCGGGCGGCGACAGCGGCGGCAACGGCGCCACACCGAGCGCCGGCACGAGCACGAAGCCGAGCGCCGCACCGTCCTACGACGGCGGCAAGGCCGTACAGACCACCGCGCTGGGCACCACGCCCGACGACCCGGCCAACTCCCTGCGGTACGCCGTCCCGGTCGGAGCCGCGCTCGGCGCCGTCGCCGGCATCGGCGCGCCGTTCGCCGGCGGCCGCAGGCTCACCCTGCCGCTGCGCATCCCGCTGCCCGGCGGCCGGGCGGTGACCGTCCCCGCGGTCTCCCTGCCCGAGTGGCTGCGCCGACGGCTGCCCCCGGGCCGGAGCTGAACCACCGGAGCGCGGGCCCGCCGGGCCCCGCTCCCCACAGACGGCCGCCCGCCCCGAAAGGCAGTCGGGGCGGACGGCCCGTACCACCCTGCCAGATCCGACCGACGTCACGTCGCACACCCTCTGGAGACTCTCAATGCGCACGACGCGCCTCTCGGCGGCCATGGTCGCCGCCGCCGTGGTGTCCGGCACGCTGGCTCTGGCGAGCCCGGCGTCCGCCGACCCCACTCCCGCCGGAACCTTCCGCACCCTGGTCGGCGTGGGCTCGGACACCACCCAGGACGTGCTCAACGCCCTGGCCGGCGACACCGTCAACGGCAACTCCTACACGGCCACCGCCGTGAAGTCGGCCACCGGCGCGGGCATCGCCTCGTACGACGCGATCGAGCCCGGCACCGGCTCGACCACCTCGAACATCCAGACCCGCACGGGCGGCCCGACCTTCCAGCGCCCGAACGGCTCCGGCAAGGGCCGCCTCGCCCTCAGCATGTCGCTGACCGGCGACAAGTTCCCCGACAGCTCGGGCGTCTCCATCAAGGGCCAGGTCGACTTCGCCCGCTCCTCCAGCGGCCCGAGCACCTCCGGCACCGCCTTCACCTACATCCCGTTCGCGCGGGACGCCGTGGGCGTCGCGGTGCGCGGCTCGGCCCTCAACACGCTGACCGTCGACCAGCTCCACGACATCTACTCGGGCACGCTGACCGAGGTCAACGGCCAGACCGTGCACCCGAAGATCCCGCAGAGCGGCTCCGGCACCCGCAAGTTCTTCCTCGGCGCCATCGGCCTCACCGACGCCACGCTCTCCCCGACCGTCGCGACCGTCCAGGAGAACCAGGCCAACGGCGCCCTCGACGCGGACGGCGCGCTCGTCCCGTTCTCGGTGGGAAGCTGGATCGCCCAGAACAACGGCATCTCCCCGGACTTCAGCACCACCGCGGCCGCCGCCGGCGCCCACCTGGCGGCCGTGCAGCTTCCCGGCGACACCGGCGCCACCACCCCGATCGCCACCGTGAACGGCAAGCTCGCCCCGGTCGGCGCCTACTACGAGAACGCCACCTTCGGCCGTGACGTCTACAACGTCGTGCCGAGCCGGGCCATCGACCCGACCAGCATCTTCTTCGACAAGGACCTCTACGACGTCTTCGTCACCAGCGGCTCGCACGAGGCGGGCCTCGCCTCCGATGCCGCCGAGGGCGTCATCGCCAAGTTCGGCTTCGTGAACGAGTCCTACAACGGCTCGGTCAACCTCGCCAAGCACGCCAAGCTCGGCGGCCTGGAGGAGTCCGGCGTCGACGCCGCCACGCCGGCCGCGCCGACCGTGAGCGGCACCCGCGGCGACGGCAGCGTCAAGCTGAACTGGACCGCCCCGGCCGCCACCGGTCTCCCCGTCACCGACTACCGCGTGACCCTGACCGGTTCGGACGGCGCCGTCGTGTCCGTCAAGGACGTCCCGGCCACCACCAGGTCGTACACCTTCAGCGGTCTGGCCCTCGGTCACTACACGGCCACGGTCTCCGCCGCCAACCTCAACGGCAGCGGCGCCGCCGCCTCCTGGACCGGCGACATCAAGTACACGACCACCCTGAAGGCGACCACCGCGACGACCGCGTACGGCAAGACCCCGAAGGTCGCCGTCACGGTCACCGGCACGCACGGCGTGGTCCCGACCGGCACGGTCACCGTCAAGGAGGGCACCACCACCCTCGGCACCGGCACCCTGGACAGCACCGGCAAGGTCTCCGTCAGCCTGTCCAGCCACCTGAAGGTCGCCACGCACAGCCTCACGGTGTCCTACGGCGGCAACAGCAAGCTGCTGACGTCCAACGGGACCGCCTCGCTGACCGTCTCGAAGGCGGCCCCGAGCGTCACCACCACCGCTCCGGCCTCCATCAGCCACCTCTCGCAGGCCAAGGTCACCATCAAGGTCACCGCGACCGGCACCACGCCGACCGGCACGGTCCGGATCTACGAAGGCTCGCACGTCATCGCCACCGGCACCCTGAGCGGCGGCACCGTGACCGTCAAGCTGCCCAAGCTGTCCCGCGGCACCCACACCATGCACGCCTGGTACGTGGGTTCCACCACGGTGAACTCGAAGAACGGCGCCGACTTCCGGATCAAGTCCACCTGATCCGCGGCCTGTAGCACCACCCGCCCGCCGGGGGCGCCCAGCAGGACGCTCCCGGCGGGGCCTCTCCCGTCCCACCCGCCCCACCCGTTCCCTGAGTTGAGTGAAGGAGACGCGCCGCCGTGACGGTCGCCGTACAGACCACGCTCGCAACGCCCCTGCCGCGGCCGGGCGTTCGAGGCGTCACCGCCGTCCGGCATCTCGCCCGCGGCGGTCTGCTCACCGTCGCGGCCCTGCTGCTCGGCCTCACCGCCCAGGTGCTGTTCCTCAGCGGCTTCCAGGAACGCGCCGCGCAGCACTCCGCGTACGACTCCCTGCGCGCCCAACTGGCCCTGGGGACAGCCCCGGTGGCCCAGACCGACCAGGAGGGCGCCCTGCTCGCCCCGGGCACCCCGGTCGCGATCGTCGACATCCCCGCCCTGCACGTGCGCCAGGTGGTCCTGGAGGGCACCGACTCCGGCGTCATGAAGGACGGACCCGGCCACCGCCGGGACACCCCGATGCCGGGGCAGGCCGGCACCAGCGTGCTGATGGGCCGCGCCGCCGCGTACGGGGGTCCCTTCGGACGCCTCGGCGACCTCGCCGCCGGCGACACGTTCACCGTGACCACCGGCCAGGGCAAGGCCACGTACCGGGTCTTCGGCGTCCGGCGCGCCGGCGATCCCGCGCCCGCTCCGCTCGACGCCGGCAAGGGCCGCATGGTCCTCCTCACGGCCACCGGAGCGGACTTCATGCCCGGCGGGGTGCTGCGGGTCGACGCCGAGCTGGTCTCCGCGCCGGCGCAGACCCCGGCCGCCGTCATCCGCTCCGGCACGCTGCCCGAGGCCGAACAGCCGCTGGCCCGGCCCGGGGGAGTGCCGTGGCCGCTGGTGATGTGGCTCCAGGCGCTGGTCCTCGCGGCCGTCGCCGCCGTGTGGGCCTGGCACCGCTGGGGCCGACACCAGACCTGGATCGTGTTCGCCCCGGTCGTCGCCGTCCTCGGCCTCCAGGTGGCGACCCGGGTCACGGAACTCCTCCCCAACCTGACCTGACCGTCCACAGCCCCGACGCCCCGACGCCCCGACCACCGGAACCCGCCCGACCGGCCGAGCCCGACTCGCCCGACCGGGTCACCCCGGCCCCGACCCACCCCGCCGAGCCGAGCCCGGCCCGAATTCGCCATGAGGTGCCCGACGTGACCGATGCGACCGCCGCGCGTGACAGCGCCGCGAACGAGACCGCCCCGACCGACAGCGTCCCGGCGGCCACCGCCGGTACCGGCCGTGCCGCGCCCGCCGCCACCGCCGTCATCGACCCGGGCACCGTGGTCGACACCGTCGCCCTGCCGCCTGTCCCGTCGGACGGGACCCTCCGGACCCGCCATGGCGCGGCCCCCGCCGAACTCGACGCGCGCGAGGTGTCGGCCTGGTTCGGCAGCCACCTGGTGCTGGAGCGGGTCTCCCTGACCATGCCCGCCGGACAGGTCACCGCCCTGATCGGCCCGTCCGGCTGCGGCAAGTCGACCTTCCTGCGCACCCTCAACCGGATGCACGAGCTGATCCCCTCCGCCGCGATGGCCGGCGAGGTGCTCTTCGACGGCGAGGACATCTACGCCCCCGAGCGGCGGCTGACCGAGGCCCGGCGCCGGATCGGCATGGTCTTCCAGAAGCCGAACCCGTTCCCGGCCATGTCGATCTACGACAACGTGGTCGCCGGCCTGCGCCTGACCGGCACCCGCGCGGGGCGCCGCGAGAAGGACGAGCTGGTCGAGGAGAGCCTGACCCGGGCGGGTCTGTGGAAGGAGGTCCGGGACCGGCTGCGGCAGCCCGGCGGCGCGCTCTCCGGAGGCCAGCAGCAGCGCTTGTGCATCGCCCGCGCTCTCGCCGTACGGCCCCGGGTCCTGCTCATGGACGAGCCGTGCTCGGCGCTCGACCCGACCTCGACCCGGCGTGTCGAGGAGACCATCCACGAACTCGCCGGACAGGTGACCGTCGTCATCGTCACCCACAACATGCAGCAGGCGGCGCGCGTCTCGCACCAGTGCGCGTTCTTCCTCGCCGAGCAGGGCACCCCGGGCGCCATCGTCGAGCACGGCCCCACCACCGACATCTTCGGCACCCCGAAGGACCAGCGCACCGCGGACTACGTAGCGGGCCGCTTCGGCTGAGCCCCCGACACCCACGCCCCGCCGCCGAGCCCCCCACACCGCCCCCACGCCACACCGGGCCCCTGCACCGCCCCGCCACGCCGGGCCGCCGGTCTCCGAGCTGCCCGGGCCGTCCCCGTCGGGCTGTCCGCGCCGGGCGTCCGCCCCGCACCGTCAGGCCGGGTCGGGTCGGGTCGCCTGCACCGTGGGCGCCCGCGCCGCACCGGGTCACCCGTGCCCGGGCTGTCCGCGCCGCGCCGGGCTGTCCGCGCCGGGTCGGGTCGCCCGCACCGTCCGCGCCTGCGCCGCACCGGGTCGCCTGCCCCGTGCCGACCCCGGGCCAGGTCAGCGCGCCAGGACCGACCGGCGCCGCTCCGGGCTGCCCGCAATCGCGCCGGCCTGGGTGTCGGGCCCCCTGCGCCGACCCTGCCGAGCTGGCCCGTGCCGAGCGGTCCGAGCCGGACGGCCCGCACCGACCCCGCCCGCTCCGGGCCGGGCCGGAGTCGCCCGCACCGCGCCGGGCCGGGTTGCCCGCACCGACCCCGGGCCAGATCGGGGCGCCCGGACCGACCGGCGCCGCGCCGGTGTCGCCCGCGCCGCGCCGGGCTGGCCGCACCGCCCCCTCCCGCGCCACGCCGGACCAGGCGGTCCGCCTGCCCCGCCCGCGCCTTGGCGGGCGCGCCCGCCCCGCCCGCACCCGTGCGGGCCCGCACGCCCCCATGCGCCCGCGTCGCACCACCCGCGCCGAGACGGGTCGGCCCACGTCCGCCGAGCGGGTCGGTCCCACCCCCGCAGACGCGGGGCAGCACCCGGCGCCGAACGGGCCCCCACCCACCCCCGCCCCCGCCCCGAGCGCACCCTCATGACGGAACGTGACGCGAAAAGGGCCGGAGACGGTGGCCTCGCCGGGATCCGGGGGCTTCGGTGTGAGACCGTGGAGACGATGAAGGGGAACGAGCCCGGGAACCCCGGGCCTTCCCCGGTGCACATCGGCGGACGCCGCCGACGAGTCGGATCACAGCCGGTCACCGCACCCGTTCAAGATCCAAACGCCCGAAGAGCCGGGCGAGTTTACCCATCCTCGTAGCCGACCATGCGCCGCGCGGCCAGATTTTCTTCCCCTAACGGGCTGAACTTTTGTTGATCGTGGGTTAGTTGGCCGCCCGATCGTCCTACCCTTCAAAGGGTGAACCAACTGATGTCCCGAGAGTCCGAGGCCGATCTCCCCGGGGAGCCGCTGCTCCCGGGCGCGCTGCCCGAGGCACTGCGCGCCGAACTCGTCGCGTTCCGCCGCGACTTGCACATGCACCCGGAGCTCGGCAACCAGGAGTTCCGCACCACCGCGGCGATCAAGGCACGCCTGGAGCAGGCGGGCCTCGAGCCGCGGGTCCTGTCCATCGGGACCGGCCTCATCTGTGACATCGGGGACGCCGACGACGTACGCCCCATGCTGGCCCTGCGCGCCGACATCGACGCGCTGCCGATCCCGGACACGAAGAGTGACTGCGCGTACCGCTCGACGGTGCCGGACCGCGCCCACGCCTGCGGCCACGACGTCCACACCACGGTCGTGCTCGGCGCCGGTCTCGTCCTCGCCGACCTGCACGCGAAGGGCCTGCTGCCCCGGCGTGTCCGGCTGATCTTCCAGCCCGCCGAGGAGGTCCTGCCCGGCGGCGCCCCGGACGCGATCGAGTCGGGCGTGCTCGAAGGCGTCGGGCGGATCGTCGGCGTGCACTGCGACCCGAGGGTCGACGCGGGGCGCATCGGACTGCGGCACGGCGCCATCACCTCGGCGTGCGACCGGCTCGAAGTCGCGCTCGACGGCGCGGGCGGCCACACCGCCCGCCCCCACCTCACCACCGACCTCGTCACGGCCGCCGCGCGGGTCGTCACCGACGTGCCGGCCCTCGTCGCCCGGCGCGTGGACGCCCGCAGCGGGCTCGCGGTGACCTGGGGACGCATCGAGTCGGGCCACGCCTGCAACGTGATCCCCCAGCACGCCGAACTGTCGGGGACGATCCGCTGCCTGGACCTCGACGCCTGGCGGGCCGCGCCCGACCTCGTCCACGCGGCCATCGACGAGATCGCGAACCTCTACCGCGCCAAGTCCGAGATCAACTACATCCGGGGCGTCCCGCCGGTCGTCAACGACCCGGGCGTCACCGAACTGCTCCGCGAGGCCATGACCGCCCGGCGCGGCGCCCAGTCCATCGAGGACACCGAGCAGAGCCTCGGCGGCGAGGACTTCTCCTGGTACCTGGAGCACGTGCCCGGCGCGATGGCCCGGCTCGGGGTGCGCCGCCCCGGCGACCGCACCACCCGCGATCTGCACCGGGGCGACTTCGACGCCGACGAGCACGCGATCACGGTCGGCGTCGAGATGTTCACCGCCGCGGCCCTCCTGGACCCGTCCTAGGTCCACCGCCACCGGCCCAGCCCCTCCCGGGGCCCCGGGCCAACTCCCTCCCGGGGCCCGCCGGAGCACCCCTCACGGGACCCCGAACAGGCGACGGACACGGCCGGGTGAACTCCGGTCGCGCCCCCCACGCCCCCGCAGTAGCGTGGTCGCAGTTCTACGACAACAGTCACTTTGTGGAGCAGCGACCACCCCCTCCGTCACGCGGGGCCCGTTCCCCGGATTCGCCGCGTGAGGTCCGTGATGGTCACTGCGTCCCCGAACACGCCTTTCGGCCGCATGGTTCACAAGGACGTAACCGGCCATCGGCACGAATGGATAACGGCCAGGCGGAACCCCGTTCCCTGGACGGTCTACGCGCGTTAATGTGCGCCGAACTCAGCACCCACTGCGGGGCTTTGGAGAATGGGGAGCTTCAGATGCGTCGGATTGCCAGCCTGACCCGCATCGCGGTGGGGGTCGCGTCGCTCGCACTCGCCGCCACCGCCTGCGGCGGTACCAGCAGCGACAGCAACAGCAGCAGCAACAGCAGCGAGAGCGGTGGCGGCAAGGGCCTCGCCATCGCGTACGACGTCGGCGGCAAGGGCGACCAGTCGTTCAACGACGCCGCGTTCGCGGGTCTGGAGAAGGCGAAGAAGGAGTTCGGCTACCAGACGGCCGACGTCGAGCCCACCGACAACGAGACCGACGCCGACAAGCAGCAGCGCCTGGAGTCCCTCGCCAAGCAGGGCTACAACCCGGTCATCGGCATCGGCTTCGCCTACGGCCCCGCGCTGGAGAAGGCCGCCGCGAAGTTCCCGAAGACGACCTTCGGCATCGTCGACTCGGTCGTCAACGGCAAGAACGTCGCCTCCCTGGTCTTCGCCGAGCAGGAGTCCTCCTACCTCGCCGGTGTCGCCGCCGCCAAGGCCACCAAGAGCAACACGGTCGGCTTCATCGGTGGTGTGGACGTTCCGCTGATCCACAAGTTCGAGGCCGGCTACACGCAGGGTGTCAAGGACACCAAGCCCGGCGTGAAGGTCCTCTCGCAGTACCTGACGCAGACCGCCGCCGAGGGTGGCTTCTCCAGCCCCGACAAGGGCAAGGCCGCCGCCGAGGGCCAGATCGAGAAGGGCGCCGACGTCCTGTACGCCGCCGCCGGTCTCTCCGGTCAGGGTGTCATCGAGGCCGCCTCCAAGGCGGGCGTGTGGGCGATCGGCGTCGACTCCGACCAGTACAAGCAGGAAGCGCTGGCGGCGTACAAGGACAAGATCCTGACCTCCGCGCTCAAGGACGTCGGCGGCGCGGTCTACACGCTGTCGAAGTCGGTCCACGACGGCAAGCCGCTGACGGGCACGCAGACCTTCGACCTCAAGGTCAACGGTGTCGGCCTCGCCGACAGCAACCCGAAGATGGGCGAGATCGCCGGCCTGAACGACGCCGTGGCCAAGGCGAAGGCCGCCATCATCGCCGGCGACATCAAGGTCAAGACCTCGTAGTCGCGTGAACGGCGGGTGACCGCGACGGGCTCCGGCCCGCCTCCGCCCCACCGGGCGGGCGAACACGATCGAAGTACCGCGGAACGGGCGGGCCCCCCAGGGGCCCGCCCGTTCCGCTGTCCGCCCTCAAGATCACCCTGCGTCCTTTTTCCTTTGCGATCGGCATGTGCGGGGCCCCTGGACACGTGGCGTCGAGCACAGCCGGATAACAAGGTGGACAGAAGGGGTTTTCTAGTTGGTCTACGCGCGTTAATCTGCGGCGAAGCCAGCGCCGAAGCTGAACCGTCAGGCGCTGAACGACAGGAGCACATGTAATGCGCCGGGTTACCCGCATCGCGCTCGCAGGCACTGCGACCGCCTCTCTCGCCCTCGCTCTGTCCGCCTGTGGCGGCACCTCGACCTCCTCGGACTCCTCGGACTCCAAGGGCGGCAACAAGGGCCTCGCCATCGCGTACGACGTCGGCGGCAAGGGCGACCAGTCCTTCAACGACGCCGCGTTCGAGGGTCTGAAGAAGGCGAAGGGCGAGTTCAAGTACGAGACCGCCGACGTCGAGCCCACCGACGGTGAGACGGACGCGGACAAGACCCAGCGTCTGGTCTCCCTGGCCAAGCAGGGCTTCAACCCGGTCATCGGCATCGGTTACGCCTACGGCCCGGCCGTCAAGGCCGCCGCGGAGAAGTTCCCGAACACCACGTTCGGCATCGTCGACGACTCCACCGTCACGGCGAAGAACGTCGCGGACCTGGTCTTCTCCGAGCAGGAGGCCTCCTACCTGGCCGGCGTCGCCGCCGCCAAGGCGACCAAGACGAACACCGTCGGCTTCGTGGGCGGCGTGGACGTTCCGCTGATCCACAAGTTCGAGGCGGGCTTCGAGCAGGGCGTCAAGGACACCAAGCCGGGCGTCAAGGTCCTCTCGCAGTACCTGACCCAGACCGCCCAGGAGGGTGGCTTCTCCAGCCCCGACAAGGGCAAGACGGCCGCCGAGGGCCAGATCGAGAAGAAGGCCGACGTCGTCTACGCCGCGGCCGGTCTGTCCGGTCAGGGTGTCATCGAGGCCGCCTCCGCCAAGAAGGTCCTGGCGATCGGCGTCGACTCGGACCAGTACCTCCAGGAGGCGCTGGCCCAGTACAAGGACTCGATCCTGACCTCCGCGACCAAGGATGTCTCCAAGGCGGTCTTCAACCTGGCGAAGTCGGTCGAGGATGGCAAGCCCGAGAGCGGTATCGTTCGGGGCGATCTGAAGTCCGGTGAGGTCGGCCTGGCCGACTCCAACCCGGCCTTCAAGAACAACACCGCGATCCAGGACGCCGTCAAGGCCGCCCAGGAGAAGATCATCAGCGGTGCGATCAAGGTCAAGACCAGCTGACGAGAAGTACCTCAGGAGCAGCCAATGCGGTCCCGGGGAAGTTCGGGCAAGTCGTCGTGCCGGCCGGCACGGGGAGGCGCCCGTTCTGCCCCGGAGCCGCTTGGTAACCGCGGGGTTACGTCCGCTCAACGGGATACGAGGAGTCTTGCTCCACGTATCCCGTTCTCGCGGCCTGTGGCCCCTTTCGTTGCCGTAGGGGCGCTACGCGCGTAGACGACCCCCTTTCCCTCAGGAGAGTGCGCCATCAACGCGTCCAGCAGCCCTCCGGCCGACGCGGTCAACGGTCAGGTGACCGCCGTCGAACTCGCCGGGATCACGAAGCGATTCCCCGGCGTCGTGGCCAACCACGACATCCACCTCAGCGTCCGCAAGGGCACCGTGCACGCCCTCGTCGGCGAGAACGGCGCCGGCAAGTCGACGCTGATGAAGATCCTCTACGGCATGCAGAAGCCGGACGAGGGCACCATCGCCGTCGACGGCGAACAGGTCACCTTCTCGTCGCCGGGCGACGCCATCGCCCGCGGCATCGGCATGGTCCACCAGCACTTCATGCTGGCCGACAACCTCACCGTCCTGGAGAACGTCACCCTCGGCAGCGAGAAGCTGTACGGGATCGGCGCCAAGGCCCGCCGCAAGATCGTGGAGATCTCCGACCGCTACGGCCTCGGGGTCCGCCCCGACGTCCTGGTCGAGGAGCTCGGCGTCGCCGAACGGCAGCGCGTGGAGATCCTCAAGGTCCTCTACCGCGGCGCCCGCATCCTGATCCTCGACGAGCCGACCGCCGTCCTCGTGCCGCAGGAGGTCGACGCACTCTTCGACAACCTGCGCGAACTCAAGGCCGAGGGCCTGTCGGTCATCTTCATCTCGCACAAGCTCGGCGAGGTCCTCTCGGTCGCCGACGACATCACGGTCATCCGGCGCGGTACGACGGTCGGCACCGCCGTGCCGTCCGAGACGACCCCCCGTCAGCTCGCCGAGCTGATGGTCGGCAGCGAACTGCCCACTCCGGAGACCTCCGAGTCGACCGTCACCGACCAGGCCGTGATCGAGGTCGACGACCTGGTCGTCTTCGCCAAGGGCTCGGTGTCGATGGGCAAGGGCTCCGCCGCCCTGCTCATGGACGAGGTGGAGCGCGGCGCCGTACGCCTCGTGCTCGACCACGTCTCCTTCACCATCCACGCCGGTGAGGTCATGGGCATCGCGGGTGTCGAGGGCAACGGCCAGACCGAGCTCATCGACGCGCTGATCGGTCTGAAGGGCGCCGACTCCGGTGTCATCCGCTTCGCGGGCGAGGACATCACCGCGATGTCCACGCGCAAGCGCCGCGAGAACGGCATCGGCTACATCCCCGAGGACCGGCACCGTCACGGCCTCCTCCTGGAAGCCCCCCTCTGGGAGAACCGCATCCTCGGCCACGTCACCGAGAAGCCCAACGCCAAGGGTGTCTGGATCGACATCAAGGGCGCCCAGCAGGACACCCGCCGCATCGTCGAGGAATACGACGTGCGCACCCCCGGCATCGACGTCACGGCCGCCTCCCTGTCCGGCGGCAACCAGCAGAAGCTGATCGTCGGCCGCGAGATGAGCCACAAGCCGAAGTTCCTGATCGCCGCCCACCCCACCCGTGGTGTGGACGTCGGCGCGCAGGCCCAGATCTGGGACCAGATCCGCGCGGCCCGCCGCGAAGGACTCGCCGTCCTGCTGATCTCCGCGGACCTGGACGAGCTCATCGGCCTGTCCGACACGCTCCGGGTGATCTACAACGGCAAGCTGGTCGCGGACGCGGACCCGGCCACCATCACCCCGGAGGAACTCGGCTCGGCCATGACCGGTGCCGCCTCCGGACACCTGGAGAACGAGGAGCTCGCCGAAGCGGCCGAGCTCGAAGAGCCCGCCGAGAACCCGGCGGACGCCCCGGAAGACGAGGCCCGCTGATGAAGAAGTTCGACAAGGAGCGCATCCTCCTCGGGGTGGCCGGGCCGGTCATCGCGCTCGTCGTCGCCGTGGCACTGACGTCGATCGTGCTGCTCGCCTCGGGCAAGAGCCCGATCGAGCCGTACTCGATCATGTTCCAGCAGGCGACGTACTCCGACATCCAGGTCCTGATCATCAACCAGGCCTCGCTGTACTACATCGCGGCGCTGGCGGTGGCCATCGGCTTCCGGATGAACCTGTTCAACATCGGTGTCGACGGCCAGTACCAGCTCGCCGCCATGATGGCCGCGATCGTCGGCGCGCACGTCGCGCTGCCGGCCGTGCTCCAGGTTCCGCTGCTGATGCTGACCGCGATCTGCACCGGCGCGTTCTGGGCCGGTATCGCCGGTGTCCTCAAGGTCACCCGCGGGGTCAGCGAGGTCGTCGCGACGATCATGCTGAACGCGATCGCGACCTCCGTCATCGCCTACCTGTGGCTGCCCGACGTCTTCGGCGTCAAGCTCGGCAACAACAACACCACCGGCGAGATGCACAAGTCCGGCTGGATCCCCGGCTTCAGCATGGGTGACGCGGGCGAGATCTACGGCCTGGTCATCCTCGCCGTGGTCCTCGGCATCGGCTACTGGATCGTCCTCAACCGCACCCGCTTCGGCTTCGACCTGCGCGCCTCCGGCGCCTCCGAGTCCGCCGCCGCGGCCAGCGGTGTCGACCCCAAGCGCATGGTGCTCACCGCGATGCTCCTCTCCGGCGGCATCGCCGGCCTCGCGGGTCTGCCGATCCTGCTCGGCGACACCCACACGTACAGCCTGAACTTCCCGACCGGCATCGGCTTCCTCGGTATCGGTATCGCGCTGCTCGGCCGCAACAGCCCCGTCGGCATCGCCTTCGCGTCCCTGCTGTGGGCCTGGCTGGAGAAGGCCTCGCCCGAGCTCGACTTCCACGGGTACGACAAGGAGATCGCGGTCATCATGCAGGGCCTGATCGTGATCTCGGTCGTCGTCTCCTACGAGGCCGTGCGCGAGTGGGGTCTGCGCCGCCAGCAGCGCCGCGTCGGCGCCGAACTCGCCGCGGGCAACGTCCTCGGCGGCCCGAACAACACCGAGAAGGAGGTGGCTGGCCGATGACCACCGCAACCGACGTCAACCAGCCCACGCTGGAGCCCGCGGCTCCCAAGAGCCGCCGGATGTCGCTCCCCGTCCTCCTGCTGGTGATCGCGGGCGCCCTGGCGCTGACCTCGATCGTCCGCATCATCACCGGCGCCGACGGCATCACCAACGTCAGCCAGATGTCGACCGCGCTCGAACTGGCCGTCCCGATCGGCCTGGCGGGCCTCGGCGGTCTCTGGGCCGAGCGCTCGGGCGTCGTCAACATCGGCCTCGAAGGCATGATGATCCTCGGCACCTGGTTCGGCGCCTGGGCCGGCTACCAGTGGGGCCCGTGGACCGGTGTCATGATCGGCATCATCGGCGGCGCCCTCGGCGGCCTGCTGCACGCGATCATCACGGTCACCTTCAACGTCAACCACATCGTCTCCGGTGTGGCCATCAACATCCTCGCGCTCGGCATCACCCGCTATCTCTCCCCGATCGCCTTCGTCGGCCACCAGGGCGGCTCGGCCAAGCAGTCCCCGCCGGTCGACTCGCTCGGCCAGTTCACCGTGCCAGGGCTCTCCGACTGGCTCACCACCCTGAACTCCAAGGGCTGGTTCTTCATCTCGGACATCGCGGGTCTGCTCGGCGGTCTGGTCACCGACGTCTCCTGGCTCACCCTGATCGCCGTCGCGCTGATCCCCGGCACCTGGTGGGTCCTGTGGCGCACCTCGTTCGGTCTGCGTCTGCGCTCCTGCGGCGAGAACCCGATCGCGTCCGAGTCGCTCGGCGTGAACGTCTACAAGTACAAGTACATCGCCGTGATCATCTCCGGCGGACTGGCCGGCCTCGGCGGAGTCTTCCTCTCCCTCGTCGCCAACCCCTTCTACCTCGAGGGCCAGACCGCCGGCCGCGGCTACATCGGTCTCGCGGCGATGATCTTCGGCAACTGGATGCCCGGCGGCCTCGCGCTCGGCGCCGGCCTGTTCGGCTACACCGACAGCCTCAACCTGCGCGGCGGCTCCGAGAACGTCCACGCCCTGCTGCTGCTCGGCGCCATCCTGCTCGCCATCGGCGCGATCTGGCTCGCGGTCAAGAAGAAGTACGTCTCCGCCGTCATCACCCTGGTCATCGGCGTCCTCGTCTTCCTCTGGTACGCCCTGACCAACGAGGTGCCCACCCAGATCGTCTCCGCCACGCCCTACGTCATCACCCTCCTCGTCCTGTCCCTGTCGGCGCAGCGCCTGCGCATGCCGAAGGCGGACGGCCTGCCGTACCGGAAGGGACAGGGGAAGTGACGGCCGCCGGCGCGGACTCCGCGGACGTCGACTGGGAAGAGCTGCGGGAGGTGGCCCGTACGGCGATGACCCGTGCGTACGCGCCCTACTCGGACTTCCCGGTCGGCGCCGCCGCCCGCGTCGACGACGGCCGGATCGTCTCCGGCTGCAACGTCGAGAACGCCTCCTACGGCCTCGGCCTGTGCGCCGAGTGCGGTCTGGTCTCCGAACTGCGGGCCACCGGAGGCGGCCGGCTGACGCACTTCACGTGTGTCGACGGGCGGGGCGAGATCCTCGTCCCGTGCGGACGCTGCCGGCAGCTCCTGTTCGAGTTCGGCGGCGAGGAACTGATCCTGGAGACACCGCGCGGGCTCGTGCCCCTCTCCGAGATGCTCCCGCAGGCCTTCGGGCCGGGCCATCTCACCAAGTAATGCCCCGCGGCCCCTCCGACCGGCTGACGCCGGGGAGGGGCCGCTCATCTTTCGGAAGGAACGCCATGGCCATGGACGCCGTCTCCGTCATCCGCACCAAGCGGGACCGTGCCGAGCTGAGCGACGCGCAGATCGACTGGGTCATCGACGCGTACACCCGCGGCGAGGTCGCCGACTACCAGATGGCCGCCCTCAACATGGCGATCCTGCTCAACGGCATGAACCGCCGTGAGATCGCCCGCTGGACGGCCGCGATGATCGCCTCGGGCGAGCGCATGGAGTTCTCCTCCCTGTCCCGCCCGACCGCCGACAAGCACTCCACGGGCGGTGTCGGCGACAAGATCACCCTTCCGCTGGCCCCGCTCGTCGCCGCCTGCGGTGCCGCGGTGCCCCAGCTCTCCGGGCGCGGCCTCGGCCACACCGGCGGCACCCTCGACAAGCTGGAGTCGATCCCGGGCTGGCGCGCGCTGCTGTCCAACGAGGAGATGCTGCACGTCCTCGACACCACGGGCGCGGTCATCTGCGCGGCCGGCGACGGACTCGCCCCCGCCGACAAGAAGCTCTACGCGCTCCGCGACGTCACCGGCACCGTCGAGGCCATCCCGCTCATCGCGTCCTCCATCATGTCCAAGAAGATCGCCGAGGGCACCGGCTCGCTGGTCCTCGACGTGAAGGTCGGCACCGGCGCCTTCATGAAGACCATCGAGGACGCCCGCGAGCTGGCCTCCACGATGGTGGGCCTCGGCACCGACCACGGTGTGAAGACGGTCGCGCTCCTCACCGACATGTCCACGCCGCTCGGTCTGACCGCGGGCAACGCCCTGGAGGTCCGCGAGTCCGTCGAGGTCCTCGCCGGCGGCGGCCCCGCCGACGTCGTCGAGCTCACCGTCGCCCTGGCGCGCGAGATGCTCGACGCGGCCGGGATCAAGGACGCCGACCCGGCGAAGGCCCTCGCCGACGGCTCCGCGATGGACGTGTGGCGCCGCATGATCGCCGCGCAGGGCGGCGACCCGGACGCCGCGCTGCCCGTCGCCCGCGAGCAGCACGTGGTGAAGGCGTCGGCCTCCGGCGTGCTGACCCGCCTCGACGCGTACGACATCGGGATCGCCGCCTGGCGCCTGGGTGCCGGACGCGCCCGCAAGGAGGACCCGGTGCAGGCCGGCGCCGGCGTCGAGCTGCACGCCAAGCCGGGCGACACCGTCACGGCGGGCCAGCCCCTCATGACCCTCCACACGGACACCCCGGACCGCTTCGAGTACGCGCTCCAGTCCATCGAGGGCTCCTACGACGTCGCCGCGGCCGGGACGGACTTCAAGGCCACCCCGATCGTGCTGGACCGCATCGCCTGATCGTCAGGTCCAGGGCGGGGACCGGTGCCGTCGCGCCGGTCCCCGCGCCTTCGCCCCTCAGCCGAGCAGGGCCGCGACCACCACGAGTACCGGCACGGCCAGGATCGTCGAGAGCAGGATCGACTCACGGGCCAGGGACTCGCCGACCCGGTAGCGCGAGGCGTACGTGAAGAGGTTCTGCGCGGCCGGCAGGGCCGAGGTCACCACCACGTCGAGCAGCGGCGCGCCGCGCAGGCCGAACACACCGGTGGCCAGCGCCCAGGCGGCCAGCGGCTGGCCCACCGCCTTCAGCGCGACCGACAGCAGCACCGGGCCCCGGTCCGAGCCCCGGCCCGGCAGGGCGCTGCCGCACAGCGAGATCCCGAAGGCCAGCAGCACCGCCGGGACCGACATGCCGCCGATCAGCCGCAGCGGTTCCAGGACCGGACCCGGCACGGTCAGGCCCGTCGCCGACACCGCCACCCCGCTCAGGGAACCGACCGCGATGGGATTGCGCAGCGGTGTGAGCAGACGACGCCACAGGGGGCCCTTCTCGCCCGCCGCGGACAGATCGAGAACGGTCAGGGCGATCGGCGTGACCATGATCTGCTGGAACAGCAGGACGGGCGCCACCAGCGAGGCGTCACCCAGTACGTACACGGCGATCGGGATGCCGAGGTTGCCGGAGTTGACGTAACTGGAGCAGAGCGCGCCGATCGTCGTCCTGCCCGGGCCCCAGCGCCGTACGGCCCCCGCCGCGACGAACACCCCGGCCGCCGCGGCCGTGCTCATCGCCGTGACCAGGAGCCGGCTGGAGAAGACGACCGACAGATCCGCCCCCGCGAGCGTCGTGAACAGCAGCGCGGGCGAGGCCACATGGAAGGCGAGCCTCGTCAGCACGTCCCGTCCGTCGTCCCCGAGGTGGCCCCGCCGCCCGATGACGTACCCGGCGCCGATGACGACGGCGATGACCGCGAAGCCCGTCAGCACTCCGCGCACGAGGCCTCCTCGGCGGGCGGGGAGCAGGCCGGCAGGCCGTCACGTATCGCGGGCGGAACCGATTCATGGGGCATGCACCCAACCCAAGGGGGCGGAGCCGACGCGGGTCAATGTGATCTTCCGCGCCGCCCGCGATGAGTTCGCGGCCCCCCGGCGGTCTACTGACCGTGGACTCCGCGAAACCGGCCGTGCTCGTGCTGCCAGGACTCGTCACCCGGGACGAGGTACCCGGGCTCTGCGAGGCTGTCCGGGCGCTGCTCACGGCGGGCGGCAGCGGGGTCGTGGTCTGCGACGTCGCCGGCCTCGGACCGCCCGGCCTCGCCACCGTCGACGCGCTGGCCCGCATGGAACTGGCGGCCCGCCGGGCGGGCGGCCGGATACGCCTGCACGGCGCGGACCCGGCGCTGCGCGCCCTACTCGACCTCGTCGGCCTCCGTTTCGAGACCTCCGACGGCCGCGGGTCCGCCCTCGCCCCGGGGCCCGGGAGCCTCGGGACCGTCGAGGTGGAGGGGCAGTCCGAAGAGCGGGAACCAGCGGGCCGTGTCCAGGAAGAAGTGGAACCCGGAGATGCGGCCCTTTGAGATCTCCAGCACCTGCACCGACCAGGGGGTGTGGCCGCCCGCCTCCTCGTCCGGCTTGTACTGGGCGAACCCCGGCAGGCCGTTGACCTCCACCGGGATCAGACGCGAGTCGGCGCACGCGGCACCCAGGGTCGTCATGAAGCCGGTGATGTCGTCCGTGCCCCGCAGCCACAGGTCGAACGGCGGCATCGTCATGACCGCGTCCTCGTGCAGGAGGGCCGTCAGCGCCGTCATGTCGTACCCCTCGAAGGCCGCCACGTAGCGCTCCAGGAGCTTTTGCTGCTCCTCGTCCAGCGGGTCGGAGGTCGCGGCGTCCGCGCCCGCCCCGTCCCTCTCCGCGAGGGTGGCGCGGGCCCGCTGGAGGGCGCTGTTGACCGAGGCGACGGTCGTGCCGAGCAGTTCGGCGACCTCGCTCGCCCGCCACGCCAGGACCTCGCGCAGGATGAGCACCGCGCGCTGCTTGGGCGGAAGCTGCTGGAGGGCCGCCATGAAGGCCAGCCGCACGGATTCCTTGGCCACCGCGGCCTCCGCCGGATCGCTGGTCGTCGGCAGCACGCGGCCGTCGGGCATCGGCTCCAGCCAGGTGTTGTCCGGGCGGGGGGTGAGCGCGGCCTGCGCCAGCGGCGAGGGGCCCGTGAAATCCATCGGGCGGGCTCTCCTGTTGCCCGCGTTGAGCATGTCCAGGCACACGTTCGTCGCGATCCGGTACAGCCAGGACCGCATCGAGGAGCGGCCCTCGAACGAGGCGTAGCCGCGCCAGGCCCGGACCATCGTGTCCTGCACCGCGTCCTCGGCCTCGAAGGAGGAACCGAGCATGCGGTAGCAGTATCCGGTCAGCTCGACCCGGTGCCGCTCCAGCCGGACGTCCAGGTCCGCCGTCGTCGCCGTACCCTCGCTCATCGCCAACCCACCCCTGTGGCTGCTTCCGTTTCGCGCGTCATCGCGCCGGCACTTCGGAAGCTACCGCAGCCCACTGACAATGGCGTGCGGAGTGGGGAGAACGGCAGGTCACAGGGGGTGTTCCGGAGAGCGGACCCGGGCCCGGCGGAAGTCTGCGGGCCCCGGGCGGAAGTCTGCGGGACCCGGCGTTCCCCGGGACCCGGCGGGCGGGCCCGGGGAAGACGGGCCCGGGGCGGGCGGGTCCGGGGCGGGACCCGCCGGCTTCCGGGCCCCGGGCCTCAGTGGGCCGGAGCGGGCACGCCGCGCGCGGCTGTACGCGCCGCGCGGGAGCCGAACAGGGTGATCGTGACGACTCCCAGCACCGCGAACAGGCCCATGGTCACCGTGCCCGACCAGCCCCCCGCGTGGAAGGCGACCGCGCCCAGGGTGCTGCCCGCGCTGGAGCCGATGTAGTACGCGGACTGGTAGAGGGCCGACGCCTGCGCCCGCCCCGTCTTCGCGGTGTGGCTCACCGACGACGAGGCCACCGCGTGGCCCACGAAGAAGCCCGCGGTGATCAGGACCAGGCCGAGCAGCACCATGACCAGGGAGCCGGCCAGCGACAGCAGCAGCCCCGCGGTCGTGGTGGCGCCCGCCACGTACAGGGAGCCGCGGCGGCCCAGGCGGCCGGCCAGCCGGCCCGCCGTCGACGCCGACACCGTACCGACGAGGTAGACCAGGAAGACCGAGCCGACGATGCCCTGCGGGAGCGAGAACGGTGCCTCGCCGAGGCGGTAGCCGATGACCGTGTAGACCCCGCCGAACACCATCATGAACAGCGCGCCGATCGCGTACAGCCGGCACAGCAGCGGGTTCGCGAGGTGCTCGCGCACCGTGCGGGCCAGCACCCGGGGCCGCAGCGAACCCCGTGTGAAGTGCCGCGGCGCCGGAAGCAGCAGCCGGAAGGCCACCGCGCAGACCACGGCGATCAGCCCGATCGTGCCGACGGCCACCCGCCAGCCCCATTCCTGCGCCACCCAGCCGGTGATGACCCGGCCGCTCATCCCGCCGACGCTGTTGCCCGCGACGAACAGACCGATCGCGGTGATCAGCGCCTTGGGGCGGACCTCCTCCGCCAGATACGCCGTCGCCGACGCCGGGAGTCCCGCCAGGGCCGCGCCCTGGACCGCCCGCAGGGCCACCAGCGCGCCGATCGACGGCGCGAAGGGGACCAGGAGGCCCACGGCGACCGCCACCGCCAGGGACGCCGTCATCAACGTACGCCGTCCGAAGCGCTCCGAGAGCGCGCTCATCGGCAGGACGAACAGCGCGAGCCCGCCCGTCGCGGCCGACACCGTCCAGCTCGCCTCGCTCGCGCTGACCCCGAAGTCCGAGGAGACGAGCGGCAGCAGGGCCTGGGTGGAGTAGAGGAGCGCGAAGGTCGCGACGCCCGCGAGGAAGAGGGCGAAGCTCATCCGGCGGTAGCCGGGCCCGCCGGGGGCCATGCGGGAGTCGGTGGCGGCGGGGAGGGAGGGTGCGGTGGGAGCGGAGGCGGCGGCGCCCGTGGTGACGGGCGCCCCGGTACTGGCGGAAGGCATACCCCGAACCTAAGGAGCCCTTCTTCATCCGTCCAATGCATGGAATCGCCATAATCGTTCCCATGGTGCATCAGCAGAGGTCACAGGCTCACCTGTCACCGTTCAGTGACACAGAAGACAGTGCGCACTTCGCGAGACTGCTCGCCCCGCGCCTGGCGTACTTCGCCGGTGTGGCCCGCACCGAGCACGTGACCCGGGCCGCGGAACAGATGCGGGTCCCGCAGTCGACGCTGTCCCGGGCGATGGTCAGGCTCGAACAGGACCTGGGCGTCGACCTGTTCGCCCGCCACGGCCGCACGGTGTCGCTGACCCCGGCCGGCCGCACCTTCCTCTCCTCCGTGGAACGGGCTCTCGCCGAGGTCGGGCGCGCCGCCGAGGAGGTGCGCGCGGACGCCGACCCGGCCACCGGCAAGGTCGCCTTCGGCTTTCTGCACACGATGGGCTCGGAGACCGTACCGGGGCTGATCCGCGCCTTCCGCGCCGATCATCCGGGCGTCCGCTTCAGCCTCGTGCAGAACTACGGGGAGGCCATGCTGGAGCGGCTGCGGTCGGGTGAACTGGACCTGTGTCTGACCTCGCCCGTGCCGGACGCGCCCGATCTGGTGGGCCGCCGGCTCGACGAGCAGAAGCTCCGCCTGGTCGTGCCGGCCGACCACCCGCTCGCCTCGCGCAAGCGCATCCGGCTCGCCGAGGCGGCCGACGAGACGTTCGTGACCCTGGAACCCGGCTACGGGATGCGCCGCATCGCCGACGACCTGTGCCAGGAGGCGGGGTTCCGGCCGCGCATCGCCTTCGAGGGGGAGGAGGCGGAGACGCTCCGCGGCCTCGTCGCCGCCGGCCTCGGCGTCGCCCTGCTGCCGCCACCGGCCGTCCCCCGTCCGGGAGTCGTCGAACTGACCGTCACCGCCCCGCGCGCGGTGCGCGAGATCGGCGTCGCCTGGCTGGACGGCCACCCCGACACCCCGCCGGTGGCCGCCTTCAAGAAGTTCCTGCTCTCCCGCCGCGGCCACCTGCTGCCCGACTGAGCCACCGGGCGGCCCTCGGCCCGGTGCGGCCGGAGGCGCGCAACGCGTCGCCGGGCGGGAATCGCCGGAACGCCCTGGAGCGTGGCCGCCCTAGGGCGTGTTGCGAAAGTCCCGCCTGCCACGCGACGCCATGTACGCACTCTCGCCGCACCGGGCGAAAGCCCAAGTACATCCAGTACGAGGACTTCCGCCCGGCACGCCGAGAGCACGCACCTGGCGCCGCGCGGCCCGCCCTTCGGGCGAACGACGGGACTTTCGCAACACGCCCTAGCGGCGCAACGACTGCCCGAACCCCGCCGCCAGCGGCATCCGCAGGCCGAGCGGCGGCGGCGCGGCGAAGGCGTCCTCGACCGGGCGGGAGTAGGAGCGGCCGAACAGCGAGCCCATCACGAAGTCCTCGGCGAGGGCCAGGACTTCGTGCCGGTGCTGGTGCAGGGCGTGCCCGTCGGAGTGGACCTCGAAGCGGCAGATGCCGCGGTTGGCCTTCTTCGCGCGCGCGGCGAGCCGGAAGGACAACTCCGGGTCGGTACGGGCGTCGTTGGTGCCGTGCACGATCAGCACGCGCCGCCCCGCGAGCTGTTTCACCGGTTCGGGTGGTGCCGCGACGTCGTCCTCCGGCAGCCAGGGTGCCAGCGCCAGCACGGAGTTGACGGCCGGGTGCCCGCCCGCGCGCAGTGCCGCCCGGCCGCCCATGTCGATGCCGGCCAGGCACACGGGCACGTCTCCGTAGCGGCGGACGACCTCGTCCGCCGCCCAGGACGCGTCGGCCGCGAGATGGGCCTCGCTGCCGTTCCAGCCGCGGACGCGGTAGTGCACCACATGGCCGACCATGCCTTCCTCGCGTCCGGCGCGGGCCAGTCGGCGCCCGAGCGCGCGTACGGAGGCGGTCGCCATCATGGGGGAGGGTCTTCGGGACGAGGTCTCCTCGCCGCCCGGCAGCAGCAGAACAACTCCGCTGACCGCCGTCGGCTCGGGGCCGAGCGCCCTCCCCAGCCGGGCCCTGCGAACCGGCGTCGCTTGCTGTGCCATGACAGAACAGTGTCAGAAGCAAGGGTGTACGCCACCCGTCCGCACGGTCACCGTTACGTATCGACGGATTCGTACAACAGGAGATCTACGCGCGTAGGGGCTAGAGTGCGAAAATGACGAGCCAGATCCGGAACACCCCGAGCTCGGAGCAGATCCGCCGGGCGCCCAAGGTCCTGCTGCACGATCACCTCGACGGGGGCCTGCGCCCCGGCACGATCGTCGAACTCGCCCGCGACACCGGCTACTCGGGCCTCCCCGAGACCGATCCCGGCAAGCTCGGGATCTGGTTCCGCGAGGCCGCCGACTCCGGCTCGCTGGAGCGCTACCTGGAGACCTTCGCCCACACCTGCGCCGTCATGCAGACCCGTGAGGCCCTGGTGCGGGTCGCCGCCGAGTGCGCCGAGGACCTCGCCGAGGACGGTGTCGTCTACGCCGAGGTGCGGTACGCGCCCGAGCAGCACCTGGAGGGCGGGCTCAGCCTCGAAGAGGTCGTCGAGGCGGTCAACGAGGGCTTCCGGGAAGGGGAACGGCTGGCCCGGGAGAACGGTCACCGTATCCGGGTCGGCGCCCTGCTCACCGCGATGCGGCACGCGGCCCGCGCCCTGGAGATCGCCGAACTCGCCAACCGTTACCGCGACTCGGGCGTCGTCGGCTTCGACATCGCGGGCGCCGAGGCCGGGTTCCCGCCCACCCGGCACCTCGACGCCTTCGAGTACCTCAAGCGCGAGAACAATCACTTCACGATCCACGCCGGCGAGGCCTTCGGCCTGCCGTCCATCTGGCAGGCGCTCCAGTGGTGCGGCGCCGACCGGCTCGGCCACGGCGTCCGCATCATCGACGACATCCAGGTGCGCGAGGACGGCTCGGTGGAGCTCGGCCGGCTCGCCTCGTACGTCCGGGACAAGCGCATCCCGCTGGAGCTGTGCCCCAGCTCCAACCTCCAGACCGGCGCCGCCGACTCGTACGCGGCCCACCCCATCGGCCTGCTGAGGCGGCTGCACTTCCGCGCCACGGTCAACACCGACAACCGTCTCATGTCGGGTACGAGCATGAGCCGGGAATTCGAGCACCTTGTCGAGGCGTTCGGTTATTCGCTCGACGACATGCAATGGTTTTCTGTCAATGCTATGAAGTCGGCGTTCATTCCTTTCGATGAACGACTGGCCATGATCAATGACGTGATCAAGCCCGGATATGCAGAATTGAAGTCCGAATGGCTGTTCCAGCAGACGGCTTCCACCAGCGGTTCTTCGGGAGAACAAGCCTGATCGAGGCGAAGGGAAAGCGGCCGGGTCTTCACTTGTTCTCCATGACTCGGCCGCTTTTCGATGTTTGCGGAGGGAGGGATGGCGTGTTTACGGTTCTGGACCGCTCACACACTGTCTCACCCACCCCAAGGACGCATTCACGATGAAGCAGTCTGCTGCCAAGACCCTCGGCGTCGCCGCTCTCGGCGCCGCTTTCGCCGCTGTCGGCGCGGGCGCCGCGAACGCCGCCCCGGCCCTGCCGGAGGCCTCCTCGGCGCTGGACACCGTCACCAAGACGCTGCCCGCCGAGAACGTCGCCTCGGCGCTGCCGGGTGCCGGTCAGGTGCTCGCCCAGGGCCAGAGCGCCCTCGGCACGGGTGTGGCCGCCGCGCAGCCCGCCGCCTCGCGTCTGCTCGCCGACGGGCCGACCGCGCCCGTGGCCGGACTGCTCGGAGGGCTGCCGCTGCAGGGGCTGCCCACGCACGGCCTGCCGGTCAACGGCATTCCGCTGGGCTGACGTCCGAGGCCGGACGCAGGCCCCCCGCCTGTCCGAGCCCGGGGCCTTGCGTCCGTACGCGGACGCGCCGCGCGCGTCGCGGCCGTGCCGATCCCGGCCGCACGAACGCCGGTGGGGCACACCCTGTTCGGGTGTGCCCCACCGGCGTTCGCCGTCGGTCCGCGGGCCGCCACCGGGTGCCCGCCAGGGTCACCGGGGACCGTCCGCCCGGTTCACCAGGCGGTGCGCGAGACCTTGTCCTCGGACGGGAAGAGGATCCACAGCGCTATGTAGAGCAGGAACTGCGGGCCGGGGAGCAGGCAGGACAGGACGAAGACGACACGCATCGTCGTCGCCGAGGTGCCGAAGCGCCGTGCCAGCGCAGCACAGACTCCGCCGATCATGCGGCCGTTCGTGGGGCGGGCAAGGGCGGTCATGGTGGCTCCTTCGCGAACCGTCGTCGAGTGCCGGCGGGGCCGGCTTCGTCGTTCTCATCGGTGCCTTCACCGATGTCCTCAACGCTACGAGGACGACGTGCGCGACACCTCGCTCCAGGGGGCGATCCCGACCCTGGCAATCGTCGGGGTCCGACCCTGAGCCTGGTCCTCCGGGAGGACGGTCGCGCGGCGCCGCCTCTCGGCCCTGCGGCGGAACCGGGCCCTGAGGGCGGGTACGACCGCGAGATGCGCGAGCGCCACGCCGAGGGTGTTCAGCAGGATCGAGTCGATGTCCACGACCTGGCCCGGCACCCCGGTCTGGAGCAGTTCTATGCCCAGCGACAGCAGCACGCCGGCGGCGGTGGTCCGCAGGAGCGACCCGAGCGGGGAGACGGCGAGCCTGCCTCCCGCCATCGGGAGCAGCACACCCAGCGGGGCGAGCAGGCCGAGGCCCGCGGCGATGCGCCGGGCGGCCACCGCCGGGCCCAGTGCGAGGTCGGCTCTGATACCCGCGAAGGGCCGCAGGTTGGCGGCGCTCACCCAGGGGACGTCCAGCGGCCGCAGCGTGATCCAGGCGACGAGCGCCAGGTGTGCGACGAGGAGGACACCTCCTGCCACACGGACGCGGGTGACGGCGCTGCCGTCCTCTGAACCATGACGCTGCACGCCCCCCAAGACGCGGGGTCCGGCACGATCGGTTCCGCTGCGAAGCGTTTCGGCCCCGTGGCGTTACGAACCCCGGACAGTCGTCGACGCCGGGGCCGTGTCGCCCGGCGCGGCGCGCATCTCCGGGGTGCACTCGTAGCTGCGCAGGCCGGAGGGGGCGGGACCGCCCAGGACGACACTGCCGTCGTCCCGCGCGGCCGCCGAGTCCGAGAAGGTGCACACGATCTGGGCGAGGGCCGTGCGCGTGAGGTTCTGCGGCGGGGTGCTCAGCCGCAGCGTGTCCTCGGGATCCCCGTCGTGGGGCCCGCCGACCGTCATGCCGCCACGTACGTCCGTCGTGTACCCGGCCTGCTCCTCGGGCGTCGAGGGCGCCTCGGCGAGCTCGTCCAGCAGCGCCTGGGCCACCAGGACCCGGCGTGCCGACTCCGCCGTACCGTCCGGGATGCGCACCGACCGGTCGACCGTGACCAGTTGTTCCGAGCAGAGCAGGAAGACCTGGACCGGCACCCCGTGCGAGGACTGGGTGGTGATGTCCGGGCCGGAGAGGGCGCAGGGCACCCGCGAGGGCGCCGGACCGAAGTCGGTGGGCACCTGGGTGGGACGGATACCGCATCCGGTGAGCAGCACGCCGAGCAACGCAACGGCCAGCCAGGGCAGCACCCTCCTTTGTGAGGTGGTGTGCGCCCGTGGGCCGGTGGGGTGTGCGGGGGTCATCCGGTGGTGCCTTCCGTGCCGTTCCCGTGCGCGGAGGCGTCCCGGCCCCGCGGGTGGTCGGCGAGCAGTTCCGACGGGTCCCGGGGGAGGCGCAACGTGAAGACCGCCCCGCCCTCGGGCGCGTTCGCCGCGGTGATCTCGCCGCCGTGGATGTGCGCGTTCTCCAGGGCGATGGAGAGGCCGAGACCGCTGCCCTCGGAGCGCGGACGGGACGCGCTGGCCTTGTAGAACCGGTCGAAGACGTGCGGCAGGACGTCCTCGGGAATGCCGGGACCGTGGTCCTGCACCTCGATGACCAGTTCCTCGCCCTCCATCCGCACCGACACCCGTACCGGCGAGCCGCCGTGCTTGAGCGCGTTGCCGATCAGGTTCGCCAGGATCACGTCGAGGCGGCGCGGGTCGAGCCGCGCCATCTTGCCGCGCTCGGCGTCCAGCTCGACGGCGTCCAGCCAGGCGCGCGCGTCGATGCAGGCGGTGATCTGGTCGGCGATGTCCACGTCGTCGAGGATGAGCCGGGCGGTGCCCGCGTCGAAGCGGGTCACCTCCATCAGGTTCTCGACGAGGTCGCCCAGGCGCCGGGTCTCGCTGACGACGAGCCGTACGGCCGGCTCGATCATCGGGTCGACGCTGCCGGTCTCCGCGTCCAGCTCCTCTTCGAGGATCTCGGTGACGGCGGTGATCGCGGTGAGCGGCGTGCGCAGTTCGTGCGACATGTCGGCGACGAACCGGCGGGACGCCTCGTCCCGCGCGCTCATGTCCGCGACCCGTTTCTCCAGCGACTCCGCCGTACGGTTGAACGTCCGTGACAGATCCGCGAGTTCGTCCGTGCCGGAGACCCGCAGCCGGGTGTCCAGCTTGCCCTCGCCGAGCCGGCGCGCCGCGATGCCCAGCCGGTGCACCGGCTTGAGGACCGTGGTCGCGGCGGCCTGGGCGAGCAGCGCCGAGCCGATCAGCGCGAGCCCCGTCGCGATCCCCAGCGACCAGGCCAGGGAGTTGAGGTCCTTGGCCTCCGGCTCCAGGGACTTGAGCATGTAACCGGTCGTGCTGCCGTCGATCACCCGGGCACCGCCCACGAGGTACGACTTGTCGTGTTCGGTGATCCGCTGCCAGTACAGGTGGTACGCGGACGTGTTCGTCGAGGTCAGCGGCTGCTGCTTGTTCACCGCCTTCTGGAGGGACTTCGGAACGTCCTCCAGCGTGAAGGTGTCCAGCTCGGAGTTGCCGGTGATCATCTTGCCGTCGGCGGCCTCGGCCGTCAGCAGCACACTGAAACGCTGGCTGCTGTTCGCCATCTGCCCGGCCGTGCGCTGGAGTTCGTCCTGCGCCGGGTGCACGGGCAGCATGCTCGCGTGGTTGCGCATCTCCTGCTGGAAGTCGCGCAGCACCGCGTCCTGCGTGCGCGTCAGCACGGCCTCGCGGTTGAGCCAGTACGCGATGCCCGAAGCGGACACCGCCGCGGTGAGCGCGACGAGTCCGAACACCACGACCAGCCGCAGCCGAAGACTGGTGAAGCGCAGACCGGACAGCAACGCCTTGCGCGCCGCGGCCCAGCCGCGGAGCTTGTCCTGCGGTTTGGTCACTGAGGGTTGTCCAGCCGATAGCCGACGCCGCGCACGGTACGGATCAGAGTGGGCGAGGACGGCACGTCCTCCACCTTCGCGCGCAGCCGCTGCACACAGGCGTCGACCAGACGCGAGTCGCCCAGGTAGTCGTGCTCCCATACGAGACGCAGCAACTGCTGCCGGGACAGGGCCTGTCCGGGCCTGCGGCTCAGCTCCAGGAGCAACCGCAGCTCGGTGGGCGTCAGTTGCAGATCCTCACCGTTCTTCGTGACCGTCATCGCGGCACGGTCGATGACCAGCGAGCCGAACGAGGCCGAGTCGTTCGCCTCCCGCTCGCCGCGGCGCAGCACGGCACGGATCCGGGCGTCGAGCACCCGGCCCTGCACCGGCTTGACGACGTAGTCGTCGGCGCCGGACTCCAGTCCGACCACGACGTCGATGTCGTCACTGCGCGCGGTCAGCAGGATGATCGGCAACTGGTCGGTGCGCCGGATGCGCCGGCACACCTCGAATCCGTCGATGCCGGGCAGCATCACATCCAGCACGATCAGATCCGGTCGCTGCTCGCGCAGCAACTTCAGACCGTCCTCGCCGGTGGCAGCGGTGGCCACGCGGTGTCCCTGGCGCGTCAGTGAGAGCTCCAGGGCCGTCCGGATGGCGTCGTCGTCCTCGATCAGCAACAGGGAAGGCACGAACGTCATTCTGGCCCATGTCATGCGTGTGTATCGACTGTTGGAGCGCTCCCACTCGACTCCCGCACCCAACGAGGGGTCCCGTCGCCTGCCGCCGGGGCCCGAGTGGTCGTCTGCGTAGTCGTACCGCTCTTCTCTGTGATCGCGCTGTGCCGCACCCCGGGGCGGGCCCTGTGACAGGTCTGTGACAGTCGGCGGACACGGCCATGAAGTGGGCCCGGCAAGCTTTTCGACACAAGGCAGGACGCACGACGGAACGAACCGAAGGTCCGGGACTCCACGACGGGGGGCGCGAGATGAACACGCTGCACAGCACCAGCACTAGCGCAGTTGTCACGCGGCTCCACGACGTCACCCGGGCCACGGAGAAGTCCGGGGTCGTGAGCGGACGGGGGTGCGCTCGCGGTGCCGGGCGTCAGCACACCGCGTACATGACGGTGGTTGACGGTTACACGGGGGAGAACACCACGGCGCAGGCCGCCGTGGGCACGACGGGGGGGAAGGCTCACGGGGGAGCCGCGTACGGGGAGGGCTCGGGGGAGCGTCGTTCCGGGGCGGGGAGCGTGGAGGCCGAAGCGGCCTTCACCGCCTACGTCCAGGAGCGCCGCGCCTCCCTGTACGCAACCGCCTACCACCTGACCGGTGACCGCTTCGAGGCCGAGGACCTGCTGCAGAGCGCGCTGTTCTCGACGTACCGGGCCTGGGACCGGATCAGCGACAAGGCCGCGGTCGGGGGCTACCTCCGCCGCACCATGACGAACCTGCACATCAGCGCGTGGCGCCGCCGCAAGCTGAACGAGTACCCGACCGAGGAGCTGCCGGAGACGCCCGGCGACACGGACGCGATGCGCGGCACCGAGCTGCGCGCGGTCCTGTGGCAGGCGCTGGCCCGGCTGCCCGAACTCCAGCGGACGATGCTGGTCCTGCGGTACTACGAGGGCCGCACCGACCCGGAGATCGCGGAGATCCTCGGCATCAGTGTCGGCACGGTGAAGTCCAGCATCTGGCGCTCGCTGCGCCGGATGCGCGAGGACGAGGTCCTCAGCTTCGGCCGTGACGAGGAGGAGTCCTTCGGGGAGCTTGTCGCCTGAGGGGCACGGAGGCCGGCTCCGGGGGGAGCCGGTGACGGGGGAGTCGGTTCCGGGGGGAGCCGACACCGAACGGGGTCACGGGGAAACGGGTCACGGGGAATCGACCGTGTCACGGGGGACCACGGGGGAAACGGAAGAAGGTCCAGGCGGTCGGGGGTCCGCTTGGACCTTCTTTCGTGTTTTCGGGAAGCGGGCCGTTACGCGGTCGCCGTGGGTGCCGTCGCGCGCGGCGCGGCCGGGGAGGCCGACGCGGCCTTCAGCCGGCCGAGCGCCTCGTCCCGGTCGCAGGGGTGGGCGCCCAGGGCGGCCTGGCGGGCCACGATGGAACGCTCGGTGCGCATCAGCCGCCAGCCGCGCCGCAGCAGGAAGGGCACCGACTTGCGGCCCTCCTTCAGATCCCGCAGGAACCGGCGCCGGAACGTGGTGACCGCGCCCCGGGACAGGCACAACGCGTCGGCGAGGACGCCGAGTTCACGGCAGCGCCCGACGATCTCGGCGGCGAAGATGCCCTCCGCGATGAACAGCGGCGCCCCGTCGATGCCCAGGGCCTCGGTCCCGGTGCGGGCGCTCAGCGAGATGTCGTAGACGGGGATGGTCGTACGTCCCGTACGGCACAGTTCCTCGATCGCGGCGACGGCGGTGTCCGCGTCCCACGACTGCGGGTGGTCCCAGTCGATGTCCTCGCTGCCCTCGACCTGGGGCAGCGTCGGATCCGTGGCCTCTTTGTAGAAGTCGTCGAGGCGCAGCACGGGGAGCCCGGAAGCGGCGGAGAGAAGGGACTTCCCGGAGCCGGAGGGGCCGCAGAGCAGCACCACGCGGGCGGGTATCGGGAGAGGGGAACCCAATGGTCTGTACCTTCTGTGACAGGTCCGGCGGCGCCGCGCGTCGGCGCGGCTCCCCGCCATTATCCCCGGCTTTGCCGAATGTGCGGACGGATGTCGGACGGATGTGACGAGTGGCGCTGATATGCCTGTTGCCCCGCAGGAGCGAATCCGCCGCGCGGGCCGCCCGACGCCCGATCCCGTCAACTACTCTGCGTATCGCATCAATCGCATTCAGCTTCCGACCCGTCACCCCTGAACCCCCGCTAGCCGAAGAGGAACACCTGATGGCGCGACACGCAGCCCAGCGGAACACCCTGGCCCGTACGACGGCGCGGATCACCGCGGTGGCCGGCGTGGCCGCCGCCGGCGCGGCCGCGGTCACCCCGGCCTTCGCGGCCGCGGCCCCCGCCGTGGACGCCCCGCACCACCGGTCCGGCTCGCTCGGCAACCTCGACCCGCTGGCGGGACTGGCGGCGCTGAACGGGACCACGGGCTATGTCCTGGGCCCGATCGAGGGCCTCAAGCCCAACCCGCTGGCCGGCACCGGCGTCGACCCGCTCGACAACGGCGTGGGCACCCAGCTCGCGGACTTCAAGCCGCTGACCTCCAAGGCGCTCACCGGGCCGGTGGCGCAGGCGCGGTCGATCGGCGGCATCCCGGTGCTCGGCCAGGTGACCGGACTCCTCCACTGACCACTCCCGCACGGGCCGACGGCCCCCGGGCATGAGAGAGCCGCGCTCCCCCTGGACGGAGGGGAAGCGCGGCTCTCTCGTGTCGCGGGGCCCCGGGGACACGGATCGGGGCCCCGGCGTCTCAGCGCCGGCCCGCGGGGCGGGCCGGACTCAGTAGGACGAGCCCGAGGCGCCCAGGGAGCCCGTCGGGTGCCAGACGGTCTTCGTCTCCAGGAAGGCCGTCAGGCGCTCGGTGCCGGGGGTGCGCGCGTAATCCACAGGCTGTGGACGAAGGACGCGCTTCAGGTTGTCCGCGGCCGCGATCTCCAGCTCCTTCGCCAGCACCTCGTCGGCGCCGGCCAGGTCGATCGCGTTGACGTCCTGGTGCGAGGCCAGCGGGGCCGCGATCTCCGCGGTCCGGCCGGACAGGATGTTCACCACACCGCCGGGCACGTCGGAGGTGGCCAGCACCTCGCCCAGCGACAGCGCCGGGAGCGGGGACTTCTCGCTGGCGATCACGACGACCGTGTTGCCGGTGGCGATCACCGGGGCGATCACGGACACCAGCCCGAGGAAGGACGACTCCTGGGGCGCGAGGACCGTCACCACGCCCGTCGGCTCGGGGGAGGAGAGGTTGAAGTACGGGCCCGCGACCGGGTTGCCGCCGCCCACGACCTGGGCGATCTTGTCGGTCCAGCCCGCGTACCAGACCCAGCGGTCGATCGCCGCGTCGACGACGGCCGCGGCCTTCGCCTTAGACAGACCCTCCGCGTCGGCCACCTCGCGGACGAACTGCTCCTTGCGGCCCTCCAGCATCTCGGCGACGCGGTACAGGACCTGTCCGCGGTTGTACGCCGTCGCGCCGGACCAGCCGCCGAACGCCTTGCGCGCCGCGACGACCGCGTCACGGGCGTCCTTCCGGCTCGACTGCGGAGCGTTCGCCAGCCACTTGCCCTTGGAGTCGCTCACCTCGTACACCCGGCCGCTCTCGGAACGCGGGAACTTGCCGCCCACGTACAGCTTGTAGGTCTTGAAGACGCTCAGGCGCTGCTGCTCGGACTTCTCGGCTGCACTCATTTATCGCTCGCCCTCCGGGCTAGACGGGGCGAGGTACGCCTCCAGACCGTGCCGGCCGCCCTCGCGGCCGAAGCCCGACTCCTTGTACCCGCCGAACGGCGAGGTCGGGTCGAACTTGTTGAACGTGTTGGACCAGACGACGCCCGCGCGGAGCTTGTTCGCCACGGCGAGGATCCGGGAACCCTTCTCGGTCCAGATGCCCGCCGAGAGGCCGTACGCGGAGTTGTTGGCCTTGGCGACCGCCTCGTCCGGGGTGCGGAACGTCAGGACGGACAGCACCGGACCGAAGATCTCGTCGCGGGCGATGGTGTGCGCCTGGGTGACGTTCGTGAACAGCGTCGGGGCGAACCAGTAGCCGGAGGACGGGAGTTCACAGGCCGGCGACCAGCGCTCGGCGCCCTCCGCCTCACCCTGCTCGACGAGCGTGGTGATACGGGAGAGCTGCTCGGCGGAGTTGATCGCGCCGATGTCCGTGTTCTTGTCCAGCGGGTCGCCGAGGCGCAGCGTCGACAGACGGCGCTTGAGCGAGTCGAGCAGCTCGTCGTGGATCGACTCCTGGACCAGCAGCCGGGAACCCGCGCAGCAGACCTGGCCCTGGTTGAAGAAGATGCCGCTGACGATGCCCTCGACGGCCTGGTCGATCGGGGCGTCGTCGAAGACGATGTTCGCGCCCTTGCCGCCCAGTTCGAGCGTGACCTTCTTGTGCGTGCCCGCGATCTGGCGGGCGATCGCCTTGCCGACGGCGGTCGAGCCGGTGAAGGCGACCTTGTCCACGTCCGGGTGCTCGACGAGTGCCGCGCCCGCGTCGCCGTACCCGGGAAGGATGTTGACGACACCCTTGGGCAGGCCGGCCTGGCGGCAGATGTCCGCGAAGAACAGCGCCGTCAGGGGCGTGGTCTCCGCGGGCTTGAGGACGACCGTGTTGCCGGTCGCGAGGGCCGGCGCGATCTTCCACGCCAGCATCAGCAGCGGGAAGTTCCAGGGGATGACCTGGCCCGCGACGCCCAGCGGACGCGGGTTCGCGCCGAAACCGGCGTGGTCGAGCTTGTCGGCCCAGCCCGCGTAGTAGAAGAAGTGCGCGGCGACCAGGGGGAGGTCGGCGTCGCGGGTCTCCTTGATCGGCTTGCCATTGTCCAGCGTCTCCAGGACGGCGAGCTCACGGCTGCGCTCCTGGATGATCCGCGCGATGCGGAACAGGTACTTGGCGCGCTCGGAGCCGGGCAGCGCGGACCACTTCACGAAGGCCTTGCGGGCCGCCTTCACCGCGCGGTCGACGTCCGCCTCGCCCGCCTGGGCGATCTCGGAGAGGACCTCCTCGGTGGAGGGGGAGACGGTCTTGAAGACCTTGCCCTCGGCGGCCTCGGTGAACTCACCGTCGATGAACAGGCCGTAGGAGGGGGCGATATCGACGACGGAGCGGGACTCGGGCGCCGGTGCGTATTCGAATGCGGAAGCCATGATGGATCAGTCCACCGTCACGTAGTCGGGGCCGGAGTAGCGGCCGGTGGCCAGCTTCTGACGCTGCATCAGCAGGTCGTTCAGGAGCGAGGACGCGCCGAAGCGGAACCAGTGGTTGTCCAGCCAGTCCTCGCCCGCGGTCTCGTTCACCAGGACCAGGAACTTGACGGCGTCCTTCGTGGTGCGGATACCGCCGGCCGGCTTCACGCCGACCTGCACGCCGGTCTGGGCGCGGAAGTCGCGGACGGCCTCCAGCATCAGCAGCGTGTTCGCGGGCGTCGCGTTCACGGCCACCTTGCCGGTGGACGTCTTGATGAAGTCGGCACCGGCCAGCATGCCGAGCCAGCTCGCGCGCCGGATGTTGTCGTACGTCGACAGTTCGCCGGTCTCGAAGATGACCTTCAGGCGGGCGGCGCCCGAGGCCTCCTTCACGGCGACGATCTCGTCGTACACCTTCAAGTATCTGCCCGCGAGGAACGCCCCGCGGTCGATGACCATGTCGATCTCGTCGGCGCCCGCGGCGACGGCGTCACGCACGTCGGCCAGCTTCACGGGGAGCGCGGCGCGGCCGGCCGGGAACGCGGTCGCGACCGAGGCGACCTTCACCCCGGAGCCGGCGACGGCCTCCTTCGCGACGGCCACCATGTCGGGATAGACGCAGACCGCGGCCGTGGTGGGCGTCGTCCGGTCGGTCGGGTCCGGGAGGACCGCCTTGGCGCCGAGCGCCCGGACCTTGCCCGGGGTGTCCGCGCCTTCCAGCGTCGTCAGGTCGACCATCGAGATGGCGAGGTCGATGGCGTACGCCTTCGCGGTGGTCTTGATGGAACGGGTGCCGAGCGAGGCGGCGCGCGCCTCCAGGCCGACCGTGTCGACGCCGGGCAGCCCGTGGAGGAAGCGGCGCAGCGTGCTGTCGGACGCCGTCACGTCGCCGAGGGCGTGTGCTGGTGCAGAGGTGGGCATGGTCACCAGACGAGCATATCTACGCGCGTAGCGGCTTGTACAGCCCCGGGGTCCCGGGCGGATTTTTTCCACCGCGCGGTGTGCCGCCTTGCCCGCCGGCCGAGAGGCGTCTCTGCCCTCCGGGCGGGATGCCCCCGGGTACGCTCCCCGCCCCGGCCCGCGACCAGCGTTTCTTCGCCCCCTCCGCCCCTACCCGTCCCATACCTGGGGCTCCGCCCCAGACCCCGCTCCTCAAACGCCGGAGGGGCTGAAAATCTCGCCGGCCGGGGCTGAATCCTGCTGGAACCGTCTGGATCACGCACCCGCAGCCGGGATCCGGCGTGAGGGGACGTGCCGGTACATCAATGGCCGTCGCCACCGACGCCCACATCTCCGCCCGACGGCGACGGGCTGATGCACCGGCACGGCCCCGTCCCGCCCACCGGAGCGACACCGCCGACGTCAGCCCCGTCCCGCCCACCGGAGCGACACCGCCGACGTCAGCCCCGGCCCGCCCACCGGAGCGACACCGCCGACGTCAGCCCCGTCCCGCCCACCGGAGCGACACCGCCGACGTCAGCCCCGTCCCGCCCGCGCGTCGATCTGCCAGCACGCCGCCGTGAAGCGGACCTCCCCCTCGTGGACGTACGGATCGAACGCGGGCCGGACCGCCGAGACGACCCGCGACCTCGTCGTCTCGTCCGCGTCACGCAGCGCGATCCCGACCGGCCCGAACCGGCTGAAGTACGGGACCAGCTCCTTCTCGGGCATGACGCACTCCACGTCGACGGCCCGGAGACCGACCCCGGTCCACCCGGCCCCCTCCAGCAGCCGCCGCACCTTGTCCGCGTCCGCCAGCGCGAACTGCCCCGGCGCATCGGGATCCCGCGCGGGCAGATCCGGCATGAGCGGCGCCGCCGCCCGCTCGGCCGTCGTCATGAACGGGTTCTCCGCGACGTCCCGCCAGACGACGAACCTCAGCACGGCACCGTCCTTCGCGGCCCGCCGCAGATTCGCGAAGGCCCGCACCGGATCGGAGAAGAACATGACCCCGAAGCGGGAGACGACCGCGTCGAACTCCCCGGGCGGCTCGAAGACGTGATCCTGCGCGTCGGCGCGGACGAACGAGACGGCTCCGACGCCCGCACCCACCGCCTCCGAACCGACCCGCTCCGAACCGACCCGCTCCGAACCCGCCCGGTCCGCACCCACCCGCTCCGCCCGAGCCCGAGCCGCCCCCACCATCGGCTCCGAGATGTCGACCCCGACACACGACCCCCCGGCCCCGAGCCGCCGCGCGATCGCCACCGTCGTGCCGCCCGTACCGCAGCCCACGTCGAGGACCCGACCCCCCTGCCCGGCCGGAAACGTCTCGACGAGCAGCCTCTCCAGCGGCGCGAACATCGCGTCCACCATGTCCTGGGCCTCGACCCAGGCATTCCCGGACGGCCCGTTCCAACGAGCGGCCTGCTCGTCACCCACGGCGTCACCGCCCGCGTCCCCCACCGTGTCACCCGCCTCGCGACCGGATCCCATCACGCCTCCTGTGGTTGCCCTCACGGCCTGGAGATGCCACCGTCCTACTTCAAGCCGACTTGAGGTCAAGACGATGCCGGATCTGGATATCGCCGAAGTGGCACGCCGCGCCGGAGTACCCGCTTCGACCCTGCGGTACTACGAGGAGAAGGGGCTCATCGCCCCGACGGGCAGACGCGGCCTGCGCCGCCAGTACGACCCCGCAGTCCTGGAACGGCTGGCACTGATCGCGATGGGCCGGTCCGCCGGATTCTCGCTGGACGAGATCGCCCGGATGTTCACGCCCGAAGGGCCCCCGCGCATCGACCCCCGGACCCTGCTCGACAAGGCCGACGAACTGGACCGGACGATCCGCGAGCTGGAGGTCCTGCGCGACTCCCTGCGGCACACCGCCGCCTGTCCCGCGCCCAGCCACATGGAATGCCCGACCTTCCGCCGGATCATCGGGGCGGTCGTGGCCGGCACGGTGGTCCCGGGGAGACGGGCGGCACGGAGCCCTTCGCGACCATAGCGAGACCCGACCGAGCTCAAGCACGCGGCGCACGTCGGGCACAATCGGGACCATGACGACCCCCGACCACCAGTCACCCCTTCCGGACGCCTCGCGACCCGAGGCCAGGGACCGGATCTACCGGTCCCCCGCCGGTATCGCGGGCGGCGTCCTCCTGCTCCTCATCGTGGGCTGGCTCGGCTTCGACGCGCTGGTCTCCGGCCACGGCCGCACCCCTTGGCTGGCGCTCGCCGGACTGATCCTGATCGTCCCCGTCGTGACCGCGTTCACCCTGCGCCCCGCCGTCTACGCCAACGAGGACCGCCTGCGCGTCCGCAACCCGCTGCGCGTGATCGTGCTCCCCTGGAGCAAGGTCGCCTCGCTGCGGTCGCACTACTCGAACGAGGTGATCGACACCTCGGGCACGAAGTACCAGCTCTGGGCGGTGCCGGTGTCGCTGCGGGCCCGCAAGAAGGCGGCCCGGCAGACGGCTCAGGGCGCGCCCGGCCGCGGGGGCTCGCCGGCCCGCGCGTCCGCCTTCGGCCGGTCCGCCGCCACCGACACGCCGGTCCGCCCCGAGACCGACCGGATCATGGACGATCTGCGCGAGCTGGCGGAGCACCGGGCGGCCGCGGAGGGCGCGCAGGGTGAGGTCACGGTGCGCTGGGCGTACGAGGTGATGGGCCCCGCGCTGGCCGGCCTCGTGGTCCTGGTCATCCTGCTCCTGATGGGCTGACGTCCGCCGGTACGACCGCCGGACCCTCAGGGCGCGCTCGGCCACACCAGGACCATGTACGCGCCGCAGTACGCCGAACCGAGGACCGCGGCCGTGAGGAACCCCGTCCTGAGGCGGCGTGAGGCGCGGGCCAGGTACAGGGCCAGGGGCAGCAGCAGCGGGAAGCCGGGGAGCAGGAAGCGGGCCCGCGGGAAGTAGACACCGCCGCTGCCGAGGACGATCAGCAGCAGGATCCCGGTGTAGACGAGGAGCGGGAGCGGCTGGCGGTCGCCCACCGACAGCGCGTACAGCGCCACGGCCGCCAGCAGGGTCACCGTCACCATCACCAGGAACAGCTCCGGCGAGGAGTTCCGCGCGAGGACCTCCCGCAGCCGGCGCGCGGTCTCCGCGCCGCCGTCCCACTCGTTGTGCCACAGCCGCTGCACGGCGAAGTAGCCGTCCCAGCGGCCCAGCCTGTGCCCCACCCAGCCGACGTACGCGAGCCAGCCGGCCGGGGCCAGGACGACCGCGCCGAGCGCCCGGAGCGAGAAGCCGCGGCGCAGCGACAGCAGCGCGGCCACGGCCACGGCGGCGGCCACCGCGACACCGGTGGGCCGGGTCAGCCCCGCGAGCGCCGCCAGCGAGGCGGCCCACAGCAGCCGGCCGCTGAGGACCGCGTAGAGCGCCCACGCGGCGAAGGCGGTGAACAGCGACTCCGTGTAGCCCATCCACTGGACGAGCCCCACCGGCAGGGCCGCCCACAGCACGGTCAGCAGCACCCCCACGCGGCGGCCGTGGAGACGGCTGCCGACCGCGTGGACGCCCCACGCGGCGGCGAAGGAGCCCAGGACCGCGATCGCGAGCCCGGTCGAGGCGCGCGAACCGGGGGTCACGGCCGCGACGGCCTTGACCAGGACCGGATAGAGCGGGAAGAACGCCAGGTTGTTCGCGTCGAACGCGGTGCCCAGGTGGCGTGCGTAACCGTGGTCGGCGATGCCGAGGTACCAGTCCGCGTCCCACTGGGCCGCCAGGATCGGCCAGACGCCGTGATGCCTGCGGTGCGCCCAGAGCGCGAGGGTGAGCAGTCCGGTGAGACGGACGGCCGCGTAGGCGGTCAGGGCGGGGGCCGCGTGCCGCAGACCGGCGCGGACCAGGGCGAGGCGGCCGGCGGCGCCGGGCGCGTGCCGGGCGGCCGGGACGCCGGGGACGGTCCCGCCGGGCGCCGTTCGGGGCGGGGCGGACGTCCGCCGGGAATCGGTCGAGGGCACGCGGCGGCTCCTGGGACTCGAAGGTGCGCTGCCGGTAACCGTTCCTCGGTCGTCCGGTGGCGCACGGGAGCGCTGCGTCAACTGCCCTGCGGAAATCACCCGTAAGAAGGGCGGACGAGCGTGTCAGAACCTCACCGGAAGCCCCACACAGCTCCCCGCACGGGAATCCCGCACCGGAAGCCCCACACAGCTCCCCGCACGGGAATCCCGCACCGGAAGCCCCACACAGCTCCCCGCACGGGAATCCCGCACCGGAAGCCCCGCGCAGCTCCCCGCATGCGAAACCCGCACCGGAAGCCCCGCACTGCTCCCCGCACGGGAAACGCGCACCGGGAAGCCCCACACAGCTCCCCGCACCGGAACCCCGCACGGCCCCCGGGCGGAGGCGACGGACACGCCGCGCCCCCGCCCGGGATGCTCACCGGGGTGCCCCCGGGAAATGAACTCAGATGCCTGCCGCGGCCGACAGGTCTCGCTTGATCGCCGTCAGCAGCTCGGCCGCCCTCGCGTGGGCCGCCGGGAGCTCGGCGTGGCCGCCGACGGGCACCACGACCTCCAGGTAGCACTTCAGCTTGGGCTCGGTGCCGCTCGGCCGGACGATGACCCGGGCGCCGTCCAGCGTGTAGCGCAGGCCGTCCGTGGGCGGCAGCTTGTCCGTCCCCCGGGTCAGGTCCTCGGCGCTGGTGATGGCGAGGCCCGCGAGCTCTGTGGGCGGCTGCTCGCGCAGCCGGCGCATGGCGTTCGCGATGACCGAGAGGTCCTCCACCCGCACCGAGAGCTGGTCGGTGGCGTGCAGCCCGTACGCGACGGCGATGTCGTCGAGGAGATCCAGCAGGGTCCGGCCCTGCTCCTTGAGCTCCGAGGCCAGCTCGGTGACGAGCAGGGCCGCGGTGATGCCGTCCTTGTCGCGTACGCCGTCGGGGTCGACGCAGTAGCCGAGCGCCTCCTCGTACCCGAAGCGCAGCCCCTCGACGCGGGCGATCCACTTGAAGCCGGTGAGCGTCTCCTCGTACGGCAGGCCCGCGCCCTCGGCGATCCGGCCGAGCAGCGAGGAGGAGACGATCGACTCGGCGAACACGCCGCGCGCGCCGCGTCGTACCAGGTGCTCGGCGAGCAGCGCGCCGACCTCGTCGCCGCGCAGCATGCGCCAGTCGGCTCCGGCCTTCACGGCCACGGCGCACCGGTCGGCGTCCGGGTCGTTGGCGATGATCAGGTCGGGTTCCGCCGCGCGGGCCGCCGCGAAGGCGAGGTCCATCGCGCCGGGCTCCTCCGGGTTGGGGAAGGCCACGGTCGGGAAGTCCGGGTCGGGCTCGGCCTGCTCGGCGACGAGCACCGGCTCGGGGAACCCGGCCCGCGCGAAGGCCGCGAGCAGCACGTCCTTGCCGACGCCGTGCATGGCCGTGTAGACGGTGCGGGCGGTACGCGGCGAGCCCTCGGCGAGGACGGCGTCCGTACGGGCCAGGTAGGCCTCCAGGACGCTCTCGTCGAGGATCTCCCAGCCGGACTCGGGGCGCGGCACGTCCGCGAGCGCGCGGACCGCGTCGATCTCGGCGGCGATCTCCGCGTCGGCCGGCGGGACGATCTGCGAGCCGTCGCCGAGGTAGACCTTGTAGCCGTTGTCCCGGGGCGGGTTGTGGCTGGCGGTGACCTCCACGCCCGCGACCGCGCCGAGATGCCGTATGGCGTAGGCGAGGACGGGGGTGGGCAGCGGCCGGGGCAGGACGGCGGCGCGCAGGCCCGCGCCCGTCATCACGGCCGCCGTGTCCCGGGCGAAGTCCTCGGACTTGTGGCGGGCGTCGTAGCCGATCACCACGAGGCCGCCGGTCTGTCCCTTGGCCTTGAGATACGCGGCGAGTCCGGCCGCGGCCCTGATGACCACGCTGCGGTTCATCCGCATCGGCCCCGCGCCGAGCTCACCGCGCAGGCCCGCGGTGCCGAACTGGAGCGTTCCGCTGAAGCGGGCGGTCAGCTCGGTGACGTCCGCCGCCGCGACGAGCTTGGCGAGTTCGTCACGGGTCTCCGCGTCGGGGTCCTCGGCCAGCCACGCCTCGGCCCGCGCGACGATGTCGTCCTGCACCTGGGGTGCACCTCTCTTCGGTCGTACGGCTTCCGTGTGCCCGGGTCGTTCCGCCCCCGGCGCCGGGGGCGCGTGACCCTGTCGCCTACAGACGATCCAGCACCTGGGTCAGAAGTTCCCCCATGCGCGCGGCCGAGTCGCGGCCGGCCTGGAGGACTTCCTCGTGGTTGAGGGGCTCGCCCGTCATGCCGGCGGCGAGGTTGGTGACGAGGGAGATGCCGAGCACCTCGGCGCCCGCCTCGCGCGCGGCGATGGCCTCGAGGGTCGTCGACATGCCCACGAGGTCGGCGCCGATGACACGGGCCATCCGGATCTCGGCGGGGGTCTCGTAGTGCGGGCCGGGGAACTGCGCGTAGACGCCCTCCTCCAGGGAGGGGTCCACCTCCTTGCACAGCGCGCGCAGCCGCGGCGAGTACAGGTCGGTGAGGTCCACGAAGTTCGCGCCGACGATCGGCGAGGTGGCCGTCAGGTTGATGTGGTCGCTGATCAGCACGGGCTGGCCGGGGCGCATGCCCTCGCGCAGGCCGCCGCAGCCGTTGGTGAGCACGATGGTCTTGCAGCCGGCGGCGACGGCGGTACGGACGCCGTGCGCGACGGCGGCGACCCCGCGGCCCTCGTAGAAGTGGGTGCGGCCGAGGAAGACCAGGGCGCGCTTGTCGCCGATCCGGTACGAGCGGATCTTGCCGCCGTGGCCCTCGACCGCCGGCGGCGGGAAACCGGGCAGCTCGGTGACGGGGAACTCGGCCTCGGGGGTGCCGAGGGCGTCCACCGCGGGAGCCCAGCCGGAGCCCATCACGAGGGCGACGTCGTGAGTCTCGGCGCCCGTCAGCTCACGCAGGCGCGTGGCGGCGGCGTCGGCGGCGGCGTGGGGGTCGCCCTGGATGTCGTCCGGAAGAAGAGATGCGTTCACGCGCAAGAGCGTAGCCGGTTCGGGCCTACGCGCGTAGATGACAGTGCTCACGGTCTTGCGATCGTTGTCTTGTCGTTTCCGACAAACGACCGAGACCGAGACCACCTCGCACCGCCCCGAGACGCCGCGGAGCGGCGGGGTGACGAGGGCGCCTGGGCGTCGGGCCGAGGCGGGCGGGCGGGTGGGAGACACGCCGCGGAGCGGCGGAGAGGCGACGGCACCCTCGTGACCGGCCGAGACGGGCGGGCGGGTGGGAAAAGCGCCGCGGAGCGGCGGGGTGACGAGGGCACCTTGGCGTCGGGCCGAGACGGGCGGGCGGGTGGGAAAAGCGCCGCGGAGCGGCGGAGCACGCCGGTAGGACAGACGTCAGCAGGGCCGCTTGCGCAGCTCCATGACGTAGTCGTGAGGAGCCCCGGCGGACTCGGCGGCGTCCGCGATCTCGCCGAGATAACGCGCCGAGGGCAGTCCCCCCTCGTACCCGTTCAGTACGTAGACCCACGCGCTCTCCTCACCCTCCAGTGTGTGCACACGTACACGCATCCGGCGGTAGACGTCGAGGCCGACGCCCTCCCAGCGGTCCATGGAGTCCTCGTCCGGCGGGGCGAGGTCGTACAGCGCCACGAAGACCTGGGACCGCGGCGCCTCGACGATGGTCGCGAGGGCCCCCTCCCAGCCCATGTGCTCGCCGCCGAAGGTCAGCCGCCAGCCGTTCAGCCAGCCCGTCGCGCGCAGCGGCGAATGCGGGGCGCGGCGCGTCATGAGCCGCGGATCGAGATTGCCGGCGTACGCGGCGTAGAGCGACATGGGGTCGAGGGTACGTCAGCGGCACGCGGGCCTCTCACGTAACAAAGTGGCTCGGATGCGCCGGACTCGGGGCCCCTGGGCGGAAGCACCTTGAAGCGTGCGGGACAATGGAGTACGTGACTCGGATCGTGATCATCGGTGGCGGACCCGGCGGATATGAAGCGGCGCTGGTCGCCGCGCAGCTCGGCGCGGAGGTGACCGTCGTCGACTGCGACGGTCTGGGCGGGGCGTCGGTGCTCACCGACTGCGTGCCGTCGAAGACTCTGATCGCCACGGCCGAGGTGATGACGACCTTCGACTCCTCCTACGAGGAGCTGGGGATCATCGTCGCGGACGACACCCCACCCATGGAGCAGGCGGCCAAGGTGGTCGGCGTCGACCTCGGCAAGGTCAACCGCCGTGTGAAGCGGCTGGCGCTCGCCCAGTCCCACGACATCACCGCCTCCGTGACCCGGGCCGGCGCCCGTGTCCTGCGCGGCCGCGGACGGCTGGAGGGCATGCAGGCCCTGGACGGCTCCCGCAAGGTCGTCGTGAGCGCCGCGGACGGCACCGAGGAGACCCTCACCGCCGACGCCGTGCTCATCGCCACCGGCGGACACCCGCGCGAGCTGCCCGACGCGCAGCCCGACGGCGAGCGCATCCTGAACTGGACCCAGGTCTACGACCTCGACGAGCTGCCCGAGGAGCTCATCGTGGTCGGCTCCGGTGTCACCGGTGCCGAGTTCGCCGGTGCCTACCAGGCGCTCGGCTCCCGCGTCACCCTCGTCTCCAGCCGCGACCGCGTGCTGCCGGGCGAGGACCCGGACGCCGCCGCAGTCCTCGAGGACGTCTTCCGCCGCCGCGGCATGAACGTCATGGCCCGTTCCCGCGCCGAGTCCGCCAAGCGCGTCGGCGACCGGGTCGAGGTCACGCTCGCCGACGGCCGGGTCATCAGCGGCACGCACTGCCTGATGGCCGTGGGTGCCATCCCGAACAGCAGCGGGATGGGCCTGGAGGAGGCCGGCGTCAAGGTCCGCGACTCCGGGCACATCTGGACCGACAAGGTCTCGCGCACCACCGCCCCGGGCGTGTACGCGGCCGGTGACGTGACCGGCGTCTTCGCCCTCGCGTCCGTCGCCGCCATGCAGGGCCGGATCGCGATGTACCACTTCCTCGGCGACGCGGTGGCCCCGCTGAACCTGAAGACGGTCTCCTCGAATGTCTTCACCGACCCGGAGATCGCCACCGTCGGCTACACCCAGGCGGACGTCGACGCGGGCAAGATCGACGCCCGGGTCGTGAAGCTGCCGCTGCTGCGCAACCCGCGCGCCAAGATGCAGGGCATCCGCGACGGCTTCGTCAAGATCTTCTGCCGCCCCGGCACCGGCATCGTGGTCGGCGGTGTGGTCGTCTCCCCGCGTGCCTCGGAGCTCATCCACCCGATCTCGATCGCGGTCGACAACAATCTGACGGTCGAACAGATCGCGAACGCGTTCACCGTGTACCCGTCGCTGTCCGGCTCGATCGCCGAGGTGGCGCGGCAGCTCCACACCCGGAAGACCACGGGCGAGGGCTGAGGCCTCCTGCCGACTCCCCGCTGGTCACGGGGAGTTGGTCACGCTCCGCAGCGCGAGGCCGGTGAGAGTGGGCACGTATACCACTGAGCACCCCGCCATGCGAACAACTTCTGTTATTCGGCGCAAACTGCTGAAAGCAGACGGTCGTTGGGGTTACTGTCAGTTTCGTGTTCGCTGCAGAACGTCGCCAATTGATCCTCGAAATGGTGCGAGCGAACGGGGCCGTGTCGCTCCGTGAGCTCGCCCGCGTCGTCCAGACCTCCGAAGTGACCGTACGGCGGGACGTGCGCGCGCTGGAGGCAGAAGGACTCCTCGACCGCCGGCACGGCGGTGCGGTATTGCCGGGCGGGTTCACGCGGGAGTCCGGCTTTCCGCAGAAATCGCATCTCGCGACCGCCGAGAAGACGGCCATCGCCGATCTCGCCGCGGGTCTCGTCGAAGAGGGCGAGGCCATCGTGGTGGGGGCGGGGACCACCACGCAGGAGCTGGCCCGCCGGCTCGCGCGGGTGCCCGGCCTGACCGTCGTCACCAACTCCCTGCTGGTGGCCCAGGCGTTGGCCCACGCCAACCGCGTCGAGGTCGTGATGACCGGCGGCACCCTGCGCGGTTCCAACTATGCCCTGGTCGGCTCGGGTGCGGAGCAGTCCCTGCAAGGACTGCGCGTGTCCCGGGCGTTCCTCTCCGGGAGCGGTCTGACCGCCGAGCGCGGACTCTCCACGTCCAACATGCTCTCGGCGTCCGTGGACCGTGCCCTCGTCCAGGCCGCCGCGGAGGTCGTGGTCCTCGCCGACCACACCAAGCTCGGGACGGACACCATGTTCCAGACCGTGCCGACCGACCTCATCACCCGGCTGGTCACGGACGAGCCACCCGCCCATGACGACCGGGCGGCCACGGAACTGCAGGCCCTGGCCGATCAGGGCGTGCAGATCGCGGTGGCGGGGTCATCGGCGTCGGGCGGTGCGGGAGGTGATCCGCTTCCGGCGGGGCGTCAGCCACGTCGGGACGTACCGCTCCCGGGTCCGCGCCGCGGCCAGGTGGTCCCGGGCTCGGGACCGCAACTACGGAGCGCGACGGTGATGGGGGACCAGCCCCCGGCCGAACGGGCACGAGTGGCCGATCTGCGACGCCGCTGAGCGGTGTCCCCGGGACGGTGAAGCGGACGGCCGAGCCCCTCGGCCGACCGACCGGACCGGCTCACCGGTCCCAGGCCGTGCATCAGATCGGTTCACGGCTCACGGTTCACGGTTCACGGCTCACGGTGCCGGGTCACCGGAGCAGGGCGGTCCGCGTTCCCGGGCCGCAGGCCGGGCGGTTCACGGTGCCGGGCCACCGGGGGTACGGCGGTCCATGCCGCCGGGCCGCGGGCCGGGTGGCTCACCGGTAAGGCCCGCAGGCCGGGCCGGTTCACGGTTTCAGCCCGCGCAGGGTCAGGTTCAGCAGCCGGTCGGCCAGCGCGGGATCGTCCGGGGTTTCCTCCGCGGCCAGCGCGATCGCGTTGGTCAATTGGAGGAGATCCCCGATCGAGACGTCGGGGCGTACGGCCCCCGACTCCTGGGCGCGCAGCAGCAGGGCGCCGCCCGCCTCACGCATCGGGGCACTGCACCGGGCCAGGTGCGAACCGTCGTCCTGCGAGGCCGACATGAGGGCGCGGGCGAGTCCCCGGTACGCGCCCGCGTGCGAGATGATCTCGCGCAGCCACTCCACCAGCGCGGTGCACGGCTGCGGGGCGTCGAGCAACTCGTGCGAACGGGCGAGCAGATCGCTCACCGCGTCCTCGAAGACCGCGCTCATCAGGGCGTGCCGGTTCGGGAAGTGCCGGTACAGCGTGCCGATTCCGACGCCCGCGCGCCGGGCCACGTCCTCCAGGGACGCGTCCGTGCCGTGCGCGGCGAACGCGGAGCGCGCCTCCGCGAGCAGCCGTCCGTGGTTGCGCCGGGCGTCCGCCCGCATCACCCGCGGCGCTCCTGGGTCCTGGGCGGGCCCGGACGTTCCGGCCCACTCCTTCGCGGTCGCGCCCACCATGGCCTCCACCTGCCCTCTTCCCACCCGTCCGGCTGCGCTCCAGGATGCCACCGGCGGCCGCCGGACGGACGTGCGCGGGCTCCGCGCCGGACGGCTCGAAGCATCATGGACGGTTGCGCGGCTGCGACGCCGGGCGCCGCCCGGCCCGGGATCCACTCCGCACGCGCAAACGCCCGCCGGGTTGTTCCGTACGGGAAGCCCCTGGCGGCGGTTCCGTACGCGGAAGCGCCCGGCGGGCCGCGGAGGGCGGTTCGCCGGGCGCTTCTGACGCCACGGGACGGGTGTGTCACCCGTCCGCGTTTCAGTCCTTGATCTCGCAGATCGGGGCGCCGGACGTCACCGAGGCGCCGACCTCCGCGCTCAGGCCCTTGATGGTGCCGGAGCGGTGCGCGTTCAGGGGCTGTTCCATCTTCATGGCCTCCAGGACGACGATCAGATCGCCCTCCTTGACCTCCTGGCCCTCCTCGACGGCCACCTTGACGATGGTGCCCTGCATCGGCGAGGCGAGGGTGTCGCCCGAGGCGACCGGGCCGGACTTCTTCGCGGCCCGGCGCTTGGGCTTGGCGCCGGCGGCCAGACCGGTGCGGGCCAGCGACATGCCCAGCGAGACGGGCAGCGAGACCTCCAGGCGCTTGCCGCCGACCTCGACGACCACCGTCTCGCGGCCGGGCTCGTCGTCGGTCTCGGCGTCGGCCGGGGCGGCGAACGGCTTGATCTCGTTGACGAACTCGGTCTCGATCCAGCGGGTGTGGACCGTGAACGGGTCCTCCGAGCCGGTGAGCTCGGGGGCGAACGCCGGGTCCACGACCACCGCGCGGTGGAAGGGGATCGCGGTCGCCATGCCCTCGACCTGGAACTCGGCCAGGGCGCGGGCGGCCCGCTGGAGCGCCTGCTTGCGGGTGGCGCCGGTGACGATCAGCTTGGCGAGCAGGGAGTCCCAGGCCGGGCCGATGACGCTGCCGGACTCGACGCCCGCGTCCAGGCGGACACCGGGGCCGGTCGGCGCCGAGAAGGCCGTGACCGTACCGGGGGCGGGCAGGAAGTTGCGGCCCGGGTCCTCGCCGTTGATGCGGAACTCGATGGAGTGGCCGCGCAGTTCGGGATCGCCGTAGCCGAGCTCCTCGCCGTCCGCGATACGGAACATCTCGCGGACCAGGTCGATGCCGGCGACCTCCTCGGTGACCGGGTGCTCGACCTGCAGACGGGTGTTGACCTCCAGGAAGGAGATCGTGCCGTCCATGCCGACCAGGAACTCCACGGTTCCCGCGCCGACGTAGCCAGCCTCCTTGAGGATCGCCTTGGAGGACGCGTACAGCTCCGCCACCTGTGCCTCGGACAGGAAGGGGGCGGGGGCCTCCTCGACCAGCTTCTGGTGGCGGCGCTGGAGCGAGCAGTCACGCGTGGAGACGACGACCACGTTGCCGTGCTGGTCGGCCAGGCACTGCGTCTCCACGTGCCGGGGCTTGTCGAGGTAGCGCTCCACGAAGCACTCGCCACGCCCGAAGGCCGCGACCGCCTCGCGCACCGCCGACTCGTACAGCTCCGGCACCTCTTCGAGGGTGCGGGCGACCTTCAGGCCGCGTCCGCCGCCACCGAAGGCGGCCTTGATCGCGATCGGCAGACCGTGCTGCTCGGCGAACGCGACGACCTCGTCGGAACCCGAGACCGGGTCCGGGGTGCCCGCCACCAGCGGCGCGCCGGCGCGCTGCGCGATGTGCCGGGCGGCGACCTTGTCACCCAGGTCGCGGATCGCCTGCGGCGGCGGACCGATCCAGATCAGCCCGGCGTCGAGGACGGCCTGGGCGAAGTCCGCGTTCTCCGAAAGGAAGCCGTAACCCGGATGGATGGCATCCGCGCCCGAGTCCTTGGCGGCCTGCAGCACCTTGGCGAAGTCCAGGTAACTGGTGGCCGGAGTGTCACCGCCCAGCGCGAACGCCTCGTCCGCCGCACGGACATGCAGAGCGTCCCGGTCCGGTTCCGCATACACGGCAACGCTCGCGATCCCGGCATCCCGACATGCTCGGGCCACGCGGACAGCGATTTCGCCACGGTTGGCGATGAGCACCTTGCGCACGATGGCTCCCTCCTTGAAAACAAGCCGAGTTTAGGGACAGCCAACACGACACTTCGAGCTGTCCCCAGTGGTGAGCTTGCCCACACGGAGCGTGATACGAGGCTCGCCCTACCCGCGAAATCCCTTGTCGTGCCAAGGCACGCGGGAATCCTTCCCTGAACCCTAGCCCTCCGGTGTGGCCAAGGTCTCTGTGACTCCGTGCTGCGGCCCACAACGATTCTTTGTCGAGTCCCTACGAATGGCCCAACGATTCTTTGCCCTCGACGGAACCCTTGTCCCTGGGTTTACCCGTTAGTAGCGTTCGGGATGTCTGAGACGTACTTGGGGTAACAGCACGCGGAAGTGGGTGGGGCCGGTGGTACGGAGACCGCTGGTGTGGGTGGCGGCGATCGTGCTTTTCGTGGAGGCGATAGGTATCGCACTCCTCAACTGGTTCCTCGGGGTGGTCGTCGACCGCCAGGACATGTCCATGGCCGGGCTCGACTCCGACATGATGGCGCGGTCGTCGAAGATCGGCGGTCTTGTCTTCGGCCTCTACTTCCTGGCCTGTGCCGTGTCGGCCCTGCTGGTCGCGCTGCGGCAGCGCCCCCCGGGCGTGTTCGGGCGTGTCCTGCTGATCAGCGCCGCCGTGGTGCACGCCCTGCTCGGCGCCTTCACGGTGGGCCTGGTGGGCTGGGGAGCATTCACCTTCATGATGATGGTGCTCGCGTTGATCGTGTTCACCCTCCTGGCGTACGACGGCCGCGAGACCGGCCCCGTCGACGCCGCGCCGGAGACCGGCGGGACGGGTGACGGCGAGGGCGACGCGGCCGACACGGAGAGCACCGGACCCGACGCGAACGCGGACGGCGCCGGCTCGGGTGAGGGCGTCCCCGCGGGGACCGTCGACCTAGGGAAGGGCCCCGAGCCGAAGGGCGCCGAGGCGGCGACCGGCGACGTGACGGGTGCCGAGGCGAGGGATGCGGACGACCCGAGGGCCGCGGAGGAGGAGCCCGCGGTCGCGGGGGCGGCTCACTAGGCCACGGGGCCCCGTGACGGCGCCGGGTGGTCCGGGGCATGGTCCGGGCTCTCAGGCCGTCCTCGGGCGGCTACCGGCCGTCCTCGGGCACGCCCACGAGTCCGCGTGGCCCGGGGGCCGGCTTATCGGCGTCCGGGCTCTCACGCGTGCGCGTGTCCGGACCTCGACCGCCCCGACCCCGGCACCCCGACCGCCCTGATCCGTACGGGCGTTCCCGTGGCGGAAGGGCGTTCCCGAGGTGGACGGGCGGCGGGGCGGCTCGGTCCGATGCCCGGGCCGGTGGTCCTCACGCCTCCCGGGGCGTCCACAACTCCGTGATGCCCACGCCGAGTTCGCCGAGCAGCCTGCGGACCAGCGGCAGCGAGATGCCGATGACGTTGCCGTGGTCGCCGTCGATGCCCTCGATGAAGGGCGCCGAGCGGCCGTCCAGGGTGAACGCGCCCGCCACGTGCAGGGGTTCGCCCGAGGCGACGTACGCGGCGATCTCCTCGTCGGTCGGTTCGCCGAAGCGGACGACGGTCGAGGCGACCGCGGACTCCCACCGCTTCTGCGCGGTGTCCCAGATGCAGTGCCCCGTCTGGAGCGTGCCCGCCCGGCCGCGCATCGCCTTCCAGCGCGCGGTGGCCTCCTCGGCGTCGGCGGGCTTGCCGAGCGCCTGGCCGTCGAGGTCGAGCACCGAGTCGCAGCCGATCACCAGCGCGCCCTGGACCTCGGGACGGGCCGCCACGACGGAGGCCTTCGCCTCGGCCAGCGCGAGGGCCAGTTCGGCGGGAGTGGGTGCGGTGACGGCGTCCTCGTCGAACCCGCTCACGATCACCTCGGGGGCGAGACCGGCCTGCCGGAGCAGATTGAGCCGGGCGGGAGACTGGGAGGCGAGGACGAGACGGCGGCGCGGCTGATCGGTCATGCGATCAGGGTATCGGCGCCGATCCGCCCCTGCCTCGGCTGCCGGGCGGGTTCAGCCGAGGCCCACCAGGATCATCCCGATCACCATGGCCAGCGCCAGGAGAACGCCCAGGCGTCGCAACATGTCCTGCATGTCGCGGAGATCCTCGGGGGGTTCGTTCTCGGGGTCGGACCACAGCATGCTCCCGATCGTGCGGCGAGGGGGCGGCCCGACGCCTGAGTACGCGTACTCAACTTGCGGACGTCCTGTGAAACCGAGATCCCCCCGGGACGGGTCCGCGGGGGGATCGAGGGGTGGCGCGTGCCTGTGGGGCCGGGCCCCGGGGCGTGTCCTAGCCCGGCCAGTAGCTGCGGCCCCACGACGTCGGGCCCGGCCGGGGGAGCCGGTGCGCGGCGATGCGGGCGGGGTCGGACCAGGAGTCACGCGGCCCGGACGCGCCGGACGGGGCGGACGCCACCGCCGCGGCGCGTGCGCGGACCACCGCCAGTGCGGCGGCCAGCTCCTCAGGGGTCGGATTGCCCCGTACGACCTTGATCGTCATGTCTGCTCCCAGGGTCCTGGTCGGCGGGGTCTAGAGCGGGATGTTGCCGTGCTTCTTCGGAGGCAGGGACGCCCTCTTCGTACGGAGCTGACGCAGGCCGCGCACGACGTGGGAGCGGGTCTGCGACGGCATGATCACCGCGTCGATGTAACCGCGCTCGGCCGCCGTGTACGGGTTCAGCAGCGTGTCCTCGTACTCCTGGATGAGCCGGGCCCGGGTGGCGTCCTGGTCCTCGGCGGCCGCGATGGTGCGGCGGTGCAGGATGTTGACCGCGCCCTGCGCGCCCATGACCGCGATCTGGGAGGTGGGCCAGGCCAGGTTGAGGTCGGCGCCCAGGTGCTTGGAGCCCATGACGTCGTACGCGCCGCCGAAGGCCTTGCGGGTGATGATCGTGATCAGCGGGACGGTCGCCTCGGCGTACGCGTAGATCAGCTTGGCGCCGCGGCGGATGATGCCCGTGTGCTCCTGGTCGACACCCGGCAGGAAGCCGGGCACGTCCACGAACGTCAGGACGGGCACGTTGAACGCGTCGCACGTCCGCACGAACCGCGCGGCCTTCTCGCTCGCGTCGATGTCCAGGCAACCGGCGAACTGCATCGGCTGGTTGGCCACGATGCCGACCGGGTGGCCCTCGACCCGGCCGAAGCCGGTGAGGATGTTCGGCGCGAACAGCGGCTGCGTCTCGAAGAACTCGGCGTCGTCCAGGACGTGTTCGATCACCGCGTGCATGTCGTACGGCTGGTTCGCGCTGTCCGGCACGATCGTGTCCAGCTCACGGTCCTCGTCGGTGAGGGCGAGGTCCGCCTCCTCCGGGAACACCGGGGGCTCGCTGAGGTTGTTGGACGGCAGGTACGACAGCAACTGCTTGACGTACTCGATCGCGTCCTTCTCGTCACCCGCCATGTGATGGGCCACACCCGACACGGCGTTGTGCGTACGGGCGCCGCCCAGCTCCTCGAAGCCGACGTCCTCGCCCGTCACCGTCTTGATGACGTCGGGACCCGTGATGAACATGTGCGAGGTCTGATCGACCATCACCGTGAAGTCGGTGATGGCGGGGGAGTACACCGCGCCGCCCGCGCAGGGACCGACGACCAGGCTGATCTGCGGGACGACACCCGAGGCGTGCACGTTGCGGCGGAAGATCTCGCCGTACATGCCGAGGGCGCTCACGCCCTCCTGGATCCGGGCGCCGCCCGAGTCGTTGATGCCGATGACCGGGCAGCCGGTCTTCAGCGCGAAGTCCATCACCTTCATGATCTTCTGGCCGAAGACCTCGCCGAGCGCACCGCCGAAAACGGTGAAGTCCTGGGAGAACACGGCGACCGGGCGGCCGTCGACGGTGCCGTAGCCGGTGACCACACCGTCGCCGTACGGGCGGTTCTTCTCCAGGCCGAAGTCCGTCGACCGGTGCCGCGCGAACTCGTCGAACTCGACGAAGGAACCCTCGTCCATCAGCAGTTCGATGCGCTCACGAGCCGTCAGCTTGCCCTTGGCGTGCTGCTTTTCGACGGCGCGCTCCGAGCCGGCGTGCGTCGCTTCCTGGATGCGGCGCTGCAGATCCGCGAGTTTGCCCGCGGTGGTGTGGATGTCGGGGTGGTGCAGCTCTTCCGGCTCGGACATCGGGTTGCGGCTCCCTGCCTGATCTAAGGGGACGTGAGGGTGACTGCTCGGAAAACGCGGTGCTCAGAAGCGGTGCTCAGAAGGGGGGCTTGCTACTCATCCGTAGCGTAGTGGCGTGCCTACCGATCGGCAGTGCGGCGTTTACCACACCTAGGCTGGGTTGCATGACGCCGCGAGATGCAGCAGACGCGAACGACAACCGGTGGTCCGATCTGGACCGTCCGCCGCTGAACGGGGCCGCCCTGCGCCGGGCACTGGTCCGCGACGGCGGCCTGTGGTGCGACGTGGAGGTGGTGGAACGGACCGGGTCGACCAACACCGACCTGGCCGCGGTCGTCACGAGCGAGAAGGGCGCCGACGAGGGCGCCGTCCTCGTGGCCGAGGAACAGAACGCCGGGCGCGGGCGCCTGGACCGCCGGTGGAGCGCGCCGGCCCGCTCCGGCCTCTTCTTCTCCGTGGTGCTGAAGCCCACCGGAGTCCCCGTGGAGCGCTGGGGCTGGCTGCCGCTGCTCACCGGCGTGGCCGTCGCCACGGCGCTCTCGCGCTCCGCGGGCGTCGACACCGCCCTCAAGTGGCCCAACGACCTGCTGGTCACCGTGGACGGAGAGGAACGCAAGGCCGGGGGCATCCTCGCCGAGCGCGCGGGAAGCGACGCGGTCGTCGTCGGGATCGGCGTCAACGTGACACTGCGCGCGGACGAACTGCCCGTGCCCGGCGCCGGATCGCTGGTGATGGCGGGCGCGACGACCACGGACCGTGACACCGTGCTGCGGGCCGTGCTCCGCTCCCTGGAGCAGTGGTACGTGCGCTGGCGGGACGCGGGCGGCGACCCCGTCGCCTCCGGCCTCCAGGAGACGTACGCGGCCGGATGCGCGACGCTCGGGCGCTCGGTGCGGGCCGAACTGCCCGGCGGCCGGGCGGTCGTCGGCGAGGCGGTGGCCCTGGACGGGAACGGCCGGCTCGTCATCGCGACCGCCGACGGAGTGCGGGAGCCGGTGGGCGCCGGAGACGTGGTGCACCTGCGCCCCGCCTGAGCCCGCGCCCCGCCGAGCCGACGCCCTGCCTGAGCCGCTGCTCTGCCTGAGCCGCTGCTCCGCCCGGGCCGACGCCCTGCCTGGGCACGCGCCCCGCAGAGCCGACCCTCCGCCTGAGCCCGCGCCCCGCCGAGCCGACGCCCCGCTGAGCCGACGCCCCGCCTGGACGGCCCGCCCCCGTCTGAGCCGACGCCCGCCGCCCCGATCCCCCACGCGCGCCACGCGCCGACCGGGCGGTCGGTGGTCCCGGCGGCGGGAGGTCCGGCGGTGCGGTGCCGGGGAACTCCCCGGCGGCGCGGTGCGGCGGGTGGGGCGAGGGTGTGGCCGGTGGGGCGGGTGACGGCCCGGGACGGGCGAGTGGTCCAGACCTTCGGTGGCTCTCGGGCCTCGCTCCCGCCATCGGGAGTGAGCCAGCGCACACCTGCCGTAGAGTTGAGCGCGGTCGAACCTGACCACGGCAGATCGGAAGGGCAGCAGGAGTGACCGTCGACGACACCGGCTCCGGCACGGGTGCCCACCCCGCCCCCGGCGGCGAGCCCGGCCGTACCGCCGGGCCGGTCACGGACGCGACACCCGCACGGGCGGCCGCGGCCGGCGAGGCCCGGCACGAGGCCCGTCCCGACGCCGGGACCGGCACCCGCCCGAACCACCGCCCGGACGACCGCGAGGGCGCGGGAACCGGCCTCTCCGGCGAGGAGCTCGTCCCCGCGGGAAGCCGTCCCCGAGGCGACGACCACGACCACGGCACGGCCGGCGACAGCGGCGCGCGGCCGGAGGTCCGGCCCGACGCGCGGCACGAGGCGAACGGCCGGGTGGACCCCCAGGCCGAACCGGACTCCGAGGGCGACCCGCTCGCGCTGCGCCTGGAAGGGCTGATCCTCGGCGCCGAGCGGCGCTACACCCCGTTCCAGGCCGCCCGCAGCGCGGGCGTGTCCATGGAGCTGGCCTCCCGCTTCTGGCGGGCGATGGGCTTCGCGGACATCGGCCAGGCCAAGGCGCTGACCGAGGCGGACGTGCTCGCGCTGCGCCGTCTCGCCGGTCTCGTCGAGGCGGGCCTGCTCAGCGAGGCCATGGCCGTCCAGGTCGCCCGCTCCACCGGGCAGACCACCGCCCGTCTGGCCGAATGGCAGATCGATTCCTTCCTGGAGGGTCTGACCGAGCCCCCGGAGCCGGGTATGACCCGCACCGAGGTGACGTACCCGCTGATCGAGCTGCTCCTGCCCGAGCTGGAGGAGTTCCTCGTCTACGTCTGGCGCCGCCAGCTCGCCGCGGCCACCGGCCGGGTCGTGCAGGCGGCGGACGACGAGGAGATGGTCGACCGCCGTCTCGCCGTCGGCTTCGCCGACCTCGTCGGCTTCACCCGGCTGACGCGCCGCATGGAGGAGGAGGAGCTCGGCGAGCTCGTCGAGGCCTTCGAGACGACCGCGGCGGACCTGGTGGCGGCCCACGGGGGCCGGCTCATCAAGACCCTCGGCGACGAGGTGCTCTACTCCGCGGACGACGCCGGTGTCGCCGCCGAGATCGCGCTGCGGCTCATCGAGACGATGGCGAACGACGAGACGATGCCGGAGCTGCGCGTCGGCATCGCCTTCGGCACGGTCACCACCCGGATGGGCGACGTGTTCGGTACGACCGTGAACCTGGCGAGCCGGCTCACGTCGATAGCGCCGCGCGACGCCGTGCTCGTCGACGGCGCCTTCGCCGAGGAGCTGACCCGCACCGGTGACGCGCCCGCCTCCGAGGCGGAGGCCGCCGAGGCCGCGGCCGCCGCGGAGAAGGAGGGCGAGGAGCCCCCCTCGTACCGCTTCGCGCTTCAGCCGATGTGGCAGCGGCCCGTGCGAGGGCTCGGCGTCATCGAGCCGTGGCTGCTGGCCCGCCGGTCCGAGGACGCGTAGCACCTTCAGGCCGCCGCACGGCCTCTACGGGTCATCGCACGGCCTCTACGGGTCGCCGCCCGACCTCTTCGGTTCACCGTTCGGCCTCTCCGGGCCACGGCTCGGCCTCTCCCGCTCACTGTGCGTCCTGGCCGGACGACAGCAGGCCGTTCACGCAGATCCCCACGATCGGTACGCACACGCCCGGCTGCTGGTGGGACGGCGCCGTGGCGCTCGGGCTCGGGGACGGGGTGTGCCGCGGTGGCTCGGCGGGCGCGGTGGCCGTCGGGGTCGGCCGCGCGGCCGGCGGGGTCGTCGCGGGGGCCGTGGGGATGCCCGTGCTGCCCCCGGTCCCCGGCGTGGCCGCGGGGGCCGCGCCGTGAGCGGCCGGGACCGTGGCGGCCGGTGTGCGCACCGAGGCCGGGATCCCGCTCGTGTCCGAGGTGGGCGCCGGGCTCGTCCCGCCCATCGCGGGGCTCGCCGGCGCGGCTCCGGCCTGCGTGGGTGAGGGCATCGCCGCGACGGTGGGGACGGCGTCGTCGCCCGCCGTGTCGTTGTCCGTGGCGGTCGCGACCGGTTCGGCCTCCGCGTGCCCCCCGTCCGCGCTCCCGGTCACCGCGTCCGGCGTCATCCGGGTGAGGCTCAGCACCCCGGCGGCGAGCGCGAGCCCTCCCGCGGCGAAGAGCACGCGGCGGCGACGGGGCTTGCGGTGCCGGCCCCGGACGACCCGCAGCCGGACGGGCGCGGGCTCGTCGCCTCCGGGGGGGTACGCGGCCCCGCTCGCGCCGCCCGACCGCGGCGCCGGAACGATCCCTCGCCCTCCGACCTCGGTCTCCGGCGAGACCCGCACCCCCGCGCGCCCCGCACCCCCGGCCTCCGCCACGCGAGCCGTGGTCCCGGCTTCCGTCCGCCCGGCGTCGGCGGTGATCGCGACCGCGCGCACCGTGCTTCCGGGCTCCGTCCGTCGGGTGTCGGTCGTGATCGCGGCCGCCCGCACCGTGGGTCCGGCTTCTGTCCGTCGGGCGTCCGTGGTGATCGCGGCCGCCCGCACCGTGGGTCCGGCTTCTGTCCGTCGGGCGTCCGTCGTGATCGCGGCCGCGCCCACCGTGGTTCCGGCTTCTGTCCGCCCTGTGTCCGAGGCGTCTCCGGCGGCGCGCGTGGTGCCTCCGGTCTCCGTCGGCCGGGCGTCCGGGGTACGGGTGGTCGTCGGTGCCTCGGCCCGCGTCTCGGCGCCGTGCCCGCCCGTCGCGTCCTCGCCCGCGGCGCTTCCGGCTTCCGGCCCGTCGACGCGGCCCGCGCCCGTCGTGTCTCCCGCTTCCGGCGCCTGGGTGCCGGCCGCGGCGGTGGACACTCGGGTCTCGGCTTCGCGCGCGCTCGTCCCGGTTACGGCGGCGGGGGCCTTGGCCTCGACCCCCGGCCTTGCGGCGCTGCCCGCAGCCGTCGTGCCTCCGACTTCCTGCCCCTGGGGGCCAGCCGCGGCCGTGGACGCTCGGGCCTCGCCTCCGCGGGCGCTCGTCCCGGCTGCGGCGGCGGGGGCCTTGGCCCCCGTCTCCGGTCCCTGGCCGGCCGTCGCGGCCCCGGTCCCACGCGTGGGCGTGCCCGGAGTGCCGGGGGCCCAGACCTTCGCGGCCCTGTCCGGTGCGGTTCCGGTCTTCGAGGTGGCGGGGGCGGGTGCGGCGGCCTGCGGGGACGGGGTACGAGCCCCGGTGCCGCCCGTCCTCCGGGTCACCGCCGTGTCGACGTCGGCCCGCTTCCTGGCGGCCGCCAGGATGGCGCCCATGCGGGCGGTGGGCGTCCTCACCGTGGGCGCGTCCGGCGCGGCGGCACCGGACGCGGTGGGGGCCGGCATCGCCCTGTTGAGCGGCGTGACCCGGATCCACCGGTCGTCCGCCGCCGAGGGCGCGTCCGCCGCGGCGGAGGGGCGACGGTCGGGCGCCGTGTCCGCTCCGGCGGCCTCGGAGGCCCCCCGCTGGGCGGGCGGTCGCGTGAGTGTCGGTCGCGGGCCCGGCCGGGTGCCGGCGGCCTGCGGTGTCTCGCGGTTCGTCATGGTCGTCCCTCCCCGGTGAGCCGGTGTCCCTGATGCGCTGCGGCGGTGCGCAGGTTATGCACCCGCTGAGGGCGGCGAAACGAAGTTCGACGACATGTCACTCGAACGAGGAGGTACGGGCCGAGGGGGCGGGTTTCGCCGGACGGCACCTGCTGCGATGATCGGGGCATCGATTGTTAACCCGCGTTAACCGGGAGGGTGTCATGGCGCAGCAAGAGGCGGACCAGGTGACGGAGCCGGGCGAGCGGAGGTTCGGTGAGTTCGTGGCCGTGCGGCGGCACGGTCACGTCGCCGAGCTCGTCCTCGACCGGCCCAAGGCCATGAACGCCGTGTCCACGGACATGGCGCGGTCGATCGCCGGCGCCTGTGACGCCCTCGCCGCCGACCGGGACGTCCGCGTGGTGGTTCTGACCTCCACGCACGAGCGCGCCTTCTGCGTCGGCGCCGACCTGAAGGAGCGCAACTCCTTCACGGACGCCGAGCTGGTGCGGCAGCGGCCCCTCGCGCGATCCGCGTACACCGGGGTCCTGGAGCTGCCGATGCCGACCGTCGCCGCCGTGCACGGCTTCGCGCTGGGCGGCGGGTTCGAGCTGGCGCTGTCCTGCGACGTGATCGTGGCCGACCGTACGGCGGTCGTCGGACTGCCCGAGGTGTCCGTCGGCGTGATTCCTGGGGGCGGCGGCACACAGCTTCTGCCGCGCCGGGTCGGAGCCGCGCGCGCCGCCGAGCTCATCTTCTCGGCGCGGCGTCTGGAGGCCGCCGAGGCACGGGAGTTGGGGCTGGTGGACGAGCTGGTGGAGGCGGGGCGGGACACGGAGGAGGCGCTGGCCCTGGCCGCCCGGATCGCCGCCAACTCGCCGGTCGGGCTGCGCGCCGCCAAGCGGGCCCTGCGCCTCGGCCAGGGACTCGATCTGCGCGCCGGTCTGGAGGTCGAGGACGCGGCCTGGCGGTCCGTCGCCTTCTCCGGGGACCGTGCGGAGGGTGTCGCCGCGTTCAACGAGAAGCGCAAGCCGGAGTGGCCGGGGGAGTAGTCCCGGGATCCGGACCTCGTGGCCGTACCCCTGTTCGCCCCGCTGATGTCCCAATTATGGGCAAATATACCTAGCCTGGGGTGATGGGTGGTGAGGACAGTCGGCTGAGGGCCGTGGTGACGCTGGCGCAGGGGATGGCGGCGGCGCACACCCCGCGGGAGTCGTGGCGGGCCGCGGCGCTCGGCGCGTGCCACGCGCTGGCCGGGAGCTTTGCCGCGCTCTCCGTGTGGGAGCGCGAACTCGGCCGGCTGCGCGTGCTGGCCAACGTGGGCGAGCGCGCCCCGGGCGAGGACGAGTTCCCCGACGGGGAGGCCTACCCGGTGCACCAGTTCCCGGAGATCACCGAGTTCCTGCACGAGCGCTGGGCGGGCGGCGGCGAGCCGAACGCCTGGGTCGAGACCGCCGACGGCCCCGCGGTCGGCGCCTTCGGGTACTGCCACCAGCGCGTGGCGGCACTGCGCAGGCGTGGCCGCGGCTGCTGCGTCGTCGCGCCGATCGTGCTGCACGGGCGGGCCTGGGGCGAGCTCTACGTCGCCCGTTCGGCGGGTGCGCCGGTCTTCGGGCCCGAGGACGCCGACTTCGCGACCGTCCTCGCCTCCGTCGTCGCGGCCGGGATAGCGCAGACCGAGCGGCTGGAGGAGGCCCGGCGCCTCGCCTACACCGACTCCCTGACCGGGCTGGCCAACCGCCGCGCGGTGGACGTACGGCTGGAGGAGGCCGTGGAACGGCACCGGGAGGACGGTTCCGTGGTCAGCCTGGTCGTCTGCGACCTCAACGGACTCAAGCGCGTCAACGACACCCGCGGGCACGCCGTCGGCGACCGGCTCCTCGAACGGTTCGGATCGGTGCTCTCGCTGTGCGGGGCCATGCTCCCGGGCACCCTCGCCGCACGGCTGGGCGGCGACGAGTTCTGTCTGCTCGCGGTGGGCCCGACGGCGGACGAGGTGGTGCGGATCGCCGGTGAACTGTGCTGCCGGGCGTCGGAGTTGGAGCTCGGCGAGGGGGTGGCGTGCGGGGTCGCCTCGACCGGGGACGCGATCGGGCCCGTACGGTCGGCGCGGCGGTTGTTCCGGCTGGCGGACGCGGCCCAGTACCGGGCGAAGGCCGTCCGGGCCGCGAAGCCGGTGGTCGCCGGGCGCGAGGGCCCGGACGATCCCGTCGTACGCCTCGCGGACACGCCCCCGCCCACGGCGGGCGAACGCCGCAGGTTCCGCGGACGGCACGACAAGCCCCGCACGTGACGCGCACCGGCGTGCCGGGCCCCGCACGTGACGCTCACGGCACGCCAGGCCCCGCACGGCACGCCAGGCCCCACCCGTCTCGTGGGGCGTCCGTCGCGACGGACGCGGGGTCCTTCGCGGCGTACGGATCCGGCGTTGTGACGTACGCCGGAGTAAGGGGTCAACCCGCCGCCCACTAGTGACATCATCGAATTCACTGCGTACGCTCCTGAATATGGATATGCACACTGTGGTGGTGGGGACGTCCGGAGTGACCGCGTCCGACGTTCTCGCCGTGGCGCGCGAAGGCGCCCGGATCGAGCTCTCCGGCGAGGCGGTGGCGGCCCTCGCCGCGGCCCGCGAGATCGTGGACGCGCTGGCCGCGAAGCCGGAGCCCGTCTACGGCGTCTCCACCGGTTTCGGCGCCCTGGCGACCCGGCACATCAGCCCGGAACTGCGCGCCCAGTTGCAGCGCAACATCGTCCGCTCGCACGCCGCCGGCATGGGCCCGCACGTCGAGCGCGAGGTCGTCCGCGCGCTGATGTTCCTGCGGCTCAAGACCGTCTGCTCGGGACACACCGGTGTGCGGCCCGAGGTCGCGCAGACCATGGCGGACATCCTGAACGCGGGCATCACCCCGGTCGTCCACGAGTACGGCTCGCTCGGCTGCTCCGGCGACCTCGCGCCGCTGTCCCACTGCGCCCTGACCCTGATGGGCGAGGGCGACGCCGAAGGCCCCGACGGCGTCGTGCGCCCCGCGGGCGAGCTGCTCGCCGAGGCCGGCATCACCCCCGTCGAGCTGCGCGAGAAGGAGGGCCTCGCCCTCCTCAACGGCACCGACGGCATGCTCGGCATGCTGGTCATGGCCCTCGCCGACCTGGAGACGCTGTACAAGTCGGCCGACGTCTCCGCCGCGCTCTCCCTCGAAGCGCTCCTCGGCACGGACAAGGTCCTCGCCCCCGAACTGCACGCCATCCGCCCGCACCCCGGCCAGAGCGCCAGCGCCGCCAACATGCTGGCCGTGCTGAAGGGCTCGGAGCTCACCGGCCACCACCAGGACGACGCCCCGCGCGTCCAGGACGCCTACTCCGTGCGCTGCGCCCCGCAGGTCGCCGGCGCCGGCCGTGACACCCTCGCTCACGCCCGCACGGTCGCCGAGCGCGAGCTGGCCGCCGCCGTCGACAACCCGGTCGTGCTGCCCGACGGACGCGTCGAGTCGAACGGCAACTTCCACGGCGCCCCCGTCGCCTACGTCCTCGACTTCCTCGCCATCGCCGCCGCCGACCTCGGCTCGATCGCCGAGCGCCGCACCGACCGGCTGCTCGACAAGAACCGCAGCCACGGCCTGCCGCCGTTCCTCGCGGACGACGCCGGCGTCGACTCGGGCCTGATGATCGCCCAGTACACGCAGGCCGCCCTGGTCAGCGAGATGAAGCGGCTCGCCGTCCCGGCGTCCGCGGACTCCATCCCCTCCTCCGCCATGCAGGAGGACCACGTCTCCATGGGCTGGTCGGCGGCGCGCAAGCTGCGCACCTCCGTCGACAACCTCACCCGGATCGTGGCCATCGAGCTGTACGCCGCCACCCGCGCCATCGAACTGCGCGAGGGCCTGACCCCGGCCCCGGCCTCGCGGGCGGTCATCGACGCGGTCCGCGCGGCCGGGGTCCAGGGCCCCGGCCCGGACCGCTTCCTCGCCCCCGACCTGGAGGCGGCGGACGCGTTCGTGCGCGCGGGCGGCGTGGTGGCCGCGGTGGAGCCGGTGACCGGCCCGCTGGCGTAGCGGAGTCCGTCGTGTGGGCCGGGTGTGTCCCGGCCCACACGACGGGATGTGTCCCGGCCCACACGCCTCGCCTCGCCCTCTGATATCGGGGTGTGCTACTGTCTCATTGATACGTTTTTGGTACCCATTTACTTTGTGCGCCTGATCGGAATCCTCCGCAGGCGCGTTTTGTTTTACCGGCATCTCCGGCATTACCCGGTGCATCTCCGGATGGGGGCCCAACTACCTGTTCAGGAGAACAACATGGCTACTGGCACCGTGAAGTGGTTCAACTCGGAAAAGGGCTTCGGCTTCATCGAGCAGGACGGCGGCGGCCCCGACGTCTTCGCCCACTACTCGAACATCGCCAGCTCCGGCTTCCGTGAGCTCATCGAGGGCCAGAAGGTCTCCTTCGAGGTCACGCAGGGCCAGAAGGGCCTGCAGGCGGAGAACATCGTTCCCGCCTAGTTCGAACGCGCTTTTCCAGAGCCGGGTCCCGCACCTTCGGGTGCTGGACCCGGCTCAGCGCTGTGACAGCTCATGCAGTCGGTGAGCGCTGTGTGTGCAGTCCGTGGGCCCAGGAAGGAAACCAGATCCAGCATGACTCGATCCGAACGTCCCGTCCGTAAGCGGCCGGCGAACGCACGTGCCGCGCAGTCCGGCGGCTCCGCGAAGAGCGCGGGCCGGGGAGCCGGCCGTGCCGGCGCCCGCAAGGTCGCGCCTCCGCAGGAGTTCTCCCTGCCCGAGACGATCACGCCGGCGCTGCCCGCGGTCGAGTCCTTCGACGCGCTGGACATGCCCGCCGCCCTGACGAAGACCCTCGCGGCCCAGGGCGTCACCGAGCCGTTCCCCATCCAGGGCGCCACCCTGCCCAACTCCCTCGCCGGGCGCGACGTGCTCGGCCGGGGACGCACCGGCTCCGGCAAGACGCTCGCCTTCGGGCTCGCGCTCCTCGCCCGCACCGCCGGCCGCCGCGCCGAGCCGCGCCACCCGCTCGCGCTCGTCCTGGTGCCCACGCGCGAACTCGCCCAGCAGGTCGACGACGCGCTGACGCCGTACGCCACCGCGGTCAACCTGCGCGTGGCCACGGCCGTCGGCGGGATGTCGATCGGCCGCCAGGCCGGCACGCTGCGCCGCGGTGTCGAGGTCCTCGTGGCCACCCCCGGGCCGCTGAAGGACCTCATCGAGCGGGGCGACTGCGCCCTCGGCCAGGTCGCGATCACCGTGCTGGACGAGGCCGACCAGATGGCCGACATGGGCTTCATGCCGCAGGTCACCGCGCTGCTCAAGCAGGTCGAGCCGGGCGGCCAGCGGCTGCTCTTCTCGGCCACGCTCGACAAGAACATCGACCGGCTCGTCAAGATGTTCCTCACCGACCCCGTCGTGCACTCCGTCGACCCGTCCGCGGGCGCGGTGACGACCATGGAGCACCACGTGCTCCACGTCGCCGACGAGACCGACAAGAAGGCGGTCGCGCTGCGCATCGCCGCCCGTGACGGCCGCGTGATCCTCTTCGTCGACACCAAGCGTGGCGCCGACCGCTTCACCAAGCGGCTGCTCGCCAGCGGTGTCCGGGCCTCCGCCCTGCACGGCGGGCGCAGCCAGCCGCAGCGCAACCGCACCCTCGACCAGTTCAAGAACGGTCAGGTCACCGCGCTCGTCGCCACCAACGTGGCGGCCCGCGGCATCCACATCGACGACCTCGACCTCGTGGTCAACGTCGACCCGCCGACCGACCACAAGGACTACCTCCACCGCGGCGGCCGCACCGCCCGCGCGGGGGAGTCCGGCAGTGTCGTCACCCTGGTGCTGCCCGAGCAGAAGCGTGAGATGACGCGGCTGATGGCGGACGCGGGCATCACGCCGCGCACCGCCCGCGTGAAGTCCAGCGACGAGGAGCTCGCCCGTCTCACCGGCGCCCGTGAGCCTTCCGGCGTCCCGGTCGTCATCGAGGTCCCGCAGCCGGTCGAGCAGCCGAAGGCGCGGCCCAAGACGCGGCGTGCCACCGGTGGCGGGGCCCGCCGCCCGGCGGTCGCCGACGGCGGCACGGCCGGACGCGCGAGCACCGGTTCCGACGGCCAGGCCCGCCGCAGGCGCGCCGGTCGTCCGGCCACGGACGCGGGCGCCGCGACGGGCGGCACGCCCGCCGGACGCCGCACGGGCACCGGCGCCGGCCGTCGCGCGGAAGCGGGCGGAGCGGCCGCGGGCCGCCGCACCGAGACCGGTGGCGCCGGAAGCCGGCGTACGGACGCGGGTGCCGGCGCGGGTCGTCGTGGCGAGGCCTCCGGCGGCGCCGGTCGCCGTACGGACGCCGGTGGTGGCGCGGGCGCGGGTCGCTCCGGCGGCCGCGGGCGTGCCGCGCAGCGCGGCGGCCAGAACGGCGCCCAGGGCGGCGGCCGCAGGGCCGCCTGACCGGCGCGGGTCCGACCCGCTCAGACATCGTGGCCCCGTAACCCCCTGGCAGGCGCCGGGGGTTGCGGGGCCTTCGTGTCAGCGGCCGTTTCCCGGGCGGGAGATCGGCCCGCACGGCCGGCCGAGCCGTGACCGGTCCGTGCCGCGCTGGTTCAGACGTCGCCGAGGAAGCCCGGGTCCACCCCGTCCAGCTTCAGGGCGAAGTCCCGGTGCAGGCCGAGGATCTCGGCCAGCGGCACCGCCCGGCGGCTGGTCGACATGAGGTCGCGCCGCGCCTCCGCCGACCACAGGAACGGCACCACGGACAGCCCCTGGGTGCCCGTGAGGGCTCCGGACTCGGCCCGCCAGCCGGGCCAGCGCAGCGTGTCGTAGAACTGGTCCGTGCCCTCGCGCAGGAGCCACTGGAGCCATTCCCCGTGGCCCACTTCGAGCGACTCCCACTTCAGTGAGTCGGGCGCGAAGTACACGACCTCGCCGGGGCGACCGGGACGTCCCACCGACTCGGGGTCGGGGCCGTTGAGGACGAACGCCCCGCCCAGCACGTCGTGGCCGACGACGAGTCCGCCGTCCCGCGGGCGCCAGGCCGGATCGAAGTACTCGGGGAACTCGTTGACCTCGGCCAGCGAGGGCAGGTCCGTCGAGCCGCCCGGCAGCCCCGTCGAGGAGTCCTCGGCCGGGCTGCCGTAGATCCGCAGCCATCCGCTGTCCAGCACGACGCCGCCGCAGTTGAGCACCATCCCGCCCAGCCAGGACCGTGCCGTGACCTGGAGTTGGAGCAGGCTCGCGCGGGCCAGGTCCGGGTCCACGGGGGGAACCTCCATGGACACCCCGCTGGCGGCGAGCGCCTTGGACAGCAGGGGCCAGGCCGGTTCCTCGACGTCCGTCAGCTCGCTCAGCTCTCGCATGGCTTCCCCGTGGGTTGTCCGGAATGCGGTCGGTGCGCTCAGTAGGCAATCATGCGCTCTCGGCGCACGGAGTAGGCCACGAATCCGGCGCCCAGGCCCAGGAAGAGCGTGCCGCCGACGAGATAGGGCGTGGTGTCCACGGCGCCGGTGTCCGCGAGCCGGGTCCCGTCGTCACCGGACAGCGCGCTCGGCCCGGTGCCGTCGGAGAGCGCGCTCGGCGCGCTGCCGTCGGAGGCCGTACGGGATCCGGTGTCGCCCGAACCGGCGGACATCCGTGTCGTCGCGCTGACGGCCGGTGCCGCGGACGCCGAGGCCGTCGCGCCCGGTGACGGGACGTCCTGGGTCGCGTTGGCGGACGGGACGAACCACAGGGCACCCAGGAGGGTCCCCGCTGCGGTGGCGGTCAGCAACGATCGACGTGCGGCGGACACGAAATATCGATCCCCTTGTGGCGCTTGCGAATTGGCCGTGCGGGCCGATGCTAATGAAAGGCGCGGGTCGTGGGAAAGTCGCGCATGCCACGGGCCGTACGCTCCCTCCCATGAGTACCCCTGAGACCTCACAATTTGTCCGGCTTCGTGTAGAACTCGTCCTGGAGATCGGCGACGCCGACGCCGTCACCCGGGCCGCGCTGGGCCGGATCAGCGACGACGCGGACATGCCGGCCGATGAACGGGCCCACGCGGAAGGCGCAGTGACGGAAGACACTGCGGAAGCCCTGGCCTATCTCGTCGACCCGTTCGACCTGGTCAGCGAGGTGCCCGGCGTCGAGCTCGCGCAGGCCTCGTGGAGCAGCGAGCCCGTCGACTACGATCCCGATTCGCCGGATTGGGACATCGACGAGGATGATGCCGAAGAGGACGACGAGGAAGACGTGCGCGGCTGACGCGGTCCGGGGGGTGTGACCCCGGCCGGTGACCGCCGTCCGGGGCTTCTTGCCCCTGGCGTGGCACGGCCGCCTCCGCACCCCCGGCACCAACCCTCCGTACCGTCTCGGTCCTTGCGCCCGGACAGGGCGGACGTGGTGTGGGCCACACTTCCGAGGGAAGTGGAACGGGAGTAACCGGTTGTGGCGTTCTTAGTGGTTACGGGGCTCCCGTGGTCCTTTCGGGAATCGGCGACGATGGAGAAGCGTGTGATGACGATCAGTAAGCGGCGCAGGCGTCTTGTGGCGGCGTCCGCACTGCTCGGCGGGGTGCTGGTGCTCTCTGCGTGCAGCGGGGGCGACGACAAGGCCGGCACGTCGGGCGGCGGCGACTCCACGTCGCAGGCCAAGGTCGACGAGGCCGCGGCCAAGAAGACGTCCGAGGCCCTGATCAAGATCACGCCCAAGGACGGCTCCGACAACGCCTCGATCAACAACGGCACCGCCGTCACGGTCAGCAAGGGCACGCTCACGTCCGTCACGATGAAGACCGCGTCCGGCACCGCCGTCGCCGGTCAGATATCGGCGGACAAGAAGAGCTGGAAGCCGCTGAACCGCCTCGAGCGCGCCACCACGTACAAGATCGCCGCCGAGGCCGCCGACTCCGAGGGCCGCACGGCCCACGAGAACGCGTCGTTCACCACGGTCTCCCCCGCCAACAGCTTCATCGGCAACTTCACGCCCGAGGACGGCTCCACCGTCGGCGTCGGCATGCCGGTCTCGATCAACTTCGACAAGGCGATCACCAACAAGTCCGCGGTGCAGAAGGGGATCACCGTCTCCTCCAGCAGCGGCCAGGAGGTCGTCGGGCACTGGTTCAACGCCAACCGCCTGGACTTCCGCCCGCAGGACTACTGGACCGGCGGCTCCACCGTCACCCTCAAGCTGAACCTCGACGGGGTCCAGGGCGCGAGCGGTGTCTACGGAGTGCAGCAGAAGACGGTCACCTTCAAGATCGGCCGCAACCAGGTCTCCATCGTCGACGCCAAGACCAAGACGATGCAGGTCACCCAGGACGGCAAGGTCGTCAAGACCATCCCGATCTCCGCGGGCGCTCCGGACCACACCACGTACCAGGGCCAGATGGTGATCTCCCAGAAGTTCAAGGAGACCCGGATGGACGGCTCGACCGTCGGCTTCACGAACGACGACGGCAAGGGCGAGTACGACATCAAGGACGTGCCGCACGCCATGCGTCTGTCGAACTCCGGCACCTTCATCCACGGCAACTACTGGGGCGCGAAGTCCATCTTCGGTTCCGTCAACACCAGCCACGGCTGTGTCGGTCTGTCCGACACCAAGGGCGCCAACGACGCCAACACCCCCGCCGCGTGGTTCTTCAACCACTCGCTGATCGGTGACGTCGTCGTCGTCAAGAACACCGGCGACAAGACCATCGCCCCGGACAACGGCCTCAACGGCTGGAACCTGGACTGGGCGGCCTGGAAGGCCGGTTCGGCCGTCTGACCCGGGTCGTGACGGCCCGAACCGGGCCGGCACCGTCCGGCGGACCGGCCGAGGCCGGGACGCCAGAGAGCGAACACCGATGCGGCGGTGGCCCCCAGGGGCCGCCGCCGCATCGGCGTCTCCCAACGATTTCTGGGCCCGGCCACAGCCTTCTCATGCTTCTCTTATTTCGGCCTTATTCCTTCATCACGCGCCGTAACTAGCTTGCGGCGCATGTTCTTCACCTACCTGAGGCGCGAACTGCGCCGCCGCAGAAAGGCGGCCCTCGTCGTCGCCTCCGGGCTCGCCCTGGGCATAGCCCTGGTCATCGTGGTCAGTTCCGTGTCCTCCGGCATGGAGAAGGCCCAGGGCAAGGTCCTGCAGTCGCTGTACGGGCTCGGGACCGACATGACGGTCACCAAGGCCGCCGCCGCCCAGAGCACCAGCGACCGTCCCCGCTTCAACTTCGACGCGAAGGACAGCGATTCCGACAAGGAGCAGAGCAGCGACCGCGTCATGGTCCAGGGCTTCCAGACCCTGCCCTCCTCGACCGTCTCCAAGGTCGACGCGCAGAAGGGCGTCGCGGACTCCGTCGGCGGCCTGAGCCTCCAGGTCATCCGTATCAACGGCCAGTTCACCCGCGGCCAGTTCAAGCAGGACCCGAACAGCAGCAGCGGCGGCGGCAACCGGCAGGGCGGCCCCGGGGCCCAGCAGTCCCCGCAGGGCCGCGTCGAGGGCGGCGGCGCCAACTTCGACGTCAACAACTACTCGGTCTACGGCACCGACGTCACCAAGCCGGCCCTCGGCCCGCTGACCTCGTCGAAGATCACCAGCGGTCGTACGTTCAAGACCACCGAGACGAACGCCAAGGTGGCCGTCGCGGACACGTCGTACGCCAAGGAGAAGAAGCTCAAGCTCGACGGCACCGTCACCGTCAAGGGCGTCAAGTACAAGATCATCGGCATCGCGACGCCCGACAGCGGCGACGCGGCGGCGAACCTCTACATCCCGCTCCAGCAGGCGCAGACGCTCAGCGACTCCAAGAACAAGGTCACGACGATCTACGTCAAGGCCTCGGACTCGCAGCAGATCGCCGGCGTCAAGAGCACCATCCAGAAGAACATCTCGGGCACGACGGTCACCACCTCCGCCGACCTCGCGGACACGGTCTCCGGCTCGCTGTCCACCGCCTCCGACCTCGCCTCCAACGTCGGCAAGTGGCTGTCGATCGCGGTGCTCGTGGCCGCGTTCCTGGTCGCCGGCCTGCTCACCTCCTCCGCCGTCTCCCGCCGTGTCCGTGAGTTCGGCACCCTCAAGGCGCTCGGCTGGAAGTCGAGCCGCGTGACCCGCCAGGTGGTCGGCGAGGCCGTGGTCAACGGCCTGGTCGGCGGTGTCCTCGGCATCGCCCTCGGCCTCGCGGGCGCCTACGTCGTCACCGAGATCAGCCCCAACCTCCAGGCCCAGGTGGCGAGCGCGGGCCGTGGCGGTCCGGGCGGCGGCTTCGGCGGCGGGGGCGGCGGCTTCGCCGGCCCGGCCCGCCAGAGCGCCTCCAAGGCCCTCGACGTCGCGCTCACCGCGCCCGTCAGCGTCAACACCATCGTCATCGCGGTGGGCCTGGCCGTGGCCGGAGGCCTGATCGCCGGCGCCTTCGGCGGCTGGCGCGCCTCCCGGCTGCGCCCCGCCGACGCCCTGCGCCGCGTCGAATAAGCCCCGCCCCATACGTACTTACGTATCCCAGGAGTAACACCATGTACGAACTCAGAGGCGTCACCAAGCGCTATACGCGGGGCAAGGAATCGATCAACGCGCTCGCCGGGATCGACCTGACGATCGGCGACGGCGACCGGCTCGTCATCCAGGGCCCCACCGGCGGCGGCAAGTCCACCCTGCTCCAGATGCTCGGCGGACTCGACCGCCCCACCGCCGGCAGCGTCGAACTCGACGGCGTCGACATGGCGAAGCTGTCCGAGGCGAAGCTCACCCGGGTGCGCAGCGAGAACATCGGCTTCGTGTTCCAGAGCTTCAACCTGATCCCCACGCTCACCGCCCAGGAGAACGTCGAGACCGCGCTCGTACCGCTGCGGGTCAAGGCCAAGGAACGGCGTGAGCGGGCCGCCGCGGCCCTGGAGTCCGTGGGGCTCGCCGAGCGCCTCGGCCACCTGCCCGCCGAGCTCTCGGGCGGTCAGCAGCAGCGCGTGGCGATCGCCCGCGCCCTGGTCAAGCAGCCCAAGGTGCTGCTCGCCGACGAGCCCACCGGCAACCTCGACGAGAGCATGCGTGACGAGATCATGGAGGTGCTCGAAGCCATGTGGAAGGAGCACGGCCTGACCTTCATCATGGTCACGCACGACTCCGCGATCGCGAAGAAGGCCCCGCGCCTCGCGACGATCCGCAAGGGGCTGATCACCGTCAAGGAGAACGCGGCACGGTAGCGGCGGCGCGCGCCGCCCCGCGGCGCGGAATGAGCCCGCAGCGAAAGGGCCACCGGAAACAGAGCCTCCGGTGGCCCTTCCGTGTTTGTGTGGAGACATGACCGTCTCGACAGTCGAATACATCCGGTACCGCATTCCCGAGGAGCAGTCGGCCGAGTTCCTGGCCGCCTACACCCGTGCCGCCGTCCAGCTCGCCGCGGCGCCGCAGTGCGTCGACTACGAACTCGCCCGCTGCGAGGAGGACTTCGAGCACTTCGTCCTGAGGATCACCTGGACCTCGACCGAGGACCACATCGAGGGCTTCCGCGCCTCCGAGCTCTTCCCGGACTTCCTCGCCGAGATCCGCCCGTACATCGGCAGCATCGAGGAGATGCGCCACTACAAACCGACCTCCGTGCGCGGCCGGGGCGCCTCCGAACCCACCCTCTACGCCTGGGCGGGCGGCGCCGAGGCCTTCGCCCGTCTCACCGAGGCGTTCTACGACAAGGTCCTCAAGGACGACCTCCTCGCGCCGCTGTTCGCGGACCTCGCGCCGGAACACGCCGCCCACGTGGCCCTCTGGCTCGGCGAGGTCTTCGGCGGACCGCCGGCGTACACCGAGGCCCAGGGCGGCCACGGCCACATGGTCGCCAAACACCTGGGCAAGGGCATCACGGAGCCGCAGCGCCGCCGCTGGGTGAACCTCCTCCAGGACGCCGCCGACGACGCGGGGCTCCCCACCGACGCCGAGTTCCGCTCCGCCTTCCTCGCCTACGCCGAGTGGGGCACGAGGCTGGCCGTGTACTTCTCCGGCCCGGACGCGACACCCCCGGCGGAACAGCCCGTACCGAAGTGGACCTGGGGGGCCGCACCGCCTTACCGGCCGTGAGCCGGGCGCCGACGCGTGTGGTGCGGCGGTACCTGCCGGTTGTGAGCCGTGAGCCGACGCGCGCGGTGCCGCCGTACTGGCCGTGAGCCGGGCGCCGGCGCGTGCGGTGCCGCGGTACCGGCCGTGAGCCGGGCCCGCCGCCGTGCGGGCGCCGACCCCTGCCGGGAGTCGGCCGGGCGTGGTCAGTGGGGTCGGTCGCGGTCAGTGGGGTGAGGGCACTCCGGCGCGGGTCGCGTCCTCGCCCCACGACGCCAGCAGCCGCAGCGCCTGGGCCGAGCTCGACCCTGGCTCCGCGTGATACGTCACCAGCGCCAGCTCGGTGTCACCGACCAGCCGGAACGACTCGAACTGCAACGCGAGGTCGCCCACCAGCGGATGCCGCAGCAGCTTCACCCCGTGGCTCTTCTCCTTCACGTCGTGCGTCGCCCACAGCCGCCGGAAGTCCTCGCTCTTCACCGACAGCTCCCCGACCAGCGCGGCCAGCCGCGGATCGTCCGGATGACAGCCCGCGTCCATGCGCAGCAGACAGACGATGTCGATCGCCTTCTGCTCCCACTCCACGAAGAGATCCCGGTACTCGGGCCGCAGAAAGACCATCCGCGCCCAGTTCCGCTCCTGCGGCGGCAGCTCCGACCAGTCCCCGAAGACGGCCGCGGCCATCCGGTTCCACACGAGCACGTCGGAGCGGCGTCCGGTGATGTACGCCGGGACGCCGTCGAGGGTGTCGAGAAGCTGACGCAGGGAGCCGCGCACCTGCTGCGGCCGCGCCGCCTGCCGCTTCTTGTGCTGCTTGGGCTTCGCGAGGTGCGTGAGGTGGTTGTGCTCGGCGTCCGTCAGCCGCAGCGCCTTCGCGATGGCGTCCAGCACCTCCGCCGACACGTTGCGTCCGTGCCCCTGCTCAAGGCGCGTGTAGTACGCGACGGAGACCCCGGCGAGCTGGGCCAGCTCCTCACGGCGCAGCCCGGGCACCCGGCGGTGCCGTCCGAAGTCGGGCATCCCGACGTCCTCCGGCTTCAGCCGGGCGCGGCGGCTGCGCAGGAACTCGCTCAGCTCGGCACGCCGGTCGAGAGGGAGGGCCGCCTCACCGGCGGGCCCCACGGAGGGCTGTTCATCCATATGTCCAGTATCAACGGTCGTACGACACGGAGCCTGACCCCGCCAGTGGTAGGACCAGCGAACGTACGCAGAACCGTGGTCTGGGTGACCCGCGCGGGATCGGGCAGGCTTGACGCCGTGCCCGACGCGAGACAGCCGGGCACCTACCACCCCCCTCCTGAGGAGAACTCCGGCATGACCACAGTCGTCGCGTACGCCGCACCCGCCGCCAAGGCTCCGCTGGAGCGCACCACCATCGAGCGTCGCGCGGTCCGGGAGCACGACGTCCTGATCGACATCAAGTTCGCCGGCATCTGCCACTCCGACATCCACCAGGCCCGCGAGGGCTGGGGCAAGGCCGCCTTCCCCATGGTGCCGGGCCACGAGATCGCCGGCATCGTCGCCGAGGTCGGCTCCGGCGTCACCAAGTTCAAGGTCGGCGACCGCGTCGGCGTCGGCTGCCTGGTCGACTCCTGCCGTGAGTGCGACAACTGCGAGGCCGGTCTGGAGCAGTACTGCACCGGCGGCGGCGTCGGCACGTACAACTCCGTCGGCAAGGACGGCGAGCCCACCTACGGCGGCTACTCCCAGAAGATCGTCGTCGACGAGAACTACACCCTGCGCATCCCCGACGGCATCTCCCTGGACGTCGCCGCGCCGCTGCTCTGCGCCGGCATCACCACGTACTCCCCGCTCAAGCACTGGAACGCCGGCCCCGGCAAGAAGGTCGCCGTTCTCGGCATGGGAGGTCTCGGCCACATGGGCGTCAAGATCGCCCACGCGCTCGGCGCCGAGGTCACCGTCCTCTCCCAGTCGCTGCGCAAGAAGGACGACGGCCTGAAGCTCGGCGCCGACCACTACCACGCCACCAGCGACCCGGAGACCTTCAAGGCGCTGCGCGGCACGTTCGACCTGATCCTGTCCACCGTCTCCGCGCCGCTGGACCTGGACGCCTACCTCGCCCTGCTGCGCACGGACGGCGCCTTCGTGAACGTGGGCGCGCCCGAGGAGCCGGTCCGGCTCAACCTGTTCTCGGTGATCGGCGGCCGCAAGACCCTCGCGGGCTCCGGCATCGGCGGCATCCAGGAGACCCAGGAGATGCTGGACTTCTGCGCCGCGAACGGCTTCGGCGCCGAGATCGAACTGATCGACGCGTCCGAGATCAACGAGGCCTACGAGCGGGTCCTGGCCAGCGACGTGCGCTACCGCTTCGTGATCGACGCGGCCACGATCCAGTAGTCCCGGCCGGCCCGGCAGCCCCGGCCGCTTCGCGGCACCAACAGGCGCACGACCCCCGAGGGCGCCGCTCCCGTCGTACGACGGGAG
>NZ_JBHTZF010000015.1:0-223752 GCF_042790435.1 Streptomyces sp. NPDC056738
GCCGATGGTACTGCAGGGGGGACCCTGTGGGAGAGTAGGACGCCGCCGAACAAATTGTGAGAAGACCCCCGGACCGGGGATACCGGTCCGGGGGTCTTCTGCGTTTAGGGTCTTTGTCATGCGCTACGACCTGATTATTTTCGACAATGACGGAGTCCTCGTCGACAGCGAGCCGATCTCCAATACCCACTTGGCCGCCTACCTCACCGAGTTGGGGCACCCCACCTCGTACGAGGACTCCTTGCGTGACTACATGGGCTCCGCGATGCACCGCATCCACGACCTGGTCCTGGAGCGCACCGGCCGGCGGCTGCCGGACGACTTCGACGACGTCTTCCACGCACGGGTCTTCGCCGCGTTCGAACGGGAGCTGAAGCCGGTTCCCGGGGCCGCCCAGGTCCTGGAGAAGCTGGCCGCCGATGGAGTGCCGTACTGCGTCGCCTCCTCCGGGAGCCACGAGCGGATCCGGGTCGGACACCGGACGACAGGGCTGGACCGGTGGTTCGACGAGGACCGGATCTTCAGCTCGCAGGACGTCGGGCGGGGCAAGCCGGCCCCCGATCTGTTCCTCCACGCCGCCGAGCGCATGGGCGTGCGGCCGGAGAAGTGCGCTGTCGTCGAGGACAGTCCCCTGGGGGTGCAGGCGGCCAACGCGGCCGGGATGGACGTGTACGGGTTCACCGCCATGACACCGGCCGACCGGCTCACCGGGGCCACCCAACTCTTCTCCGACATGGGGGAGTTGGCTGACCTGCTGGTATGACGGCTCCCATCGGCGGGCGCTGACATTTGTCATGCCGAGCTCCGGACGATCGTTTCTGTCGGAGGGCGGGGGCCGACCGCGAAGCTGAGTACATCGAAACGGGACGTACACAGCTACGACGGAGGGACCCGATCATGAGCATCACGGCCACCGAGATCAGCACCGGAGAGACCACCGGCTTTGCCCGGGCGGAAGCGGCCACCACGCCGGAGACCGCCGGCCCCCGGCCGAGCTTCCTGCCGCTGATCGTGGACGTGGCGGTGCCCGTCGGGTCGTACTACCTGCTCAAGAACGGGTTCGGGATGAGCACGATGGCCGCCCTCGGCTGGAGCAGCGTCGTGCCGGCCGTGCGGACCGTGTGGAGCGTGGTGAAGGAGCGCAAGGCCAACGCCCTGGCCGCGCTCATCCTGCTCGTCAACGTGGTGGGGCTCTCGCTCAGCCTCGTCGCCGGTGACCCGCGGCTGATGCTCGCGAAGGACAGCGGCGTCAGCAGCGTGATCGGGATCGGTGTCCTCGTGTCCGTCAGGCTCGGCCGGCCGATGATGACGCAGGGGATGAAGCCGTTCCTCGTGAAGGGCGACGCGGCGCGGGCCGCGGCCTGGGACCGGCTGGCGGCGGGCTCGGAGGCGTTCCGGAAGGCCGAGCGGACGTTCTCGCTGGTGTGGGGCACGGTCCTGCTCAGCGAGTGCGTCGTGAAGGCCGTGGGCGCCTACACGCTGCCGATCGACACCATGGTCTGGCTCGGCACGGTCGTCACGATCGCATCGATGGTCCTCGCCTTCCTGCTCAGCGGCCGGTTCGCCGTCGTCCCGATGCAGAAGATGCTGGAGCACGAGCTCGCCGCCGAGGCCGGGCCGCGGCGCTGAACGGCCCCGCGCCGAGGACCCCGGACCCCGCACCGAGGACGGGGACGGGTCCGCCGCGAGGACCGCGGCAGTCCCTCTCCACCCCCACCCCCGAAGAGCTGAGCAAAATTCATCTTCGGCTTGATCTACCCACCGGTAAGCCGGGGCCCTACGCTCGCCGCCATGACAGATGTGCTGCGGCGCGGTAGGGCCTCTTTGGCGTTCAGCTTCTTCGCTCAGGGTGCCGCCTTCGCGCTGCTCGTGACGCGTATCCCGGCCATCCAGGACCGCTACGGGATCTCCGACGCGCTCCTGCCGGTGTTCCTGGCCGCCGTCCCGGTCCTCGCCGGACTGGGCAGCGTCACCACCGAGCATCTCGTCAAGCGCATACGCCCCAGCCGGATCCTGCGGTGGTCGCAGCCGGTCGTGCTGCTGGCCCTGCTCGGAGTCGGCGCCGGCGACCAGCTCGTCGAGGTGGCCGTCGCCCTCGGCGCCTTCGGCCTCGCGGTCGGTGGTCTCGACGCCTCGATGAACATGCTCGGCGTGAGTCTCCAGCGGTCGTACGGGCGCAGCATCATGCTCGGCTTCCACGCCGCGTACAGCCTGGGCGGGATCGTGGGCGCCTCGCTCGCGTGGGCCGGGGCGCACTGGCACCTGTCGCTCTTCGTGTCGTATCTGCCGGCCGTACTGATGCTGCTGCCGCTCGCCCTGGTGGGGAGCCGGTGGTACGTCGACGGAGGCGCGGACGCGGGCGGGAAGGAGGACGCGCAGGCCGGTGCGGGCGCGGGTCCCCTCGTCTTCAAGCTCCTGCTGCCGCTGTGCCTGGTGATGACGTTCGCCTACATCGGGGACTCGACGGTCTCCAACTGGAGCGCGAAGTACCTCAAGGACGTGCTGGGCAGCTCGGAGCAGATGGCGACCGTTCCGTACAACGTCTACATGGTGATGACGCTGGTGGGGCGGGCTGTCGGAGACCTCGGGGTGCGGCGGTTCGGGGCCGTGGCGGTGGTGCGGCTGGGTGCCGTGGTGGCCGCGCTCGGGTTCGGGGTGGTGGCGGTCGCACCCGGCGCCGGGGTGGGCATGCTGGGGTTCACGCTGCTGGGGCTCGGGCTGTGCGTGATCGTGCCGCAGACCTTCGCGGCGGCGGGGAGGCTGTTCCCCGGGGCCTCGGACACGGCGATCGCGCGGCTGAACATCTTCAACTACGTCGGCTTCCTGATCGGGTCCCCGTTGGTGGGCGCGCTGGGTGACGCGTGGAACTACCGCGGGGCCATGCTCGTACCGATGGTGCTGGTCCTGGCGACGCTGGGGTACGCCCGGTCGTTCGAGGCTCAACCGGACCGATACGGTGACGTGCATGAGCGGCCGCGCACAGCTGATGTGGGACGAGGCAGTAACGGGGTATGACTTCGGTCCGGACCATCCGATGGATCCGGTCCGGCTCCGGCTGACGAGGGGGCTCGTCGACGCCTTCGGGCTCGACCGGGACGTCGCGGTGGTCGCGGCGAAGCCCGCCGGAGACTCGACGCTGCGGCTGGTGCACCGCGAGGACTACGTGGCGGCCGTGAAGGCCGCGTCCGCCGATCCCGCCTCGGCCGACCAGGCGTACGGCCTCGGAACGATGGACGATCCCGCGTTCGCCGGGATGCACGAGGTGTCCGCGATGATCGCCGGGCAGTCCGTGGGGGCCGCGGAGGCGGTGTGGCGCGGCGAGGCGCTGCACGCGGTGAACTTCGCCGGCGGGCTGCACCACGCGATGCCCGGCGCCGCCTCCGGGTTCTGCGTCTACAACGACGCCGCTCTGGCGATCGCCCGGCTGCTGGAACTGGGCGCCGAGCGGGTCGCGTACATCGATGTCGACGTGCATCACGGCGACGGTGTCCAGGCGGCCTTCTGGGAGGATCCGCGGGTCCTGACGATCTCGCTGCACGAGCATCCGCGGACGCTGTTCCCGCAGACCGGGTGGCCCGAGGAGACCGGGGCGGGCAGCGCGGAGGGCACGGCCGTGAATCTCGCGTTGCCGGCGGGCACCGGGGACGCGGGCTGGCTGCGGGCGTTCCACTCCGTGGTGCCCGAGCTGATCGCCGACTTCCGGCCGCAGGTGCTGGTCACCCAGCACGGCGCGGACACCCACTTCGAGGACCCGCTCGCGCACCTGGCGGTCTCGCTCGACGCGCAGCGGGCGGTGCAGGTGGCCTGTCACGACCTGGCGCACACGTACGCCGACGGGCGCTGGGTCGCGCTGGGAGGCGGCGGCTACGCGGTGGTGGAGGTCGTACCGCGTTCGTGGACGCACCTCGTGGCCGTGGCGGCGGGCCGTCCCGTGGAGCCGGAGACGGTCGTCCCGGAGAGCTGGCGGCAGGAGGTCTTCGCCCGCACACGGCAGTTGGCGCCGATGCGGATGACCGACGGGCGGTGGCCGGTGTCCTTCAAGGACTGGGAGTCGGGGTACGACCCGGCGGACCGTCTCGACCAGGCGATCGTGGCGACGCGCAAGGCCGTGTTCCCGCTGCGGGGGATGCTCCCGTAGGCCTGGTCCGCCTGGTCCGCCTGGTCCGCTCGGTCCGCGGGCGCCGACAGGGGGCGGCAGGGGACGACACCGGACCTTAGGCCAACTGTGGGGCATATTCCGCATTGTGGGCATAGGGCATCGGTGGATGCGCCAGCATCGCTGACGTGTTGAGCACCGGAGCTTTGCGCGCACATCTGCTGGCCGCCCGGCTCGCCGGACCCGTGGCCACGTCGCGCGAGGAGAGCCTGCGCAGCTACCGGCTCTTCGCCGCCCGCGACCCCCGTCTGCTGCTCGGACTCGATCCCGAATGGTCGTGGTGCCAGCGGGATCTGATCGAGTTGATGGCCGACAAATGCGGGGTCTCGGCCGATCCGTCACACACTTCGGGGCATGATGTGATCGACCCGGAGCGGACCCTCGCGGCCCTCGACGCCTTCGCCGAACGGCTCGGCGAAGCCGCCCGACGCCGTCACCCCGTGCTTCTCGGTACCGGTCACCCGCACCGTCTGATCGATTTCTACGCCGCGCTCGCGGACGCCCTGTCGGCGGCGGGGTGTACCGTCCTCACCCCCGCGCAGGGTAGCTCTATCGACATAACGACCCGGTTCGGTCTACGCACATACAACATCGACTACGTACGAGGTGTCGCGCTCGTGCGTGAACCGGAGCCCGAGGACGCCGGTCGTGCGACCGGCGCACACACCCATTCACCCCTCCCGGTCAGGACCGTTCTGGCGGCCGCCGCCGAGGCTGGAGGCCCCCTCCCGGAACTGGTCGTCGGAGACCACGGATGGGTCTGCGGAGCAGGTCAACTGGGGTTCGAGGCCATCGGTCTCGCCGATACGGACGACCCCGCGCTGTTCGTCGGAGAGGCAGAGGGGCGCGTGTCCGTCGTCGTTCCGCTAGATGACGCTGTGCGGTCTGATTACTACCGACCGCTTACTCGCTATGTACTCAATCGAGCGTGTCTGTCACAGTAGGCGGCCGATGGCATCCCCTCTTCCCCACTCGCATCACACGCCCCTACATTGGGGAGTGAGTGCGCAGCGACGAAGAGTCACCGGAAGGGGAAGCCGGTGGCCGTCGAGTGCGGAAGGTGCAGGTGTGACATGGCTGCAGGCGAGAGGCCTCTGAACGAGGTTCAGTTCCTTACCGTGGCGGAAGTCGCCTCGGTGATGCGAGTGTCGAAGATGACCGTGTACCGCCTGGTGCACAGCGGTCATCTGCCGGCGATCCGGGTGGGGAGGTCCTTCCGGGTGCCGGAGCAAGCGGTTCACGAGTACCTCCGCGAGAGCTATGTGGGGGTGGAGACCGCCTGACGGCGTTCCGGGAGACCGTTCGCGATCTCCCGGAAAACACCTCGATTACGACCTCAGCCCTCGGGCGGGTAGGCTGGCCCCTCATAGGTCGTGTGGGCCCATGCAGCCCAGCACCGAGTAAAGAGAAGTGAGCGAGGGTAGTCGTGGGCTCTGTTATCAAGAAGCGGCGCAAGCGGATGGCGAAGAAGAAGCACCGCAAGCTGCTCAAGCGCACTCGCGTTCAGCGTCGCAACAAGAAGTAAGCGACGCGCGGAAACGCGTACTGTGGCCTCTCACCAGCGGGTGGGAGGCCACAGGCGTATCCGGTCGGGGAAAGCCGCACCGGCGTCTGCGGGGGCCCTGTGACGGCGACAGGGGACTTCCGGCGTGACGGGGCGACCCACCCACCTCCGGTGTGACGGCGGCCGAGCCGAATGCGGCCCGGCGGTGATCGAGCCGACTTCGGCCCGGGGCGGCCGTGCCGGACCACCCCGAATGACCGCTCGACCGTCGAACGTCTTCGGCCACACCGGCCCCACGCGGCTGTGGGCCGAATGGCTGGGTCTGGTCGCACGTCCATGGCTGTCGTCACTTCGTGCATCGGGCGGTCATCACAGCGCAACATCAACCCGCTAAGTTGGCGCACACGGGGAACGCGGCAGGTACGAGCGGAGCTACGTCCAGTTCTGGAAGGAAGGCGCTGATCTTGGGGAAGGTCGTGCTCGTGACCGGGGTGGCCCGGCAGCTCGGGGGCCGGTTCGTCCGACGGATCCAGCGTGACCCGCAGGTGGACCGGGTGATCGCCGTGGACGCGGTGCCGCCCGAGCACCACATCGGCGGCGCCGACTTCGTGCAGGCCGACATCCGCCAGCCCACCATCGCCCGGGTGCTCGCCGAGTACTCCGTCGACACGGTCGTCCACATGGACGTGACGGGAACGGCGCTGGCCTCCGGCAGCCGGACCACGGTCAAGGAGACCAACGTCATCGGCACCATGCAGCTCCTCGGCGCCTGCCAGAAGTCCCCGACGGTCAAGCGGCTCGTCGTGAAGTCCAGCACCAACGTCTACGGCTCCGCGCCGCGCGACCCCGCCGTCTTCACCGAGACCACCTCGCCCAAGTCGCTGCCCAGCGGCGGCTTCGCGAAGGACACGGTCGAGGTCGAGGGCTACGTACGCGGCTTCGCGCGCCGGCGGCCCGATGTCGCGGTGTGCGTGCTGCGGTTCGCCAACATCCTCGGACCGAGCGCGGATTCACCGCTCGCCTCCTACTTCTCGCTGCCGGTGCTGCCGACGGTGTTCGGTTACGACCCGCGGCTCCAGTTCGTCCACGAGAGCGACGTCATCGAGGTGCTGCGGCTCGCCGCGCACGAGCCGCAGCGGGGCACGCTCAACAGCGGCACGTTCAACATCGCCGGGGACGGCGTCCTGTTGCTCTCGCAGTGCGCGCGGCGGCTCGGCCGGCCCACCGTGCCCCTGCTGCTGCCGGCCCTGAGCTGGGCCGGCACGGCCGTGCGTACCCTGGGGGTGACGGACTTCTCGCCGGAGCAGCTACGGCTGCTCACGCACGGCAGGGTCGTCGCGACGGTCCAGATGCGCGAAACCCTGGGCTATCGGCCGAAGTACACGACGGCGGAGACCTTCGCGGACTTCGCCCAGAGCAGGGGTCCCGGACTCCTGCCCCCGGAGGCCCTTGCGGGGGCCGTGGACAAGATCGCCGCGCTGCCTGTTCTGGGCGGCGGCCACCCCCCGACGCAGAGCGCCAACTGAGGAGCGCATCAACGATGGCGGACGCCAAGGTCATTCCGTTCGACGACGACCGCTCGCGCGGGGCTGCGGTGCAGCGCCCGGCGAGGCGCCGGGCCGCGGGGAGCCGGCGCAAGGGCGATCCCGTGGTCGTACGCGAGGTCCAGCCCATGCCGGGACTTGCCCTTCCGCAGGATGATGTTCCGGTGACGCAGGAGGAACAGCCGCCCCGGCAGGGCGCTACGGGTACGAGCCTGGAGCAGCGCATCGCGGGAGGCCTGTCCTTCCTGCGCCGCAGGCTCACCGGCGACTACGAGATCGACGAGTTCGGCTACGACCAGGAGCTGACGGACCAGGTCCTGATGTCCCTGATCCGGCCGGTGTACGAGAAGTACTTCCGCGTCGAGGTGAAGGGTGTCGAGAACATCCCGTCGGACGGCGGCGCCCTGATCGTCGCCAACCACTCGGGCACCCTTCCGCTGGACGGCCTGATGATGCAGGTCGCCGTCCACGACAACCATCCCGCGAACCGGCATCTGCGGCTGCTCGCCGCCGACCTGGTGTTCATGCTGCCGGTCGTCAACGAGCTGGCCCGCAAGGCCGGTCACACCCTGGCCTGCTCGGAGGACGCCGAACGGCTGCTGGAGCGCGGGGAACTGGTCGGGGTGATGCCGGAGGGCTTCAAGGGCATCGGTAAGCCGTTCAGCGAGCGCTACAAGCTCCAGCGGTTCGGCCGGGGCGGCTTCGTCTCGACGGCGCTGCGCGCGGGCACCCCGATCATTCCGTGCTCGATCGTCGGGGCGGAGGAGATCTATCCGATGATCGGCAACGCGAAGACCCTCGCGCGGCTGCTGGGATTCCCGTACTTCCCGATCACGCCGACGTTCCCGTGGCTGGGCCCGCTCGGTGCGATCCCGCTGCCCACCAAGTGGACGATCCAGTTCGGCGAGCCGATCCGCACGGACGGCTATCCGCCGGAGGCGGCCGACGACCCGATGCTGATGTTCAACCTGACCGACCAGGTCAGGGAGCAGATCCAGCACACGCTGTACAAGCTGCTGGTGCAGCGCAGGTCCGTGTTCTTCTGATCATGCAAATACGATTCTGTTGATCATGTCCTGATATGCCGGTACGTCGATGGGGGCGCCCTCCCCGAGGAGGGCGCCCCCATCGACGTACCGCGGTGGCCTCGTCAGCCGCTGTCCTGCGTGTCGATCCCGAGCCCCGGCAGGAGACCGGGGAGCAGGGGCGGCAGGGTGACGTCGGGTTCGCTCGTGGCGCTGCCCTTGCTGCCGGCGCTGGACGACGGGGTGGAGCTGGTGTCGTCCTGCGGCGGGTCGAGCAGACCGCCGGTGCCGCCGCCGAGCAGGCCCTCGCTGCTGCTGCCGGAACTGGATGGCCTGGGCTTGCCGCTGCTGTGGCTCTCGCCCGTGCTGCCCTTGCTGCTGGCGCTGGGCGCCGGGGTGTCCGTGCCCGGCGAGCCGGTGGCCTCCTCGCTCTTGCCCCGGTGACGGCCGGTGCCCTCGGGGGCGGGTGTCCTGGGCAGCAGCGAGCGCAGCGGGTCGACCTCTTCGTCTATGGCTTCGAAGACCGACGAGACCTGGTCGCTGACGTCACCGAGCTGCACGGGCAGCCGGTCGCGCAGGGCGCCCCAGGCCTCGCGGTGGGACTGGGAGAAGGCGGACAGAGTCTGGATGGGGCCCAGTGAGCCGTCCCTTTCGTAGGCCTCGTGCAGCAGGCGGTGCCCCTCGGAGGCGTCGTGCTGCATGCCGGACAGGGCGCGGCGGATCTCGCCCAGGGACTCGTGGTCGAGGTGTCCCGAGCGGCCCCGCTCCATCAGCCGGCGGGCTTCGCTCAGGCGGTTCGAGGCCTGGTCGAGATAGAGCTCGCCCCGGTCGCTGTCGCCGTGGGCCAGCCCCAGCTTGATGTCCTCCATGCCGCGCTTGAGCCCGTAGAGCGAGTCACCGGGCAGGGCGTCGGAGCTCGCGGCGGCGACACCGCCGAAGGCTCCGGCGGCCACGCCGACGGTGAGTCCGCCCGCGGCCAGCCCCTTGGACAGCCGGGACCGGGGGCGGAGCTTCCCCAGTCCGGTCGCCCGGTGCGCGCCCTTGGCCCGATGGGACCGCTGCTCGGGCAGCGCGCGGCCCGGCCCCTCGCCTCCGGCGGCCGTGCCCTCCTGGAGCATGGCCTCCATCGCGGCGACGAGCTGGGCTCGCTGCACGATCTTGACCTCGGGGTCCAGCTCCGGTTCGGGCAGCTCGCCGAGACCGGTGGCGAGGGCCAACAGCAGCCCTTGCTCGGTCTGTTCCGCAGCAGCCCGGGACGGTGCCGCCCCATCCGGCTGCTCGGCCGCCGTGCCCTGGTCGATCTCCTCCAGGGCCTGGGCGAAGGCGTTCGCCCGCCGGTGTGCCGATACGTTCGCGATCACTGGCGGCACCTCCTCTCGTCATGACGGTCGACTCCCCAGGGGGTCCTGAGGGTTGCACCCCCTGGCCGTGTGCACACGATCGGGTGATCGGCGCTGGCCAAGGCGTGACCACAGGGAGCCTGTATCCCGCACAACGAGCGTCACGGCACTTCGGTTACGGACGGCGGATGCACGGACCGCAAAGTCAACCGACTTTTACAGAAGGTGAGTTGGACGTCGCTGAGCGTGCGGGACCACTGTGGTCGAAAGCTTGCTCAGCGCACGTCTTCGGGCAGGAGCCGGGCCAGCGTGCGCACGGCCCGGTACTGGAGGGTCTTGATGGCACCCTCGTTCTTGCCCATCACCCGGGCGGTCTCGGCGACCGAGAGCCCCTGGAGGAAGCGGAGTGTCACGCACTCCTGCTGCTGCGGATTGAGCCGTCGCACGGCGTCAAGGAGCGCGGCGTTGGAAAGCGACTCCAGGACGGAGTCCTCGGGGGAGCGCTCGACCTCGTTGGCGTCGAGCATCTCCCCGGTGGTCACTTCCAGCCGGAAGCGGCTGGACTTGAAATGGTCGGCCACCAGGTTCCGGGCGATGGTCACCAGCCAGGCGCCGAAGTCACGGCCCTGCCAGGTGAACGTGCCGATCCGGCGCAGCGCCCGCAGAAAGGTCTCACTCGTGAGGTCCTCGGCGGTCGCCTTGCCTCCGACCCGGTAGTAGATGTAGCGGTACACGGTGTCGCTGTACTGGTCGTAGAGCCGTCCGAAGGCATCGGCCTCGCCGGCCTGGGCGCGCTCCACGAGATCCATCATCCGGGCGCTGTCACTGTCGGCGGCCGGACGGCGTGCGGTGGTGGCCGAGCCTGAGCGGCCACGCCTGCCGACCGCCGCGTTGCCGTCGGCCAGGGCATAGCAAGGTCCGACGGGCGCGGGGAGGGCGAAGGCGGGGACGGCGTACGCGGTGGGGACGAAGCCGCGCAAACGGTCCAGGACCGTTGCGCGCAGCGTAGCCAGGCCCGAGGCGTCAACCCCGACGTGTGAGTACACGGGACTCCCAGAGGCAGAGCTTCCATCACGTGCAGTGCGGGACCTTTCACCCGTCGTGACGACGGAGGGGTACCGGTTTGCGTCTGAGGAGAATAACGCTTCGTACAGGCAGCACTACACCCAGTTGCTAAAATCATCGATTACGACGCTTTTCGCACGGATCGGTGCCCGTTCAAGTACCGGTCGGTGACCGCTTGTTGATCGCATCGGTTCGTGTTCCGTCTGAGTGCAGGGCGTGTTGTGCCCGCCTGCGGAGAGTGCGACTGAGTCGCCCAAGACGTGGGTAGGACCATGTGATTTGCCCCCGCGGCCGGGGCCCCGTCCCAGGTCCGGACAGGTTTTCGCCCCCTCCGCCCCTACCCGTCCCGTACCTGGGGCTCCGCCCCGGACCCCGCTCCTCAAATGCCGGAGGGGCTGAAACTTTCGCCGGCCGGGGTTGGAGGGTGAGCAGGCGTCGCCGACCGGGGTTGGTCTGTGGAATGTGGACCGCGCGCCCGCAGCCGGGATCCGGCACGGCCCCGACCCACCGCCGGACCGGATCCGCGACCGAACGGACGAACTACCGGCGGCGCCGGTGCAGCGCGATCGCGGCGGCCGTGCCGCCGGCCACCGCTCCGACCCCGGCCGCGGCGGGAATCCCGACCTTCGCGGCCTTGCGCGCCGTGCGGTAGTCCCGCAGCCGCCAGTCGAAGTCCCGCGCGTGCTTGCGCAGTTTCGAGTCCGGGTTGATCGCGTAAGGGTGTCCGACCAGCGAGAGCATCGGAATGTCGTTGTGCGAGTCGCTGTACGCGGCGCAGCGCGACAGGTCCAGGTCCTCCGCGGACGCCAGCGCCCGCACGGCCTCCGCCTTCGCCGGCCCGTGCAACGGCTCACCGACCAGTTTGCCGGTGTAGATCCCGTCCACCGACTCCGCGACGGTACCGAGCGCACCCGTGAGGCCGAGCCGCCGCGCGATCACCGTGGCGATCTCCACCGGCGCCGCCGTGACGAGCCACACCTTCTGGCCGGCGTCCAGGTGCGCCTGGGCGAGCGCCCGGGTCCCGGGCCAGATCCGCTCGGCCATGTACTCGTCGTAGATCTCCTCGCCGATCGACATCAGCTCGGAGACCCGGTGGCCCTTCACGATGGACAGGGCGGAGTCGCGCGCCTCCTGCATGTGCTCGGGGTCCTCGACCCCGGCCAGCCTGAACCACGCCTGCTGCCAGGCGAACTTCGCGAGGTCGCGGGTCTCGAAGAACTTCCGCTTGTACAGCCCGCGTCCGAAGTGGAAGAGGGCGGCACCTTGCATCACGGTGTTGTCGAGATCGAAGAACGCGGCGGCCCTGTCGTCGCCGAGCACCGGGAAGTCGGGTTCCTCCACGGCGTCCGGTGGCGCCAGTTCTTCGAGTTCCTGCAGTTCCTGCGAGGACTTGCGCGCTGCCTCCGCAGAGGCCTCGCCTGCCAACACGCTCCGCGCGGTCGCGGAGCGCCTACGGGGAGTGAGCCATCCGAGAGCGGCCATGTCGTGAGCATAGCCAGTCTGTTCGGCGCTTCCGGAGTCGACAGGATTCGGTGCTGTGAACTCTCCGCGGCCACGCCGTTAAACGAGCGCTCCGAACACCCCGTACGGACACCGCCCCCGCACCGCACCCACGGCGCGGCGGACCGACGCGAGCCTCGCCACCGTGCGCGGACGCGGGGTGCCTCCGGGCCGTCCGGGGCGGGAGAATGGCGGGTATGAGTCCCATCTTCCGGCGCAGCGACCGCCGTACGCAGACGAAGGCGCCCGCGGAGCACCTGGTCACTCTGATCAGGAAGCCCGGGTGCCATCTGTGTGATGACGCACAGGAGGTGATCGAGAAGGTGTGCGCCGATCTCGGGGTCCCCTGGGAGGGCAAGGACATCACCGAGGACGAGGAGCTGCACCGCCAGTACTGGGAGCAGATCCCGGTCGTGCTGGTGGACGGCGCGCAGCACACCTTCTGGCGCGTGAACGAGGAACGCCTTCGCAAAGCCCTCACGGGGTGAGCCGTGCCCCGTGGGGCCGGGGGTGCCCGTGATGTATCCCGACTTGTGACCTGCCCGAGCAGTCCAAAGCGTCCGGAAAGTCGCCTAGGATCGACGGCGATTGGTCTCGGGGGCGGGATTCGTTGAGGAGAGTGTGCGGTTTTGCCCCCTTCGTGTGCGGAGCGGAGTCGTCCGCGCGCCGGTTGCATACCGGCGTGCCGGGCATGCGTGACCCCGGTCACGTTGGCCGGGCAAATCGGACACCATCTTTGTGCACGCGTTCACAAAGACATAGCCTGCATTCGACGGGGCGGTCTGGGGACGTGTGACCGCCTGCAGCCCCGCTCTACCCGCAGGAGCACCGTGGCAACTGGCCGAACTCACCGACCGGCGACCCGCAGCCGAGGAATTCCCGAGGCCACTGTCGCCCGGCTTCCGCTGTACCTCCGAGCCCTCACCGCTCTGTCGGAGCGCTCGGTGCCCACGGTCTCCTCCGAGGAGCTCGCGGCCGCCGCGGGGGTCAACTCCGCGAAGCTTCGCAAGGACTTCTCCTACCTCGGTTCCTACGGAACGCGTGGTGTGGGGTACGACGTCGAGTATCTCGTGTACCAGATCTCCCGCGAACTGGGCCTGACCCAGGACTGGCCGGTTGTGATCGTCGGTATCGGCAACCTCGGCGCGGCACTGGCCAACTACGGAGGGTTCGCCTCGCGCGGATTCCGTGTGGCCGCGCTCATCGACGCCGATCCCGCGATGGCCGGCAAGCCCGTCGCCGGGATCCCGGTGCAGCACACGGACGACCTGGAAAAGATCATCGACGAGAACGGTGTCTCGATCGGTGTCATCGCGACCCCGGCCGGCGCCGCCCAGCCCGTCTGCGACCGCCTGGTCGCCGCCGGTGTCACCTCCATCCTGAACTTCGCGCCGACCGTCCTGTCCGTCCCGGACGGCGTCGACGTGCGCAAGGTCGACCTCTCGATCGAGCTGCAGATCCTCGCGTTCCACGAGCAGCGCAAGGCCGGCGAGGAGGCCGAGGCCCAGGCCGGAGCCGCCGCCGCCCCGGCCGAGCGGGGGAACGACGGCAAGGGTCCCGACGGGGACCTCCCAGCGGTGATGCCGGCATGAGTCTCCTCGTCGTCGGGCTGAGCCACCGCAGCGCCCCGGTCAGCGTCCTCGAACGGGCCGCGCTGTCCGCGGACGCGCAGGTCAAGCTGCTCCAGGACACCCTCGCCGCCGAGCCCGCCACCGAAGGCGCGGTGCTCGCCACCTGCAACCGCATCGAGCTGTACGCCGACGTGGACAAGTTCCACGCGGGCGTCGCCGAGCTGTCCACGCTCCTCGCCCAGCACAGCGGCGTCGGCCTGGAGGAGCTCACCCCCCACCTCTACGTGCACTACGAGGACCGGGCCGTCCACCACCTCTTCTCGGTGGCCTGCGGCCTCGACTCGATGGTCGTCGGCGAGGGCCAGATCCTCGGCCAGATCAAGGACGCGCTGGCCACCGCGCAGGAACTGCACACCGCGGGCCGCCTCCTGAACGACCTGTTCCAGCAGGCTCTGCGGGTCGGCAAGCGCGCCCACTCCGAGACCGGCATCGACCGGGCCGGACAGTCCCTGGTCACCTTCGGCCTGGAGCAGCTCTCCGCCGGACGGGCCGTCGAGGCCTGGGCCAAGGACAAGAAGGCCCTCGTCATCGGCGCGGGCTCGATGTCCTCGCTGGCCGCCGCGACGCTCGCGCGCGCCGGCGTCGGCGAGATCGTGATCGCCAACCGCACCCCCGACCGCGCCGAGCGCCTCGCCGAGATCCTCACCGGCGGCGACGACACGGACGTGCTGGCCCGCGCGGTACCGATGGACTCGGTGCCGGTCGAGCTGACACGTGCCGACATCGCCGTCTCGTGCACCGGGGCCACCGGACTCGTCCTGACGGCCGACACCGTCGCGGCCGCCGTCGAAGGACGTACGGGAACGCCCGCGGCCCTGCGCGAGCGGGCGGCCGGACCGGCCGGTCACCTCGCGCCCGCCGACGCCGCCGAGGACGCCTGCCCGCTGGACCTGTCCGCCGTGCAGGGCGCCACCGGCTTCTCCGTCATGGGCGAGGCCGCCGTCGCCGGCATGGACGCCGCCACCCTGGAGCAGCACGCGGCCTGGGTGGACAAGGGCACCGGAACCGTCGAGCGCCGTGACGGCCGTCGTACGCCCGCCGAGGACGCCGAGGCCGACGCCGAGCTCATCGCCGCGCTGGCCGCCACCGCGGCGACCGCCGGCCGCATCCCCGAGCGCCGCCGGCCCGAACCCGTCGCCGAGGCGTTCCGCCCCGCGCCGGTGCTCGCGCTGCTCGACCTCGCGATGCCCCGTGACATCGACGCGGCCGTGCACCGGCTGCTCGGTGTGCGGTTCGTCGACCTGGAGACGCTCGCCGAGGCCTCCGCGGACGCGCCGATGGCCGCCGACGTGGACCAGGTGCGCCGGATCGTCTCCGACGAGGTGGCCGCGTTCGGCGCCGCCCAGCGGGCCGCGCACATCACCCCGACCGTGGTCGCGCTGCGCGCCATGGCCGCCGACGTCGTCGCGAACGAGATCGCTCGCCTGGACGGACGGCTGCCCGACCTCGACGACAAGCAGCGCGGCGAGATCACCCAGACCGTGCGGCGCGTCGTGGACAAACTGCTGCACGCGCCGACCGTACGGGTCAAGCAACTCGCCGCCGAGCCCGGCGGTGCCGGGTACGCGGACGCGCTGCGGACCCTGTTCGACCTGGACCCGGAGACGGTCGCCGCCGTCTCGCGGGCCGAGAACAACACCGAGAACGCCAAGAACCGAGGGCGAGCATGAGTGAGCAGGCTTTGAGGCTGGGGACCAGGCGAAGCAAACTCGCCATGGCCCAGTCCGGGCAGGTGGCGGATGCCGTGAGCCGGGTGACCGGACGGCCCGTCGAGCTCGTTGAGATCACGACGTACGGCGATGTTTCGCGCGAGAGCCTCGCGCAGATCGGCGGCACGGGCGTCTTCGTGACCGCGCTGCGGGAGGCACTGGTGCGCGGCGAGGTCGACTTCGCCGTGCACTCGCTCAAGGATCTGCCGACCACGCAGCCCGAGGAGCTCGCGCTGGCCGCCGTGCCGGTGCGCGAGGACGTCCGCGACGTGCTGGTGGCCCGCGACGGGCTGACCTTCGAGCGGCTTCCGGACGGCGCGCGCGTCGGCACCGGTTCGCCGCGCCGCATGGCCCAGCTCAACGCGTACGCCCGCAACCACGGCATGACGATCGAGACGGTCGCCATCCGCGGCAACGTAGACACCCGGATCGGGTACGTCCACGCCGGGGAGCTCGACGCCGTCGTGCTCGCCGCCGCCGGACTCAACCGGCTCGGCCGGATCGACGAGGTCACCGACTTCCTGTCGGTCGACACCGTCCTGCCCGCCCCCGGCCAGGGGGCACTGGCGATCGAGTGCGCCGCGGATCACGCGGACCTCGTCGCCGCGCTCGCCGAGCTCGACGACCCGTACACCCGGGCCGCCGTGACCGCCGAGCGATCCCTGCTTGCCGCCCTGGAGGCCGGCTGCAGCGCTCCCGTGGGCGCGTACGCCGACCTGCTGGCCGACGGGCAGATTGTCAAGGAGATGCGCCTGCGCGGCGTCGTCGGCACGACCGACGGCTCGACGCTGGTGCAGCTGTCCACCACCGGTCCCGTGCCCGAGACACACGACCAGGCGATGTCGCTCGGCCGTGAACTCGCCGCCGAGATGCTTGCCAAGGGCGCGGCCGGTCTGATGGGGGAGCGAGCACTGTGAGCCCCACCAACCTTCCCGCCGGTCCGGTCCACGGGCACGTCACCTTCCTGGGTGCCGGACCCGGAGATCCAGGGCTGCTGACACTGCGCGCCGTGGAGGCGCTGGCGAACGCGGACGTCCTCGTCGCCGAGCACGACGTGCTCGACGTGGTGCGCGTTCACGCCAGACAAGGCGTCGCTGTTCTGAACACGGATCCGGACACTTCGCCGGTTCCGTACCAGGGCACAGGCACGCCTCAGCTGACGGTTGTTGACAGCGCGTCAACAGCCGTTGGTGACCCCGCGTCGAGGGACGCTGCCAATCTTGTCATGACGGCCGCACGGGGCGGCAAGCGGGTCGTGCGTGCGGTGTCCGGGGACCCGGGACTTGATACGTACGCGGCCGAGGAAATGCTCGCCTGCGTCGCCGCGGGCGTTCCGTTCGAGGTCGTGCCCGGCATCGCGGCCGCCGTCGGTGTGCCCGCCTACGCGGGTGTGCCGCTGCGGGACGCGCAGGGCGCGGACGTACGGTTCGTCGACGCGCGGACCGCGTCCAACCGCTGCTGGACCGAGGTCGGCGCCTCCGACGGCACCGTCGTGGTGTCGGCGACGCTCGACTCCGTGGCCGCGGCCGCGGGTGAGCTGGTGGCCTCCGGCCGCAAGCCCGACACCCCGATGTCCGTGACGATCGCCGGCACGACGACCCGCCAGCGCACCTGGTCGGCCACCCTCGGCACGATCGCGCAGACGCTGAAGCAGGCGAAGGTGCTGCCGTCCCCGGACGGCGGACGCCCGGTCATAGCCGTGGTCGGTGAGCGTTCCGCAGCCGCCCAGCGCGACCAGTTGTCGTGGTTCGAGTCCAAGCCGCTGTTCGGCTGGAAGGTGCTCGTACCGCGCACGAAGGAGCAGGCGGCTTCGCTCTCCGACCAGCTTCGGTCGTACGGGGCCGTGCCCTACGAGGTGCCGACGATCGCCGTCGAGCCGCCGCGCACGCCCCAGCAGATGGAGCGCGCGGTCAAGGGCCTGGTGACCGGCCGTTACGAGTGGATCGCCTTCACCTCGGTCAACGCCGTCAAGGCGGTCCGGGAGAAGTTCGAGGAGTACGGCCTCGACGCGCGCGCCTTCGCGGGCATCAAGGTCGCCGCGGTCGGCGAGCAGACCGCGAACGCGCTCGTCGCCTTCGGCGTGAAGCCGGACCTGGTGCCGAGCGGCGAGCAGTCCGCCGCGGGCCTCCTCGAGGACTGGCCGCCCTACGACCCGGTCTTCGACCCGATCGACCGTGTCTTCCTGCCCCGGGCGGACATCGCCACGGAGACCCTCGTCGCCGGGCTCATCGAGCTGGGCTGGGAGGTCGACGACGTCACGGCGTACCGCACCGTGCGCGCGTCGCCGCCGCCGGCGGACACCCGCGAGGCGATCAAGGGCGGCGGCTTCGACGCCGTGCTCTTCACGTCGTCCTCCACGGTCCGCAACCTGGTCGGCATCGCGGGCAAGCCGCACAACGTGACGGTGATCGCCTGCATCGGTCCCGCCACGGCCAAGACGGCCGAGGAGCACGGGCTGCGGGTCGACGTCATGGCCCCCGAGCCGTCCGTGCACAAGCTGGCGGAGGCACTGGCCGAGTTCGGCCTGCGCCGCCGTGCCGCCGCGCTGGACGCCGGCGACCCGGTGACCCGCCCGAGCGAGCGCCGTCCGGGCTCGCGCAGGCGCCGCACCACCTGACCCGCGCAGAGGTGGGCACGCCCCGCGGTCTCCTACGGGAGACGGCGGGGCGTGCCGCGTTCCGTGGCCGTGCGGCCCGGCCGCCGCGCCGCCCGGGCTCCGACGAATCGTCGGTAAAGGTGCCTCTGTGACGGGCGTAGCGTAGACGTCATGACGAAGTACGGATCCTTTCCCGGTACGCGTCCGCGGCGGCTGCGCACCACGCCCGCCATGCGTCGGATGGTCGCCGAGACCCGGCTGGACCCCGCCGACTTCATCCTCCCCGCGTTCGTGCGCGAGGGTGTGAGCGAGCCGGTGCCGATCTCCTCGATGCCCGGGGTCGTGCAGCACACGCGGGACAGCCTGAAGAAGGCCGCCGTGGAGGCGCTCGAGGCCGGGGTCTCCGGGATCATGCTGTTCGGGGTTCCCGAGGACGAGAAGAAGGACGCCGTCGGGACGCCCGGCACCGACCCGGACGGGATCCTCCAGGTCGCCCTGCGCGATGTGCGCGCCGAGGTCGGCGACGACCTGCTCGTGATGTCCGACCTGTGCCTCGACGAGACCACGGACCACGGGCACTGCGGTGTGCTCGACGACCAGGGCCGGGTCGACAACGACGCGACCCTGGAGCGGTACGCCGAGATGGCCCAGGTGCAGGCCGACGCGGGTGCCCATGTCGTGGGCCCCAGCGGCATGATGGACGGCCAGATCGGAGTCATCCGGGACGCCCTCGACCAGATCGGCCGCGAGGACGTGGCGATCCTCGCCTACACCGTCAAGTACGCCTCCGCCTTCTACGGCCCCTTCCGCGAGGCCGTCGGCTCGTCCCTGAGGGGCGACCGCAAGACGTACCAGCAGGACCCGGCCAACGCGCGGGAGGCGCTGCGGGAGTTGGCGCTGGACCTGGAGGAGGGCGCCGACATGGTGATGGTGAAGCCCGCCGGCCCCTACCTCGACATCCTGGCCCGCGTCGCCGACGAGTCCGACGTGCCGGTCGTCGCCTACCAGATCTCCGGCGAGTACTCGATGGTCGAGGCCGCCGCCGAGAAGGGCTGGATCGACCGCGACCGGGCGATCCTGGAGTCCCTGACCGGGATCAAGCGCGCCGGCGCGCAGAACATCCTCACGTACTGGGCGACCGAGGTGGCCCGCAGCCTGCGCTAGTGCGGCGCCACCAGGGCCGGTCCGACGATTCCCGTCCGCCCGGCCCTAGTACGACAGCGCGGTGTCCAGGTCCTGCTGCCAGTACGTCACCGTGAGCTTGTCGTCGACGAAGACGCCCTTCGCGGGGAGGGCGGGACGCGCGGTCCCGCCCCGGCCGGTGAAGCCGACCTCCAGCGTCCTGGCCGTGTAGCCGTTGCCGCCGCTGCCGTCGGCCGCCGACAGCAGCACGCCCGCGTAGCCGGACTCGCCGGGAGTGAGGGTGACGACCGCCTGCGGGTGGGTCTCCTCCGCGACCGGCGGGACGGACTGGGCCTCACCGAAGCGGGCGATCGGGTAGCCCGTCAGGTCGCAGTTCCGGGAACCCGTGTTGGTGACGGTGAGCAGGATGTGGTTCAGCGGCCGGGAGACGGCCGTGGCGCTCATACGGGTGTTGGAGCTGTTGCACGCGACGTTCCTGGTGCCGGTGCCGGTCTTGCCCGTGGAGCCGCCCGCCGAGCCCTTGCCGCTCGTGCCGGCGGAGCCGGAACCCGTGCCGCCCGTGGTGGTGCCGGTGTTCTTCGAACCGTTCGCCGAGCCCGTGGTGGTGCCGGTGCCCGCGGGCTTCGCCGTCGTGCCCGCGCCGGCCGCCGGGCTGTCGGATCCCGCCGAGGGGCGGGCCGGGGCGGACGAGCCCTCGTCGCGGACGCCGTTCCCGCTGCCGCACGCCGTGAGCGAGAGCGCGGTGAGCGCGATCGCGGAGGCGGCGAGCAGACGGGTGCGGGTGGTGCGGGTGGTGCGTGCGGACATGAGTGATCCCCCTGTGGATGTTCGTGTGAGGTGGCCTGATGGAACGGCCGCCCGGCCGGTCGGTGAGGGCGGCGTGCTTGGATGGCCACAGCTTGGGCGGTGATCCGTCCCGGGCGCCACGCCCGGCGGGCAACGCGGGACGCTGGAACGCCGAAATGCCGTCTGACCTGGGGAAACAATGCTCCCCTGGAACGCGGTCCGGGACACGGGGGATGGGGGAACGGTGGCGGGGGACGAGTTCGCGGAACTGCTCCGGGAGCTGAAGGAGCGGTCCGGTCTCAGCTACGGGGCGCTCGCCAAACGGCTTCACGTGAGTACGTCCACACTGCACCGGTACGTCAACGGGGATGCCGTACCGGCGGACTACGCGCCCGTCGAACGGATGGCGCGGGTGTGCCGGGCCACCCCGCAGGAGCTGGTGGAGCTGCACCGGCGGTGGGTCCTCGCGGACGGGCTGCGCGCAAGGAAGGGCGCGGGCGCCGCTCCGGAGGGCGGCGCTCCGGAGGTTGCCGGTCCGGAGGCCGAGGCCGAGGGCGAGGGCAGCGGCTCCGGTGGTGCGCTGCCGGGCGCGGAGCCGGACCCGCGGGCGGAACGTCCGGCGGACGGTGGCCGGGGGACCGGGGAGACCGCGGACGGCGGGGCGGTCGACGCCGGGGAGACCGAGGAGGCCGGGGCGGTGGGCGCGGGCCGGTTGCGCGGACGGCGGACCATGGTCCTCGCCGCGGTCGGCGCCGTCGTCGCGACCGCCGTCGTGGCCGGCGCCCTGGGCGCGCGGATCGGGTCCGGCGGCGGTGACGACGACACCGGCGGCAAGGCGGTGGCCCTCGGCGTACCGAACACCACCGGCCTGCCGAGGACCGGAGCGGCCACCGGCGCGAAGCACGGATCGCCCTCGCCGTCCGCCTCGCCCAAGGGCCGTCCCAAGGCGTCCGTCTCCTCCATCGGCGGAGCTGTCGACCCGGCCGGGGACGGCGGCGACGCGACGGCCGGCCAGGGAACGGCCGCCGACGGAGCGGGCGCTCCCACCGTCGTCACCGACCCGTACACGTACGAGGACCCGTGCAGCCAGCACTACCTGGTGAACCGGCCCGCACCCCAAGTGCCCCCGCCGCCCGGCGAGTCGGACGCGCGGGGCTGGGTCACCGCACTCGGCGGCGTCCCGGGCGGGGAGCAGATGATCGCGCTCACCGTGCAGGGCACCGGGAAGGCGACCGTCGTCCTGAAGGCGCTGCACGTACGGGTGCTGGACAAGAGCGCGCCGCTCGCCTGGAACGACTACGCCATGGGCGTGGGCTGCGGCGGCGGGGTGCGGACGAAGTCGTTCACCGTCGACCTCGACGCGGGGCGCCCGGCGGTCGCGGTCAGGGGCGGGCAGCGGAACTTCCCCTACAAGGTCAGCGAGTCCGACCCCGAGGTCTTCTACGTCATCGCGGACGCGCAGGCGCACGACGTGAGCTGGTACCTCGAACTCGACTGGTCCAGCGGGGCGAAGAGCGGCACCGTACGCGTCGACGACCACGGACAGCCGTTCCGGACGAGCGGCAACGTCGGGCGGCCCGCCTACAACTACCCACTGGGCGGCAGCGAATGGCAGACGGCACCTCGCGGTGGCTGAAGCGCACCGCCAAGTCGGCCCGGGAGTTAGGGTGTTGACCGTCGATCGACACGACCCTCCAGGGAGATGCCCCATGTCCGGTGACGCCCTCGGTCAGGACCCCGCCGAGCTGAGAAGGAGGATCGACACCACCAAGGCGCACCCCGCCCGGGTCTACGACGTCTTCCTCGGCGGCAAGGACAACTACCCCGTCGACCGGAACGCGGCCGCCGCCGCGCTCGCCGCGAACCCGCGCGGCTACCTCGACGTCCGGCACAACCGCGACTTCCTGCGCCGCGCCGTGACCGCGCTGGCGTCGGAGGGCGGCATCCGCCAGTTCCTGGACATCGGCACCGGCCTGCCCACCCAGGAGAACGTCCACCAGATCGCCCAGCGGATCACCCCGGACGCGCGCGTCGTGTACGTGGACAACGACCCGGTGGTCCTGGCCCACGCGCGCGCCCTGCTCACCAGCGGACCCGAGGGCCGTACGGACTACATCGACGCGGATCTCAAGGAGCCCAAGCAGATCCTCGAACAGGCCGCCGAGACCATCGACTTCGAGCAGCCCGTCGCCCTGGTCCTGGTCGCCATCCTGCACTTCGTCGAGGACGCGGAGGCGTACCCCATCGTGCGCGGGCTGATCGACGCGCTGCCGTCCGGGAGCCGGGTCGTCCTCAGCCACCTCACCGAGGACCTGAACGCCGAGAACATCCGCGCCGTCCAACGGACCTACACCGAACGCGGGTTCACCTTCGTGCTGCGCTCCAGGGCCGAGGTCGAGCGCTTCTTCACCGAGAACGGACTGGTGATCGACGAGCCCGGTGTCGTCCCCGCCCACCACTGGCGGCCCGACGGCGACGCCCCGGCCCCCGAGTCCGCCGACCCGGCCTTCCTGGCCACGCTCGACGCCATCGACAAGGTCCGCTACCTGGACATCAACGACGTCACGGACGCGGACATCAACGTCTACGTCGCCACAGGCGTCAAGCCCTAGGCGCCTGCGCCCGGTTGCGGTCCGTCCGCATCCCGGAATTGACGGGTGTAGAGGCCACGCATCGCCCTAGGGTGCGGGCAGGGCGGCCCCGGCACGACGGGGCCGCCCGCGAGGACGCCCTCGAAGGGTCCGCCGCCCGCAAGGACAAGGAGCCGCCACCGTGACCGTCGCCGAACCCGCCGCCGCCCAAGCCGCCCCCGTGCCCCCGCTCGCCGCCCGGGCCACCGCGATCGGCGGCTCGCCCGTACGGGACATCCTCGCCATCACCGCCCGCCCCGAAGTGATCAACTTCGCGGGCGGGCTGCCCGCCCCGGAACTGTTCGACACCGACGGCATCGCGGCCGCGTACCGCGACGTCCTCGCCGAGCAGCCCCGACGGGCCCTGCAGTACTCGACGACCGAAGGCGAGCCGTCGCTGCGCGCGGCCCTCGCGGACCGCATGAGCACCCGCGGACTGCCCACCGGGCCCGACGACGTTTTGGTCACCACCGGCTCGCAACAGGCCCTGTCGCTGCTCGCCACCGCCCTGCTCGAACCCGGCGACACCGTCCTGGTCGAAAGTCCCTGCTATCTGGCGGCACTTCAGGCGTTCGCCTTCGCCGGAGCGCGCGTCCTGGCCGTCCCGGGCGACGACGACGGCCTCGACCCCGACGCCCTCGGCGACCTGGTGGCCCGCGAGCGCCCGAAGCTCCTCTACACCGTGCCGACCTTCCAGAACCCCACCGGCCGCACCCTGCCGGCCGGACGACGGGCCGCCGTCGCCCGCGCCGCCGCCGCGCACGGCCTGTGGATCGTCGAGGACGACCCGTACGGAGAGCTGCGCTTCGAGGGCGAGCGGGTCCCCTGGATCGCCTCCCACGACGGAGCCGAGGACCGCACGGTCCTCCTTGGCTCCTTCTCCAAGGTGATGGCACCCGGCATGCGGCTGGGCTGGCTGCGGGCACCCGCGGCCCTGCGGCGCGCCTGCACCGTCGCCAAGCAGGCCGCCGATCTGCACACCCCGACCGTCAACCAGCTCGCCGCCGCACGCTACTTGGCCGACCGCGACCTGGACTCCCACGTGGCCCAGGTCGCGGCCGTCTACCGCGAGCGGCGGGACGCCATGCTCGCGGGCATCGGTGCCGCCCTCCCGGCCGGATCCACCTGGACCCGCCCGGAAGGCGGCATGTTCCTGTGGGCCCGCCTCCCCGCGTCGTACGACACCACGGCCCTGCTCCGCCCGGTGGTGGAGCGGGGCGTGGCCTACGTCCCCGGCGCCCCGTTCCACGCCGGCACCCCGGACCCGTCGACCCTGCGCCTGTGCTTCGTCACCCAGACCCCGGAGGAGATCACCGAGGGTCTGCGCCGCTTGGCGACGGGGTTGCTGACGTAGCGGACGGGGACGCGGAGCCCGGGGACGGGGGCACGGAGGTCGGGGACGGGACCGCGGACGTGGAGGACGGGCTCGCGGAGCCGGCGGACGGGGACGGGGACGGGGACGGGTCCGACGGCGACGGGGACGGGGTCGCGGAGGCCGAGGGAGTCGTCCCGGCCGTGTCCCGGCCGGTCGGCCGCCGGCCGATCCGGTCCACCACCCCTTGCGACACCACGGCTCTGACCTGCGAGAACCCGCCGTTCTTGTCCGAGTGTCCCCGCTCGAAGATGCCGAGGTAGGCATAGGTCTCCGGGTCGAAGACGAGACCGAACGCAATCCTGGGGTACGAGATCCCGATGCCGTGCCGGCCGAGCGCGTCCACCCGGTCGTGGTCGATCTTGACGGCGGGCAGCTTCGCGACGGCCTCGAACGCGGCGGCCTGCAACCCCGGCGGAAAGACCCGGGGGCCGCGCAGGAAGATGCAAGCCTGTATGTACGCGAACATGTCCGCCTCCGCGTCCTTGCCCGTCGTCCTCCCGTGTCCGAACAGCTTCAGGAGCTCATCGGGGTCGGTCGGCCACTTCTCGAGCTTCGCGTACTGGAGGGGCGGCCAGATCACCGAGTGCTTGTCCGGCACCTCGTCCTTGACCCTGCCGTTGTAGACGTACCGGGAGGTCTTCGAGCCGTCCACCGACAGCCAGTACTCGTCGACGAGCCGCAGCTTCCGCGCGCCCCTGTCGTAGGTCCGATGGGTGACCTCCTTGGAGTACATGTACTGGTCGTCGCGCGGGATCGGCATACCGCCGGTGTCGGCGCGTGACCTGTCCGCGGCCCTGCGCAGCACCTGGGCGGCGTTGAGCGCCGGCAACCGCGGTCCCGCGCCGTCCTCGCCGCCGGCCACGAGCAGCGTCGTGCCCGCCACCGCCGCGGTGCCGGTGGCCGCGATCGCCGCCCGGAACACCAGCCGCCGGGACAGCGGACGCTGCCGCGCGAGCGCTCCGCCCGCGTCGCCGGTCTCCTCGCCGATGGCACTCCGCAGGCGGGCGAAGGCGACGGCGCGCGCCCGGTCGGTCGGTCCGGCCTGGTCGGCCGCGAGCTCGCGTACACGGGTGAGGTCATCCACGGCGGGGTTCCTCCTGTTCCTCTCGAAAGGCTGTGGGATCCGCCCCGCCCAGTGCTTCGCGCAGCTTCTTGCGGGCCCGGTGCAGCCGTGAGCGCACCGTGCCCACCGGTATGCCCAGGGCCTCGGCGGCCTCCGCGTACTCGAGATCTCCCCAGGCGACGACCAGCAGGACGTCCCGGTGGCGCGCGGGCAGCGTCGCCAGGGCAGCCGACAGGGCCCCGCGCGTGTTCTCGGCACTGATCCGGGCGGCCACCCGCTCCGCCAGCGGCTCGGCGCCGCCACCGTCGGCGGGATCCGCGGACGCGACCCGCGACAGCGCGCGCAGCCGCCGCGCCTCGGCCCGCCGGTGACCGCCGATCAGCCGCGTGACGATGCCGTACAGCCAGGGCCGCGCGTGCGGGCGTGACAGGTCGTACCGGCGCCGCCGCTGGAAGGCGATCACGAAGGTCTCGGCCATCAGATCGTCGGCCGCCTCGGTGCCCAGCCGCCGGGCCGCGTACCGGTGGATGTCGTCGGCGTAGCGGTGGAACAGCTCGGCGAACACGTCGGGTTCGGCCCAGGACCGCTCGATCACCGCGGCGTCGGAGTCGCCGTCCTCGCCCGCACCGCCACCGGGACCGGCGTCAGGGCCGGTGCCGGTGGTGGTGGGCGGACGCTGGACTCCGACGCCCGGTGAGAGGGTCATCGGTCGCCTCTCAAGCTCATGGATCTCCTCGAAGACGGGGGCGGTTCACCCACTGTCCGCCGAAGCCCGCGATCGAGTTCCCGACCCGGACCACCGGGATTCCCGGTGGCCTCCGGACGGGCTCAGTCCCACCAGAAGGACCACACCCGCCCGTTCAGCACCTCCTGCTCGGCGTACGCGCGCAGGCTCTCGTGGTGGCCCTGGGTGATGTTGTCCGGGCAGAAGGCGAAGTGCTCCGCCGCGACCGCCTCGGCCTCGGCCGCGGTGGACGGCGGGGCCGCCACCGAGAGGACCAACTGGTCGAAGGTGAGGGCCACCACGCGTATGCCGAAGCGGTCTTCCCACGAGCGGAGCACGGCGCACAGACGCGCCACGTCGCTCTCGTGGTTCAACGGGCCGGGCCAGCCGATGGCCGCCGGGATGTCGGCGCTGCGGCGCGCCGGGACCAGGGCGAGCCGGGGCTCCTTCAGCCAGGAGCCGGACCGCGTCAGGGAGTCGGCGATCTCGGCGGCGCGGGCCTCCGGATCCGCCTGGAGCGGGGGCGCGGCGGCCGGGCCCGGCCAGACGGGCCCGTACGGCGCGATCGTCTCCTCGAAGGCCGGCTGCTCCCCGAAGACCTCGACGACCTTCTCCTTGCCGGGGTAGTCCTGGTCCGGGCCGGGCTCGTCGGCCGCGTAGTCCTCCCAGAACTCCGCCAGCACCTCCTCGGCGTCGTGATCCCCGGGATACGACATCTCGTCGGGCAGCAACTCCCAGTCCTCCGGGCCGTTCTGCGGGCCGCCCACGTCCAGCAGCACCGGCAGCAGCCCCACGGTCCGGGCCGCGCTCAGGACCGCCCACCCGCCGGGAACCGCCCGGTCCCCGGCGTGCCACAGCAGGGGCTCGTGCCACGGGCCGTCGTGCGTCGCGTCGATCAGTCTCCCCGGCGGGAGATCGAGCCCGAGCGCGCGCCCGCTCGGGTCTGCCGTCAGCCGCGGCAGCGGATTGGGAAGGGTCGCCATGCCGGTGACTGTAGGACCAGGCACTGACAACGCGCCGCGGGCCCCGTCCTCACGAGGAGGACGGGGCCCGCGACAGGCGTGTCGGAGCGGCCGGAGCCGTCAGAGCCGCTCGGGCGTCCTGATGCCCAGCAGGGCCATGCCCTGGTGGAGGGTGCGGGCCGTCAGGTCGCACAGGAACAGGCGGTTCTCGGCGACCTCCTGCTCGGGGGCGGGCTTGATGACCGGGCACTGGTCGTAGAACGTCGTGTACAGCGAGGCCAGTTGGTACAGGTACGCCGCCAGCTTGTGCGGGGCGTACTCGGCCGCGACCTCCTCCAGCGTCTCGCCGAACCGGTCCAGGTGCAGGCCCAGCGCCCGCTCCGCCGGGGCCAGTTCGAGCTCCGGGTGGGCCAGCGGCGTCCGCTCGCCCGCCTTGCCGAAGATCGACCGGATACGGGCGTACGCGTACTGGAGGTACACGGACGTGTCACCGTTCAGCGAGACCATCTGGTCCAGGTCGAACTTGTAGTCCCGCACCGCCGAGGTCGACAGGTCCGCGTACTTCACGGCGCCGATGCCGACGTACCGGCCGTTCTCCTCGATCTCCCGCTCGCTCAGGCCCACCTTCTCGGCCTTCTCCCGCACGACCGTCGTCGCCCGGTCGATCGCCTCGTCGAGCAGGTCGACCAGCCGCACCGTCTCGCCCTCACGGGTCTTGAACGGCTTGCCGTCCTTGCCCAGCACCGTGCCGAACGCGAGCTGGTGGGCCTTCACGTCGTCGTTCAGCCAGCCGGCCCTGCGCGCGGTCTCGAAGACCATCTTGAAGTGCAGGGACTGCCGCGCGTCCACCACGTAGATCAGGCTGTCGGCCTTCAGGTTGACGACACGGTCGCGGATCGCCGACAGGTCGGTGGCCGCGTAGCCGTAGCCGCCGTCCGACTTCTTCACGATCAGCGGCACCGGGTTGCCGTCCGGGCCCTTCACGTCGTCGAAGAACACGCACAGCGCGCCGTCCGAACGGACCGCCACGCCCGACTCCTCCAGGAGGCGGCACGTCTCGTCCAGCATGTCGTTGTAGCCGGACTCGCCGACCACGTCCGGGTCCCGGATCTCCATGTCCAGCTTGTCGAAGACCGAGTAGAAGTAGATCTTCGACTCGTCCACGAACTTCTGCCACATGGCCAGCGTCTCGGGTTCACCCGCCTGGAGGTCCACCACCCGGCGCCGCGCCCGCGTCTTGAACTCCTCGTCGGAGTCGAAGACGGTCCGCGCCGCCTTGTAGAGCCGGTTCAGGTTCGACATGGCCTCCTCGCCGGAGACCTCGCCGCCCTTGTGGTCCAGCTCGTGCGGGTGCTCGATCAGGTACTGGATGAGCATGCCGAACTGCGTGCCCCAGTCGCCGATGTGGTGCCGGCGCACGACGGACTCGCCCGTGAACTCCAGGATCTGCACGACCGCGTCACCGATCACCGCGGACCGCAGATGCCCGACGTGCATCTCCTTGGCCACGTTCGGCTGCGCGTAGTCGATCACCGTCGTGCCCGGGTTCGCCGCGAGGGGCACCCCGAGGCGCTCACCGTCCGCGTACCGCTCCGCCAGGTTCGACACGATCGCCCGGTCGGTGATCGTGATGTTCAGGAAGCCGGGCCCGGAGACCTCGATGTCCTTGATCACGTCACCCGACTCGACCGCGGCCACGACCTGCGTCGCCAGCTCGCGCGGGTTCGCCTTCGCCTTCTTGGCGAGGGCCAGGATCCCGTTGGCCTGGAAGTCGGCCCGGTCGCTTCGTCGCAGCAGCGGGTCGGCGGAACCGGCCTCCGGCAGAGCTGCCGAGAGGGCGTCCGCGAGGCGCTGATGGACGGAAGCGGTGAGGGACGTGACCGAGGCCATGAAGAGGCTGCCGTTTCTGCTCGGGTTCCGGAGACTCTGAGTACGGAGACTCCGAGTACAAGGAAAGCCAGTATCCCACGCGGTGAAAAGCCGTTTTCGCGGTTGAGGCCCGAGCTGGGAGAATGGTCGCGTCAGCCGTACTCGCGTTTGAGGAAGAAGGACGTGCCGATCGTGGCTCAGAGCACCGAGACCACCGACTGGGTCTCCCGTTTCGCGGATGAGGTCATCGAGGAGTCGGAGCGTCGGGCCCCGGGCAAACCGGTCGTCGTAGCGTCCGGACTCTCCCCGTCCGGCCCGATCCACCTCGGCAACCTCCGCGAGGTCATGACCCCGCACCTCGTCGCCGACGAGATCCGCCGCCGCGGGCACACCGTGCGCCACCTGATCTCCTGGGACGACTACGACCGCTACCGCAAGGTCCCGAACGGCGTGGCGGGCATCGACGAGTCCTGGGCCGAGCACATCGGCAAGCCGCTGACCTCCGTCCCGGCCCCCGCCGGCTCCGCCTACCCGAACTGGGCCGAGCACTTCAAGGCCGCCATGACCGAGGCCCTGGCCGAGCTCGGCGTCGAGTACGACGGGATCAGCCAGACCGAGCAGTACACCGCGGGCACCTACCGCGAGCAGGTCCTGTTCGCGATGAAGCACCGCGGCGACATCGACGCGATCCTGGAGCAGTACCGCACCAAGAAGGCCCCCGCCAAGAAGCAGCAGGGCCAGAAGCCGGTCGACGAGGCCGAGCTGGAGGCGGCCGAGGGCTCCGGCGCCGCCGCCGAGGACGACGGCAGCTCCACCTCCGGGTACTACCCGTACAAGCCCTACTGCGGGCGGTGCGAGAAGGACCTGACCACCGTCACCTCGTACGACGACACGACCACCGAGCTGTCGTACACCTGCTCCGCCTGCGGCTTCGCCGAGACCGTCCTGCTCAGCGAGTTCAACCGCGGCAAGCTGGTCTGGAAGGTCGACTGGCCCATGCGCTGGGCCTACGAAGGCGTGATCTTCGAGCCCAGCGGCGTCGACCACTCCTCCCCGGGCTCCTCCTTCCAGGTCGGCGGCCAGATCGTCGGGATCTTCGGCGGCGAGCAGCCCATCGGCCCGATGTACGCCTTCGTCGGCATCTCCGGCATGGCCAAGATGTCCAGCAGCAAGGGCGGGGTCCCGACCGCGTCCGACGCGCTCCAGATCATGGAGCCGCAACTGCTGCGCTGGTTGTACGCCCGCCGCCGCCCCAACCAGTCGTTCAAGATCGCCTTCGACCAGGAGATCCAGCGGCTCTACGACGAGTGGGACAAGCTCGCCGGCAAGGTCGCCGACGGCTCGGTCCTGCCGGCCGACGCGGCCGCGTACAGCCGCGCCGTCGGCACCGCCGCCGGCGAGCTGCCCCCGACCCCCCGCCCGATGGCGTACCGCACCCTCGCCTCCGTCGCCGACATCACCGCCGGCGCCGAGGACCAGACCCTGCGCATCCTGAGCGAACTCGACCCCGAGAACCCGCTCGCGTCCCTGGACGAGGTCCGGCCCCGCCTCGACAAGGCCGAGACCTGGATCAACACCCAGGTCCCCGCCGAGGAGCGCACCGTCGTCCGCGACGAGCCCGACGCCGAGCTCCTGAAGTCCCTCGACGACCAGGGCCGCGAGTCGCTGCGCCTGCTCCTCGACGGACTGGAGGAGAACTGGTCCCTGGACGGCCTCACCCACCTCGTCTACGGCGTTCCCAAGGTCCAGGCGGGCTTCCCCGCCGACGCGACCGCCAAGGAACTCCCCGCCGAGATCAAGGTCGCCCAGCGCACGTTCTTCGCCCTGCTCTACCACCTGCTCGTCGGCCGCGACACCGGCCCGCGTCTGCCCACGCTGCTGCTGGCCGTGGGACAGGACCGGGTGCGCAAGCTGCTCGCGGCGTAGCGGCCCCGGCCGTACGAGGAAGGGGCGCCCGGTGATCACCGGGCGCCCCTTCCTCGTACACGCTGTCGCGCTCGTTCACCGACGCGCCTAGGCGATGTGGTCCTCCTGGAGCTCCGCCGTGTGGCGGTTGGTGAAGCGGTGGACCATGCGGTCGGCCTCACGCTGCGGGAGCGTGACGCGGTACGTCGCCTCCACATCACCCCTGAACTGGCCCGAGGTCGGGTAACTGCCGTCTATCGACTTCTTGAAGACCAGGTAGTAGTCCTCCTCGGTCGGCTCCGTGCTGCCGCCCGAACCCAGGTCACGGGTACGGCCCGGGCCGGACGGGATCGGGAAGGTACCGGTGTCCTCCGGGGCGGGGTCGGGGGCCGACGGTTCCTCGTACTGCTGCCGCTCGAACCTCTGCTGCTCCTCGAACCGTTGTTGTTCCTGGAGCTGCTGACTGGCCCAGAACTGCTGCTGCTCCTGGAACAGCTCGGCCTGCTGCTGCTCCGCGAACCACTGCTGGTACGCCGCGTCCGGGTCGTAGCCGCCCTGGTACTCGACGGACTCCGGGTTCCGCGCCTGGAGCCACGGATTCTGCGGCTCGGCGTAGCCCGGCGACTCGGGGCGTTCGCCGCCCTCGGGAGCGGGGCGCTGCTCGATGGGCTGGGGCTGGAGGGCGGCCGCGGGCTCGGGGGTGCGACCGCCCCCGGACGCGTCGGCCGGCGCCAGGGCCGGCGTGGGAGCGGGTGCCGGAGGCAGTACCGCCGGCTCGATGCCCGCCGCCGCCAGACCCGCCGGGGCGGTCTCCGCGAGGGGCACGCCGTAGCGGGCCAGCCGCAGCGGCATCAGCGACTCCACGGGGGCCTTGCGGCGCCAGGCGCGGCCGAAGCGGGAGTGCAGACGGGCCTGGTAGACCAGCCGGTCCTGCTCCAGCTTGATGACCTGCTCGTAGGAGCGCAGCTCCCACAGCTTCATGCGGCGCCACAACAGGAAGGTCGGGATGGGGGAGAGCAGCCAGCGGGTGAGGCGGACCCCCTCCATGTGCTTGTCGGCCGTGATGTCGGCTATGCGGCCGATCGCGTGGCGGGCCGCCTCGACCGAGACCACGAACAGCACCGGGATGACGGCGTGCATGCCCACGCCCAGCGGGTCCGGCCAGGCCGCCGCGCCGTTGAACGCGATCGTCGCCATCGTCAGCAGCCAGGCCGTCTGGCGCAGCATCGGGAACGGGATACGGATCCACGTCAGCAGCAGGTCGAGGGCGAGCAGGACGCCGATACCCGCGTCGATGCCGATCGGGAAGACGTAACTGAAGTTCCCGAAACCCTTCTGCAACGCCAGCTCACGGACCGCCGCGTACGAACCGGCGAAGCCGATGCCGGCGATGATGAGCGCACCGGCGACGACCACGCCGATGAGAATCTTGTGCATCCGTGTGAGCTGTATGGGCGCGGCCACCTGTACTCCCCTCCCCTTGCGTGTTGTTGCGCGCAACAGAGTGGCACATGTGTGTGGCGTACGGATGCGCGGTATGGAAGGAGCCCGGTTCCGGACGGAACCGGGCCCCGTGAACTGTCTGCCGGAGCCCCGGGTCGGGCCCCGTGTCCGGTCGAGACCGGGTCAGCTCTTCTTCGCCGCCGACTGCGACGGCGAGGCGCTCTTGGAGCCGGTCTTGGACGTGCCCCCGGAGGCGCTCCTGGACGGCGAGGCCGACGGCGCGGACGAGGTCTTCGACGACCCCTTCGAGGAGTCCTTCGACGAGGAGCCCGGGTCGGGCGAGCCCGAACCCGCAGCGCCGCCGTCGCCGTTCGCGGCGGCCACCGCGGCCACCGCTTCCTTCGTGGCCTTCTCGGCGGCCTTCTGCAGCGTGGTCGCGTCCGGGGTCTTCTCACCCGCGAGCCCGGCGCCGTTGTAGTCGAGCGTCACGACCACGTTCTCGACGCGCGCGACGATCGTCTGCTGCTTGAAGGTGCCTTCCTTCTTCTTCAGGCCGTAGTGCACGGCCGTCGCCTCGTCGCCCGTACCGGAGACCGGCGCCGACTTGGCGTCCAGCGCGCCCTCCACCGTCTGCGCGGCCGAGACCTGCTTCTGGAAGTAGGCGTGGGCCTGTTCGTCGCCCGAGCCGCGCGCGTCCGAGTCGAAGCGGAGCAGCGCCACGTTCAGCCAGCGGAACTGAGAACCCTTCACCCCGTTGTTGTCGAGACTCGTCCAGTTGCAGTTGCCGCGCTGCTTCGGCTCGTCCAGCTTGCCGGACTTGCCCGACTTCGAGCCCTTCGGTATCAGTTCGCCCAGTGTCTTGTTCGACAGCACCGAGCACGCCTTGGGCAACGTCGTGTACGCGGCGGGCTGGACGGTGGGGGCCGCGCTGCTCGCGGACACCGTCGCTCCCGGGCCCGCGCTCGCGTCCTTCTGCGCGTCGTCACCGGAGCCGGAGTCCGAGGAACAGCCCGCGGCGACGAGCATCACCGGGACGGCGGCCGCGCTGACAAGGATGCGGGGGAGTCGCTGTGCTCGGCCTGCTCGTTGTACTGGTCGGTGCATGGTTCCTTCACTCGTGGCGCTCGTGGTACGGCCGCACATGGGGTGTGCGGCCGGTCGATTCCAAGGGGCCACGGTACGCGGTGGGGCGTGGGGGCGGTTCCCGTTCGGGTGGTTTGCGCCGGGGCGCCCCCATCGGCCGCGGGGCCGCTAGCCGTTGAGGCGGGAGGCCAGCTCCTGGGCCAGTTTCTGCACCCTGTCCTGCATTTCCTTGCTGTCGGGGGCGTCCGTGGAAGCCGTCGGCTGCTCGGAGTATTCGATCCTCACGATCACGTTGGACGTGCGGAACACCACAGTCACCGTGCGCTGCTGAGCCGTCGACGAGCCGGTGCTCAGCTTGTCGTCGAGGAACGCCTCGTCGCCGAGGTCGTCGAGGACGCGCGGCTGGAGATCGGCCGGGGTTCGCGAGGCGGAGGCGGAGGGAGTGGAGGGGGCGCCCGAGGGGTCGCCGGTCTCCGTGCCTGCGCCGTTGTCGCCGTCGGCCGTGGCGCCGGCGCCGGCGCCGGCGCTCGGGCTCGCGGTTGCTTCGTCGGACGCGGACGCGGCGGGCTCGGGGAGGTCGGCCGCGGTCTGCCTGGTGGCGTAGAGCTCCTCCGCCTTGGCCTCGTCGCTCACCGTGTTGTCGTACGAGACCACGCGCTCGAAGTCGAGGGAGAGGTGATCGGTGGCGGCGGCGGAGGCCACCTTCCAGTCGCAGCCGTCGCGCCGGTCCGTGTCGTACGTGAGCGTCGCCTCGCCCGCGTACGCCTTCTCCTGCTGGGTCTCGTCGGTCGTCTCCTGGATGCCGGGCAGCAGCGTGTCGAGCGTGTCGCGATCCGCGGCGCCGCACGCCTCCGGGAGGGTGCGGTACTTGCCCGGCTGGGCCGCCGCGGCCGTCGTGCCGGTGTCGCCGCCCTTGGAGTCGGGGGCCGGACCGCCCACACCGGAACCGCCCGTGCAGCCCGCCAGCACTGCCGCGAGGAGCACGGCGGCGCCAGATACGTACGCCTTCCGCTGCACGGTCAGGCTCCTCTCGACGGTTCCCGTCGGCGCTTCGGCCCGGGTGTCCTGTGGTTATTGGGTTGCCGCACGGGGGCGACCCCTGGAGACAATGTGTATCGCACGCACAGCCGTGGACGCCGGTCCGTTGTCCTATACGTCGACCTAGGCGCCGGTTTTGCGATTTAAGACTTCTGTTGGTTTTGTGGGGGAAGAGGACGATATGTCGTATGTAGAGATGCCGGGGGCGCAGGTTCCCATCCGCATGTGGGCCGACCCCGCCTCCGTCGAGGACGTCGCGCTCCGCCAGCTCCAGAACGTGGCGACCCTGCCCTGGATCAAGGGCCTCGCCGTCATGCCGGACGTCCACTACGGCAAGGGCGCGACGGTCGGCTCCGTCATCGCGATGCGGGACGCCGTGTGCCCGGCGGCGGTGGGCGTCGACATCGGCTGCGGAATGTCCGCCGTCAAGACCTCCCTCACCGCCAACGACCTCCCGGGCGACCTCTCGCGGCTCCGCTCGCAGATCGAGCAGGCGATCCCGGTCGGCCGCGGCATGCACGACTCCGCGGTCACCCCGGACGGCTTCCACGGCCTGGCCACCGCCGGCTGGGACGACTTCTGGGCGCGGTTCGACGGGGTGGCGGACGCGGTCAAGTTCCGTCAGGACCGGGCCGTGAAGCAGATGGCGACGCTCGGCGGGGGGAATCACTTCGTTGAGGTTTGTATCGATTCGGAGGGTTCTGTCTGGTTGATGCTGCACTCCGGTTCCCGGAACATCGGCAAGGAACTGGCCGAGCATCACATCGGGGTCGCGCAGAAGCTCCCGCACAACCAGGGTCTGGTCGACCGGGACCTCGCCGTCTTCGTCGCGGACACGCCCCAGATGGCGGCGTACCGCAACGACCTGTTCTGGGCCCAGGAGTACGCGAAGAACAACCGGACGCTCATGATGGCGCTCCTCAAGGACGTGATCCGCAAGGAGTTCAAGAAGGCGAAGCCCGCCTTCGAGCCGGAGATCTCCTGCCACCACAACTACGTGTCGGAGGAGCGGTACGACGGGATGGACCTGCTCGTCACCCGCAAGGGCGCCATCCGCGCGGGGTCCGGAGAGTTCGGCATCATCCCGGGCTCGATGGGGACCGGGTCGTACATCGTGAAGGGGCTCGGCAACGAGAAGTCCTTCAACTCGGCCTCGCACGGCGCGGGTCGGCGCATGAGCCGCAACGCGGCCAAGCGGCGCTTCTCGACGAAGGACCTGGAGGACCAGACGCAGGGCGTGGAGTGCCGCAAGGACTCCGGCGTCGTGGACGAGATCCCGGGTGCGTACAAGCCGATCGAGCAGGTCATCGAGCAGCAGCGTGACCTCGTGCAGGTCGTGGCGAAGCTGAAGCAGGTTGTCTGTGTGAAGGGGTGAGGTGCGTGGGCGGTCCGCCGTCCGCCGTCTGCCGCGTGGCGTCTGTAGTCCGACTGCCTTGAGGGCCCGAGCCGTTGACGGCTCGGGCCCTTCGCGTTCACTTCGTGCTCAGGACGGCCCAGATCATCACGAAGGCCACGATGTGGATGCCGAAGAGGAAGTACGCGAGGTAGTACCAGACGTACCGTTCGCGCTTCTTCTCCAGGGCCAGGCGGGCCTGTTCGCCGGTCGCGGGCGGCTGGGGCGTGAGTGTCCCGTCCGGTGTCACAGTTCGCGGTGGATCTTCGTGTTCGACGCCTGGGCCCGGGGGCGGACCACGAGGAGGTCGATGTTCACGTGGCTGGGGCGGGTGACCGCCCACGTGATCGTCTCGGCCACGTCGTCGGCGGTCAGGGGCTGGGCCACGCCCGCGTAGACCTTGGCGGCCTTCTCGGTGTCGCCGCCGAAGCGGGTGAGCGCGAACTCCTCCGTCTTGACCATGCCGGGGGCCACCTCGATGACCCGTACCGGCGTGCCGACGATCTCCAGGCGCAGCGTCTCGGCGAGCACGTGCTCGGCGTGCTTGGCGGCCACGTAGCCGCCGCCGCCCTCGTACGTGGCGTGGGCCGCCGTGGAGGACAGGACCACGACCGTGCCGTCGCCGCTGGCGGTGAGCGCGGGGAGGAGGGCCTGGGTGATGTTCAGGGTGCCGATGACGTTCGTCTCGTACATCTGGCGCCACTGGGCCGGGTCGCCCGTCGCGATCGGGTCGGCGCCGAGTGCGCCGCCGGCGTTGTTGACCAGCACGCCGACCGTCTTGAACGCCGTCGCGAACTCGTCGACCGCGGTGCGGTCCGTGACGTCCAGGGCGTACGCGGTGGCCTGGCCGCCCGCCGCGGTGATCTCCTCCGCCAGCGCCTCGATGCGGTCCTTGCGGCGGGCCGTGAGGACGACGCGGTAGCCCTCGGCCGCGAGCTGTCGGGCCGTCGCGGCGCCGATTCCGCTGCTTGCACCGGTGATGACGGCGATACGGGACGCGGCGGCGGGGGTCATACGGCTGCTCCTTGGCGGGTCTGCGTGTCTGCGGTCTCCGGCCAGGATAGGCGGGGGTCAGTTGCCCCCTCGGGGGGCGTACATGATCACGGCGGCTCCGGCCAGGCAGATCAGGGCGCCGGTGATGTCCCAGCGGTCGGGGCGGTAGCCGTCGGCGACGACGCCCCAGGCGAGGGAGCCGGCGACGAAGACTCCGCCGTACGCGGCGAGGACGCGGCCGAACTCGGCGTCCGGCTGGAGGGTGGCGACGAAGCCGTACAGGCCCAGGGTCATCACGCCGGCGCCGATCCAGAGGGCGCCCCGGTGTTCGCGTACGCCTTGCCAGACGAGCCAGGCGCCGCCGATCTCCAGGAGTGCGGCCAGGGCGAAGAGGAGCGCGGAGCGGGCGATCAGCATGGGGACACTGTTTCAGGGCGCGGTTCCCGTCCGGTGGTGGGTCGGGGCCGTGCCGGTGCATCAGCCCGTCGCCGTTGGGTGAGGAGTGACCGTCGGTGGCGACGGCCATTGATGTACCGCCACGTCCCCTCGCGCCGGATCCCGGCTGCGGGTGCGCGATCCAGACGGTTCCAGCAGGATTCAGCCCCGGCCGCTCCAAGCATCCAACCCCGACCGGCCAAAGCCTTCAGCCCAGGCCGGTCCAAGCTTCCAACCCCGGCCGGTCCAAACTTCCAACGCCGGGCGCTCCAAGCTTCCAACGCCGGCCGCTCCAAGCTTTCAGCTCCGACCGGCCAGAGCCTTCAGCTCCGGCCGGCGAAATTTTCAGCCCCTCCGGCGATTGAGGAGCGGGGTCTGGGGCGGAGCCCCAGGTACGGGACGGGTAGGGGCGGAGGGGGCGAGGAAACGCTTGGGGAGCGGTGCCTGACGAGCGGTACTCGTTTCCGGGGTTCCGGGGCTTCCGGGTTTCCGGGGGTGAGGGTCGGGCGGCGTACGATTCTGGCTGGGCTGGTGGAAAGGGGCCGTATGGCCATCGGCGGGGATTCTCGCGAGCGGCTGCTGGGGGAGCTGGCGGTCGTCTCGCGGCGGTACATGGCCTCGTACGCCCTGTTCAACCAGGCCCTCGCCGACCACGTCGGCCTGCACCCGACGGACGTGCAGTGCGTGAACCTGCTCAGCCTGGAGGACGGGCCGGTGACCACCGGGCGGATCGCCGAGATGACGGGGCTGACCACCGGCTCGGCCACGCGTCTGGTGGACCGGCTGGAGAAGGCCGGTTACGTGGTGCGCGAGCGCGACGTGGTCGACCGGCGGAGGGTGCTGGTGGCCACCGTGCCCGAGAAGATCGCCGAGTTCGGGCGCATGTGGGAACGGCTGGGCGCCGGCTGGTACGGCCTGTTCGACGGGCTCGACGACGACGAGGTGGCCCTGATTATCGGGCACATGCGACGCACGGTCGACTTCAGTGCCGAGCAGGTCGCCCGGCTGCGGTCCGGCGACTTTCAGGAAACCTCGGACGAGGCGTCGTAGCGCTCGCGGGCCTCGACGACCTCCTCGATGTGGTGCTCCGCCCAGTCCTTGACGGCGGTGAGCAGGCAGCTCAGGTTCGTGCCCAGCGGCGTGAGTTCGTAGTCGACGCGGACCGGTACGGACGGGGTGACCGTGCGGGACAGGATGCCGTCGCGCTCCAGCGAGCGCAGGGTCTGCGTCAGCATCTTGGGGCTGACTCCGGCGATCTTGCGGCCGAGGTCGCTGTAGCGCATCGGTCCGCCCGCTTGGGCGAGCGCGCTCACGATCAGGCTGACCCACTTGTCGCTGATGCGGTCCAGGAGCTGGTTGGTGGGGCAGCTCTTGAGGAACGCGTCGTACTCGACGCGGGCCTGGTGGCGCCGCTCGGCCGCCGTCGTGGTCGCCATGACTCACCTCCGGGTGACGTACGCACCTTCAGGTGCCTACTTACCAATGGATAGTAGCTCTTCCTAGGGTTGTTGTGGCGGGTGAGAGACCCGCGGATGACCTACAGATGGGGTGAGTCGGGATGCGTGCAGCGGTTGTGACGTCGTTCGGTGGTCCGGAAGCCGTCGAGATCGTCGAGGTCGCCCTGCCGGAGCCGGGGGCCCGCCAGGTGCGGATCAAGGTGGCGGCCGCCGGCGTCAATCCGGTGGACGCCGGAGTGCGCGCCGGTGTCTTCGGGGGCGCCGGGAAGCGGCTGGGGCTCGGCTGGGACGTCGCGGGTGTGGTGGAGGCGGTCGGGGTCGCCTCGGGGTGGAACGTGGGCGACGAGGTGGTGGCGCTGGCCTACGGGACCGCCAAGCACCTCGGTACGCACGCCGACCTTGTGGTCGTCGACGCGGACGCGGTGGCCGTGGCTCCCCGCTCGGTCGACGCGGCGCACGCGGCGAGTCTGCCGCTCAACGCGCTGACCGCGGCCCAGGCCCTGGACGGGCTGGGCCTGGAGCCGGGGCGGCGTCTGCTGGTCACCGGGGCCGCGGGCGCGGTCGGCGGATACGCCGTGCAGCTCGCCGCCCGGCTCGGGGTGAGCGTGACCGCTCTGGCCCGCGAGGGCGACGAGGAGCTCGTACGGTCCCTGGGGGCGGACGAGTTCGTGTCGGACGGGGTGGCCCCGCGGAGCGTGGACGCCGTGCTGGACGCGGCCATCCTGGGCGCGGACGCCCTGGAGTGGGTGCGGGACGGGGGTGCCTTCATGGGGGTCATCCCGGGGGCCCACCCGGCGTCCGTGCGCGGGGTGCGGACCGGTGCCGTGGAGGTCGCCGCCGACGGGGCCCGGCTCGCGGAGCTGGTGGCGCTCGTCGACGCGGGCGCGCTGACGACCCGGGTGGCCGGGACGTACGCCCTCGACGAGGCGGTCAAGGCCCACGCGCGGCTCGCCGAGGGCGGACTGCGCGGCCGGCTGGTGCTGGTGCCCTAGCCCCGGTGGAGGGTCAGTGGTGCTGCTCCGGGGCCTTGAGGGGGAGCAGGCGTACGAGGGGACAGCACAGGAGCGTGACGGCGGCCACGACGGTGAGGCTCACGGTGGTGGCGTGGGTCCCGCCGCCGTCGGTCCGGAAGTAGACGGTGGTGACGGCGGCGGCTCCGAGGGCGTTGGCGAGCTGCTGGACCGCGCCGAGCGAGCCGCCCGCGCTGCCGGCCTCGGCGGGCTCGATGTCCCCGATGGTGACGTCGTAGAGCGAGCCGAAGCAGGCGCCCATGCCGAGTCCGATCACCAGCAGCGGGGGGACCAGGGCCCATCCCGCGGTGTGCGTGCCGGAGACGGTGACCAGGGCGAGGAGGTGGGCCGTTCCGGCGAGGGTGACCAGGAAGCCGATGAGGACGAGGCGGCGGCCCAGGCGGGCGATCAGCCGGTAGCAGGCGATCGAGGCGATGACGATGCCCGCGGACAGGGGCGTGAGGGCGAGCGCGGCGGCCGCGGGGGAGCGGCCGAGGCCCTGCTGGAGGAAGAGGGAGACGACGTAGAGGAGGCCGGCGACCGCGGCGAAGAAGACGACGCCGATGAGCAGTCCCGAGGTGAAGCCGCGGTTGTGCAGGAGGGAGGGCTTGATCAGGGGGCTGGGCGCGGTGCGCTGGCGGTGGCAGAACCCCGCGAAGAGCCCGAGGCCGGCGAGCAGGAGCAGGCCGGGGAGTAGGCCCCAGCCGTGGGCCGAGCCTTCGATGAGGCCGGTGAGCAGGGCGAGCATGGTGGCGCCCAGGAGGGCGGAGCCGGGGATGTCGACGGTGGTCGCGCGGTCGCCGGTGTCGCGGGGGAGCAGGCGGGCGGCGGCGAGGAGCGCGGCGCCGCCGAGGACGAGGTTGACGAGGAACATCGGGCGCCAGCCGAGGCCGGCGAGGTCGGCGTCGATCAGAAGGCCGGCGAGGACCGGGCCGCCGACGGCCGAGAGGCCCATCACCGGTCCGAACAGGCTGTAGGCCTTGCCGATCTGGTCCCGGGGCCAGGTCGCGCCGAGGATGCCGAAGCCCTGCGGGATGACGAGCGCGCCGAACGCGCCCTGGACGAGACGGGCGGCGACGAGGGTTCCGGGCGTCGGCGCGAGGCCGCAGGCGAGTGAGGCGGCGGTGAAGCCCGCGAGTCCGGTCAGGAAGAGCCGGCGGCGGCCGTACTTGTCGCCGAGCCGCCCGCCGAGGACGAGCAGGACCCCGAGCGCGAGGGCGTACGAGGCGCCGAGCCACTGGATGAGGGCGGTGCCGCCGCCGAGGTCGTGGGCGATGGTCGGGGCGGCGATGTTGGTGATGGTGCCGTCGAGGAGGTCCAGGACGTCGGCGGCGAGGACGACGCCGAGGATCGCCCAGCGGATGCGGGAGGGAGGGTGTCCTGAGGATTGTCCGGAGGGCTGGCCGGAGGGCTGTCCGGAGGATTCGTTTGTGTCGTGCAGTATCTGTGTCACGCAGATAAATGTGGGGCATGGGTCGCGGTGCGGTCAAGTGGATAGTGGGCGGCGGTCCGTCGGATGCGAGAGGGGTGGCGGAATACCTGGGGAGGGGTGGTGGTTCGTGGGTATAGTTGAACAATCAACAAGATGGAGGGTGAGCCACCATGCAGTTCGGGATCTTCAGCGTCGGCGATGTGACACCGGACCCCACCACGGGCCGGGAGCCGAGCGAGCGCGAGCGGATCAAGGCCATGGTCGCCATCGCGCTGAAGGCCGAGGAGGTCGGCCTCGACGTCTTCGCCACCGGTGAGCACCACAACCCGCCGTTCGTGCCCTCGTCACCGACGACGATGCTCGGCTACATCGCGGCGAAGACCGAGAAGCTGGTGCTGTCCACCTCCACCACCCTCATCACCACCAACGACCCGGTGAAGATCGCCGAGGACTACGCGATGCTCCAGCACCTCGCGGACGGCCGGGTCGACCTGATGATGGGCCGCGGCAACACCGGGCCGGTCTATCCCTGGTTCGGGCAGGACATCCGGCAGGGCATCAACCTCGCCGTCGAGAACTACGCGCTGCTGCACCGGCTGTGGCGCGAGGACGTGGTGACCTGGGAGGGCAAGTTCCGTACGCCGCTCCAGTCGTTCACCTCGACCCCGCGTCCGCTGGACGACGTGCCGCCGTTCGTGTGGCACGGCTCCATCCGCTCGCCCGAGATCGCCGAACAGGCCGCGTACTACGGCGACGGCTTCTTCCACAACAACATCTTCTGGCCCGCCGACCACACCAAGCGGATGGTCGAGCTGTACCGCGAGCGGTACGCGCACTACGGGCACGGCACGGCCGAGCAGGCCATCGTCGGCCTCGGCGGCCAGGTGTTCATGCGGCCCAACTCCCAGGACGCCGTACGGGAGTTCCGTCCGTACTTCGACAACGCGCCGGTCTACGGGCACGGGCCCTCCCTGGAGGACTTCACCGAGCAGACACCGCTGACCGTCGGCTCGCCGCAGCAGGTCATCGAGAAGACGCTGGCCTTCCGCGAGTACGCCGGTGACTACCAGCGTCAGCTCTTCCTGATGGACCACGCCGGGCTGCCGCTCAAGACCGTCCTGGAGCAGCTCGACCTGCTCGGCGAACAGGTCGTGCCGGTGCTGCGCGAGGAGTTCGCCAAGAACCGTCCGGCCGACGTGCCGGACGCGCCGACCCACGCGGCCCGGGTGGCCGCGGCCAAGGAAGAGGTGAGCCGCGCATGAAGCTCGTCGTCGTCTCGGCGGGGCTGAGTGTTCCGTCGTCCACGCGGCTGCTGGCCGACCGGCTGGCGGCCGCGACCGCCGGCCGGGTGTCCGGCGGGGTGGATCTGCGGGTCGTCGAACTGCGCGACCTCGCCGTCGAGATCGCCCACAACTTCACCAACGGGTTTCCGGGGCGGGCGTTGTCCGCCGCGATCGACGACGTGACCTCCGCGGACGGCCTGATCGTCGTCACCCCCGTCTTCTCGGCTTCGTACAGCGGGCTGTTCAAGTCGTTCTTCGACGTGCTCGACAAGGACGTGTTGGCGGGCAAGCCGGTGTTGATCGGGGCGACCGGGGGGACCGGGCGGCACTCGCTCGTCCTCGAGCACGCGCTGCGGCCGTTGTTCGCCTATCTGCGGGCCGTGGTCGTGCCGACCGGGGTGTACGCGGCTTCGGAGGACTGGGGGGTGGAGGGGTTGGCCGAGCGGGTCGAGAGGGCCGGGGGTGAGCTGGCCGGTCTGATGACGGCCCTGTCCGGCGCGGCGCCCGGCCCGACGGTGTCGGCTCCCTCGGCCTCGGCCGAGCCCGGGCCCGGCGCCACCGTCCCCGCCCAGTCCTCGCCCGCCGAGTCCTCGCCCACCCAGCCCTTGTCCGGCCGGGCGGACGGGTTCCACGTGGTCCCGTTCGCGGAACAGCTCGCCGCGCTTCGGCCGTAGCGGGTTTTCTCGCCCCCTCCGCCCCTACCCGTCCCGTACCCGGGGGCGCTGCCCCCGGACCCCCGCTCCTCAAACGCCGGAGGGGCTGGATCCTGCCGGCCGGGGCTGAAAATTTCGCCGGCCGGACCCGGGGCCCGGGCCGGTCAGTCGGGTGCCTCGGTGGCTTCCACCGTGAAGCCGATCACCGTGCCGCCGCCCTTGCGGGGGTGGGCGAACGGGGTGCCGCCGTGGGCCGTGGAGACCTCGCGGACGATCGACAGGCCGAGACCCGAGCCGGGCAGGCTGCGGGCGTCGGCGGTTCGGTAGAAGCGGTCGAAGACCCGCACGAGGTCGTCGTCACCGATGCCGGGCCCCCGGTCGAGCACCTCGACCCGCACCTGTCGGTGACGGCCCCCGCCGGAACCCGAGGAACCCGGGGAACCCCCGGGCCCCGCGAAGCCGGCCGGGTTCGCCGGGCCCGCGGAGGCCGGCCCCGTCACCTCGACCTCGATCGGTTCCGTTCCCGCCCGGTCGAACTTGGTGGCGTTCTCCACCAGGTTGGAGACGGCGCGCTGCAGGGCGGTCGGCCGGCCGTCGACCGCCGTGTCGCCGGTGGCCCGGACGGTGATGTCCCGCCCGGTGCGCCGCCGCGCGACGACCGCCACGTCCTCGGCGAGTTCGGCGAGGTCGAGCCGCCGCACCGGCTCGGTGTCCGACTGCCCGGCCGCGAGGGCGACCAGCTCGTTGACCAGGTCGGTCAGCTCCCGGGACTCCAGCGCCAGATCGGCGACGAGTTCCTCACGCGCGTCGGGCGGCAGTTCGTCGATCCGGCGGAGCATCGAGATGTTCGTCCGCAGGGAGGTCAGCGGCGTACGGAGTTCGTGCCCCGCGTCCTGCACCAGGCGCCGCTGGTCCTCCTCGGACTGGGCGAGCCGGCCGAGCATCCGGTCGAAGGAGCGTCCGAGCCGGGCCACTTCGTCGTATCCGGTGACCGGCACCTGGATGCCGAGCCGACCGGTGCGCGCCACGTCCTCGGCGGCCCCCGCCAGCCGCACCAGGCGCCGGGTGATGCGCCGGGCCAGCCACCAGCCGAACAGCCCCGCGGCGATCACGACGGCCCCGACGAGCAGGACGGTCCGCTGCTGGAGTTCCCGGAGCAGATCCTCGGTGTCGCTGAACTGCTGGGCGACCTGCACGGCCCCGCGTCCGCCGCCGAGCGAGACGGTCGCGATGCGGTAGCGGTCCCCGGCGACGTAGACGTCCTTGTGCTCCACGAGCCCGCCCGCGCTGGAGTGGTCGGCGACGACGCGGTCGCGGCCGTCCACGGGCAGCGGCGGAACACCGTGGTCGACGATCACGCCCTTCGGTCCGAGCACTTGGACGTCGGTGCGGCTGGGCCGGATGATGTCGTCGAGAGGCCCGTCGTGGTCCGGGTCCGAGGACGCGAAGTCGCTGGTGTGCAGGGGATGTTCACGGACCTGGTCGCGCAGGTCCTGCACGACCTCGGCGAAGACGGTCTGCTGGTCGACCCGCACCAGCCGCGCGGCGGCGTCGTAGCTCAGGAAGCCGACGAGGACCGTGACGGCGGCGGCGACGGCCGCGAAGGACACGGTGAAGGTGGCCCGCAGCGAGGACACCTGCCGCAGCCGTCTTCGCACTCAGTCCTCCCTCAGGACGTACCCCACGCCCCGCACGGTGTGGATCAGCGCCGGAGCGCCCGGCTCGTCGAGCTTGCGCCGCAGGTAGCCGACGTACACGGCGAGGTTCTTGGAGCCGGGGCCGAAGTCGTAGCCCCAGATCCGGTCGTAGATGGTGGAGTGGTCGAGGACGATGCCCGCGTTGCGGACGAGCAGTTCGAGGAGTTCGAACTCGGTGCGGGTCAGTTCCAGCTCGCGCCGGCCGCGCCAGGCCCGGCGGGCCTGGATGTCCATGCGCAGCCCGGCGGCGGAGATCTGCGCCCCGGAGGTCTGGGGTTCGCGGGGAGCGGGTGCGGGTGCGTCCTCGTCGAAGGAGCCGTTCCCGGTGCGGCGCAGGAGGGCGCGGAGCCGGGCGAAGACCTCCTCGACGTCGAACGGCTTGACGACGTAGTCGTCGGCACCGGCGTCGAGGCCGGCGATGCGGTCGGCGGTCTCGACGAGCGCGGTGAGCATCAGGATCGGGGTGCGGTCGCCCTCGGCGCGCAGCACGCGGCACACCTGGAGGCCGTCGATGCCGGGCATCATGACGTCGAGGACCAGGACGTCCGGTGGGGTGCGGTGGGCCTGGGCCAGCGCTTCCACGCCGTCGGCGACGGCGGTCACCGCGTAGCCCTCCAGGGTCAGTGCCCTCTCCAGGGCATGGCGGATGGCGCGGTCGTCCTCGGCGAGCAGTACGTTCTGGGGCACTCGACCAGTCTGCCAAGCCCGCGGCGGCGTGCGACCTGGTGAGCGGCTCCGCGACGGACCTTCTTACCGGCCTCTCACTCGTTTCCGGTGTGTCGGACGTGCCCGGAAAGGTCCGGACCCTGAGGTCCGGACCCGTACGTCAGGATCTCACCGGAGGCGTCAGCCGACGTGCACCCGTGGCCGGCGCGCCCGGTCGGGTTCGGCCTCGCGCAGGACCTCCCGGGTGACGGGGGCGACCTCGCCCTGGCCGAAGAGGAAGAAGCGCAGGAAGTTGGTGAAGGGGCTGCCCTCGGTCCACTCGAAGTAGACGTGCGGGATGCCGCCGGTGCTGTCGCGCACGTAGAGCAGCAGGGCGGCGAGGGCGTTGGGGATGGAGGCGGATTCCAGGGTGAGGACGCGGTAGCGGCCGTGCAGGACCTCGCCGCGTACGTTCATGACGGACTCGAACTCCGAGGGGTCACGGACGGTGACCTCCAGGAAGACGAAGTCCTCCTGGGGCGGGAGGTCGTGGTCGGCGCGGATCTGCTCGATCTTCTCGCGGTACTCGGTCATGTCGCGCTTGTCGGGCTCGTTGGCGACGAACCGTATCCGCCGGCTCGCGATGTCCCGTACGAACCGCTCGGCCATGTCGTCCAGGGTCACGCTGGTGACCCGCAGCTCGAAGGCGCGGGCGAGCCGGGAGAGGAAGGAGACGAGCATGATGCCGGCGATGAAGCAGGCGCCGATCTTCACACCGTCGGGGCGCTCGATGATGTTGACGACGGTCGTGTAGAGGAAGACGACCGAGATGACCGCGAAGGCGATGGTCCAGTGCTTCTGGCGGGCCTTGCGGGCGGCGATGGTGACGGCGATGGCGGCGGAGCTGATCAGGACGAGGACACCGGTGGCGTACGCGCCGCCCTGGGCGTCGACGTCGGCGTCGAAGATCCAGGTGACCAGGAACGCGACCAGGGTGAAGACGATCACCATGGGGCGGACGGCGCGGGCCCAGTGCGGGGCCATGCCGTAGCGCGGGAGGTAGCGCGGCATGAGGTTGAGCAGTCCGGCCATGGCGGAGGCTCCGGCGAACCACAGGATGCAGATGGTGGAGACGTCGTAGACCGTGCCGAAGGCGTTGCCGAGGTATTCGTGGGCCAGGTAGGCGAGGGCGCGGCCGTTGGCCTGGCCGCCCGGCTCGAACTCCTTCTCCGGGATCAGCACGGTGGTGATGAAGCTGGTGACGATGAGGAAGACGCTCATGATCACGGCGGCGGTGGTCAGGAGCTTCTTGGCGCCGCGGATCCGTCCGGCGGGCTTCTCCTCGGTGTCGGCCGGGTCGCCCTCGACGTGCGGCATGACCGCGACTCCGGTCTCGAAGCCGGACAGGCCGAGCGCGAGTTTCGGGAAGACCAGCAGGGACACCCCGATCATGGCGAGGACGTTGCCGTGTTCGGCGGTCAGGGCCGTGGTCCAGTCGGTGACGAGGTGCTCGTGGGTGATGACCTCCCAGACACCGGACACGGCGACCACGACGTTGAGTCCGAGGTAGATGCCCACCAGGACGACGGCGACGCCGATCGCCTCCAGGAAGCCCTTGAGGAAGACCGCGCCGAGCAGGGCCACCAGGAACAGGGTGATCACCATCTGCTTGTCGTGCAGGGCGCTGTTCAGGTGGGGGTTCTCCACCAGGTGGGTGGAGGCGTCGGCCGCCGAGAGGGTGATGGTGATCAGGAAGTCGGTGGCGGCGAAGCCGAGCAGGGTGAGGACGAACAGCTTGCCCTTCCAGAAGGAGAGCAGGCGTTCCAGCATCGCGATGGAGCCCTCGCCGTGCGGGCTCTCCTCCGCGACCCGGCGGTAGACGGGCAGGGCGCCCGCGAGGGTGACGATGACGAGCACGATGGTCGCCACGGGGGACAGCAGTCCGGCCGCGAGGGCGGCGATGCCGGGCTGGTAGCCGAGGGTGGAGAAGTAGTCGACACCGGTCAGGCACATGACGCGCCACCAGCGCTGCCCCTTGTGGACGGGCGCGGGTTCGGCGGCCTGGGTCGGGAGCCGGCGGCCCTTGCTCTTGCCCATGTCGGACAGGCCTTCCAGCATCCACGCCCGCAAGCGGCTCGGTGGGGCGGGCTCGGTGCTGGCCATCGATGACTCTCCTGTACGTACGTCTCGTCGAACGGTTCCGGCCATCGAGGAGACGGCGCCCATCAGCGTATGCAGAGAGTGATCCCCGGGCCCGAGCGTCCAGGGGCCTCAGGCGTCAAGCTTGCGTTAAGACCGGCCGGTCGCGCATCACGGGAGCGCCAAGGGGGCGGTGTTCGTCGCCCGTTCAGGTGTAGGTCGGCCCGAGGTCCCGCCGGCTCGGGGTCCGGTCGGTCGTGCCCTTATCGGAGCTGCGCTCCGGGGGTCGGTCGTCGGGCGGCCCCGCCCCGCAGGGTGACGGTCCGGTGACCCAACTCACAGACTCTCACGGTGACCTGACGGCGCGTCGGTCCGTCTTGCGTGGGTGGGCGGAGGGTCGGCGCGGCTGCCGGGTGGATGTCCGGTGGGGGCGTGAATGTCCCGAGTGAGGATGATCACTCGATTTTGTGCCCTTTTCTGGAAAAGCGTCATGTTCATGACCATATAGTCGGCGCATGCATAAAATGATCTATGTCGGGATAGCCGCCGTGACCGCGGCTCTCGTCTCCACGCCGGCCACCGCCGGCACTCTCGGCCACGGCATCGCGCCGTCCGCCGGGAAGAAGCCGGTGTCCGGCCTGCTGACCCCGGGTGAGGAAACCCGGCTGCACGAGGCCGTCGCCACGGACGACGAGACGCGCGGGGGCGTTGTCGCCGACTACAACGGAAAGAAGATCAACCTTGCCGAGGGCTGGCAGGGCGCTCAGGTCTGCGGGGAGGACCCGGACACGGGCGAGGCCAAGTGCTGGGACTCCGTCGAGGACTCCAACCGCGACGCGGCCGGTTCGGCGCACGCCTCGCTGAGCGCGAGCGGTAAGAAGACCGCGCAGGGCAAGAAGACGGCGACGGCCGCCGCGGCCCGTACCACTGCTCCGGCCGCCGCCCCGGCCGACGGTGACACCGGCGGCGACACGGGGGGCGACGACTACACCGACGACGCCACCGGCGACGGCGGCAGCACCACGGCGACCCCCGACCAGCCGGAGCCGGCAGGTCCCGGCTCGGGCATCATCTCCAAGCTGTACACGGCCTGCCCGGCGGGCAACGTGTGCCTCTGGGCGGACGCCGGCTACAAGGGCCGCATGCTGAAGTTCCCGACCCACGACACCGCCAAGACCCGGCACCTGTCCGAGTGGGGCTTCCGGGACCAGACGTCGAGCGCGTACGTCAACCGCCCGCAGCGCGGTGTCGAGTGCTACGACATCCGCACCGGAATGCCGGACCCGCACCTGTTCCTGGGCGCCGGGTACTCGCTCTACAAGAACTTCAAGAGCTACGGCTACCCCTGGATCTCGGGTGGCGGCAACTGGAACGACAAGGTCGACGCCATCAAGTACTGACCTGACCCGACGACCCATCTCTGACGGACGGCGGGGGCCCGACCGGGCCCCCGCCGTCTCCCCCCGACAAGGAGACGATCGTGATCATCCGCCGTGCCGCCGCCTTCCTGGCCCTTCCCGTCCTCGCCGTGTCCCTGCTGGCCACGGCCTGCACCAGCGAGGCCCCCAAGGAGTCGGCGATCCCCGAGAAGTTCCCCGCGACCGGTGACAGCGCGGACATGAAGTCCAACGCGAAGGCGCTGCGCGACTACGGCAAGGACCACAGCCTCGTGCGGGTCACCGACGACGTCGAGCGCATCCAGGAACGTACCGACGGCCACGCCCTGATCTCCACCGACATCGGGTCCGAGGACGACGCGATCGGCAAGGCCGAGAAGGTCGCCGCGGCCTACCGCGCCTACGCGAAGGGCGCGGGCAAGGAGGTCTCGGTGACCGTCTACAACGTCTACGGCGACTCGCTCGTGACGCGCTAGCCGCATGGCTCGCTCGCCCGGTCAGACGAGGTGGGCGAAGACCACCAGGTTGTCGGTGTAGTCCTTGACGGAGCGGTCGTAGGTGCCGGCGCAGGTGATGAGGCGGACCTCGGCGTCGGGGGTGTCGGCGTACACCTTGTCGTCGGGGAAGGCGTCCTTCGCGTAGGTCTCCGCGCTGTCGACCACGAAGGACGCCGTCCGTCCGTCGGACCGCTCGACGCTGAACCTGTCGCCCTTCTTCAGGTCTCCGAGACCGGCGAACACGGCGGCGGAGGTCTTCGTGTCGACGTGCCCGGCGATGATCGCCGTCCCCACCTCGCCGGGGGAGACGCCCTTGGCGTACCAGCCCACCAGGTTCGTGTCGTCCGGGGGCGGAGGCTGGAGCTTGCCCGAGGCGTCGAGGGCGAGTTCGGTGAAGGGCGCGTTCACCGAGATCTTCGGGATGCGCAGCCGGGTCGGCTCGGCGCGCGGGAGATGCTTCGCGGCCGGGCGGTCGTTCGAGGGGGAGGCCGAGGACGCGGGCGCGTGCGAGTGGGCGGGGGCCGCGGCGGCGGGGGTGGTGGGGGAGGGGCCGGACGACTCGTCCTGGCGGTGGAGCACGTTCGTGGTCAGCAGGACCGCGATACCGGCGCACCACACGACCCACGTCGCACGGCGCCGGAAGGTCCGCTGAGGGGACGGGTTCGGGTTCTTGGCGGGAGAGGACAACCGGGCTGCCATCGGGCACCACCTCTTCGGGTCGGGGCAGCGGAGCACTGGGCGGAAGGGGCGGGGACAGCGGGACGGGGGACAGAAGCAAGATCAGCAAGGACGTTCAGACGGTCACCGGGCGAAGGACCGGCAACACGCGCAACGCAAGCAGGACCAGCGATACATGCAACGCAAGCAGGACCGGCGGCACGTGCAACGCAAGCAGGACGGGCGACGCGTGCAACGCAAGCAGGACCGGCGACACGTGCAACGCAAGCAGGACGGGCGACACGTGCAACGCAAGCAGGACGGGCGACACGTGCAACGCAAGCAGGACCGGCTGGATCGACCAGACCGGCACCGGAGGCAGGAGCGGGAAGCGGGACAGGGGACGGCGAAGCGGCGGGAGCCGCGGAAGCCGGTGGAGGGACCGGCCGGGCCGCCACGGGGTGAGGGGCGGCGGCCCGGACCGCTATGTCGTCAGGCATGGTCAGGCCACACCACCCTGGCTGCTCCTACGACGCAGCATGTACACGCCCGCGGCCGCGAGACCCAGGACGCCCACTCCGCCGGCCGTGACGCCCGACGACGTGGCGAGACCGCCACCACCGGTGTGCATGCCGCCGTGCGGCCTGTCCTCGGACTCCTTGCTGCCCGAGTCCCACGAGCCCTTGCTGCTCGAGTCCCAGGAGCCCGAGCCCTTCTCGGTCCCGGAGCTCCAGGAGCCGCTGCTGTCGGAGCTCGAGGAGTCCTTGTCCTTGTAGGTCTCCGGGTCGTACTTCTTGTCACCCTTCGAGGAGTCGTCCGTCTTGACGGACATCAGGGCGCCGCCGCCGGTGTGCACTCCGCCTTCCGGCTTCTCGTGGTGCCAGCTCGGCTTGCCGTGGTCGCTTTCGTCCTTGCCGTGGTCCGAGCCGTAGCCGGAGTCTTCGTGCTCCTTGCCGTAGCCGGAGTCCTCCTTGCTGGAAGAAGAAGAGGAAGAGGAGTCGCTGTGGTCCCAGTCGCCGGTCGCGGCGGCGTAGGCGCCGGGGGCGCCGATCGCGAGGGCGGCGGTGGCCGTCGCGGCGGCCAGGATCATGCGGGCAGATCGCATTTGTCGGAGTCCTTCCGTCAGAACCAGGTAGCTGACCTGTTGTCAGCAGCCGAAAACCCGGTGCGACGTGATCCACCGTCAATCCGAAGTGCGCGGCGCACCACCCGGGGAGCTCGCACGGCCCAGGGCGAGGACTCCGTCCGGCGGTGGCCCTGGCGCCCACCCGCCGCCGACCCGACGGCTCTGACCTGCCGATTTGCCGGGCCGGACCCGCGTGGGGTCGCCGTCAGCGGTGCTTCACGCATGACCCGATCGGCGGCGACACGTCTGCTGCGCCCGGATGGGCCGTGCGGGGCCCTCACCGTCAGATCCCGTTGCCCTCAAGGCTCTTGTCTTGGTGCGGCCATGGGGGATCCATGGGCGAGTCATGTCCTGGGGCGCCCGGCCGAGGGCGTGGGAGAAGCGGGACCGGCACCCTCCGCCGCCACACTGGTGGTCCAGATCGCGAAGAGGGGTGATCATGCCGAACGGGCGGAGGATCACGGTGGTGACCGGCGGCAGCCGCGGGATCGGGGCCGCGGTCTGCCGACGGCTGGCCCTGGAGGGCCATGACGTCGTCGTCGGCTACCGGTCCGACCACGCGGCCGCGCGGAAGGTGGCGGAGGCCGTCACGGACGCGGGCCGGCGCTGTCTTGCGGTGGCCGTCGACACCTCCGACCCCGCGGCGGTCGACGGGCTCTTCGACGCGGCGGGCGCCGAACTCGGACCGGTCACCGGGCTGGTGAACAACGCGGGCGTCAGCGGGCCCAACGGACCGCTGGCCGACGCCGACCCCGAGGGCATGCGGGACGCCCTCGCGGTGAACGTCCTCGGCTATCTGCTCTGCGCCCGCCGTGCCGTACGGGAGATGGCCGCGTCCGGCGGGGGCGCGATCGTCAACATCTCGTCGGCCGCGGCCACGCTCGGGAGTCCGGGGCAGTACGTCCACTACGCGGCGGCGAAGGCGGCCGTCGACGCCCTGACCGTGGGCCTGTCCAAGGAGGTGGCGGCCGACGGAATCCGGGTGAACGGTGTCGCCCCGGGCACGGTCTGGACCGACTTCCACGAGGACCCGCAGCGTCCGGCCCGGGTGGCCGCGGTCGTCCCCATGGGCCGGGCCGGCCGACCCGAGGAGATCTCCGGCGCGGTGGCCTGGCTCCTGTCGGACGACGCCTCGTACACGACGGGGGCGGTCCTGCGGGTCGCGGGAGGCCTGTAGCCGACGGCCTCCGGAGATTCCGCGACCGGGCCGTCGGTCCCGGGAGCCCCGGGCTGCGAGCCGGCCGTCTCCGACGGTTTCGGGCGGCGGTCGGGCGCGCTCCGGTGGTCCGTGCCGCGTGCCGGTGATCGTCCGGCACGGTCGGCGGCGATCGTCCCCCGGCATGGGAAAGGCGGGGTCCGGAAACCCCGCCCGCTGCCTCAGAGCCCCGGGATCAGGGCCACACCAGGCAGTACGGCTGGTGCCCCGCCTCGTGCAGGCGGTGGGAGAAGTCCTGCCACTCGTGCAGGAGCTGGTAGACGTTGAACGCGTCGCGCGGGCCGCCGCGGTCGGGGACGGTGGACCAGATGAAGGCGGCCGCGCCCACGGCCTCCTCGCCTATCCCGCGCAGCGGGTCGACGACGGTCATCGGGAGTTTCACCACGGCGTAGTCGGGGTGCAGGACGACGAGCTCCAGCGGCGGCACCTTGTTCAGGGGGACGCCTTCTATGCCGGTGAGGACCATCGCGGCCATCGTCTCCGGCTTGATCTTGGTGAACATGCCGTTCATGCCGAGTTCGTCGCCGCCGAGTTCCTCGGGGCGCATCGAGATCGGGACCCTGGCGGCCGTCGCGCCGTCCGGCGCGCCGAAATATTTGTACGTCACCCCCACTCGGCCACCATTCCCGCTCTCCGCCCGCAGTCGTTCGACCGCGCGATCGATCCGCTCGTCGGGGTCACCCTGCGAGCCCTGTACGTGACCGGCTCTTCCGGCCGCCGCTTCCTCCGCCTCACGCCGGTGTTTCCCCCGCCGGGCACGCCGAGGGTTGAGGTCATCGGTCCCCTCGCCCAGTCCGCCACCGCGATGCATATCTCCACCCGACTGCTTTTCTAAGTCGCGCGACCCCCGCCACGCAACCCGATCATCGTGACAGTGACCTCCCCCACGGTCGCACGCCGAAACGTACGCCGAAACACCTGTCCGCGGGATCTTCGCGGCCCCTGAACACCGTCGTTCATGTGAGCTGTCCGTTCGTGGTCCCAGTTTCGCAGATGGCCGGGGGAAGGGACCCGGTTGTCGTCCAGGGCTCCGTCACACCGGCCCGGCGATGGCCGGGATCTTTCCTCTGTGGAGCCGTACGTCGGGCCGGGGCCGTCCGTTCACGGCGCCCCGCTGTTCCCCTCACGGCCCACCGGGGCCCCTGGCCTACCCTGAGGAGGTCACTAGCCCCCCGGAGTCGGAGACGTCGCAGGTCATGACCGAACTGCCTTATCCCTACGAAGCCCCAGTCTCGCAGTCGCTTTTCGACCGCGCGGCGGCCGTCACACCAGGTGGCGTGAATTCTCCGGTGCGCGCCTTCCGTGCCGTGGGCGGTACGCCCCGGTTCATGGTGTCCGGTACCGGTCCGTATCTGACCGACGCCGACGGCCGTGAGTACGTCGACCTCGTCTGTTCCTGGGGTCCGATGATCCTCGGGCACTCCCGTCCCGAGGTCGTCGCCGCCGCTCAGGAGGCCGTCGCGCGCGGTACGTCCTTCGGCACGCCCGGTGAGGGGGAGGTGGCTCTCGCCGAGGAGATCGTCGCCCGCGTCGAGCCCGTCGAGCAGGTCCGGCTCGTCTCCAGCGGCACCGAGGCGACCATGTCGGCCATCCGGCTCGCCCGCGGGTTCACCCGGCGCACGAAGGTGATCAAGTTCGCCGGCTGCTACCACGGCCATGTCGACTCGCTGCTGGCGGCGGCGGGCAGCGGGGTCGCGACCTTCGCGCTGCCCGACACGCCCGGTGTCACCGGTGCCCAGGCCGCCGACACCATCGTCCTGCCCTACAACGACCTCGAATCCGTGCAGGCCGCGTTCCACGCGCACCCCGGCGAGATCGCCTGTGTGATCACCGAGGCCTCGCCCGGCAACATGGGCGTGGTGCCGCCGGCGCCCGGTTTCAACCAGGGTCTGAAGGACGCCTGCGCGAAGAACGGCGCCCTGTTCATCTCCGACGAGGTCATGACGGGCTTCCGCACGAGCCGGGCCGGCTGGTACGGGATCGACGGCGTACGTCCCGACCTGATGACCTTCGGCAAGGTGATGGGCGGCGGCTTCCCGGCCGCCGCGTTCGGTGGCCGCGCGGACGTGATGGCGCACCTCGCGCCGGCCGGGCCGGTGTACCAGGCGGGCACGCTCTCGGGCAATCCCGTCGCCACCGCCGCCGGGCTCGCGCAGCTCCGGCTGCTCGACCAGGCCGCGTACGACCGGATCGACGCGGTGTCGGAGCGGATCCGGACGCTGGTGACCGAGGCGCTCACCAAGGAGGGTGTGACCCACCGTCTGCAGAGCGCCTCCAACATGTTCTCCGTCTTCTTCACGGGGCGCGAGGTCCGCGACTACGAGGACGCGAAGGCGCAGGAGTCCTTCCGCTACACCGCGTTCTTCCACTCGATGCTGGCGCAGGGCGTCTACCTGCCGCCGTCCTCCTTCGAGTCGTGGTTCGTGTCGACGGCCCATGACGACGAGGCGGTTCAGAGGATCGCCGACGCCCTTCCGGCGGCGGCACGGGCAGCGGCGGAGGCCACGGCATGAGCGAGAGCACCGGCAGTGACGGCGCGGGCGACATCACCGTCGTCCATCTGATGCGGCACGGCGAGGTCGCCAACCCGGACGGGGTGCTCTACGGGCGGCTGCCCGGGTATCACCTGTCCGAGCTGGGGCGGCAGATGGCCGACCGGGTGGCCGAGCACCTCAGCACGCGCGATGTCACGCATGTCGTGGCCTCGCCGCTGGAGCGGGCGCAGGAGACGGCGACGCCGATCGCGAAGGCCCACGGGCTGGACCTGGCGACGGACGGGCGGCTCATCGAGGCCGACAACGTCTTCCAGGGCAAGACCTTCGGGGTCGGGGACGGCGCGCTGCGGCGGCCGGAGAACTGGAAGCACCTGGTCAACCCCTTCAAGCCGTCCTGGGGCGAGCCGTACGTGGACCAGGTCGTCCGCATGATGGGTGCGCTGGACGCCGCCAAGGACGCCGCGCGCGGCCACGAGGCGGTGCTGGTGAGTCATCAGCTCCCGATCTGGATCGTCCGCAGCTACGCGGAGAAGCGGCGGCTGTGGCACGACCCGCGCAAGCGGCAGTGCACGCTGGCCTCGCTGACGACGTTCACCTATCGCGGCGACAAGATCGTGTCCGTGGGCTACACCGAGCCCGCGCGCGATCTGGTTCCGGCTCATCTCCTGGCGGGCGCGAAGCCGGTGCCGGGCAAGAGCAAGGCGTTCGGGGCCTGATGCCGGGTGCCGGGGGCGGGTGTCCGGGCCTGACGGACCGTTCCCAAACCCGGGCCAAACGAGCGCATCTTCGTAAAATCATATAAATCATCGCGCGTTTATCGGAACCTCGGACTTCATCGTGCCCTCTCATGGGATGCCAGCTGAGAGCCAGCTGAGAGGGTGCGATGAAAAGAGGTCCGTATGCGGGACGTCAGCCGAAGGGGAATGATCGGCCTCGGTGCGGGTGCGGCGGCCGCGCTCGGACTCGCCGCGTGCGGCACCACCTCGGGCAAGGACGCCACGCGGCATCCCGACCCCTCCGCCACCGCGGGCACCGGCAGGCCCGGCGCCCCGAAGAAGCCGGCCGTGCGTCTCATCGGCGACGGCTCCACCGCCTACACCGGCAAGCAGCCGCGCCAGCCCCAGGCCCCCGTGCCGCTGGAGCCCGGTGAGACCCCGCCGCAGTTCGTGGTCTTCTCCTGGGACGGGGCCGGAGAGGTCGGCACCGGTCTCTTCGACCGCTTCCTCCAGCTCGCCCGGCAGAACGACGCGCACATGACGTTCTTCCTCTCCGGCCTGTACCTGCTGCCCGAGTCGAAGAAGCGCCTCTACGATCCGCCGAACAACCCCCGCGGCGCCTCGGACATCGGCTACCTCAGCGACGAACACGTCCGCTCCACCCTGAAGCTGATCCGTCAGGCCTGGCTCGACGGCCACGAGATCGGCACCCACTTCAACGGCCACTTCTGCGGCGGCTCCGGCTCGGTCGGCAACTGGACGCCCCGGCAGTGGACCAGCGAGATCGAGCAGGCCAAGTCCTTCGTCACCGAATGGCGCACCAACACCGGCTGGACCGACCTGCCCCCGCTGCCCTTCGACTACGAGAAGGAGCTCATCGGCGCCCGCACGCCGTGCCTGCTCGGGCAGAACAACCTGCTGCCCGCGGTGAAGGAGCTCGGCTGGCGCTACGACGCCTCCTCGCCCGGCGGCGTCCAGCGCTGGCCGCAGAAGAAGGAAGGGCTCTGGGACCTGCCCCTGCAGGCGATGCCCTTCCCCGGGCACCGCTTCGAGGTCCTCTCGATGGACTACAACATCCTCGCCAACCAGTCGATCGCCACCACCCGGGCCCCCTCGTACAACTACCCGGGCTGGCGCACCCAGGCGTCCGCGTCGTACGTCGCCGGATTCAAGCGGGCCTACGAGACGAACCGGGCACCCTTCTTCATCGGCAACCACTTCGAGGAGTGGAACGGCGGCATCTACATGGACGCCGTCGAGCACGTCTTCACGCACATCGCCCAGCAGAAGCAGAGCGGCGCCGACGTGCGCATGGTCTCCTTCCGGCAGTTCGTGGACTGGCTCGACGTCCAGCGGCCCGAGGTGCTGGCGAAACTCCAGGCGATGGACGTGGCCGAGGAGCCCGCCGGCGGCTGGCACCGCTACCTTCGGGGACAGGCCGCCTGAAATGCGGGTTTCCACCCGCAAGGGGGGTGCGGAAGATCCCCGAAACGGGCATGCGAAACTTTTCACATGAGTGCCGCCTGCCGCGCAGACCAGCGCCCGAACCGCCCCCGCGCCGCCCTGTACACCGCGGGGGCCGCCGTCGCCGCGCTCCTGCTGTCCGCGTGCACCTCCGGCGGCACCTCCGGCGGCTCGGACAACAGCAACTTCGTCCGCGGCAAGGACGGCATCTCCACCGTCGCGAAGGGGTCGAGGGACGCCGCCCCCGACCTCTCCGGCAAGACCGTCGACGGCAAGCAGCTCGACGTCGCCGACTACAAGGGCAAGGTCGTCGTCCTCAACGTGTGGGGATCCTGGTGCCCGCCGTGCCGCGCCGAGACGCCGAACCTCGTCAAGGTCGCCAAGGACACCGCCGCGCAGGGCGTGCAGTTCGTCGGCATCAACACCCGTGACCCCAGCACCTCCCCGGCCAAGGCCTTCGAGGAGCAGCAGGGCGTCCCGTACCCCAGCCTGTACGACCCGACGGGCAAGCTGATGCTCCGCTTCAAGAAGGGCACGCTCAACCCGCAGACGATCCCCTCCACGATCATCATCGACCGGGACGGGAAGATCGCGGCCCGCACGCTGCAGGCGCTCAGCGAGGACAAACTGCGCGAGATGCTCGACCCCGTCCTCGCGGAGAAGTGACCGACGTGTCCCTTCTCCAGACGTCCACACAGCTCGCCGCCTCGACCGACATGAACACCACGGTCTACAGCGGCGCGCTGCTGCTCGCGCTGCCCATCGCCGTGCTCGGCGGCCTCGTGTCCTTCTTCTCGCCGTGCGTCCTGCCGCTTGTTCCCGGCTACCTGTCGTACGTCACCGGAGTCAGCGGCACCGACCTGGCGGAGGCCAGACGGGGACGGATGGTCGCGGGCGCCAGTCTGTTCGTGCTCGGCTTCACCGCCGTGTTCGTCTCCGGCGGCGCGCTGTTCGGCTACTTCGGCTCGACGCTGCACGAGTACAACGGCACGCTCAGCAAGGTCCTCGGCGCGCTGATGATCGCCCTCGGCGTGTTCTTCATGGGGCTGATGCCCTGGCTCACCCAGCGCGAGTTCCGCTTCCACAAGCGGCCGGTGACCGGGCTCGCGGGGGCGCCGATACTGGGCGCGCTCTTCGGCATCGGCTGGACGCCGTGCCTGGGCCCGACGCTCACCTCCGTCAACATGCTCTCCATGGACCAGGCGAGCGCCGGGCGCGGGGCCATACTGACGGTCGCCTACTGCCTCGGTCTGGGGGTGCCCTTCGTGCTCGCCGCGGTCGCCTTCCGCAAGGCGCTCGGCGCGTTCGGCTGGGTGAAGCGTCACTACACCTGGGTGATGCGGATCGGCGGCGGAATGATGATCGTGACCGGCCTTCTCCTGCTGACCGGTGCCTGGGACGGCATCGTGCAGCAGATGCAGACCTGGTCCGACGGCTTCACGGTAGGGATCTGATCCATGAGCAGCACTGACACCGGCAGGACGAACGGCCCGGCCGGCGCCGGGGAGCCGGCCGACGAGGAGACGAAGGCCTCCCGGGAGACACGGGACGCCCGCGAGATCGGCGAGGCCGGGTCGCAGCTCTCCACCGCGCCCGTGGAGACGGCGATGCCCGGTTCCTTCGGCGGCACGCGCACCCCCGGCGCCCTGGGATGGATCGCCTGGACCGGCCGTGAGGTCACCGGCTGGGTCCGCTGGATCTGGCGCCAGCTCACCTCGATGCGGGTCGCGCTGATCCTGCTCTTCCTGCTGTCGCTCGGCGCCATCCCCGGATCGCTGATCCCGCAGTCCGGCACCGACGCCGCGAAGGTGCAGGCGTTCAAGGACGCGCACAGCGTGCTCGGCCCGCTCTACGACCGGCTCGGCCTGTTCCACGTGTACAGCTCGGTGTGGTTCTCCTCGATCTACATCCTGCTGTTCGTCTCGCTCATCGGCTGCATCGTGCCCCGCACCTGGCAGTTCGTCGGACAGCTCCGCGGCCGTCCGCCGGGCGCCCCCCGGCGGCTGACCCGGCTGCCCGCGTACACGACCTGGCGCACCGCGGCCGAGCCCGAGCAGGTCCGTGAGATCGCGCTGGAGGTGCTCAGGCGGAAGCGGTTCCGGGCGCACGTCGACAAGGACGCCGTCGCCGCCGAGAAGGGCTACCTCCGCGAGACCGGCAACCTGCTCTTCCACATCGCGCTGATCGTGATGCTCGTCGCCTTCGCCTGGGGCCAGCTCTTCAAGTCCGAGGGCGACAAGCTGATCGTCGAGGGCGACGGCTTCTCCAACACACTGCTGTCCTACGACGACTTCAAGTCCGGCAACCTCTTCAGCACCGACGACCTGACACCGTTCAGCTTCGACCTGAAGAACTTCACCGGCACCTACGAGCGCACCGGCCCCAACAAGGGCACCGCCCGCACCTACCAGGCGGCGATCACCTACAGCGAGGGCGCCTACGGCAAGCAGCGCAAGACGCTCGTCAAGGTCAACGAACCGCTCGAGATCGGCGACACGAAGGTCTATCTGACCGCCCACGGCTACGCGCCCACCGTGACCGTCCGCGACGGCAAGGGCAAGGTCGTCTTCCACGACGCCGTGCCGCTGCTGCCGCTCGACTCGAACGTCACCTCGCAGGGCGCCATCAAGGTCATGGACGGCTACAAGAACGCGCAGGGCAAGAGCGAACAGCTCGGCTTCTCCGCGTTCTTCGTGCCGACCTTCGCCGGGGCCGGCAAGGGCGACATGTTCTCCCAGTTCCCCGCGCTCGACTATCCCGTGCTCGCGCTGAGCGGCTTCCACGGCAGCCTCGGGGTCGACGCGGGCCTCCCGCAGAACGTGTACCAGCTCGACACGGCCCACATGAAGCAGTTCAAGGACGCCAAGGGCGAGATCGTCAAGGCGCGGCTGCGGCCCGGCGAGACGATGGCGCTGCCGGACGGCGCCGGTTCGATCACCTTCGACAAGGACATCAAGGAGTGGGCGAACTTCCAGGTCACCCAGCAGCCCGGCAGTGACTGGGCGCTGGCCGGGGCGTTCGCCGCGATCTTCGGACTCGCCGGTTCGCTGTTCATCCAGCGCCGCCGTGTCTGGGTGCGGGCGACCACCGGCGACGACGGGGTCACCGTCGTCGAGATGGCCGGGCTCGGCCGCAGCGAGTCCGCGAAGCTGCCCGAGGAGCTCGGCGACCTGGCCGCGCTCGTGCACGAACAGGCCCCCACCAAGCCCGACGAAGACGCGGCACCCACCGACGCCGACGCCGAACCCCCCGTACCCGCCGCTGAAGGGTCCAAGAAGCAGTGACGCTCGCCACCGCACACGACCTGGGCGCCGTGACCGAACTGGCCACCGCGACCAACGAACACCTCGCCAACATCAGCAACACGCTGATCTACTCCGCGATGGCCGTCTACACCCTGGCCTTCTTCGCCTTCATCGCCGAGTGGCTCTTCGGCAGCCGCAGCAAGGTCGCCCGTACCGCCAGCGCGCTCACCGCGACCGGCGCGCAGGCGGCCGCGGCGGCCCCCGAGGTCACCGTCCGCAAGGCCGGCGGGACCACCGTGCTGGAGCGGCCGAAGGTCGTCACCCGGTCCGCGGCCGGAGCGCGGGACGTGCCCGACGGTCCCGGCGCGCACGGCGGGGACGAACAGGGCGACCTCTACGGGCGGATCGCCGTGTCCCTCAGCGTGCTGGCCTGGGGCGTCGAGGCGGCCGGTGTGCTCGCCCGCGCCATGTCGGTGCGGCGGGCCCCCTGGGGCAACATGTACGAGTTCAACATCACCTTCTCCACCGTGGCCGTCGGGGTCTTCCTCGTCCTGCTCGCGCTGAAGAAGAACGTGCGCTGGCTCGGCCTGCCGCTGATCACCACGGTCCTGCTCGACCTCGGTCTCGCGGTCACCGTCCTGTACACCGCGAGCGACCAGCTCGTCCCGGCGCTGCACTCGTACTGGCTGTACATCCACGTCTCGACCGCGATCCTGTGCGGCGCCGTCTTCTACGTGGGCGCCGTCGGCACGGTGCTGTACCTCTTCAAGGACTCGTACGAGAACAAGCTGGAGAAGGGCGGGAAGCCCGGCCGGTTCGCCACCTCCGTCATGGAGCGGCTGCCCGCCTCGGCCTCGCTCGACAAGTTCTCCTACCGCGTGAACGCGGCCGTGTTCCCGCTGTGGACCTTCACGATCATCGCGGGCGCGATCTGGGCGGGCGACGCCTGGGGCCGCTACTGGGGCTGGGACCCGAAGGAGACCTGGGCGTTCATCACCTGGGTCGCCTACGCGTGCCACCTGCACGCGCGGGCCACGGCCGGCTGGAAGGGCCGCAAGGCCGCCTACATCGCCCTGATCGCGTTCGGCTGCTGGCTGTTCAACTACTACGGCGTCAACATCTTCGTCGGCGGCAAGCACTCCTACGCGGGCGTCTGACCGGCCCGGAACACCACGACCTAGGACGGCGGCAGGCACTGGGCGGCCGGTGGCCTGCCGTCCGGCCAGGCGATCCGCACGAAGCGGGCGCGGCTGTCGTGGGTCAGTTCCACGATCGGTACGGCCTTGTCGTACGGGTTCCCGTGGGCGTCCAGGCAGATCCACCCGCTCGCCCCGTTCACCCGGAGCTGCGCGCCCTTCACCTGGGGCCACTGCAGGCCGACGTCCGCGAGCGCGGGGACGCGCCCGGTCGGTGAGGCCCCGCGGATGCCGCGCACGGCCAGCCGCATGGCGTCGTACGCGATGATCAACTGGCCGTCGTCGAGGGAGACCCGGCCGATGGGCCCGGCCGGCTCGCGCGCGGCGTCGGCCAGCAGCCGCCGGAGCACCTTCGCGTCGGCCGCGCTGCCGCCGGTCCGCGCGCCGTCCTTCACCCAGGCGTCGGGGTGCGCGAGGGAGGTGTAGCGCACGGTCAGCAGCGGGTCCTTCAGGGCGGCCGGGTCGAGGTCCTTGTCGCCCGCGAGGTACGAGCCCTCGTCGCCGGTGAGCACGGTGAAGCGGCGGTCGGAGCAGCCCCGGGCGCCCAGCGCGTTGATGAACTGCCGCAACTGGGTGTGCCGGCCGGCGAACAGGACGGTGTTCGTGGTCTTCGGGGTGTTGCACAGGATGTTGGCGATCTGCGCGAAGACGTTGGCGGTGCTTCCCTCCTTGCTGCGGTCGGCGGGCGGGGTGAACGGCTGGGCCTCGTAGCGCGCGCCTTTCAGCATCTTCTCGAAGGACGCCTGGAGCGTGCGGGTGTAGGGGTCGCCGGTCCGGTCGTAGACCAGGAAGGCGTCGGCCGCCGACACCTTGGCGAAGGAGGCGAGGGCGCGTGCCTCGTCGGTGTTGGTGGGGGAGACGCGGGCGAGGCCGGGGAAGGGGTCCTTGCCGTCCTGTCCGTTGGCGAGGCTGTCGGCGGTGATCGAACTCCCTATCACCGGGATGCCGCGCCTGGTGAGCTCCGCGACCGCCTTCTTGTTGTTGTCGGTGCTCACCCCGACACCGGTCACCGCGCGCAGCCGGTCCGGGGCCGCGGTCATCCGGTCGAGCTGGTCGACGGTGTGACGCCAGGAGGCCCCGGTGGCGCCGGGGTTGGCGAGCACGAGCCGGATCTTCGGCTTCAGCCCGGTCGTGTCGTGGTTGGCCTGGTACTGCGCCAGATAGGCGCCCTGGAGTTCGTGGAGGACGTCGGCGAGGTTGTCGGCGTCGGTGGCGGTGAAGGGTTCGAGCAGGGCGACCGTGACGTAACTGCCGGGGGTCAGACGGTGGTTCTCCCGGTTGATGGCCCGTACGGTCTCGGCGAACCGGGCCCGTCCGAAGGCGTACGCCGTCGAGGAGACGCCCACGCACTCGTCGCCGTCCTTCGGCTGGACGACGCCCGGCGCGCACGAGCGGTCCACCTTGGCGGCCGTCATGCCGCCCCAGACGCCGAGGCCCACGAGGGCGGCGGCGAGGGTGAGCGCGACATACCTGCGGAAACGAATCTCCCAGATGTCCTCGCGCAGCCAGAGCCATAAGCGCGCCATCACCGTCCTCCGTCCTCGTCGTCCGGGACGCGCAGCGGCCGGCCGGCCAGGGCGTCCGAGGGCCAGTCCCGCGAGGCCCGCCACAGCAGGGCGTTGCCCGCGGGCCGCAGGTTCGAGAGCTGTTCCAGTTCGAAGCGCAGCCGCTCGGCCACCCTCGGGTCCGGCAGCACGAGGGGGTCAGTGAGCTGCCACACCGCGTGCAGCAACCGCCTCACCCGCAGGTGCAGGACGGCGTCCACGCCGTCCGGCGGCCGGTGCGTGGCGTCCGTGCCGCCGAGCGCGACGGAGGCACGGTGGTCGGGGCCCTCGAAGTCGCGGCCGTCCGGATCGTGGGCGTGGTAGTAGGGCGCGGAGGCGATGAAGAGCAGCGCGGAGAGCCATGCGCGGGTGTCGGAGCCCGGGAAGGTGTCGCGCAGTCGCGCCACGGCGAAGTCCGCTTTCCCGAGGGCGAGTTCGTGGTGCAGCCGGTAGCGGTCGCCGTCGGCCGGGGCGGTGTCGCCCAGGTCCTGGTAGTGGTCGACGAGGGTGCGGTGCACCGCCCGCCACCGTTCGTGGCCGGAGTCGTGGTGGTGGAGCCTGAGCAGGAGGAGCGCGCGCAGGAACGGGTCGCCGACGAACTGCCCGGCCGCGGTCGCCCAGCCCTCCGACGCGAGACGTTCCTCCAGGTCCAGGACGCCGGAGGCGCCGAAGTCCTCCGGCAGCCGCGACTGGGCGAGCGAGCAGGCGGAGTCGCGGTCGTGCGCCGCGGCCAGCACGGTCAGTTCGTCCAGCCGGCCGCCGGGGACGAGCCGGCCGAGGAGCTCCTGGTAGGCGGGGCGGCCCGCCTGGTCCTCGTGCGGGGCGATGTCGGCGGTCAGCAGCGTGCCGAGCGAGTCGGCGCCCTGGGGCAGGTTCTGCCGGACCGAGGCGGCCAGCAGGGTGATGCCGAGCGGACTGCCTCCGGTCAGCCTGTGCGTGGCGTGCGGGAGTTGGGGCGGCACGACGGCCGGGGCGGCGGGTCCGGCGCCGGGGCCGCCCGAGGCGGTGTCCATGATGTGCAGGGTGTCGTCGGGGGTCAGCGGCGGCAGCGGGACGAGCAGGGCCCGCGAGGACGGGGAGGCGCCGGGCCGCCAGTCGGTGCCGCGGGCCGTCTCGGGCAGCGCGAGGCGGCCGGCGTTGCGCAGTGCCGGATGCGCGTAGCCCCGTAGCGCGGTGAAGAACACGGCCTGGTCCTTGATGCCGTCGGCGCGGTCGCGCAGGACCGGCTCCAGGAGGCCGAGGCCCGCGGGCTCCTGGACGTTGTCGATCAGCAGGATGGGGCGTCCGCGCCGGTGGGAGCGCTGGACGACGCCCGCGTAGGCGTCGTCCAGGTCGGCCAGCAGGGCCCGTACGAGATGGCGTTCGGCGTGTCTGCGGGAGTCGCCGCCCGCCCGGAAGTGGCGGGAGAGCAGGATCAGCGCGAGCTTGGGGCTGCCGCCCGCGTTCGGGTAGTCGCGGTACCAGGTCGCGGCCCTGCGCAGCCGGCGGTGGGCCGGGGAGACGCCCTCCGTGAAGGCCTCCAGGGTGGCCTCGATGATGGGTTCGACGACCGGGCCGGTGCCGCTCATCGACGCGACGAGCTTGGAGATCACCTTGCTCACCCAGCGCCCGGCGAATCCCGACAGCCAGGACTCCGTCTCGCTCAGCAGCAGGATGCGCTCCGCCTCCTGCCGGATGCGGGGCACGTCGCGGTCGCTCCAGCCGCCCGCCGCCACGGCCAGCAGCCCGGACGACAGCCGTGGGAAGCCGATCCGTCCGGCGCCCTTGACCGGTCCGGCGAGCTGTTCGGCGGCCGTGGTGAGCGCCTGCCCGACCGGGGACCAGGACTCGGGCGGGCGGTCCGGGGGCGGTGCGCCGAACTGCCGTTCCTCGCCGTCGATCAGGGCGACCGGCGTGTGTCCGCGATAGGCCTCGCGCAGGGCGAGGAGCACGGCGGTCTTGCCCAGTCCCCGGCCGCCGGTGAAGACCACGAAGGGCGGTTCGTCGGGGTGTTCGTAGGGTGTGGCGCGGAGCTGGTACGGGCGCAGGCCGACCAGCCGTGACGCGAGTCCGGGCGGATCGGTGTCGAAGAGCGCCCCCCGGCCGTGCAGCCCTGTGTGCACCGCATCTCCCCCTGGTCCGCGGTCCGGTCCATTCCATATGTGCTGCTGTGAGGTGTATCAACAACAGTTTAAGAAGGGGGGGTTGGTTCGGGATAGAGCGTCCGGTGTCCGTTCAGTTACGAAAACGTTCAACCGTTCAACCGACAGTGATCGAATCGAGTTTCCGGCGCAGATAGACGTGGGAATCCACCGGTTCGTACACGACGCGGCCGACGGGGGCGGGCACCGACTCGACCAGCGTCCCCGGTGTGCACTCGCCGAAGTACACGAGCGAGATCAGCTCCTCGGCGGGGGCGTCGGCCGGTGGCGGCAGCACCCGGTGCCGTCCCGAACGCCACCGGTCTCCGGTCCAACGGGCCATGAGGTCACCGATGTTGACCGTGAGCGCCGCCGGGTCGAACGGCGCGTCCGTCCAGCCGTCCGCGTCCGTGAACACCTGGAGCCCGCCCTTGCCCGCCTGCCGGTCGAGGATGGTGACCGTGCCGAAGTCGGTGTGCGGCCCGATGCGGAACTGGCCCGGCCGCGGCTCCCCGACGACCTCCGTGCCCGGATACCAGTTGATGTTGAAGCCGTACGTCGGATGGTCCATGTGGCGGGTGAAGAAGTCCGGTTCGAGGCCGAGCGCCCGTCCGAGCAGTTCCAGGAGCAGGTTCTCCAGCCGTGCCATCTCCGCCAGGTACTCCTCGCAGAGCGCCCGCAGCTCCGGGGCCTCGGCGGGCCAGACGTTCGGCGCGTACCACTGCGCGTTGACCACCGGGTCCTCGAACGGCTCGTGCGTCGCGAACGTCAGCGACTCCTTGAGGTCCGGCGGTGTCTCGGTGCCCTCCGCGTAGCCGTTGGCCTCGGCGCCGGGCCCGAGCCAGCCGCGCCCGCCGACCCGGGCCGCGTACGGCTGCTTGACCGCGGCGGGCAGGACGAAGAAGGCGCGGGCCGCGTCCCGTACGCGGCGGCGCAGTTCCGGGTCCACGCCGTGCCCGGTGACGAGCAGGAAGCCGGCCGTCCGCAGGGCGCCGTCGACGGTACGGGCGAGCGCGGCACGGGCGTCACGGTCCCCGGAGAGCCAGGGGCCCAGATCCACGGTGGGGACCCCGGACCCCGCCGGACGTGCGGTCGCGTCACTCACCGATGTCCTCGTTCCACAGGGCCGGATTCTTCTCGATGAAGTCGCGCATCAGCGCGGTGCACTCGGGGTCGTCGAGCAGCACGATCCGCACACCGTGCTCGGCGAGCCAGTCGTGTCCCCCGTGGAAGGTGGCCGCCTCGCCGACGACCACCCGGGAGATCCCGAACTGCCGGACGAGCCCGCTGCAGTACCAGCACGGCGACAGCGTGGTCACCATGGTCGTGCCGCGGTACGACCGCTGCCGTCCCGCGTCACGGAAGGCGGCCGTCTCGCCGTGCGCCGAGGGGTCGCCGTCCTGGACGCGGCGGTTGTGGCCGCGGCCGAGCAGGGTGCCGTCCGCCCCGTACAGCGCGGCCCCGATGGGGATGCCGCCCTCGGCGAGTCCGGCGCGTGCCTCCTCCAGGGCCGTCGCGAGCCACGCGCGGGCCTGTGCCTGATCGATGCGCTCCATGACTCCACTGTCCCCCGGAGGCCCCTCTCGCGTCGCCGGAACACGAGGGCGGCGCGAGGAAGTGCTCACCGGGGTGTCGCGGAGGGCTGGGGATCCCCGGTCCTGCGGGCCAGGACGAAGGCCTGCGGGGTGGCCTCGTCGGGCTCGGCCTCGCGCACGAGACGGGCGACCTCGGACAGACCGGCCGCCCGCAGGAGTCCGGCGACCCGCTCCGGGGGGAAGCGGTGGACGTCGAGGTCCACGTCGTGGCCGTACGCGCGCTCCAGACGCACCTGTTCGTCGCCCGCCTTGAAGGCGATGAGCAGATGGCCGCCGGGAGCGAGGACCCGGTGGAACTCGGTGAACATCCCCGGCAGTTCGCCGACCGGTGTGTGCACGGTGGAGTACCAGACCAGCGCTCCGCCGAGACCGGCGTCCGGGAGGTCCAGGGCCGTCATCGTCCCCACCTCGAACCGCAGCCGGGGATACGCCCCGCGGGCCACCTCCACCATCCCCGGCGACAGGTCGATCCCGAACGCGTCGAGCCCGAGCCGCTCCAGACGGACGGTCACCCGCCCGGGCCCGCAGCCGAGGTCCGCCACCGGCCCGCCCCCGCCGGCCCGCACCCGTTCGGCGAACGCCGACAGCATCGCCCTGTCCAGCGGCTTCCGGTCCAGTTCGTCCCTGAGCAGTTCCGCGTAGTCGGCGGCGACGGTGTCGTAGGAGGCGCGGGTGGCGTGGAGGCGAGACGTCATGGCGGTGCAGGGTAGGGCAGGGGTCCGACAGCGGGGACGCCTACAGCCCGGAAGCGGCCACTCGCAGGAGCAGCTTTCCCGTGCTCGTCCGTGAACCCATCAGGGCGTGCGCCTCCGCGGCCGACTCCAGGGTGAACTCCGCCGTCACCGGCAGGGTCACCGTGCCGTCGGCGACCGTCCCGAACGCGCGGGAGGCGATGGCGCGGAGGGCGGCCGGGTCCGTCGCGGCCAGGCCGAGGATCGAGAACCCGGACACCGACAGGCCGGTCGGGTAGAGCTCCGGCTGGCCCACGGTCCAGGGCTCCGCCGAGCTCGCGTTGCCGAAGGAGACCAGCCGGCCGAAGGGGGCGAGGGAGGCGAGGCCGCCGCGGAGGGTCTCGCCGCCCACCGGATCCAGGACCAGGTCCACCCCGCGGCCGGAGGTCGCCGCGCGCACCTCGTCCCGGAAGGACCCCACGAACACCTCGTCGTAGCCGTTGCCGAGGGCGTATCGGGCCTTCGGCGCGCCGGACACCACGCCGTACACCGCGCCGGCCCCGGCCGCCCGCGCGAGCTGGCCGAGCACCGTGCCCACCCCGCCCGCCGCGCCCTGCACGAGCACGGTCTCGCCGGGCTGGAGCCGCCCCACCGTGTGCAGCAGCGCGTACGCCGTGGGCAGGACGGTGGGGAGCGTGGCCCCGGTGCGCAGGCCGACTCCGTCGGGCAGCGGGAAGACCGTCACGGCGTCGGCCACGGCCACCTCCGCGTACGCCCCGCCCTCCGTCAGCGCCGCGACCTCCTGGCCCACCCGCAGTCCCGTGACGTCCGGACCGAGGGCCCGGACGCGGCCGGAGACCTCGAGCCCGGGCACGAAGGGGAGGCCGGGGACGCGGTAGCCCTCCGACCTGGCCTTGAGGTCGGCGAAGTTCACGCCCGCGTAGACCACGTCGATGCTCACCTGCCCCGGACCCGGGTCGGGGACCTTGGCCTCGGCGACCCGCAGGACCTCGGGTCCGCCGTACTCCTGGAATTCGACCGTACGCATGGCACACTCCTGGTCGGCGCTCGACTGTTCAATGAAAAGCGAACACTCGGGAGTGTATGGTTTTCATCGAACACTCGGCAAGCGGATCAGGAAACCCGGGGAGGTCGGCGTGGCGGAGCGCAGCAGTCACCGGGCGGCGCCCGAGCACACCCACCCGGACGAGGTCCCCGTGCCGGCCGCGCTCGCCGCCCTCGCCGATCCCGTACGCATCCGGCTCGTCAGGGAGCTGGCCGGGTCCGCGGAGTGGAGCCGCAGTTGCGGCAGTTTCGACGTGCCCGTCGGCAAGGCGGCTCTCAGTCATCACTTCGCCGTACTGCGCGGCGCCGGTCTCGTCGAGCAGCGCGACGAGGGGCCCCGGCGCGTCAACCGGCTGCGCCGGGACGAGTTCGACGCCCGCTTCCCCGGTCTCCTCGCGCTCGTCCTGCGCGAGGAGCCGCCCCGCTGAGCGGTCTCGGCCAAGGGCCTCGGCCGCGCCGCGGAGGCACCCGGCGACCCTGGCGCGGACGTCTCAGGCGGGCTCTTCGGTGGCGTGGGAGTCGGTGAGCGTGAGTGCGCCGCCGGCCGCGATCAGGCCGACGACGACCGCCAGCACGCCGTAGGTGATCCGCTCGCCGTGGAAGAACGACGCCACCAGGGAGTCGCTCCACGTGCCCGCGGGCAGATGGGTGGTGACCAGCGCGGCGATGAGGGTGCCGACCACGGCGGTGCCGATGCTGCTCCCGACCTCCTGGGCGGTGTCGTTGAGCGCCGTGCCGATCGACGTGCGGTTGCCCGGCATCGCGTCGACGAGCGCGATGGCGCAGATCGTCATGACGGTGCGCAGTCCGACGGTCATCACGACCATGCAGGCCGCGATCGCGCCGTAGCCGTGGTCGACGCCCCAGGACAGGCCGGCCAGTGAGACGGCCAGGCAGGCCGCGCCGACCAGGCAGGCGACGCGGTGGCCGAACCGTCCCGCGAGCCACTCGGACAGAGGGGTCGCGAGGACCATGGTCACGATCATCGGCAGGTTCGCCAGGCCGGCCCGCACGGGGCTCCACCCGTAGGCGTACTGGAAGTGGAGGATCAGCCCGAACATCACGGCGGCCATCGCGATGGCCGTGCCGATCTGCGCGATGGCGGCGCCGCGGACGGTGCCGTCGGAGAAGAGGCGGAGGTCGAGCATCGGCGATGCGCTGCGGCGCTCGTGCCACACGAACGCGATCCCCGCGGCGACGGCGCCGAGGACCGACACGAGTGTGGTCGTGGAGAGCCAGCCGTGCTCGACGCCGCTGGTCAGCGAGTAGCAGGCGAGGCCGATGGTGGTGACGCTCAGGGCCGCGCCGGGCAGATCGAGCTTGTCCTTGGTCAGGTCCTGCGGCCGGTCGGCCGGGACGCCGAGGCGGACGCCGATGGCCGCGATCAGCGCGATCGGGGCGTTGACGACCAGGAGCCACTGCCACCGGAAGTGCGCCAGGGCGGTGCCGCCCAGCAGCGGGCCGAGGACGAAGCCGGACATGCCGACGGCGATCATCAAGGTCATCGCGCGCATGCGCAGCGCCTTGTCGTCGAAGAGCCGGAAGACCAGCGAGTTGGTGATGGGGGCCATCGCCGCCGCGGCGATGCCGAGGCCGGCCCGCAGGGCGATGAGCTGGCCGGCGGTGGTGACCGCGACGACGGCCAGGCTCAGCAGGCCGAACACCGCGAGGCCGACCAGCAGGACACGCCGGCGTCCGAGCCGGTCGGCCATCGATCCCGCCGTCAGCAGCAGGCCGCCGAACGTCAGCGCGTACCCGCCGGTGACCCACTGCAGCGCGGTCGTGCTGCTGTCGAGGTCCCGTCCGATCGTGGGCAGCGCGATCGAGAGCAGGGTGTTGTCGACCATCTCGACGAAGAAGGCCAGGCAGAGCGCGGCCAGGGGAATCCACGCCGCGCGCAGGGACGGATAGGTGCGCGACGCGGCGGGCGCTATGGCTGTCGTGGTCATGGCGGGCCTCCTCTCGGAACGCCGTCCGCTATGGAACGACGTTCGACAATGGAACGGTGTTCGAGAATAGAACGAGGTTCGATGATGGCGCAAGCTGTGGTTGGATGGACGTCATGACAGGCCCGCGACCACGACCCGCCGATCGCCCTTCCCGAGGACGTCAGCGGGCCTCGCACTCCATCGAGGCCGTTCTGGGCGCGGCCGTGGCCCTGCTCGACGAGGCGGGCGAGCCGGCGCTGACACTGCGCGCCCTCGCGACCCGGCTCGGCACCGGCGTCGGCAGCATCTACTGGTACGTCTCGGGCAAGGACGACCTGCTCGAACGCGCCATCGACCACGTGCTCGGCGGGGTGCTGACCGCCATCGAAGGGCAGACCGCCGGCGACGACCCGATCGACGACGTGCGCGTGATGGCCGTGACGCTGTTCGACGCGATCGTGGACCGGCCGTGGCTGGGCGCACACTTCATGCGCCGCACCGACGTCCAGGGCAATTCGCTGCGGCTCTACGAGAAGCTGGGGCAGCAGACCCTGCGGCTCGACCTCACGCCGCTCCAGCGGTTCCACGCCGTGTCGGCGATCGTCGGCGTCGTCGTCGGCAACGCCGCCGAGATGGGGCAGGAGCCGCCCCCGGAGGTGCTCGACGGCGTCATGGACCGCGACGAGTTCCTCGGCCGCTACACCGAGACCTGGCGTGCGCTCGACGCGAAGGAGTTCCCGTTCGTGCACGAGATCGTCGAGGAGTTCGACGGGCACGACGACAAGGAGCAGTTCCTCGCCGCGCTGGACCTGACCCTGGCGGGCCTCCGCCTCCAGGCCGGAGTCTGACGCCTCCCGCCCGTACCCATCGACGGTGCCGATGGGGGCATCGGCAGGACGCCCCGGTGGGCCGTGGCCCGCGGGGCGGTGCCGCTCCTACCTTCGGGGCATGACCTCCACCACCGCGGTCGAGAACAAGGGCGCCGCCCAGCTCACCGCCGCCATGATGCTCTCCGGGACCCTCGGCGTCTTCGTCGTCGAGTCCGGAGCCTCACCGTTCGACGTCGTCTTCTTCCGTGTCCTGTTCGGGGCGCTCGCCCTCGGCGGCTACGCGCTGGCCCGGGGCTACTTCCGGGGCCACGGCTTCACCCCGCGCACGCTCGGACTCGCCGCCCTCGGCGGGGTGTTCATCGTCTTCAACTGGGTCCTGCTCTTCCAGTCGTACGAGAACACCTCGATCTCCGTCGCCACCGTCGTCTACCACACCCAGCCGTTCTACGTGGTGCTGCTGGGCGCCCTGCTCTTCCGGGAACGGCTCACCGCCGTCAAGGCCGGCTGGATCGGGCTGGCCTTCGCCGGTCTGGTCCTCGTCTCGGGCGTCTCCCCGGCCGACTTCGCGCACGGAGGCCCGTATCTCACCGGCGTCGGACAGGCACTCCTCGCCGCGCTCCTCTACGGTCTGTCCACCCTGGTCACCAAGCGCATCACCGGCGTGCGCCCGCACCTCATCGCGCTCGTCCAGGTCCTCGTCGGCGTCCCGCTGCTGCTCCCCTTCGCCGACTTCGGCGCGATGCGGGGGACCGGCGCGGACTGGGGCTGGCTGATCGGGCTCGGAGTCGTCCACACCGGACTGATGTACGTCCTGATGTACGCCGCGTACGCCAAGCTCCCGACCGCGAAGATCGCCGTGCTCGCCTTCACCTACCCGGCCGTCGCGATGGTCATGGACTGGGCGGTGTACGGGCATCACATCGGGCTCGTCCAGGCGCTCGGCGTCCCGCTGATCGTGACCGCCAGTCTGAAGGTGACGCTTCCCCGGAACACCGGGAAGACCGGGAAGGCCGGGAAGACCGGGAGCACCCGGAACACCGGGAGCGCCGGGAACGTCATGGCCCCTCGCGTCGCCGGGGCCGCTCCGGTCACGCCCGCGGACCGGACTCCTCGGACACCAGTCGCCGGGCCCGCTCCACGAACAGCCGCGCATGGGACGGCAGACGCTTCCCGGCCCGCCAGGCCAGTTGCGTCGAAAGCGTGAACGGCGGTTCCCAGTCGAGCCGTACGAGCTCGCCCCGCTCCAGTTCGGCGGCGACCGTCACCTCGGGAAGCAGCGCGATCCCGAGGCCGGCCGCCGCGGCGCGCTTGGTCGCCTCGATCGTGCCGAACTCCGTGAAGTCGACGGAGGAACCCTCCGGCAGACGGGAGTTGAGCTCCCGCTCGAACAGGTCCCGGTAGGCGCAGCCGGGTTCCGTGGCCAGCAACGGGCGGTCCGGGAGGTCGGCCGTGTCCGGTGCCGTGCCGGCGAGCGGATCGCCGGGAGCGGCGACCAGCGCGAGGGGTTCGCGCGCGAGCACCACCACGTCCAGTCCGGGGTGCTCGGTGTCCTCCTCCATCAGGAAGCCGACGTCGTAGGTGCCCTGGCGCAGAGCCTGGCGGGTCTCGTCCCCGATGGTCGTGCGCAGCGACAGCCGCACCCGGGGGTGGCGGTGATGGAAGAACTCCAGGAGCGGCAGCAGCCGGTACGAGGTCAGGGACTCCATCGTGCCGATGGTGAGCGCCCCGGAGGGCTCCTCGGCGCCGACGACCGCGGCCCGCGCCTCCTCCGTCAGCTCGATGATCTGCCGGGCGTAGGGCAGCAGCCGCTCACCCGCCTCGGTCAGCCGGATCCTGCTGCCCAGCCGGTCGAAGAGCTCCGTGCCGAGCGAGGACTCCAGGGCCCGGATCTGACCGGTCACGCTTGACTGCGCGTACGTCAGCTCGGCCGCCGCCCGGGTGAAGCTCAGGACGGTCGCGACCTTCTCGAAGGTCACCAGCAGGCGCAGCTCCACGTCACGACTCCTCGTCGGACCTGCTCTGCTCCTCGCGCCGCCTCAGTTCCTCCTCGCGGCGGCGCAGGTCCGCCTCCCAGTCCTTCAGCAGCGCCTCGTCCTTGCGGTTCTCGGCCTTGAGGGACTTGAGGAACTCGGGGTTGTCGTCGGGCGCGACGAACTCCGTGCGGTGGTTGCGGTGCCACTCGGACGGCGTCGAGCCGCCCGCGGGACCACGGCGGTTGCGGCCCGCCACCAGCCAGGCGACCGGACCGACCAGCACCTCGCCGAAGAGCAGGATGATGATCACCCAGACCACCTTGGGCAGGCCCTTGACCTCCTCCTCCGGCGTGTTCAGGCAGTCGATGAAGGCGTAGATCCACAGCGCCAGGACCAGCAGGAAGGGCAGATACCTGAGCATGGCCGAACGATCCCCCAGTGAGCGACGGCGGGGCGGCACGGGCCCCCCGGTGACGGGCACAGATTAGCGGGTGGCCGATACTTGGACACATGGCTTACGACGATCTTCGCTCCCTGCTCAGGGCGCTGGAGCGCGAGGGAGACCTCAAGCGCATCAAGGCCGAGGTGGATCCGTACCTGGAGGTCGGGGAGATCGTCGACCGGGTGCAGAAGTCCGGCGGACCCGCGCTCCTCTTCGAGAACGTGCGCGGGTCGGCGATGCCGCTCGCGATGAACGTCTTCGGCACCGACCGCCGCCTGCTGAAAGCCCTCGGGCTGAAGTCGTACGGCGAGATCTCCGAGAAGATCGGCGGACTGCTCAGGCCGGAGCTGCCGCAGGGCTTCGTGGGCGTGCGCGAGGCCTTCGGGAAGCTCGGCGCGATGACGCACGTACCGCCGAAGAAGGTCAAGGACGCGCCGGTGCAGGAAGTGGTGCTGCGCGGCGACGACGTCGACCTCGACGCGCTGCCCGCGCTGTTCACCTGGCCCGAGGACGGCGGCTCCTTCTTCAACCTCGGGCTCACCCACACCAAGGACCCCGAGTCCGGCGTCCGCAACCTCGGTCTGTACCGGCTCCAGCGGCACGACAAGCGCACCATCGGCATGCACTGGCAGATCCACAAGGACAGCCGGAACCACTACCAGGTCGCGGCCCGCAAGGGCGAGCGGCTTCCGGTGGCGATCGCCTTCGGCTGCCCGCCCGCCGTCACCTACGCCTCCACCGCCCCGCTGCCCGGCGACATCGACGAGTACCTCTTCGCCGGGTTCCTCCAGGGCAAGCGGATCGAGATGGTGGACTGCAAGACCGTCCCGCTCCAGGTGCCCGCGAACGCCGAGGTCGTCCTGGAGGGCTGGCTGGAGCCGGGCGAGATGCTGCCCGAGGGGCCGTTCGGCGACCACACCGGCTTCTACACCCCGCAGGAGCCGTTCCCGGCGCTGACCATCGACTGCGTCACCATGCGGAAGCGGCCGCTGCTCCAGTCGATCGTCGTGGGCCGGCCCCCGACGGAGGACGGGCCTCTCGGCCGGGCGACGGAGCGGTTCTTCCTCCCGCTGCTGAAGATCATCGTCCCGGACATCGTGGACTACCACCTGCCGGAGGCGGGCGGCTTCCACAACTGCGCGATCGTCTCGATCGACAAGAAGTACCCGAAGCACGCCCAGAAGGTGATGCACGCCGTCTGGGGGGCACACATGATGTCCCTGACGAAGCTCATCGTGGTCGTCGACGCGGACTGCGACGTCCACGATCTGCACGAGGTGGCCTGGCGCGCGCTCGGCAACACGGACTACGGACGTGACCTCACCGTCGTCGAAGGCCCGGTCGACCACCTCGACCACGCCTCCTACCAGCAGTTCTGGGGCGGCAAGGCGGGCATCGACGCGACGAAGAAGTGGCCCGAGGAGGGCTACACGCGGGACGGCGGCTGGCCCGAGATGGTGCTGTCCGACCCGCAGACGGCGGCGAAGGTCGACCGCCGTTGGAAGGAGTACGGGCTGTGAGTTCAGCTTCCGCGGCGCTTCCGCAGCCGGGCCGCACCAAGGCCTTCCTGCGCCTCGTCATGATCGAGCACTCGGTGTTCGCGCTGCCCTTCGCCTACATCGCGGCGCTGACCGCGATGTTCGAGGTCGACAAGAACATCCACTGGGGAAAGCTGCTCCTGGTCACCGTCGCGATGGTGGGCCTGCGCACGTTCGCCATGGCCGCGAACCGGATCATCGACCGCGAGATCGACGCCCGCAATCCCCGTACGGCCCATCGTGAACTGGTCACCGGCGCGATGAGCGTGAAGCACGCCTGGACGGGCGCGCTGGTCGCGCTGGTCGTCTTCCTCGCCGCCGCCGCCCTGCTCAACCCGCTGTGCCTGGCGCTGGCGCCCATCGCGGTCATCCCGATGGTCGTCTACCCGTACGGCAAGCGGTTCACGAACTTCCCGCAGGCCATCCTGGGTCTCGCCCAGGCGATGGGCCCGGTCGGCGCCTGGATCGCCGTCACCGGCACCTGGTCCTGGGACGCGGTCGTCCTCGGCCTCGCCGTCGGCGTGTGGATCGGCGGCTTCGACCTGATCTACGCCTGCCAGGACGTCGAGACCGACCGCGAGATCGGTGTGATGTCCGTGCCGGCCCGGTTCGGCATCCCGGCCGCGATCCGGGGCGCGCGCGTCTGCCACGCCGTGACGACGGGCCTCTTCGTCTGGTACGGAGTGGCCACCGGCGCCGGCGCCTTCTTCTGGCTGGGCCTCGTGATCGTCGCGGGCGCGTTCCTCTACGAGCACTCCATCGTGAAGCCGCACGACCTGAGCCGGCTGAACCGGGCGTTCTTCCAGGTCAACGGCTTCATCGGGATCGCCCTGTTCGTATGCGCCCTGCTCGATCTGCTGGTGCGCGGGCTGACGGTCTGACCATGGCCGGTGGCCGGATAGGCTCGACATCATGAAGCCAGGACAGACGCAGCGCCGGCCTTGGATCGTGGGGGTCTCCGGCGCGTCCGGTACGCCGTACGCGGCCGCGGTGCTGCGTTCGCTGCTGGAAGCGGGGGAGAGCGTCGACCTGGTCGTCAGCAGGGCCTCACGGCTCACGCTGCTCGACGAGACCGGCCTCCCGTTCCGCGACGCCCACTGGCGGGACGACCTGCGCGCGTGGCTGGAGCGGGGCGCCGACGGCAAACCCGGCACCTTCGACGTCCCCGGGGACCATCTCGACCGCGTACGGCACTGGAGCGCGGGCGACCTGGCGGCGGGCCCCTCCTCGGGCTCGTATCCGGCCAAGGGCATGCTGATCGTGCCCGCGTCCACCGCCTGTGTCGCCGGAGTCGCCCTCGGCCTCTCCAAGGACCTGCTGCAGCGGGCCGCGAGCGTCACCCTCAAGGAGGGACGCACGCTGGTCGTCGCCGTGCGGGAGACCCCGCTGAACGGGCAGACACTGCGTCACCTGGTCTCCCTGGACGACGCGGGCGCGGTCGTGCTGCCCGCCTCGCCGGCGTTCTACGCGGGAGCCACGCACATCCAGGACCTGGTGGACTTCGTCGCCGGACGGGCCCTCGACTCGGCGGGCGTCGAACACGGCCTGTACCGCCGGTGGAAGGGCGAACTCGGGAGCGGCTCCCGGGACGCCACCACCTGACCTCTCACGACCTCTCGAACTCTCACCACTTCTCAGACCTTTTCAGCGGAAGGCTCGATCGCATGGACGCGGTGGACAGGCAGCTCATCCAGGCCCTGAGGGAGAACGGCCGGGCCTCCTACGCGGAACTGGGGCGCCTCGTCGGTCTGTCGGGACCCAGTGTCACCGACCGCATCAACCGGCTGGAGGCGGCCGGTGTCATCACCGGGTACCGCGCGACGGTCGACTCGGCCTCGCTCGGTCTGGGCGTCACCGCCCTGATCGGCATCTCGCTGTCCGACGCGGCCGACCACGAGGACGTGGCCCGGCGGCTGCGCGACCTCAGCGAGATCGAGGACTGCTGGTTCATCGCGGGCGACGACTCGTTCATGCTCAAGGTGCGCTCCAGCGACGTCGACGGACTGGAGAAGACCATCCGGCGGCTGTCCGGGACCAAGGGCGTCTCCCGCACCCGTACGACCATCGTGCTCTCCACGAAGTGGGAGAACCGGGTGGGCGAGCTGCCCGCGGAGGGCTAGAACCCCGGCACCGGGGACACCCGGGGACACCCGGGGGCGAACGGCCCAGGTGGGGGCCTTTCGCCGACAGGGCGGGGAGTACGGTTGGCAGCGTTCGTCACAGGGAGAGGTAATCGCATGGATGTCGGGCTCAAGCGCGAGCTGGAGGACAAGGTCCGGGCCGGTGAGCGGCTCAGCCGCGAGGACGGCATCGCGCTGTACGAGTCGGACGACCTGGCCTGGCTCGGTGGCCTCGCGCACGAGGTGCGCACGCGCAAGAACGGCGACGTCGTCCACTTCAACGTCAACCGTCACCTCAACATGACGAACGTGTGCACCGCGTCCTGCGCGTACTGCTCGTTCCAGCGCAAGCCGGGCGAGAAGGACGCGTACACGATGCGCATCGAGGAGGCCGTCCGCCTCGCCAAGGCGATGGAGGGCGAGAACCTCACCGAGCTGCACATCGTCAACGGCCTGCACCCCAGCCTGCCCTGGCGCTACTACCCGCGCTCGCTGAGCGAGCTGAAGAAGGCCCTGCCGGACGTCTCGCTGAAGGCGTTCACCGCCACCGAGATCCACCACTTCGAGACCATCTCGGGCCTGTCGGCCTCGGAGATCCTCGACGAGCTGATCGAGGCCGGTCTGGAGTCGCTGACCGGCGGCGGCGCGGAGATCTTCGACTGGGAGGTGCGGCAGCACATCGTCGACCACCGCACCCACTGGGAGGACTGGTCGCGCATCCACCGCCTCGCGCACGAGAAGGGTCTCAAGACCCCGTGCACGATGCTGTACGGGCACATCGAGGAGCCCCGGCACCGGGTCGACCACGTGCTCAGGCTGCGTGAGCTCCAGGACGAGACCGGCGGCTTCCAGGTCTTCATCCCGCTGCGCTACCAGCACGACTTCGTGGACATGAAGGACGGCAAGGTCAGGAACCGCCTCCAGGCGCGCACCCAGATGGCGACCGGCGCCGAGGCGCTGAAGACCTTCGCGGTCTCCCGGCTGCTCTTCGACAACGTCCCGCACGTCAAGGTCTTCTGGGTCATGCACGGCGTCCAGACCGCCCAGCTCGCGCTCCAGCACGGCGCCGACGACATGGACGGCTCGGTCGTCGAGTACAAGATCACGCACGACGCGGACAACTACGGCACGCCGAACAAGCTCACCCGCGAGGACCTGCTGGACCTCATCCGGGACGCCGGCTTCCGCCCGGTCGAGCGCAACACGCGGTACGAGATCATCCGCGAGTACGACGGACCGGACGCGGCGCGCCGCGAGACCCCGCAGGCCATGCGGGTCTGACGTGGCACTGGACTTCGAACTGGACCCGGCGGTCACCCCCGCGCTCCGGGACGGCGTCCTCGCCCTGTGGGCGGACGTCTCGAACGCGGGCGGCTCCGTCGGCTTCGTGCCGCCGGTGACCGCCGACGACGTCCGCCCCGAACTCGTGAAGCACCTCGTCGCCATGGCGGAGGGCCGCACCCGGCTGCTGGTCGGCCGGGACGAGGAGGGCGGCGTCGCCGCGACCGCCTTCCTCACGCACAACACCCACCGGCTGATGCGGCACTGGGTCTGGCTGTACACCGTGATGGTGCACCCGCGGCACCAGGGCAAGGGGTACGGCCGGGACCTGCTCGCCGCCGTCGAGGAGGCCGCCGGCCGTCTCGACGGCATCGAGGCGATACGGCTGACCTGCCGGGGCGGCGAGGGCCTCGAGCGCTTCTACACCTCCTGCGGCTACAAGGAGGTCGGGCGGGTACCGGGCGCGATCCGGGTCGCGCCCGGCGAGGAACGGGACGACATCACGATGCTGCTGTCCCTCGGCCCGGTCTGACCGTTCCCGTCCGCCCGGCCCCGGCCGGCCGCGGCCGAGGACCCGCTGCAAGATCGCTGTCCGGGCGTGCTTCACTGGACGGAGTTCTTTGGGACCGTTCGGAACGGAAGAGTGGATTGAGATGCTCCGCTACACACTGATGCGCCTTGGGATCTTCGTGGGCTGCCTCGTGGTCGTCTGGGGCCTCGTCTACTCGGGCGTCGCCCCCCGCGGCCTCGGCGACTCCAACTACATGTGGGTCGTCCTGCTGGCCCTGGTGATCTCCGCGCCGATCAGCTTCGTCGTCCTGCGCGGAGCGCGCGACCGCGCCTCGGAGCAGGTCGTCGCCCGCGTCGACCGCGCCAAGGCCAACCTGGAGCGCAACCGCAACCAGGAGGACGCCCTCCTGGACGAGCCCGCCCAGGGCACCCCGCACCAGGCCTCCTGACACCGCCGCGCGCCCGGCCGGGCCCGGAGCCCTCGTAGGCTTGGCGCATGGGTGCTGTGAAGAACAAGCGGATGCCCCGCGCGGTACGCGAGCAGCAGATGCTGGACGCGGCCGTACGGACCTTCGGGCAGCGCGGGTACCGGGCCGCGTCGATGGACGAGATCGCCGAACTGGCGGGTGTGTCGAAGCCGTTGGTGTACCTGTACCTGAACTCGAAGGAAGACCTGTTCACCGCGTGCATCCGGCGTGAGGCCAAGGCGCTCACCGACGCGGTCCGCGCCGGCGTCCGCCCCGACCTGCCCGCCGACCGTCAGCTCTGGGAAGGGCTGCGGGCGTTCTTCACCCACACCGCCGAGAACCCGGACGGCTGGGCCGTCCTGCACCTCCAGGCCCGCACGCACGGCGAGCCCTTCGCCGCCGAGGTCTTCGCGATGCGCGAGGAACTGGTCCACTTCGTCACGCAGTTGATCGTCGTCGCCGCGCGTGAGGCACACCGCGACCCGTCCCTGCCCGCGCGGGAGGTCGCCGGTCTCGCGGAGGCGCTGGTCGGTGCCGCCGAATCGATGGCCGCGTGGGCCAACGCCACCCCCGGCGTCTCGGCCCGGCAGGCCGCCGCCACCCTGATGAACTTCGCCTGGACGGGCCTCGGCACGCTCATGCAGGGCCGCCCCTGGTCCCCGCCGGCCGCGGCGATCCCCACCCAGAGCACCGCCGAGATCTGACACCTGCGGCCCACGGGGCCCGTGCGTGCCGGGCAGGGCAGCCCGTGCGTGCCGGGCGGTGGCCGCAGGCCGGGCGGGGTCAGGCCTGGCCCCAGCGGCGCAGTGCGGGGGCGACCCGCTCACGGCCCACCCGGTAGAGGGACTTGGCGCCGCTGCGCGCGGCCCGGCGGATCACCGTGCGCACCGGGCCCGCGCCGCTCGCGCCCGCCGCGGGCGTCAGGGGCCTGCCCTTCTCGTCGAGGCCGTTGCGCTCCAGGATGCCGGCGAGATAGGCCCCCGCCCGCTGAGGCGAGTAGTACGGCCGCAGCACGGGCAGCCGGCCGGCCGAGCCGAGCGCGGAGAGCCGGGCGCGGGCGGCGGCGTACGGATCGCTCTTGCCGACGCCCTGGCGGGCCGCCCAGGCCGGGTCGACGCGCGGCGTCGCGCCGGCGTCCAGGTCGTCCCAGGAGGCGAGGCAGCCCGAGTGCACGAAGTAGTGGTTGCCGTGCGCCTCGCGGACCCCGAAGTCGGTGAGGATCGCGGTCGGGATGCCGCGGTGCATCGACTCCAGGGCGGCCGTCGAGCTGACCGTCACCAACAGGTCGGTACGGTCCAGGACTTCGCCCATGTTGCCGTAGACGAGGCGCAGGTTGTCCGGGGCCGGCTCGGTCATCCTCTCGATGAGGAGCTGGTACGGATCGGCCTCGACGTGCGTGGTGTGCTCGCCGGGGAGGCTGCGCAGTTTCATCAGCACCAGCCGGTCGGGGTGCCGTCGCGCGTGGGCCGCCGCCCGCTCCAGCAGCCCGAGCCGGGACACCCGGCCCTTGGGCACCGACGGCTGGACGGCGAAGGTGAGCGTGAAGGGCCGCTCCGAGGACGGCGCGTACGGCTCCCCGCCGAGGAAGGGCAGGGCGCACTCCACCACCGAGTCGGGGTCGACGCCGACGCTCGCGAACGCCTCGCGGAAACGGTCCGCGTCGTAGGCGCTGTTGGCGAGGACGAGGTCGGTGCCGGCCCGGGTCATCAGCCCGTCGACCATCTTCTCGTACACGACCCCGACGTATCCGGTGACGGTGACCGGCCGCCGCTGCCGCCCCTCCCACGCGAAGCCCAGGCCGTGGGTGAGCGCGAGGGTCGTACCTCCCGCGGTGGCCAGGACGAGCACGTCGGCGGCGGCGAGTTCCTCGTCGTCGACCAGTTCCGCCACGGTGACGTCGCGCCGGGTGTCCGGCACGACGCCTATCTCCGCCAGTTGGCGTTCCGTCGGGGTGGCCCGGGTGCGCAGGAAGATCGCGTCGAGTGCGTACGCGGGAGCGATCTGCCGGGCGACGGACGCTCCCCACTTCCAACGGGTGTCGGAGTCGGCGATGACGGCGATTCGTCTGGGGGGCATGCTTCGGTGCCTTTCCTGGCGGCGGCCGGGGGTGGACCGAGGCTAGGAACGGTGTCTGAGGGTGGGATGAGGGGCTGCTTGAAGCCACCTTGGTGCACTGGGTGTGAACTGTGAGAGCTTTCTCAACGACGCTCCCTCACCTGCGAGTTGACGAACGCGAGAAGCCGCGCCCGGGGCTTTCGCCATGCGCTGTTCGCCCGAAGTTCACGCGTCTCGCGGTCGCGTCGGGCGTACGTCGCCGGTCAGATGGATCCGTCCACCCGAGCGCAGCTCGAACTCCGGCCCCCGCGCGGCGTACGTCACCGTCCCCGGCAGCGGCACCGGCGCCCTGAACTCGGCCCGCACCTCGACCGCTTGTCCCGGGCCGTACTCGGCCAGGCAGCGGGCGACGGTCCACATCCCGTGCGCGATGGCGTGCGGGAAGCCGAAGAGGCGGGCGGTGAGGGGGTGCAGATGGATGGGGTTGCGGTCCCCCGAGACGGCACCGTAGCGACGTCCGACGTCCGGCCCGAGCCGCCACTCGGCGAGGGCGGGCAGCGTCCGGGGGTCCTGCCGGGGGGCCGGGGCCGGGACCTGGGGGCGGGGGTTCCCCGGGGTGGGGTCCCGGGTGGGTTCCTTGCCCGGGTTCCGGGGGCTGTGGCGGGCCAGGTAGGTGCTCCTCGACTCCCATACGGGCGTGCCGTGGACCCGCGCCTCGGTCAGCACGGTCGCCTCCGTGCCCCGCCGGTGCGGCGCCAACTTTTCCACCAGCACCGCGAGTTCGTACTCCGCGTTCGCGGCGCACTCCCGGTGCCGGGTGATCTCGATCGAGGTGTGCACCAGCCCGAGCAGCGGAAGCGGGAACGCGCGCCCCGCCAGGATCCGCATGGCCAGCGGAAAGGCGAGCACGTGCGGATACGTGACCGGCAGGGCGTCCGCTCCGGTCGCGAACCCGCACAGCCGCTCGTACGCGGCGAGATGGGCGAGGTCGATCCGCACACCGGAGAGGAGGAGCCGGGTGGCGGGGACGCGGGCGTCCGGGCGGGGCCGCTTGAAGGGGGAGAGCAGGGCGCCGCGGGCCAGCAGCGGGACGAGCGAGGGGGCGGCGTCGAGGGTGTGCGTCCGCGGCTCGGGGCGGACGGGCGGCTGAGTACGCATCGGAGTCTCCAGGCGGACGGGGCGGTGCGGTTCACGCGGCTGCGGGATTGGCCGGCTTCCGGGTGGGCATGAGGTGACTCTGGAGTAAGTTACCGGGGGTAAGGCTACGTCAGGGGGAGGGCGGGGGTCGAGATGGCGTACGGCGATCTCCCGGGGGTCGGTGGCGCTGTGGGTGCCCGGAATCGCGTTCCGGATTCGGGGGTCGGCCGCGTTGTGGACGCGCGGAGTCGGGTCTCGGGCAAGGGCACAGCTACCCCGGGTAACCCGCACTCCGCCTGCGGCAAAGCGTCACAAACCCCACACCTCGGCGCCGTAGGATCCCCGTCTCACCGGGTTGCCGAGACCCCTGAACCCCCCACTCCCCAGGGCCGTATGAGATTTCGCGCCGCCGCGCGCTCCGCCGAGCCCGAACACGCCTTGCACCCGCCCCGGCCTTCCGGCCGACAAGGAGCCGCCCCGTGTCCAGCCCCTACTCGTCCGACTCCGCCCCTCCTCTGCCGGAGCCCGAGATCAAGCGGCTGGACGGTGTCGTGCGCGAGGTCGCGATGCCCCCGATCGTGGGCCGGGTCACCCACGGCTCCCTCGCCGACATCCCGTTCGACAACGCGGCCGCCGCCCCGCTGGAGCCGGTCCTCAGCCGGAAGACCCCGGACGGCGACGGCTGGCTCGACGTGAGCGCCGCCCGGTTCGCCGAGGAGGTCCACGCGGTGGCCAAGGGGCTGATCGCGGAGGGGCTGGTGCCGGGCGACCGGATCGCCATCATGGCCCGGACGACGTACGAATGGACCCTCCTCGACTTCGCCGCCTGGGCCGCCGGCCTGGTCACCGTGCCGGTCTACCCGACCTCCTCGGCCTTCCAGACCCGCTGGATCCTCCAGGACTCGGGTGCCGTCGCGCTCGCCGTGGAGTCCGTGGCGCAGGCCGCCGCCCTCGGCCCCGAGCGCGAGCACATCCCCGACCTGCGGCACATGTGGGTCTTCGAGAAGGGCCATGTGGAGCGCCTCGCGGAACTCGGCCGCGACGTCCCGGACCAGGAAGTGACCGTACGGCGCGGGGTGCTGGGGCCGGACACCCTCGCCACCCTCATCTACACCTCGGGCACCACCGGCCGCCCGAAGGGCTGCGCCCTCACCCACGGCAACTTCTTCGCCGAGGTCGACAACGCCGTCGAACTGCTCTACCCGATCTTCAAGGCCCGCTCCCAGGACCCCGCCTCCACCCTCCTCTTCCTCCCCCTCTCGCACGTCTTCGGCCGCATGGTCGCCGTGGCCTGTCTGCGCGCGCGGGTGAAGCTCGGCCACGCGCCCAGCCTCCAGACCGAGGACCTCCTCGCGGACCTGGCCTCGTTCAAGCCGACCTTCCTGCTCGCCATCCCGTACGTCCTGGAGAAGGTCTTCAACACCGGGCGCGCCACCGCCGAACGCATGGGCCGCGGTTCGTCCTTCGACCGGGCGGCCCGGATCGCCCAGAAGTACGGCGAGGCCGTCGAGGCCAGGCAGCACGGCACCGGTCCGGGTCCGAGCCGCTCCCTGCGTACCGCCCGCGCCCTCTACGACCCCCTGGTCTACCGCCGTATCCGCAACGCCCTCGGCGGCCGGGTCCGGCACGCCATCTGCGGCGGGTCCCCGCTCGGCCGCCGGCTCGCCGCCTTCTACGCGGGAGCCGGCATCGAGATCTTCGAGGGGTACGGGCTCACGGAGACCACGGCCGCCGCGACGGTCACGCCCCCGCAGAAGCCGCGCCTCGGCACGGTCGGCCGGCCCCTGCCGGGCACCCGGGTGCGGATCGCCGCCGACGGGGAGGTGCTGCTGTGCGGGGCGCAGGTCTTCCGCGGCTACTGGGACCCGCACGCGGGCGGTGTCGTCGACGCCGCCCCGGACGGATGGTTCGCCACCGGCGACATCGGGGAGCTGGACGACGGCGGCTATCTCGCGATCACCGGCCGCAAGAAGGAGATCCTGATCACCGCGGGCGGCAAGAACGTCGCCCCGGCGCCCCTCCAGGACTGGCTGCGCTCCCATCCGCTGATCGCCCAGTGCATGGTCCTGGGCGACCGCCGCCCCTTCGTCTCCGCCCTCATCACCCTCGACCCCGAGGGCATCGCCCACTGGCGCCGGATGAACGGCAAGCACCCGGTCCCCCCGGAACTCGTCATGGACGACCCGGAGTTGCTGGGCATCCTGCAACGCGCCGTGAACGAGGCCAACCGGCTCGTCTCGCGCCCCGAGTCCATCCGCCGCTTCACGGTCCTGCCCGTCGACTTCACCGAGGCGGCCGGCCACCTCACCCCGTCCATGAAGCTGCGGCGCGCGGCGATCGAGAAGGACTTCAGCAGGGAGATAGAGGCCCTGTACGACGTATAGCCCTTGTGCGGCGTATTGCCCTTGTATGACGTATAGCCCCTGTATGGCGTATAGCCCCTTTGTGCGCGCTCCGGGCCGGGTGGGCGCACAAAGGCAGGAGCCCCGCGGCCGACTGGCGCGGGGCTCCTTGGGTACTGCTATCCGTTCCGGATCAAAGCATTGGGCTCATGGAGCCGAAGGCTTAGAGCGGAGTGACGTTCTCCGCCTGCGGGCCCTTCGGACCCTGCGTGACGTCGAAGGAAACCGACTGGTTCTCTTCGAGAGAGCGGAAACCGCTCGCGTTGATCGCGGAGTAGTGGACGAAGACGTCCGGGCCGCCGCCTTCCTGGGCAATGAAACCAAAGCCCTTTTCGGCGTTGAACCACTTCACGGTTCCGGTAGCCATAAGCCCTCCTTGGGCCCAAAGGGTTGCCCTGCTCCAGAACCTGCGATTGTGTAAACAACTGCATACGTCTGAAAACGACGAGAGCCCGCGGTCACATGCTCCGCAGGCTCTGTACTGCAAGGGAAACCAAACTGCAACTTGCGGCGAGCCTAGCACGCAGGCAGCCGAAAGCAATAGAGGCGAAGATCACGTCATCCGGACGGGTGGCCCGGCGGGGGTCAGGGGTCTGACGTGCGTCGACTTCGAGGTGTCACAACCGTTGACACGAGGCGTCGCGACGGTTTCCACCCGCACACGCCGACCCTGGAGCCCGCATGCCACCGCTCGGGGTCTAGCCTCACGATGTGGACAATTCTCGCACCCGGCCGCGCGTCGGCCACATCCAGTTCCTGAACTGCCTGCCCCTGTACTGGGGGCTCGCGAGAACGGGCACGCTCCTCGACTTCGAGCTCACCAAGGACACCCCCGAGAAGCTCAGCGAGCAGTTGGTGCGAGGTGATCTCGACATCGGGCCCATCACGCTCGTCGAGTTCCTCAAGCACGCCGACGACCTCGTCGCCTTTCCGGACATCGCCGTCGGCTGCGACGGCCCCGTGATGTCCTGCGTGATCGTCTCGCAGGTCCCCCTCGACCAGTTGGACGGCGCCCGGGTAGCCCTCGGCTCCACCTCGCGCACCTCCGTGCGGCTCGCCCAGCTCCTGCTGGCCGAGAAGGTCGGGGTGACCCCCTCGTACTACACGTGCCCGCCCGATCTGAGCCTGATGATGCAGGAGGCCGACGCCGCCGTCCTCATCGGTGACGCGGCGCTGCGCGCCAACCTGCTCGACGGACCGAAGTACGGGCTCCAGGTGCACGACCTCGGCGCGCTGTGGAAGGAGTGGACGGGCCTGCCGTTCGTCTTCGCGGTGTGGGCGGCCCGGCGCGACTACCTGGAGCGCGAGCCGCTCGTCACCCGCAAGGTGCACCAGGCCTTCCTCTCCTCCCGGGACCTCTCCCTCGACGAGGTCTCCAAGGTCGCCGAGCAGGCGGCCCGGTGGGAGGAGTTCGACGAGTCCGTCCTGGAGCAGTACTTCACGACGCTCGACTTCCGCTTCGGCGGCCCGCAGCTCGAGGCCGTACGGGAGTTCGCGCGCCGGGTCGGTTCGACCACCGGGTTCCCGGCGGATGTGAACGTGCGGCTCCTCCAGCCGTGAGACGCCGGCCGACCCGGTCCCGGTAGTTTCGGGGCCGGGGGCGCGCACGGCACTACGCTGCTGGGCAGTGTGTACGGGGGAGGGGGAACCGTGAGTGCCATGCAGCCGCTCGGAGCCGACGAACCCACGGCCGTGGGGCCCTACCGGCTGCTCGGCCGGCTGGGGTCCGGCGGCATGGGGCGCGTGTATCTGGGACGCAGCGCGGGCGGACGTACGGTCGCGGTCAAGATCGTGCATCCGCACTTCGCGCTCGACGAGGAGTTCCGCGCCCGCTTCCGCCGCGAGGTCGAGGCGGCGCGGCGGGTGGGCGGCGCCTGGACGGCGCCCGTCCTGGACGCGGACCCGGAGGCGCCGGTCCCCTGGGTCGCCACCGGCTACGCGGCCGGCCCCTCCCTGACGCAGGCGATCGCCGACGGCGGACCGCTCCCGGCCCATTCCGCGCGGGTCCTCGGCGCGGGTCTGGCCGAGGCGCTCACCGCGGTCCACGCGCTGGGCCTCGTCCACCGTGACGTCAAACCCTCCAACGTGCTGCTCACCCTCGACGGCCCGCTCCTGATCGACTTCGGCATCGCGCGGGCCACGGACGGCACCGCCTCGCTGACCTCGACCGGCGTCTCGGTCGGCTCCCCGGGCTACATGTCGCCCGAGCAGATCCTCGGCAAGGGCGTCACGGGGGCCGCGGACGTGTTCTCGCTCGGCGCGGTCCTGGCGTACGCCGCCACCGGCGAGCCGCCCTTCCCGGGTGACTCCTCCGCCTCCCTCCTCTACAAAGTGGTGCACGAGGAGCCTCGGCTCGACTCCCTGGAAGGCGAGTTGCGCGAGCTGGTGGCGGCCTGCCTGGCCAAGGAGCCCACGGCGCGGCCCACCCCGGGCGAGGTCGCCGTCCGGCTCGCACCGCAGGGCGCCGCCCGGCTGGTGTCGGCGGGCTGGCTGCCGGGCGCCCTGGTCGAGCGGGTGAGCCGAAGTGCCGTACAACTGCTGAACCTCGAGGCGACGGGGGCCGCGCAGGCCACGCCCTCCGGGCCGTTGGGCTTCAGCAGCCCGTCGGTCGGGGCGGGGCAAGGGGTGGAGGCCGGTGCCGGGACCGGTGCTGGTGCTGGTTCCGGTGTCGGTGCCGGGACGGGGGCCGGCGCTGCTGCCGGGACGGGTGCGGGTGCCGGGACGGGAGCCGGGTTCGGCGGGCTGCCCGGTCCGGGCGGGGGCTTCGGGCCGCCTCCGCCGGGCTTCGGGCCGCCGCCCACGATGCCTCCCTACGTCCCGCGCCAGGGCGACGCCGTCTCCACCGGGCCGCAGGACGCCGTACACCGTGAGGGGACGCCGGACCCGCGCACGGCCGGCCGGCCCGGCAAGCTCTCGGTCAGCGTGGCCGCCACCTCGGCGCCCGGGGCCGGCGGACAGGGCCGCAGGATGAGCTGCACGGTCGCCCTCGCCGTCGCGGGAGCGCTGGCGGCGGTGACCGTGGGGTCCGCGTTCCTCTTCGACCTGCTGCCGGGCGGCGGCGCCGACGACGAGGGGAGCGACGTCGCGGGCGGGCGTCCGTCGGCCACGGCGAGCCGGAGCGTCGGCGGCTCGGATCCGTCGGCGAGCGCCACGCGGCCGGGCTCCACGGCGAGCGCCCCGGAACCGGCCCCGACGAACAGCGCGTCCGACCCGGGCGGCGGACAGTCCACGGTCCCCGCCTCCTACGTCGGCACCTGGGAGGGCGAGGGCCTCGGACTCAGCGGCACCCTCCCCATGGGGACCTTCCGCGTCACCGTCCACCAGGCCTCCGTGGGGCAGGAGTTGGGCACGTTCCGGCAGACCGACCAGATCGGCGGCATCTGCGACGACGTCCTCGTCCTGAAGAAGGTCACGAAGAAACAGCTCGTCGCCACGAGCGTGGCCTCGGAGTCCAACCGGGACGTCTGCACGAAGGGCCGGCACGAGGTCCGCCTCACGCCCGTCGGCAGCGACCTCACCTACGAGACCGACAACGCCGAGGCGGGGGACCCGGTGGCCCGGATGACCAAGGTGGGCTGATCGGCGGGCCGTTCAGCCGGTGGCCCCGTCCTCGGAGGAGTCCGACCTCTTGCCGAGCACGACGATCAGCCCGACGGCGACGAGCACCGTCGAGAGCAGTCCGACGGCCCAGACCCAGGGGTACTCGACGTGCACCCAGCAGGGGTTGCCCCGGCTGTAGCACCCGGAGTCCCAGTCGCGGCGGTACCTCGGGCGCGTGGTCGTGAACACCACGAGCGCGCAGAAGGAACAGGCGGCGAGACCGGGCAGGGAGGCGACCGCCCAGCCGAGCGAACTCAGGGGCCTCTCCTTCCACTTCATCCGTGAAAGCGGCCCGATCAGGGCGCCGAGCCCGAGCGGCAGTACGGCACCGACCACGGCCGCGAAGCCGTACCCGCCGCCGGGCGAGGCGGGAGCGGCAGCACCCCAGAGGTCCGGCCCCCAGGCCTCCGCGGCCATCGCGAACGGGACGATCACGGCCAGGGCGGCCAGCAGGATCAGACAGCCCCCGCCCGCGTCCTTCCAGGACGCCTTCTCCCGTGCCTGCTGTCCGGCGGACGGCCGCCGCCGGACGTGCTCGTGGCCCAGCGCGCCCTTCGTGGCCCTCCGCCGCTTCGGTCTCGCCGATCCGCCCACCGGCCCCCCTCTCTCTCGCTCCCGCCGCCCTGCCCGGACGGGCCGACGGCCTACAACGGCGTCGTCACCGTCATCGGCTCCCCGTCGCCCAGGTGCAGCAGACCCTTGCCGGGGGCGACCGGACCGCCGACCATGCTGCGGTTCGTACGGATGCCGATCAGCTCACCCGCCGAGGAGTCCTGCGGGGACAGCAGGATCCCGCGGCGGCCCTTCTTCATCTCGACCTGCCAGCCGGAGAACCCGCTGCACACGTCCTCCTCGTCACCGGCGATGACCAGGCCGAGACCGCGTTCGCCGCCGCGCTGCACGATCCGCTTGAAGACGGTCTCGGCGTCACAGTCCTCCAGGACCTCGCCGTCGTCGACCAGCACCACGATCGGTTCCTCGGGCGTCGCCGAGTCGATGGCCTCGCGCAGATCGTCGCTCTCGATGTCGTCCTCGTCGAAGACCTTCAACACGCCCTCCTGGCCCTCCAGCTCGCGCAGCGGGGAAGGGCGGGGCGCCGCGACGACCAGACGCACGCCCTGGGCCAGGTACGAGCGGGCCATGTTCATCAGCGTCGTACTGCGGCCGGATTTGGCGGGGCCCGCGACGACGAACGTCGGCACGCCCTGGGAGAGGTCCGGGCCGAAGCCCTGGACGTCGTCGCCGCCGATGCCCACCAGGCTCCACAGCCGGGAGCGGGAGGCCTCCGGGTCGCGCATCTCCCAGGCGTCGGCGAAACCGATCCGGGTGGGCAGCACGTCGACCCGGAACGGGCGCCGGGCGCGCGGCAGTGCGGCGTCCCGCGCCGCGGCGGCCTCGCCGATCGCGGTGAGCGCCGCGGCCTGGCCCTGACCGGTGGAGTCCTCCGTGAGCAGGGCGAACTGGGTCTCGGTGCCGTGCTCGTTGCGGTAGCCGCGGCCGGGCGGGATCTCCTCGGGGATCTTGCGCGCGTTGACGCCGATCAGCGAGAAGTCGGAGCGGTCGGCGAGCCGCAGGGCGTACTTGTCCTCGGTGAGCGAGCCGATCCGGGTGGAGAGGATCTGGCGGTCGCCCGTCATCACCAGGTGCAGTCCGACGCTCGCGCCCTCGCGCATCATCGCGGTGAGCTGGTCGGTCAGATCGCCGTGGTCGTACTCGCCGAGCGTCGGCAGCCAGCCCTCCCACCGGTCGAGCAGCACCACGATGTGCGGGAGCCGTTCGTCCTCCCCGGACGCGGCCCGCTGCTCGCCGATGTCCGCGAAGCCCTTGTCCGCCAACAGGTCCTGTCTGCGGGTCAGTTCACCCTTGAGGCGGGAGATGAGGCGGACCACGCGTTCGGTCTGGTTGCGGCCGACGACGGCGCCGCAGTGCGGCAGCCGGGTCAGCGCGTTGAGGGCGCCGTTGCCGCAGTCGATGCCGTACAGATGGACGTCGGCCGCTGAGTGGGTGCGGGCCAGCGAACCCGCGATCGTCCGCAGGATCTGCGACCGTCCGCTGCGGGGCGCGCCGCCGATGAGCAGATGCCCGAAGGAGGCGAAGTCCACCACGACGGGCCGGCGGGCCTGGTCGGCGGGCAGGTCCTCGACGCCGTACGGGGCGGGCGGCAGTCTGCCCGGACCGCCGGAGAACGCGGGCGCGGCGATCTCGTCGAGCAGCAGCGTCTCGGCGAGGGCGGGCAGCCAGGGGCTGTGCTGGGGCGGGATGCCGAGGGCGCTGTTGGCCTCGCGGACCGCGTCGACCAGCACCTTGAGGTCGGTGATCTCCTCCTCCTCGCGCTGCTCGGCCCTCGGCTTGACCAGCGCGGCCCGGCCGAGGTCCGACCAGTCGAGGGGGCCCGCCCAGGGCGCGAGCGCCGCCGGATCGGCGGCACCGGGCCGGCGGCCACCGACGCGGCCCGACTGGAACGGTACGAGCGAGGCGTGCCCGAGACGGACGTACGCGCGTCCCGGTGTGCTCTTGGAGATGTGCCCGGCCTCGGGGGAGTCGATGACGTCGCTCGACTCGCCTCCGTCGGTGACGCGCAGCGCTATCCGCAGGTTGGTGTTGGCGCGGATCTCGGGGGACACGACACCGCTCGGCCGCTGGGTGGCCAGCAGCAGGTGGATGCCGAGCGAACGTCCTCGCTGGGCGATGTTGACCAGGCCCGTCACGAAGTCGGGCAGGTCGCGCACCATGGAGGCGAACTCGTCGATGACGATGAGGAGCCGGGGCACGGGCGCGTGCGAGGGGTCACGGCGTACGAGGTCCTGGTAGTCCTCGATGTCCTTGGCGTCGGCGGCGGCCAGGATGTGCTCGCGCCGCTTGAGCTCCGCACCGAGCGATTCCAGCGCCCGCTCGACGAGATGGGCGTCGAGGTCGGTCACCATGCCGACGGTGTGCGGGAGCTGGACGCAGTCCTTGAACGCCGAGCCGCCCTTGTAGTCGACGAGGACGAACGTCATGTTCTCGGGGGTGTTGGCCACGGCCAGCGACGCCACGATCGTCTGGAGCAGTTCCGACTTTCCGGAGCCCGTCGTGCCGGCGATCAGACCGTGCGGGCCGTCGCGCCGCATGTCGATGCCGAACGGACCGTCGTACGACTCACCGATGACCGCCGTCGTCGACTGCCCGCCCATCCGCCAGCGCGCGCTGATCGCGGCCCCGGTCGGGGGCTCCAGTTGGAGGACGTCGAGCAGCCGGCTGGCGCCCGGCAGGGCCGAGTCCTCGGTCTCGCCGCTGATGTCGCGCAGGGCGGACAGGGCGCGGGCGAGCCGGGAGCACCAGGCGGCCGACACGAAGTCGGGCCGTACGTCCCGTACGCGGGCGACGCCCGTCTGCTGCACCCGCAGCCGCAGTTCGAGGGCCTTCGAGGTGCCGGTGGCGGAGTCGTCGGTCGCGGTGGCGTGCCAGGCGTGGAAGGAGGGGAAGCCGCCGGGCGCGGCCGGCGCGGTCCGCACGGGCGCCTGCGCGTCCGTGTGCTCCTCGGGCCTCGGCTCCGCGATGACGATGGCCTGGCACTCGCCGGGCAGGAACCGCTCCTCGGCGTCCAGGCAGATCGCGTACATGGACATGGCCGGGCCCTCGCGGAGCAGCCGCACCACGCCCGGCATGGACCGCAGCCGGCGGGAGCCGTCCCACACGACGACGATGTCCGGATCGCTGAACGAGGCCTTGTTGCCGTTCTGCTTGGCGGCCTTCTGGCGGGCGTCGAGGAGCTGGGTCAGCTCGCCGATCCGGGCGCCGACCGTCTCGGCGTCCGTGCCGATGAGCACGTTGGCGTCCTGGGCGCCGGCGGGCCTGCTGTGCGGGAGCCAGCGCACCCAGTCCCAGCTCTCCTGGCCGCTGCTCTCCGTCAGGACGTAGAACTGGACGTCCAGCGGGCTGTGCAGCACCGCGGTCTGCGCGACGGCCCAACGGCCCAGCGCCTGGGCCGAGTCACCGGGTCCGGCGATGCCGACGACACCGCGTTCCGCGAGCGGGAGGGAGACCGGTGCGTCCTCGATGGTCCAGGTGACCTGGCGCTTGTGGTCGTCCTGCTCGGGGTCGTCGAGCACGACCTCGGAGGGGAGTTGGCCGGTGCCGACGCGCAGCAGCAGATGGTCGGCGTCGGTGCGGCGCCGCTCCCACAGCCGGGTGCGCGGGCCGGTGCCCAGCGACAGCACGGTCGCCGGATCGGGGATCGCGCGGCGCCGGTCGAGCCGTTCGGCGAGCAGCGCCTCCTGGGCGTCCTTCTCGATCCGGGCCTTGTGCTCGTTGTACTCCTTGACCTGCTTGGCGTGGGACTTGCGGCCCTGCTTCTTGTCCATGAAGTAGTTGCCGAGCATGATCAGCGGGCTCAGCAGGGCCATGATCATGTAGTACCAGCGCCCGAAGACCAGGACCATGACGACCGCGCTGACCAGCGGTGTCAGCGCCATCAGCCAGGGCAGCGGCCGGGCCTCGTAGTCCCGTACCGGGTTCGGCAGCCGGAACTTCGTCTCCCGCTCGGGCGGGTGCAGCCGCGGGGGCCGGTTGTAGTCGAGGCCGGCGCCGTCGTCGGACCACTTCAGGGCGGCGTCCGGCTGGGTGTAACGGTCGAGCTGGAGAAGGGTGTTGCCGACCGCGACCTGGCCGCCGAGGGGCCAGCCGTCGTTCTCGCGCTCCTCGACGGGCTCGCCGTCGAGGGTGACGCCCTTCTTCTCCCCGTGCACGGTGACGCCGCAGGTTCCGTCCGTTGCGACTGACAACGTCAGCGCCCTTTGCGGAAGTTCGGGATCGTCGATCCGGATGTACGAGGCCGCCCCGGCGCCGATGTCGTACCGGCCGATCCCGAGCCGGTGCACGGCACCCGCAGACGGACCGCCCGCCACCCGCAGTTCGACCAGCCCGGTGGGCTCGCCGGGCAGACAGCCGGCCGGGTCGTGCAGGCTCACGACCGCGCCCTCGCGCAGCGGCGAGGTGGCGATGGTCGCGGCCGGATCGACGGGATGTCCGTCCACGTACGCGACCGGCGCGCCGCCGCCCGCGGCCCCCTGGTGATGGCCGATGGGGATGATCTGCGCACCGCCGCCGTGACCGACGTGTGCCGCGAGCTCTTTGGCGATGTCCCCCACCGAGGACTCGGGATCCGCGTCGAGAACCACATCGGCGGTGGCCCCGCCGAGCGGGTCGACGACGGTCAGAGTCAGCCGCACGCTCGTCCTCCCCCAGACACCGAAGGCCGCTTCCGGAACGCGGGCCACAGTGCTCTCGAGCCTATCCGCTCACCGCTTCCCGCAGGCAACGGCCCTTGTGAGAGAACGACGAAGACCCGGGCCGCGAACGGCCCTTGGTGCGCGCTCGTGACACAACCGGGGTGTGCGCCTGCAAGCGCCGTAAGTAAGCTGCATGCTCAATGCGGACGATCGCACCATCCGCATCGGGAGCCACGGGGGTTGGCCCTGGGGCGAGTTGAAGCATGGAGGACGCCACATGGCCGGCGGCAAAGACGCGGACATCACTTACGAGAAGATGCGGCACGCTGCGAAGCGACTCGGCCACGAGAAGGAGAAGATGGAGGACAAGCTCCACGGCCTCGACAGCTACATCGACGGCCTCGTCGCGGACGGCTACACGACGTCCAAGGGCTCCCAGGCCTTCGACGACTCCTTCAAGGAGTTCACCAAGGGAATGAAGGACACCCTTGAGGGCCTCAAGGGGATGGCCAAGTTCCTCGAGGACGCGGCGAAGGCGTATGAGGACCTGGATGATCAGCTGGCGAAGGGTGTCAAGGGCTGACAGCCGGACCTCGCGGACCGCACCGGGGCGACGGGGCGCGCCAGCGCCCGGTCGCGCCCGTGTCCGGTCCGCTTCGCAGTGATGGAGACCGAGCGACTGCTGAGCAGGAAGTCTGAAAACCGTGGCGGACAGGACCCGATACGACCTCGATCTGATCAAGGATTGCTCGGACTCGCTCTACCGTATTCACCGTGAGTTCGACCAACACGGCAATCCCGCCGACGGCTATGGCGACGACCTGGGCAGCGACAGGCTCCGGGTCGTGTTCGACGACTTCTCGGACACCTGGAAGAAGAACCGCAAGAAGCTGATGAAGGACATCGAGAACCTGGCCAAGTACACCGCCGAGGCGGCCAAGGCGTACGAGGACATCGATCATCAGCTCGCGGAGGCGCTCAGGAACGCCAAGAAGAGCGATCAGAAGGGGAAGCCGTGACAGCCCGTCCCAGGGACTGGACGCCGATGTACGACTCCGATCCCGTGCCTGGTGATCCGCACGAGGTGGCACGGCTCGGCAAGAAGCTGCGCGGCATGGCCGAGGAGATCGACAAGCAGGCCCGGAACATTCGGGCGCTGGCTTCCGTCGACGGCTGGGACAGTGACGCGGGCCGAGCCTTCCACGAGACCGCGGGCGACACGGCGGGGCGGCTGAAGCAGGCGTACGACCGCTACGACGAGGCTTCGAAAGCACTTGGAACCCAGGTCAGGGACGGTGAGTCGGACGAGTACGCCGGCGAACTGCACCGCGCCCAGCGCATGGCGGACGGGGCCCTGGACGATTTCCGCGCCGCGGAGGTCGATCACAAGGCGGCCCTCAAGGTGCTGGAGCCGTACACCGGCACCGTTCCGTCCCAGGACGACCATGTCGAGCGCACGAAGCAGGAGAAGAAGCGGGACGACGCCGCGCATCTCATGGCGGTGGCGCGTAGCAAGATCGAGTCCGCCAAGGAGATCCGTGACGATGCGGCGAAGCGGGCCGCCCACCGGATCAAGAACGTGATTCATCACGATGGGGTGCATGACCCTGGCGGCATCATGAACTGGATCGCGGACCACGCGGACTGGATCTCGACCGCCGCCACGGTTCTGGCGGTGGCGGCGCTGATCGCGGCAGTCGTCCTGTCCGGCGGCACGCTCGCCATCGTTCTTGTCGCGCTGGCTTCCGCGGCCAGCGCCACGGCTCTGTCGGGCCGGTTGTACGACGTCTTCGCCCGGGGCGGGAAGTTCGACTGGCTGAAGATCACGTTTGATGTCCTCGGGATCATCCCGGGCCTCGGCGCGGTGAAGGGATTGTCGGCGGCGGCCAAGGGCTCGCGGCTCCTCGTCGCTCAGGAGGCCGTCTGGGCGGGCTTCACCAACGGCTTCGCCGTGAAGAGCATCAACCGGGGGGTCGGCCTCGCTTCCAAATACCTGGCCAAGAAGGGCATCACCAAGGTGAAGTTGCCCGCGAACGGGTTCGATCCCGAGGGCGTCACTCGCTTCATCAAGGGCGCCGCGTTCGGCAACGCGTATGTGCAGAGTTTGATTCGGCTCCGCGGCAGGTTCGGGGCGGACGACACGACGCACCCTGTGAGCCCGCCGCCAGGTGACACGCGGCCCACCCCCGCACCGGACCTGAGCCGCAGACCTTCGGGCCCGTCCGGAACTCCGTCGCCGGCTCCGCAGCCAAGCCCTTCCCCGACTTCGTTTCATGCTGCACTGGCGCCTACTGGATAGGGAGAATTCACGTGGGTGACTATCACGCCCTCAGCCCCGGGCAATTCGTCGACGACCGGGGGACCGTGCATGACATGGTCCCTTCGGAGGTCATCGCTGCCGTGCCCGCTGCCAAGGCTGCGGCCGAGCGGTTCGGACGAGAGGTGCGCTTCGATTTTCTCGATGACCGGGCCGTCCACTGGATGCTGTTCCAGCGACGCCAGGACACGGAGAAAGCCAGTGTTCTCGGCTGTCTCGCCGCGATTCCGCTCTTTGTATTCGGACTCGGGGCCTGGCCCTTCTGGGACTTGGTCGCCTCCGGCAAGTCCCGCCAGTTCCAGATCGCGTTCATCGTGCTCGACGCGCTGATCGTCTGCTCGTCGCTGGTGGGGACCTATCTGGTGCGGCGCCGGAGCCTGCTTGACCCGACCGACAGGAACGTACGGTGCAGGGCCCGCCTGTATCGCAAGATCGCCGCGATCGCGCGCCAGGGCGGTGCCGACGTTCCGCGCCTGTACCCGTACTACGGGATGTACGCGACGTCGCGAACGTTCTACCCCGATGCCCCTGAGCGTCCCGTCCCGGAGAAGGAACAGGCTCCATGACCACCGACATCGAGTTGTCGGCGTTCATACCGACGCACCCCGCGCCGCCCGCGCTGCGTGCCGACGACATCCACGTCCGTTGGGTGATGCCGGAGATCTTCCATGACATCCCGGTCCATGAGACGGACGACGACGAGGCCGTACGACTCTTGGAGGAACTCGCCGACAAGGCGCTCCCGGACGCGGCGGACGACGACAGGACGAGGTTCGCGGTCATCTGCGCACTCGGATTCGACGACCTGCTGGCCGCAGGCGTCGAGTACGCAGGGATCTGCGTGACGGCCGTCGACGAGACCCCCTGCACCGCGACGGTATTCGCGTCCCTGATGGACAGCCCGGAGGTTGACGGGGGTGTCCAGGCTGTGGTGAGGGAGATCGCGTCCACGTTCCGCCGGCTCGACGGAGCGGACGTGTCCGAGGTGGAACTCCCCTGTGGACCCGCCGCGGTGTGCATCGGAACGCGGGAATCGAAACTCACAGGTGAGCTGACCGAGTCGGGTCACAGCCTTGCCTTTCCGACCGGATACATCCGTGTCTACGTGCCCCTCCCGAACGGCACGACGGTCGCCATGGAGATGTCCACCCCCACGATGGAGGGCTGGGACCTGTTCTCCACCATGTTCGGCAACACGGTCAGCAGCATCCGCCTCTTCACGGCCGACGGCTCGCCGCTGATCACCGCGGGGACCGGTCGGTGAGCGTCACCGATCAGGCGCCTTCGGACTACCGGCTCCTCGTACCCCGGGACTGGTTCCGTGTCGATCTCACGCACGAGCGTTGGCGTCGCCAGTTGAAGACCTTCGTGGACAAGGAGTCGGAGGGAAGCCGAGTCCCCGCGGAGGTTGCCCGAAACGTGTGGGCAACGCTCCGCAACACCGCCGAGGGCAGCCTTGCTCAGGGCGGTCTGGAGTTCTTCCTGAAGACAGAGTCGCCCGGTTCGGCACTCCCCGCCTCGCTCCTGATCTCGTTGGTCATGACGCCTCGCGGACTGGCGCCGACGCCGGACGACTTCGCCTCGGAGCTGACCCGACGGATGGATTCCGATGCCGAGGTGGATGTCCGGGTACTGCCTGCGGGCGGGACGGTCCGAGCGATCACACGGACGGCCATGGACTACCACGTGTGCATGCCCGGCGGTGTCGGCTACCTGCACCTGGCGTTCTCCATGCCACTGAGTGGCACCGACAGCCCGATGGGGGACTTGTGCGATGCCATGGCTCACTCTTTGCGCTGGATCTGAGGCCGGGCTCGGGCGCTGTCGAGAGCCCTCGCGAAGGCCGTTGCCGACCAGGCCAGCGTGCAGGGGATCACGAGCGCTCCGCCCGTGACGGCTGTGCGGTGCCCTGTCACCGTACGCACGTCTTGCTCCCCCGTACGGACGTGCCGTCGGAGGTCTGCCACACGCCCTCGGCGGTCTTCTCCAGGCGCGTGTTGTACAGAACGTAGGCGTCGTTCCCGGCGGGTGTCCTGTCGACCTTCTTGGTCTTCCGGTCCTTGTTGTACGCCTTGGTCTCATCGGCGCAGTACGAGACACCGGCGGACTTGCTGTCGAAGATCTCGACCTTGGGGCTGTAGTACCGCGTGGTTCCCGTGTACGTGATTCCGACGTCCAGCCACTTCTGGACCCACTTGACGGAGGACGTCAGAGCCTTGCCCTTGTAGTAGAAGGCCAGGCCAGGGGTGTCCGAGGTGCCCTTGATGATGGCGTCGTTCATCGCCGTCTGGGCCCGCCCCGCGTCCGCCAGGATCGCGTCCTTCGTCGCGTCTCCCGTCTTCCACCCGTCGAACTCGTCCTTCACGTCGCTCGGGAGGGTGATGTCCGGTCGGTCGGCGTTGCCGGAAGGACTCGCGCTGGGGGCGGTCGAGCGTGTGCTTCCCTGGTCCGCGCCCGCGATCTTGTCGTTCGCCTTCGGGGAGTCGCCCCCGCCGCCGCAGGCCGTCAGCAGCAGGGCTGCTGTCGCGGCGAACGCGGTGGCAACGGGCAAGGTGCGGCGCTTCACAGTGGGCTCCCGTGGGGCATCGGTTGAGTGAACTCCATCAAGGAAAATGACGGCGTTGGTGTGGTGCATGCTGAATGCGGGTCCGGTTGCTCGCCTGGGCGTTCAGCCGAGGCGGTGCGTCGTCGCGAGTTGCCGCTCGAGGGCGGTTTCCGGGCGGTCGACCGTGGCTCCGGTGACAAGAATTCGGCCCGGCGTGGCTAAGGAGTGCACGACTTGTCGGCCCTCTGTGAGGTGAGCTTCGTCGTCTGCCAGACGCCCTTGCCGTTCTTCTCGAGTCGCGTCGTGTAGAGGACGTAGGACTTGGAGGTGACGGCCGTCTTGATGACCTTGCCCGTCTTCCTGCCCTTGGCGAAGGCCTTGGACTGGTCCTCGCAGTACACGACCCCCGCCGAGGCGGAGCCGATGAGGTCGATCTTGGCGTTGTAGTAACGGTTCACGCCGGTGATCGAGTAGCCGTCCTTCGCGATGGACGTGACCCAGTCCCGGGCATCGGCCAGGGCGGTGCCGCTGTAGTAGAAGCCGAGAGCCGGCAGTTCGGCGTTGCCTTCGGCGATGGCGTAGTTGGTCGCATCGACCCTGCGCCCGACATCCGCGAGAACCGCGTCCTTGGCGGCGTTGCCGGTACTCCAGTTCTCGAACTTGTCGCTGAGGTCCTTCGGGAGGGTGAGGTCCGGCCGGTCGGCCTTGTCCGAGGCGCTTGTACTGGGGGAGGCCGAACCCGTGCTTCCCTGATCCGCGCCCGCGATCTTGTCGTTCGCCTTCGGGGAGTCGTCCCCGCCGCCGCAGGCCGTCAGCAGCAGGGTTGCTGTCGCGGCGAACGCGGTGGCGACGGGCAAAGTGCGGCGCTTCACAGTGGGCTCCCGTGGGACATCGGTTGAGTGAACTCGAGCAGGGGGAATGGCGGCATCGTGCAGTGCACGTTGGGAGTGCGTCTGGCGCGGTCGACCGGGCGTTCGGCCGACGCGGCGCGTGTTCGCCGGCTATCTCGCGAGGGTGCTTTCGACAGGCCACCGCTTGACGGCCTGGAGCTCCTTGACGGTGCCGGTGCCGCGAGCGGCGATGGCGGGCCGGGCGACCGCACGCAGGTCGCCGCCAGGGCACCGACGGTGAGTGTCCGGCCCTTGGGCCTCAGCGCGTGCACTTGGCGCTGCCCCGTTCGGAGACGAGCTGCGTCGTCTGCCAGACGCCGTTCTCGGCCCTCTTCAGGTGAGTGTTGTAGTAGACGAAGGAGTTCTTGGTCCCCGGAGTTCTGTCGACCTTCTTCGTCTTCACGTCCTTGTTGAACGCCTTGCTCTCGTCCGTGCAGAACGTGACCCCCGCGGATGTCGTTCCGTGGAGCGTCACGCTGGGACGGAAGTACCGAACGGTGCCGGTGTACGTGATTCCGGCGTCCACGAAGGACTTGACCCACCGAGCGCCGCCGACGAGGGCGTCGCCCTGCCGGTAGAAGGCGAGGGCCGGGTCATCGGGATTCGACTTGATGATGGCGTGGTTGGTGGCCGTCTGCGCGCGCCCCGCGTCCGCCAGGATCGCGTTCTTCGTCGCGTCCCCTGTCTTCCAGCCCTCGAACTCGTCCTTCACGTCGCTCGGGAGGGTGATGTCCGGCCGGTCGGCGTCGGTCGGTGCGCTCATGGGCGGGGAGGCCGCAGCCGTGCCGGCGCGGTCCGATTCCGCGGTCCTGTCCGTCGCCTTCGGGGAGCCGTCCCCGCCGCCGCAGGCCGTCAGCAGCAGGGCTGTTGTCACGGCCGACGCGGTAGCAACGGGCAAAGTGCGGCGCTTCACGGTGAACTCCCCGTAGGACATCGGTCGAGCGAAGTCGGTCAAGGGCAATGACGGTATCCATGGGGCTCTTGGTTTCGCCAGGCGGAATCCCCGAGTTGGACGCGGGCATACGGGGGCGTTCCGGGGTGAAGTGGCGGTCCGTGGTGGCCTGATCGTGGTCCGGGACACATCCGCTCGAGCGGAGACGGACCCGCTTCCACGTCCCACCCAGGGTTTGCGTTCGACACCTTCACATGAGGCGCCCCGTGAGTGGCCGGCTCCTTCGTCCCCCGGGTGTTGTCCCCGCCTCCACCGCACCTCGTACGCTGACCCGAGTCGAACAGGTCGAACACACAGGCCGGTTCGCGCAGAGAAGGCAGAAGACGAACGACGCACCCGGGGGCGCCATGGACCGCTACATCGAGACTCTCACCGTCGAGCGCGGCGGATTCCGGATCAAGGTGCCGGAATCGTGGTGGGAGTTCGACGTGCGGCCGGAGTCGCGGGACGACTCGATCCGGCGGATGGTGAGCGAGCGGATCGACGCACAGCCGGAGTTGGCGCGGTACCGCGACACCTACATCGGCTTCCTGCGCAAGGCCAGCGCCGACGCCTGGAAGTCCGGTGCCCTCTACTGCGGCTGCATGGCGGAGTCGTTCGGCGGGGACACCCCGATCACCGGCTCGGTCACCGTCTCGATCGTCGGCGGCCGGGCGCAGAACGGTGAGCCCCTTCCCACGGACCCGCAGGCCATCGCGGCACAACTCGCCGTGCGGGAGGCGAAGAAGGAGGGCGACGCCTGGCGCAAGGTGACCACCGTCGAGATACCCGGCGTCGGTCCCGCCGCGCGGACGTACGGCATCGAGGACATCGTCGTCCCGGACGACAGCCTCCAGCGCACGATCCGGGCCGTGCTCATGCAGACGTTCATCCCGGTGCCCGGCCAGGCCGGCAAGGTCGCCCTGGTGGCCGGCAGCAGCCAGGTCCTCGACCTCGCCGACTCCTTCTTCGACGTCTTCGACGCCGTCACCTCCACGTTCCGCTTCGCGGACCGGTAAACGGACGGGAACTTCGCGTCCCGGCGGCTTCCCGCGACCGCTGCCCTTTCTCACCCCCTGACGTCTCCAGTAACTTCGCTTGTGTGTACGGGTGTTGTTGATGTGGGCGTGACGGGGGTTGCGGCATGGCGGGGAATCGGCCGGGTGACTGGCATGTGCTGGATCTGGAGCGGGATCCGACGCCGGGTGATCCGGACCGGGTGCGGAAGCTGTCGAAGGATCTGCTCGGTTTCGCGGATGACGTGTCGGATGCGTTGCGGCTGATCAAGGGGATGGCGGACGAGGACGCCGTTTTGCAGTGGGCGGGGAAGTCGGCGGAGGCGTTCCAGTCCGAGTTCTCGGGTGTGCCCAAGCAGTTGAAGAAGCTGAAGAAGTCGTACGAGATGGCGGGGGACGCGCTCGGGGACTACTGGCCGAAGCTGGAGCGGGCGCAGGCGCTGGCGGACAAGGCACTCGCCAAGGGGCGGGAGGCTCAGGCCGATCTGACGTCCGCGAAGTCTCGTCTGTCGTCGGCTGATTCGTGGGTGACGCGGGCCACCAGGGAAGCGGACAAGTACAAGGACGATCCGACCGGTAGCAAGGACGCGGAGAAGCCGGACGAGGCGAAGGTCCGTGCCGCCACCAGGGACGCGCAGCACGCGCAGTCGGCTCAGAGCAGCGCCCAGTCGGACGTGACGGATGCGAATGGTGCGTTGGACGCGGCGAAGAAGATGGCCGCGGATGCCCGCAGGATGCGGGAGGAGGCGGCGCGGGACGCGAAGTCGAAGATCGATGAGGCGTCGGACGCGGGGATTCACAATCGGAAGTGGTGGGAGGAGGTCGGGGACTGGTTCTCCGACAACTGGGACACCATCGTCGCGGTGTGCAAGGTCGTGGTGGCGGTGGTGGGGATCATCGCGATGATCATCGGGGGGCCGATCCTCGGCGCGATCGTGCTGATCGCCGCGCTGGTCGTCCTCGCCGACACCCTCAACAAATACGCGAAGGGCCAAGCGTCCCTCTGGGACGTGGCCTTCGCCGCCCTGGACTGCATACCCGGCGGCAAGGGCCTCACCAGCCTGGGCAAGCTCGCCAAGGGCCTCAAGGGTCTGAAGGGCCTCGGCAAGACCGGGCTCAAGGGCCTGGCCTTGGGGGCCAAGGGGTTCGGCAAGAGCGCACGCTCCCTGGGCCGTCCGATGAAGAAGCTCTTCACCTGCGGCGACCCCATCGACATGGCGACGGGCCAGATGGTGATGTCCGAGACGGACGTGGCGCTGGACGGCGTACTGCCCCTGGTGCTGGAACGCCACCACCGCACCGGCCTGAACGCCGGCCGCCACTTCGGGCGGGCCTGGACCTCCACGATCGACCAGCGACTGGTCCTCGACGCCACGGGCGTGCGGTTCTTCGCCGCCGACGGCATGATCCTCACCTACCCCGTGCCCGAACCGGACGTGCCCGTCCTGCCTGTGGAGGGTCCGCACTGGCCGTTGAGCTGGGACGGCGGCCCCGGAGGAACCCTCACGGTCAGCCTGCCGGAGACGGGCCGCACGCTGAGCTTCCGGCCCCTGAGGGGCCGCCCGTCGCAGGAACTGCCGCTCGCCGTGATCAGTGACCGGAACGACAACACGATCACCGTCGAGTACGCCGCCGACGGCAGCCCGGCCGAGATCGTCCACCAGGGCGGCTATCGCGTCGGCGTGACCTGCGCGTCGGGGCGGATCGTGAGCCTCACCCTGCTCAGCGACCCCGCGCGGCCGACCCTGATGACGTACGGCTACGACACGCACGGCCGTCTCACCGAGGTCCGCAACTCCTCGGGCCGGCCCCTGAAGCTGGCCTACGACGACCGCGGCCGTCTCACCGGCTGGGAGGACCGCAACGGAGCCTGGTACCGGTACACGTACGACGAGGCGGGCCGCTGTGTCGCCGTCAACGGTGTGCACGGAATCCTCGACTACACCTTCGACTACGACGACGAGAGGCACCTGACCCACGCCCTCAGCTCCCTCGGACACACCACCACCTATCAGTTCAACGACGCCTACCAACTGGTCGCCGAGACCGACGCGCTGGGCCACACCGTGTTCCACGAATGGAACCGACGCGACCAACCGACCTCGCGGACCGACCAGGTGGGGCAGGTCACGCGTATGGAGTGGGACGACCTCGGCCGTCTCTCCGAGGTCAGGCTGCCCGACGGGACGGTTTCCGCGGCCCGTTACAACGCGCTGGGCCTGACCGTCGAGCTCACGGGATACGACGGCACGGTCGTACGACAGCAGTGGGACGAGCGGGGCAACTGCACGTCGCTCACCGACACCGACGGGACCACAACGGAGTTCACCCGGGACCGCACCGGCGCCGTCACCTCCGTGACCGATCCGCTCGGGGCCGTCCAGCGGTTCGTCAACAACCCCGCGGGCCAGATCGTCTCCGCGACCGACGCCCTCGGGGCGGAGACCCGGTTCGGGTACGACGCCCTCGGGCGGGTCAGCGCCGTCATCGACCCCCTCGGGGAGGTGACCCGCCAGGAATGGACCGTGGAGGGACACCTCGCCGCCCGGACGGGCCCGGACGGTGCGACCGAGGCGTGGACGTACGACGGCGAGGGGAACCGGCTCACGCACACCGACGCGCTGGGCCGGGTCACCCGGTTCGAGTACGGCGCCTTCGATCTGCTGACGGCGCGCACGACCCCCGACGGCGCGCGGTACTCGTTCCGTCACGACAGCGAGCTGCGCCTCTGCCAGGTCACCGATCCGCGGGGGCTGACCTGGGACTACACCTACGACGCGGTGGGCAGCCCGACGTCCGAGACCGACTTCGACGGGCGGACCGTCCGCTACGCCTACGACGCCGCGCGCCGGCTCACCGGCCGGACGAACCCGCTGGGGCAGAGCACCGCCTTCGCCTACGACGCGGTGGGCAACCAGGTCGAGAAGACCGTGGACGGCCGGATCACGGTGTTCACGCACGCGCCCGGCGGCCGTCTGCTGCGCGCCGTGAGCCCCGACGCCACCCTGACGCTCCGCTACGACGAGGCCGGGCGCATCGCCGGAGAGGCGGTGGACGGACGGGAGCTCGCCACGTCGTACGACGCCGCGGGGCGGCCGGTCCGCCGCGTCACACCGGCCGGTGCCACGACGACGTACACCTACGACGCCGCGGGGAACCGTACGGCGCTCAGCGCCACGGGTCACGTCCTCACCTCCTCGTACGACGCCGCGGGACGCGAGACGGCGCGGGCGTTCGGGCAGGGACTCACCCTCGGTTTCGCATGGGACGCCGGGGACCGCCTCGGCTCCCAGACACTGGAGGACACCCGCTCCTCCCGTCGGTTGGCCCGCCGGACGTACACCTACCGCGCGGACGGGAACCTGACCGGGGTCGACGACCCGGCCGCCGGCCGGCGCACCTTCGACCTCGACGTCCTGGGCCAGGTCACCGCCGTGCGCGCCGCCGACTGGAGCGAGTCGTACGCCTACGACGGGACGGGCAACGTGACGAGCGCGGACTGGCCCGGGTACCGCGACCAGCCCGAGGCGCGGGGGGCGCGCGCCTACACGGGCAACCGCCTTGTCGGTGCCGGTTCCGTCCACTTCGAGTACGACGACGCTGGCCGCGTGATCCTGCGCCGCCGCACCAGGCTGTCGCGCAAGCCGGACATCTGGCGCTACTCCTGGGACGCCGAGGACCGGCTCGTCGGCGTCACCACCCCGGACGGCACGCGCTGGCGCTACCTCCACGACGCGCTCGGCCGCCGGGTGGCCAAGCGGCGGCTCGCGGCGGACGGGGTCACGGTCGCCGAGGAGACGCGCTTCGTGTGGGACGGCCCGCACCTCGTCGAGCAGACCGGCCGGGTGAACGGCACGGACGGGGGAGCCGACCGCGAGACGACGCTCACCTGGGAACGCGACGACACCCGGCCCTTGACCCAGACGGAGCGCACGACCTTGTCCGGCGCGTCCCAGGACGTCGTCGACGAACGGTTCTTCGCCATCGTCACGGACCTGGTCGGCACCCCGACCGAACTCGTCGACGAGACCGGCGTGATCGTCTGGCGCGGCGACACCACGCTGTGGGGCCTGGGCACCTTCCCCGACCCGGGGGCGGACACAGCGCCGGGATCCGGCGCGTCCACCCCGCTGCGCTTCCCCGGCCAGTACCAGGACGCCGAGACGGGGCTGCACCACAACTGCTTCCGGTACTACGACCCGGCTTCGGCCGTCTACCTCAGCCCCGATCCGCTGGGCATGGACGCCGGGCCCAACCCGCGCCGCTACGTCGTCAACCCGCTGCTGTGGTCCGACTATCTGGGCCTGAAGCAGTGCTCCAAGATCCTCGGCGAGAACATGGCGAAGGAGGGCCGCGCGGTGGGACCCGGCCAGGCGGCCGCCCACATCGTCCCCTCCGGGTTCTCGCGCGGCGGCGGCCCGCGGATGCGGTCACTCCTGGCCAAGTACAAGGTCGACATCAACGACGCGGCGAACGGCATCCCGCTGGGGCATCCGCGACCGCACAACTTCACGCACAGCAACCGGTTCCTCGGCCGTCTCGACGCCCATCTGCACAACGTCGTCGCGGACCGTGTCGCCCGGGGCTTCGGGGACCGTGCCATCCGCACGACGCTTCGGAGGGAACTGCGCAGTATCGGCCGGCAGATCGAGTCCGAGCTGTCCGGCGTCACCACCGCGGTGCCGAGCACCGCCTACTGGACGGCGTGATGATGTCCTTCATGAACTCGAAACCCCTGGCCGTCTACCGGCTGATGCCGAGCACCCGGAATCTGCGCACCCTCCGTCTGGACGACTCGCTCGTCGATCTCAAGCGCTGGCAGTTCCAGGGCGAACGGGCGCCGCGGCCCACCGCGTTCGCGGCGGAGTGGACGGGCGATCCGAAGGCCCGCAAGGCCGAGTTCGCGTCCGACTATCCCGGCGCTCCGATCCTCGCCGGCCCGCTCGCGGACCGGCTGCGGGACGACCTGGAGAAGTCCGGCAGCCTCCTTCCGGTCCGCGTCGAGGGGGCGCCCGCGGACGCCTACCTGCTCCACCTCGTGGACCAGGTCGTCGACTGCGTGGACACCCGCGCCTCGTCGCAGCCGAAGAAGGCGACCGGCGAGATGCAGAAGACCGTCTTCCGCCCGGACGCCCTCCCTCTGGCCCTGCCCTCCTTCCGCGTCCCGCAGTTCCCCGTGGGCGTCTACTGGAACGCCTGGGCCGTCGACCTCTTGACCGAACTCCTGGGGGACGACCTGGAGGCCCGCCCGGTCTGGTCGGAGGACCCGGCCGTCAGGCCTCATCCCAACCCATGGGGGTTCTGAGCGACCGGCGTGCCCTCCCCGACCGCAGTCTGCCCGGGACCGTGAATGACCGACAGCACCTCGCACCCCCTCGCCGTCTACCGCCTGCTTCCGCGCAGGGGTGAGTTCCGGACCCTGCTCCTCGGCGGTTCCCTCAGACGACTCATCCGCTGGCAGATCACCGGATCCGCGACGGATCTGCCGACCTGGTTCAGCGCGTCGTGGGACGGCAATCCCGCCTGGCGCAAGGGCGAGTTCCCGAGCGGTTATCCGGGCGCTCCGGTCCTGAGCAGACGCGTGGCGGACCTGCTCGCCGCGGACCTGTCGGAATCGGGACCCTTCGTACCGGTCGTCATCGAAGCAGCCGATCCGGCCTTCCCCGCCGACGCGGACGCCGGCGGCTCGGACGACTACGTCCTCCACCTCGTGAAGCAGACCGTCGACTGCCTGGACACACGCCGGTCGTCCAAGCCGAAGAAGACCACGGGCGAGATCACCAAGGCCGTCTTCCGCCCGGAGGCCCTGCCCGTGGGGCTCGCCTCCTTCCGGGTTCCCGAGTTCCGCGGCGGCGTCTACTGGAACGCCTGGGCCGTCGACCTCCTCACCGAACTCCTGGGGGACGACCTGGAGGCCCGCCCGGTCTGGTCGGAGGACCCGGCCGTCCGGCCTCATCCCAACCCGTGGGGGTTCTGAGGCCGGTGCTCCGGGCGCCTTCGTCCGTGAGCACCTCGTGCAGGCCTCGTGCACGGCCCGTGACGGCCGTTCCGGCGGGCGCAGGTGATTCGCTGGCGCACAGGTGACGGACAGGGCGTACCGCCGCGCTCAACACGGAACCGAACAGGTGTCGTTGCGCGTCGACAACGTCGAGTCGGGTGCGCTTCAGGGGTCTTGACGCGCCTTGAGGGGCTTATGTGCGGCTGATACGGTGCCATGGCTTGACACTCGCCCCGGCGCCGGAGTTCGACCAGGTCGCACGGTCCGTCCCGTAAAGGGTCTCGGGGGTGAAGTGTCCTACTTGGCTCGTGAATTGACAGACATTTTCTTGGGTGTACGGGGAGCGGTCGCGTGAGGATCCAAGAGCGTACGGGGGCGGGCAACAACCGTTCCGCCACGTCGGCCCAGCCGGCGATGGGCGAGCGGCTTCCCACCCCGCCTCGCGAGCGCAAACCGGCGCTGGCCGCGCTCGCGGTGCTCCTCGTCCTCGTCGGCGCGCTCGGCGCCACCATGCTGGTGCTGCGCGCCGGCGACCGTGTCGAGGTCGTGAAGGTGACGAGCGACATCCAGGCCGGTGAGTCCGTGGGCGGCCACGTGACCTCCGTGCTGGTCGCGGACGACACCTCCATCAACTACGTCAAGTGGAACCAGCTCGCCGCGCTCAAGAAGCTCAAGGCCAAGTCCCCGATCTACAAGGGGACCGTGGTCATCGGCGACATGTTCGCCGAGGGTGCCGAGCTTCCGGCCGGCAAGGCCTCCGTGGGTGTCTCCCTCAAGGAGGGCCAGTACCCCTCGGGCATCAAGTCCGGTGACACGGTGGCCGTCTACCGCGTCGGCGACACCACGACCAGCGGCAGCCGCTCGTCGGGCTCGTCCAACTCCTCCGGCTCCGGCTCGTCGAGCGCGGACGCCGCGCCCATCGTCGAGCAGGCGAAGGTCATTTCGGTCAAGAGTGACTCGGACAGCACGATCAGCAGCACCAACCTGCCCGTCACCCTGATGGTGGACAGCGGCGAGGCGGCCGCCGTCGCCGCCGCGGCCTCGGCGGGCCAGGTCGCCCTCGTCATCGTCCCCGGCAACTAGAGGCGAGTGAGTAGACAGACATGGCGCTCATCGCCCTCGCCGCAGACAAGGGTTCCCCGGGAGTCACCACCGCAGCGGTGGCGCTCGCGGCGGTCTGGCCCCGCCGGGTCCTGCTCGCCGAGACCGACCCGGCCGGCGGCGACCTCGTGTACCGCAGCGCGGCGGCCCACGGCGGCCCGCTGAACCCGAACACCGGCATGCTGTCGATCGCGGCGACCGCCCGGCGCGGTCTCGTCCCCGACCAGCTCTGGGACCACGTACAGCCGCTCAGCGGCGGACTCGACGTCCTCGTCGGACTCGGGATCGCCGAGCAGGCCGCCGGTCTCGCCGGACTCTGGCCCACCCTGGGCCGGGCGTTCGCGCAGCTCGCCGACTCCCCGAACGCGCCCGCCGACGTCATCGCCGACTGCGGCCGCATCAGCGGGGACACCCCGGCGACCGAACTGTTCCCGCACGCGTCCCTGGTGCTCCTGCTCTCCCGCACCGAGCCCGAGGCCATCGCCCGCGTCCGCGACCGGGCCGCCGCCCTCTCCGCCAAGCTGCACGGCGGACCGCGCGGCGCCGGCGGACTCGCCACCCCGTTCATCGGCGTCGTCCTCGTCGCCGACCCGGGCGACTCCGCCAAGCTCGTCCACCAGGTCAACGACATGCTGGTGGCGGCCCAGACCGGAGCCCGGGTCGTGGGCACCATCGCCGACGACCCCGCGGGTGCCGCCCAGTTGGCCGGCCGCCGCCGCGGGCGCCTCGACAAGTCGCTGCTCATCCGCTCGGCCCGCAAGGTGACCGCGGACCTGTACCAGCAGTACGGTGCCGCCTGGTCCGTACCCGCCGACGGGCCGAACGCCGGGCAGCCCCGGCCCGCCGCCGGAGCCGGCCGATGACCGCCGTCGACCACCAGCTCGTCAAGCGGTTCCGGCAGGACGCCGGCGACCGCATCTCCGAACAGCGCCGCGAGGACCAGGTCCGCGGCGTCACCCCGATGTCCAGCGAGGACGAACGGCACTACGCCCGCGCCGTCATCGCCCAGATACTCGAGGACCACGCCCGTACCGAGATCAACCTCGGCCGGACCCCGCTCGACGCGGAGACCGAGGAGCAGTACGCGGCCGCCGTCCACGCCGCGCTCTTCGGCGTGGGCCGCCTCCAGCCGCTCCTGGACGACCCGGAAGTCGAGAACATCGACATCAACGGGTACGACGAGGTCTTCATCGGCTACGCCGACGGCCGGGAGACCAAGGGGGACCCCGTCGCCGAGACCGACGAGGAGCTCATCGAGCTGATCCAGGTCCTCGGCGCGTACTCGGGCCTGTCGTCCCGGCCCTTCGACTCCGCGAACCCGCAGCTCGACCTGCGGCTGCCGGACGGCTCCCGCCTCTCCGCCGTCATGGACGTGACCCGCAGGCCGGCCCTGTCGATCCGCCGCGCGCGCCTGGGCAAGGTCTTCATGTCCGACCTCGTGGGCAACGGCACCCTGGCCCCCGAGGTCGCCCACTTCCTCGCCTGCGCCGTCCGGGCCCGCAAGAACATCATGATCGCCGGGGCCACCAACGCCGGCAAGACGACGCTGCTGCGCGCACTGGCCAACGAGATCCCGCCGCACGAGCGGCTCATCACCGTCGAGCGCGCTCTCGAGCTCGGCCTCGACACCTTCGCCGAACTGCACCCGAACGTCGTGGCGTTCGAGGAGCGGCTGCCCAACTCCGAGGGCCAGGGCGCCATCACCATGGCCGAACTGGTCCGCCGTTCGCTGCGCATGAACCCCTCGCGGGTCATCGTCGGCGAGGTCCTCGGCGACGAGATCGTGACGATGCTCAACGCCATGTCGCAGGGCAACGACGGCTCGCTCTCCACGATCCACGCGAACAGCTCCAGCGAGGTCTTCAACCGCATCTCCACGTACGCGCTCCAGGCGTCCGAGCGACTGCCCATCGAGGCCAGTCAGATGCTCATCGCGGGCGCGGTGAACTTCGTGGTCTTCATCCAGCGGCGCAACGACTACGAGACCGGCGGCCGCCTCCAGCGCATGGTGACCTCCGTGCGCGAGGTCAACGGCGTCGACGGACGGGTGCTGTCCAGCGAGGTGTTCGCCGAGGCCCCGGACGGCCGGATCGTCCCGCACGCGCCCATCTCCTGCCTCGACGACCTCGTCGCGCAGGGCTACCGGCTGCCCGGCAGCGGGAATTGGTGACGACGATGATCCAGGACATGACGACGGCCATGGCCCCGGCCGAGGCGCAGGCCGGGACCTCCGGCACGACCTCGCTCGCGGCCCTCGACTCGCTCGGCTCCATGGGCGGGCTGTTCTCCCTGCCCGTCCTGTACGCCCTCGCCTGCGGGATCGCCGTCGGCGGCGGCCTCGCGCTGTTCGCCGTCGCCGTACGCGGACTGCCCGCCAAGCCCGAACACGAGAAGCAGCGGGCGAGCGAGCGCGCGGCCGAGCTGATCCGGTTCGCCGGACAGCGCGGTTCGATCGCCGCCATCGCCGGGCTGGTCGTCCTGCTCCTCACCCGCTGGGCCGTCGCCGGTCTCGCGGCCGGCATCCTCGTCTTCTTCTGGGACAAGCTCTTCGGCGGCGCCTCCGAGGAGAAGGCCGCGATGCGCCGCGTGGAGGCACTGGCGTCCTGGACCGAGTCGCTGCGCGACACCATCGCGGGGGCGGTCGGTCTTGAGCAGGCCATCCCGGCCTCGGCGCGCGCCTCCGCCCCCGTGCTGCGGCCGCATCTGGACGCGCTGGTGGACCGGCTGCGGTCCCGGACACCGCTGCCCGAGGCCCTGCAGCAACTGGCCGACGAGATCGACGACGCGTCCGCCGACATCATCGTGGCCGCGCTCATCCTCAACGCGCGGCTGCGCGGCCCCGGTCTGCGCCAAGTGCTGGGCGCGCTCGCCAAGTCGGCGCGCGAGGAGGTCGACATGCGGCAGCGCGTGATGGCCCAGCGCGCCTCGACGCGGCGCTCCGTGCAGATCGTCGTCGCGGTGTCCATCGCCTTCGTGCTCGGTCTGTCGATCTTCAACCGTGAGTTCGTCGAGCCGTACGGGACGGCCGTCGGCCAGCTCGTACTGGCCTGCGTCTGCGGGCTGTTCGGCCTCGGCTTCTGGTGGCTGCGCAAGCTGTCCACGATCGAGACGCCGGAGCGGTTCCTGGTACGGGACGAGTCGTCCGTGCGGTTCGTGCGGCCCCGTACACCGGTTTCCGGGGATGAGGCGGTACGCCGATGAACCTGACCATGCCGATCCTGATCGGCGCCGTCCTGGGCCTGGGCGTCTACGTCGCCGTCCGCGCCCTCATGCCGTCGAGGCGCAGCGCGGTCGCGCAGGTCGCCCGTATCGACGCCATGCGGGCCCGCGGGGCGGCGTACGAGTCCGCGCACCACGGGCAGCGGGACAGCGGACGCCTCGGCAGTCTGCGCGCGGAGGTCGGCCGGCGCGTCGCCGAGCTGTACCTCCAGCAGGGCTGGGAACAGCGCTCGCTCCGCGCCGATCTGGCGGTCCTGGACCGGAGTTGGGAGAGGTTCCTGGCGACGAAGGTGCTGCTGGCCGCAGCCGGTGTCTTCTTCGGTCCGTTCCTCTTCGCCGTCGTCTGGACGCTCGGGGCCGGCACCAGCCCGATCATCCCGGTCTGGCTCGCGCTGCTCTTCGCGGTCGTCTTCTTCTTCCTGCCCGATCTGGAGGTGCGGCGCGACGCGGTCGACAAGCGGCGCGACCTTCGGCGGGTGATCGGCGCCTATCTGGACCTGGTGTCGATGAGCCTGGCCGGCGGCCGCGGTCTGCCGGAGGCGCTGATGGCCGCCGCCGAGATCTCCGACGGCTGGGCCACGCAGCGCATCCGCAACGCGCTCGCCGACGCCCGGATCACGGGCATCAGCCAGTGGCAGGCGCTCGGCTCGCTCGGTGAGGAGCTCGGCGTCGAGGAGCTGAAGGACCTGTCGGCGTCCCTGGCGCTGGTCGCGGACGACGGGGCCAAGGTGCGGGAGTCGCTCGCCTCGCGTGCCGAGACAATGCGCCACCGAGAGCTCTCCGAGATCGAGGGCAGCGCGGGCGAGAAGTCGCAGTCGATGCTCGTCGCCCAACTCCTGCTGTGCGCCGGGTTCCTGGTCTTCCTGATCTTCCCGGCGGCGATGCGTGTGTTCCAGGTCTGATCTTCCACGGTGCCCGCGGGGGCGCCAGTCGGCCGACACTTTCCTTCGAGAGGACAACTCACCATGAACGGACGGAACTTCAGCACCGGGATCCCGGGGGTGGACTTCCTGATCACCTTTCTCCAGGGCCGGGTGCAGCGTGCCCGCTCCGGGGAACTCGACCGGGGCGCGTCCGCGGTCGAGTGGGTCATCATCTCCGCCGTCGTCGTCGCCATCGTCGGCGTGGTCGCGGCGATCATCAACGCGGCGCTGAGCGACGGCGCCAACAAGGTCGGCGACTGCATCAAGGGCGCCGACGCCGGCAAGACCTGCTGAGCGGCGGGGATGCCAGTGCGCGAACGCCGAGGGGTACGACGCTGGGTGCGCCGCAGGGTGGAGGCAGCCTCCGCCCGCGGTGACTCCGGCATGACCGCGATCGAGTTCGTGCTGCTCACTCCGGTGCTGTTCTTCATGATCTTCGCGACGGTGCAGTTCGCGCTGTACTTCTTCGCGGACCATGTCGCCCAGGCGGCGGCCCAGGCGGGCGCCCGCAAGGCCCGTGCCACGGCGGACGCGCAGCCGGGTGCCTGGCGCGGCGAGGCGGGGGACGTCGTCGACAGCTACATCAGCCAGCTCGGTCCGAAGCTGGTGCTGTCCCCGGACGTGACGATGCTCCAGCCGGAGCCGGACACTGTCGGGGTCGAGATCAGGGCGAGGGTCCCCTCGGTCTTCCCGGGCCTGGACTTGACGGTGCACGCGCAGTCGTCCGGGCCGGTGGAGCGATTCGTGAAGGAGGAGGCGCCGTGACGGGACCGGGGGTCCGGCTCGCCGCCCTCCTGGACCGCGTGTCCGGGCTCCGGCGCGACCGGGGGCTGTCGACCATCGAGGTGGTCATCCTCGCGCCGGTGATGATCCTCTTCATTCTGGTGCTGGTGGCCTTCGGGCAACTGGTCGACGGCCGGGGCGCGCTGGACGGCGCGGCCCGGGACGCGGCGCGGGCCGGTTCGATCCAGAAGGACCACGCGACCGCGATGGCCGAGGCGAGGAAGGCGGCCGAGGCGGATCTGTCGGACGTGTGCTCGGGTCCGGTGACCGTCACCCAGACCAGTACGGGCTTCGAGCCGGACACGCTGTTCACCGTCGAGGTGAGCTGCGAGGTGCGGGGCCTGGCGATGATCGGCCTCGATGTGCCCACCACCCTGGACGCGTCCTTCAGTTCACCGCTCGACCCGTTCCGGAGGACGGCATGAAGCTGAACTCCGCTGTAAGGCGCTCCTGGCGGGGGCGCCCGAGGCCGGCCTCCGCCCGGCGGAACGGGACACCGATCCCCGCGCCCCGGGGCCCGCGGCCGGGTTCGGCCGTCCGGGGCTGGGCCGCCGCGCGCCGGGAGCGGCTCGACGACCGGGGCTCGGGGGCCGGCGCGGTCATCATCTTCGCGCTGGTCTTCCTCTCCCTCTCGGCGTTCGTGATCGATGGCGGGATGTCCATCTCCAAGCGGGAGAGGGCCGCCGACATCGCCGAGCAGGCGGCCCGGTACGCGGCCCAGGACATCGACCTCGAATCCCTCTACGAGAACGAGAACGGCCCGGCGCCCATCAACTTCGAGAACTGCGGCGCCCGGGTGAAGGCCTTCGCCCGGGAGATGGGCATGTCCGGCGCGGACATCGCGGCGACCCACTGCGTGACCGCGGACGCCGAACAGGTCGAGGTGGAGGTCCAGTTGACCTATTCGCCGGTCTTCACGGGCATGTTCTACGGCGGAGACGTGACCGTCCACGGCCGGGCGGTGGCGGAGAACGAGGTGGGCTGAGCCCCGGGTTCCTCCTGGGTCGGGGTTCCCTCGGTCCAGGCCCCGCCCGGAGTCCCGGCCCAACCGGGCCGGAGGCCCCTCAGTTCATGGGGATGCCGAGATCCCGCGTCAGGATCTCCGTGAGCCGTGCCTCCGGCACGGGTGGAACCCGGTGGCGGGAGTCCCGGACGTGTGCGAGGAAGTCCGGGGGGAGCGAGACGTGGTACGTGCCGAGGTAGTACGCGAGATCCTGCCGCCACACCCAGCTCCCGTCCGTGTACAGGGACCCGATCCCGGTCATGACGGGTCCACCGGGGTCCAGGACATCGGCCCCGGCACTCGTCTCGGACCAGATCCCGGCCCCGCCTCGGAGATACCCGAGGACGGCGGCCTCGTCCGGCTCGCCCACGGCGTTGACGGCATCCCGCAGAAGCCCGCAGCCGGCGAACCCCCACCCGCCTCGAAGCTCGGAAAAGAACCCGACGGGCCGGACCGGTACCGGTCCTCCGTCCTGGTTCCGTTCTCGCACTACTTCGCCCCGTCCTTCTTCTCCGTCTTCACTCCCTCGGAGACGTTCTTGGCCAGGTCGTCGTCGAGTTTCTTGAACTCGCGGACCACGGCGTCGGACATCTTGGCCAGGGCGTCGAGGGCCTGGCCGATGTCCTCGCGGCCGTCCTCCCAGCCGGACTCGAAGTCGTCCAGGGCGTCGTAGACGGTGTGGTCGCCCAGGTCGTCCTTATACGACTCGAAGAGCTTCTTGGTGTGGTTCAGCCGGGTCTTGATGTCCCGCAGCCGCCCGCCGTAGTCCTCCAGCTCGCTCAGCGGGAGCGCGAGGTCGCTCTTGCCGCCACCACTCATGTCCGTTCCCCCTTGTCGCGTCGCGAAGTCCCGGTCAGACGAACCGGAACGTGCCGGTCACCGCGTCGAAGATGTCGTGGAACGCCTCGGCCAGGTCCAGCACGGGGCTGGCTCCGGAGACGAGGACGACCTGGCCGGCGGTTCCCGGGACCGGGATGTACGTCTGGGTCAGCACCATACGAAGGGTACGGGTGTCACCCCGCGCGACGGGCACGTCCTCCACACCGAACGTCCGGGCCGCCGACCCGACTTCGGGGCGAGCCCGAGGACGGTGGCGTCATGACGAACCGGGCCTCGTTGAGGGGCTGTTACGAGCCGGGGGTGTCGAACGAGCCGGTGCGTATGGCCTGGAGCAGGTGGCCGACGGGGGGTGGGGTGGTGGTGAGGACGGTGTCCGGGTCGTCGGACTCGCGGAGGTGGAGCAGGGCGGGGGTGGAGGCGAGCTCGACGCAGGAGTCGCCGTCACCGGGCCCCGAGTAGGACGACTTCTGCCAGTTGTCAGGGGTGCTCGTGGGCAACTCTCACAGCTCCTTCGTCAATCTGTGGATGAAGTCCCGGGACCGGCCGGCGTCCAGCGACACCGCCTCGACCTTGTGGAACAGCGTGCGATAGGCGTTGAGCTGGGCCTCGGAGTCGATGAACGCGGCGCCCTGGGGAGCGTCGCGTACGACGGTGTCGAGCCGGGGGACGGGGCCGCCCGCGTAGGTCATGGCACTCGCGGCGCCACCGAACCCCTCCAGGTCGAAGGGGATGACACGCACGGTGATGTGCTCGGCCTCGGACAGCTCCAGCACGTGGGCGAGTTGGGACCTCGAAGCGGCGCGGTCGCCGACCATGATGCGCAGCGCGGCCTCGTGGACGAGGCCGTCGTACCGTTTGGGGGCGGGGCCTTCGAGGAGTTCCTGTCGCTGCAAGCGGTGCCGTACACGCAACTCGACCTCCTCGGCCGGAAGTTCCGGTACGCGGTAGGAGAACACGGCGCGGGCGTACTCCTCCGTCTGGAGCAGGCCGGGGACGTGGAGGAACTGGACGTCCCGCAGGAAGGTGGCGTAGTGCTCCAGCTCGGCGAGGTCGAGGAACGGCGTGGGCAGCAGGCCGCGGTAGGGCTCCCACCACCCGCGCGTCCGGTCGGTGGCCATGGCGACCAGGGCCTCCACGAACGCCTCGTCCGTGCAGACGTACTGCGTCGCGAGCCGGCGTAACCGCTTCTCGCTCACGCCCGCGAGGCCGGCCTCGATCTGACTGATCTGTGCGGGACTCACTCCGAGCAGTGTGGCCGCTTCGCGGGACGAAAGTCCGGCCGCTCCGCGGAGTCGGCGCAATTCCACCGCCAGACGCGTCTGACGTGCCGTCGCGTCACGCCTCAGTGCCATCGGGTTCCCCTCTCGGCGTGCCGGTGAACTTGACCCGTCCGGGGCAGATTATGCGACCGCCTGGTGAGACCTGAATGACCGGATTCACGTCCGGTGGCGCGAAAGTCACTCTCCGACGCCCCGGAGGGTGATTGTGCGGGGTTCGTGAGGACCGTCCCGCGAGTGGTGTGAAGGGCCGCGGAGACAGAGGACGGCCGACGGGCTCCGGGGTGGGTGCCAACTCGGTTGTCCCGGGCGGTTGGTGACGAATCGGGCGGGGTGGCGTCAATGCCCTCCGCTCGGCCTTCGACAGGCTCCTTAGACTCTCAGTAGGCTCGGGGCACCCCCGACTCACACCCTCCCCAAACGACCCCAGGACACCCGCCATGGCGCGACGCACCACCTCCAGTTCGACGGGCGGCTCGCCGGGTCCGAGGAATCGGACGCCGCAGCCCCTGCCCCGGCGTCGTCGGACGTTCGGGGACTTCGTGAAGGCGTTCGGGGCGTTCGTCGCCCTGCTGGTCCTGCTCGTCGGCGTGCCCGGCGCGCTGGTGGTCGCCGTGGGCTGGCCGCTGCCGCACGGGACGCCCTCGCTGGACTGGCTCCAGCAGGAGATCACCGTCGGCACGTTCATCCACGTGCTGACGGTCATCGTGTGGCTCGCGTGGGCGCAGTTCACCGCGTGCGTCCTCGTCGAGATGAAGGCCGCGCTGTCGGGCGTCGGGCTGCCCAACCGCGTACCGGGCGCCGGGGCCAGCCAGTTGCTGGCCCGTCAGCTCGTCGCGGCACTCCTGCTCGTCGGGGCCGCCGCCGCGAGCTTCACCCCGGGCCTCTCCCAGCTCGGCCAGAGCCCGGAAGGCAACCAGCACGGCTCCGTCGCCGCCGCTCAGCAGACCCCGGGCACGCTGTTCGGGCAGCAGCGGGAGCAGACCGCCGCGGGAGCCGCCGCCGTCGCCGAACAGGCCGCCGACGCCGCGGCCCGGGCCGCCGCCCAGCCGGACGGCGGCTCCACCGCCCGGCACGGCGACACGAAGTACTACCGGATCCAGCCCCCCGAGGGCCGCCACCACGACTCCCTCTGGGAGATCGCCCAGCGCCACCTCGGCGACGGGCGCCGGTACAAGGAGATCTACGAGCTCAACAAGGACCGTACGCAGCCCGACGGGTCCAAGCTGTCCGAGGCCAGCCTCATCCGGCCCGGCTGGATCATGGAGATGCCCGGCGACGCGCACGGCGGCGAGCTCGTCGAGATGCCCGAGGCCAAGCCCGGTATCCCGGAGCAGGTCCAGCAGCAGATCCACGACTACGCGAAGACCGGCGACCACCAGCAGGCCGGCGGACAGCGGGGCGCCACCGGCCGGCAGGGCGAGCAGGGCGACCGCGACACCACGCACTTCCGCGTCCCCCAGCAGCGGGCCGGCGGCGACCAGGGCCAGGACGGCGACCGCGCCTCCTCCGGCGAGACCGCCCCGGACTCCCGTGACGGACAGAGCGCACCCTCGGCCTCCGAGGACAGCGGGTCCTCCTTCGGGCTGCCCGAGGCCCTCGTCGGCGCGCCCCTCCTCGCCGCCGGTCTCCTCGGCGCCCTCGGCCGGCGCCGCCGCCAGGCCCTGTGGCAGTCGGCGCTCGGCGCGGTCGGCGGACGCCGGGGGATGGAGCCGCCGGTTCCCACCGGATCCGCTGCGGACGCCCAGGACGCGCTGCTCGTCGGCGCCGACCCCGAGGGCGTACGCCTCCTCGACCTGTCGCTGCGCGGCCTCGCGGCCGCCCTCGCCGCCGAGTCCCGCCCGCTGCCGACCGTCTACGCGGCCTGGCTCGGCGGCAACGGCGATCTGCACCTCCAGCTCGCCCAGCCGGCCGGGAAACCGCCCACGCCGTGGCAGCTCGGCCAGGACCAGACGTTCTGGATGCTGGCACGGGCGGACGCCGAGCGGTACGAGGAGGTCGACACCGCCGCCCCCTACCCGGGCCTCGTCAGCCTCGGCACCATGGACGACTCCCGGCTGCTGCTCAACCTGGAGGCCGTGCCCGGCATCGTCTCCCTGAGCGGCAGCGCGGCCGACCGCGCGGGCGTCTTCGCCTCCGTCGCCGCCGAACTGGCCACCAACGGCTGGTCGGACCGCATGACGATCACCCTCGTCGGCTTCGGCGAGGACCTGACGCCGCTCGCGCCCAACCGGCTGCGCCACCTCGACGACATCGAGGCCCTCGTCGAGACCATGGAGGCCGAGACGCGGCAGCGGCGCGGCGCGCTGGGAGCCGCCGGGCACGACTCGGTGCTCACCGGCCGTACCGGGCCCGCCCAGCACACCCGTTGGGCCCCGCACCTCGTCCTCCTGGCCGCCGAACCGTCCCCCGTGGACGCCCTCAAGCTCGCCGAACTCGCGTCCGACGCGGGCCGGTTGGGCATCGGCTATCTCGTCGGCACCGAGAGCGGTGAACTGCCGGGCGCCGCCTGGGAGATGGAGGTCACCCGCGAGGGCAAGCTGCTCGCGCCGCTCCTCGGCCTCGAACTCGACGCGCAGCTGCTGCCGGTCGCCCAGCAGCGGGCGGTCGTGGAACTCTTCGTCGAGGCGGACCCGGAGGGCGGGCCCGACGGTCCGACCGACTCCCCGCCGTTCCTCGTCGACATCAGCGAGCAGGGGCGGCCCGCCGTGTACGCGCGGCTCGTGGGCCCGTACGAGATCATCGGTCTGGAGACGCCCGAGGGCGAACGCAGTCCGCTGCTGCACGAGGCGCTGGCGCTGCTCCTGCTGCACCGCGAAGGGGTGCACCCGCGTGTGCTGTCCTCCGCGCTGTGGCCGCGCGGCGTCACCGACGACGTGCGGGACGCGCTCGTCGAGCGGCTGCGCGGCTGGCTCGGCGACGACCCCGACGGCACCCCCCGCCTCGGCTCCGACGCGACCGGGCGGCTCACGCTCGCCAAGTCCGTCGTCTCCGACCTGGACGTGCTGCGCTCCCTCTACCACGAGGCGACGCAGGGCAAGGGGGTCGACAGCCGGGTGGTGCGCGGGCGGCTGCTCACCGACGCGCTCGTCCTCGTCCGCGGTCCGCTGCTCGCCGACCGTCCCGAGGGGCGTTACGGCTGGCTCACCCACGAGATCATCGACGCCCAACTGCCGCTGCTCGTGGCGGACATCGGTCTGGCGCTCTCCGCGTTCCACCTGGAGAAGGACCGGGCGGAGAAGGCGATCGAGGCGCTGAACGCGTCGATGAACTCGGCGCCGGCGGACGAGCGGCTGTGGAACGAACTGCTGCGCGCGACGCACGCGACGGGCGACGAGGACAAGCTGAAGCGACTCGCCGCGGACCTGGTGTCCCGCAGCGGGGCGCGGGGGCTGCCGCCCCGGACGGAGGCGCTGCTCGACGAACTCCTCCCGACCTGGCGCAGCGGCACGGCGGCGGTGGGCTGAGAGGCCGGGCCTCGGCCCGACCCGCACGACGACCGGTCGGGCCTCGGGTCGGGCTCGCACGACGACCGGTCGGGCCTCGGGTCGGGCCCGCACGACGACCGGCCGGCGCTCGGGTCGGGCCCGTACAACGACCGGCCGGCGCTCGGATCCGGCCCGCACAACGACAGGTCGGAGCTCGGATCCGGCCCGCACAACGACAGGTCGGGTCTCGGGCCCGGCCCGCACAACGACAGGTCGGGCCTCGGGCCCGGCCCGCACACCGACCGCTTCCGGCCGGGCGGCGCGGCCACCACCCGGCTCCGCCCACCGCCAGGCCCGCCGCCCGGCCTCGCCCGTCGCTCCGGTCACCGGCCGCTCCGGCCTCCGGTCGCCGACCGGGAGCGGACGTCGGTGGCCGTGGCCGACGGCCGGGGCGCTCGTCACCGGGCCGCCGGTCGGCCCGGCCGGTACACCGCACTCTTGGGGGAACGCGTGAATCTCGATCTCTGGCTCGTCGTCGCCGCCGCGCTCTGGGGCGCGGCGGCGGGGCTTCTGGTGCCCAGGCCCGCGTACCGCTTCGCCGTCGACCCCGACGAGCCGTGGCGGGACCGCTGCCCGGAAGGGCGGCCCATCACCGGGCTCGCGCGCGGATGGCTGGGACTCGCCCGTTCCCCGGGCGGCACCCGCTACGGCCCCAGCGTCCTTCTCGTCGCGCCGGTCACCGCCCTCCTCTGCGCGGGACTCGCCCTCGCGACCGGTACGCGTCCGGAGCTCGGCGTCTGGCTGCTGCTCGCGCCGCTCGGCGTCCTGCTCGCCGTGGTCGACTTCCGGGTGCAGCGGCTCCCGGACGCGCTGACCCTGCCGCTCGCGGCGGCGGCGCTCGTCCTGCTCGGGGTGGCCGCCGCGTTGCCCGAGCACGCGGGGGAGTGGACGACGGCGCTGTTCGGGGCGCTGGCGCTCGGCGGCGGGTACTTCCTGCTCTTCCTCGTCAACCCGAACGGCATGGGCTTCGGCGATGTGAAACTCGCCCTCGGCCTCGGCGCGGTGCTCGGCTGGTACGGGTGGAGCGTGGTCGTCCTCGGCACCTTCGCCGGGTTCCTGTTCGGCGGGCTGTACGGGATGGCGCTGGTGATCGCCCGGCGCGCGGGGCGCAAGACGTCGATCCCGTTCGGCCCGTTCCTGATCGCGGGGGCGTACGTGGGGCTGCTGATCGGCGCCTACGCGGCCTGACCCCGGCCCGGGGCGGCGGAGGACGGACGGTGTCCGACCCGGGGCGCGGCGGAGGTCGGGCAGTGCGCCGTGCGCCGGCGGGTCGGGGCGCCGGATGTCGGCCGGCCGGGGCGTCCGACGCCGGTCGGCCAGGAGACCTGACTCCGGTCGGCCGGTGGGCCTGGCGTCGGCCGGTGGGGCGGGCTGGCGTAGGGTGGTTGAGTCTGTCCACAACCCTTACGAAAGGGACGCTCCCGGTGACCGAGAAGGCCGACCTTCAGTCCGTGCTGGACCGCGCCGCCGAGGGTGGGCGGATCACTCCGGAAGAGGCGCTCGTCCTCTACCGCGACGCCCCGCTGCACGCGCTCGGCGCCGCCGCCGACGCCGTACGCCGCCGCAGGTACGCGGGTACCGAGCACATCGCGACGTACATCATCGAGCGCAACATCAACTACACGAACGTGTGCGTCACGGCGTGCAAGTTCTGCGCGTTCTACGCGGCCCCCAAGGACACCGCCAAGGGCTGGACGCGCGACCTCGACGACATCCTGCGCCGCTGCGCGGAGACCGTCGAGCTCGGCGGGACGCAGATCATGTTCCAGGGCGGACACCACCCGGACTACGGCGTCGAGTACTACGAGAAGCACTTCGCCGCGATCAAGGGCGCCTACCCCGAGCTGGTCATCCACTCCCTCGGCGCGTCCGAGGTCGAGCACATGGCCCGTATCTCCAAGGTGAGCGTCGAGGAGGCCGTCCAGCGGATCCACGCGGCCGGTCTGGACTCGTTCGCGGGCGCCGGCGCCGAACTGCTCCCCGCCCGCCCGCGCAAGGCGATCGCCCCGCTCAAGGAGAGCGGCGAGCGGTGGCTGGAGATCATGGAGATCGCGCACGGCCTGGGCGTCGAGTCGACGTCCACCATGCTGATGGGCACCGGCGAGACCAACGCCGAGCGCATCGAGCACCTGCGGATGATCCGCGATGTACAGGACCGGACGGGCGGCTTCCGCGCGTTCATCCCGTACACCTACCAGCCCGAGAACAACCACCTGAAGGGCCGTACGCAGGCGACGCTCTTCGAGTACCTGCGGATGATCGCGATCGCCCGTCTGTTCCTGGACAACGTCGCCCACATCCAGGGCTCCTGGCTGACCACCGGCAAGGAGGTCGGCCAGCTCTCCCTGCACTACGGCGCGGACGACCTCGGCTCGATCATGCTGGAGGAGAACGTCGTCTCCTCCGCCGGCGCCAAGCACCGCTCCAACCGCATGGAGATCATCGACCTGATCCGCAAGGCGGACCGGGTCCCCGCCCAGCGGACCACGACGTACGAGCACATCGTCGTCCACGACGACCCGGCGAACGACCCGGTGGACGAGCGCGTCATGTCCCACATCTCCTCGACGGCGATCGAGGGCGGCACGGCACACCCCGAGCTCAAGCTGCTCGCGTCCAACTGACGCCCCCGTGCTGACGATCCACGTGGCCGAGGAGTCGGCCGGGACCGCGGTCCTGGTCGACGGGGCGGCCGTCGCCGCCATCGGCCCCTACGAGGACCTGGCCGAGGTCCGTCCGGACGCCAAGGTGCGGCGCTGGCCCGGCATCCTGACGCCGGGACTGCTGAACCCGTACGGCCCGGAGCTTCTGGAAGCCACCTACCACCCGGACCCGCGCGAGGCCGAAGGCTTCGGCACCGAGCCCATCGGCGGGGAGCGGGCCAAGCGGATCTTCCGCGCCGACCCCGCACGCCTCGGCGCGAGCGCGCGGCGCGGGGTCCAGCGGATGCTGGCGCACGGCACGGTGGCGGTGGCGGGCGAGCTGCGCTCGCGAGCCGTGCTCGACGCGGTGCGCAGGGCCGGCCTCGCCGTGGGACGGCGGCCGGACCGGCTCCCCGGTCCGCCGGCGCTGTCCCCGGCCCCGCTGATCCTGCTGCCCGGACTGGTGCCGGGCGGGCCCGCCCGGTTCGCCGTGTTCGACGTCGCGGACCGCGCCGAACTGGTCCACCGCGGCGCGGGCACCTGCGTCGCGACCGTGATCGGCGGCCGACTGGTGTACCGGGCCCGCTGACCCCGGCACCTGACGCCGGCCCGGCCTCGCGGGCGCTCCCGGGCCCGTTGACCCTGGCACCCCGGCCCGGCCTTACGGGCGCTCCCGGGCCCGCGCCACGACACGTGGCACCTGCTCGGCCCGCGGAGGGCCCTTGTACGGCTCCCGGCCCCGTGACGCCGGATCAGCCCGCGAGGGCCTTCGCGAACGCCCCCGCGGTCTGCTGCACGCCGCTGCAGTCGGTCGCCGCGTCGTCCGCCGTGGCGCTGCCCTTCTCGCACTGCCTGTCGCGGAACGTCGACCACATCGACACCCAGGCCACCTTCTTCTTCTCGGCGAACTCCCGCACCTGCGCGGCGTCCGCGAGCCCGAACGTCTCGTTGTCCACGTCGTTGACGCCGATCATCGAGGTGAGCGCGAGCCCCTTCCAGGCGTCGGCGCCGGACAGTCCGAACACCTTCCTCAACTGGGTGTGGGCCGCCTCGGCGGACGTGATCGCGTAGTCGCCCATGTCGCCGGCGTACGAACTGCCGTAGTTCATCGTCATGATGTTGACCGTGGAGACGTCCACGGAGTGGTCGTTGGCGGACTCCAGCAGGGCCAGGCCGTCGGCGTCGAGCCCGGACGGCATCACGGGCAGGGTGAAGGACACCGTCAGACCCGGACGCTTCTTCTGGAGCAGCGCGATGGCCTCGGAGCGCAGCGCGACCGCGTCGGAGTCGCTCAACTGGGCGCCCTCGACGTCGAAGTCGGCCTGCGTGGACCCGGCCGCGTCCAGTGCCGCCCCGTAGGCCGCGGCGAGGTCGCTCGCGCTGTCGCACGTCGACGCCAGCTCCTTGCCCGAGGCGCCCCCGAACGACACCCGCACCCGCGCGCCGGACGCCTTGAGCGCCGAGACGCGGGACTTCACCGCCGTGTCGCCGATGGCGTACGCCCCGTCCCACGTCGGTGTGCAGCCGCTGCCGTCCGAGATCACGAAGGCCAGGTTGTACGTGGTCGGCGACCCCGCCGAGTCGGTGTCCGCGGCGGTCGTGGCGCTCACGTACGGCGCGTACGAGGTGGCCGACGCCTTCGCCGCACCCGCCTCCGGTGACGCCGCCGCGGCCGTCGTCCGGCCGGCCCCCGCGGACGTCCGGTCCGAGGCGTCACCGCTGCCGGAGGAGCACCCCGTACAGGCCAGGGCCACCAGGCAGACGACCCCCACGGCCGGCCTCAGGAAACTCCGCATTCCGCACGCACCCACTCTCGTGATCATTCGTGATCTCGTGTGATGTCTGTCTCGGATCGAAAACAAACAGCCGTTCCCCGACTGGAAATGTGTCACATCCGGAGCCGAATACCGAATGGGCAGCGTACGGGGGAATCCTGGGCAAGAGTGCAGGCAAACGGGACGAGTCGGGCTTTACAGCGGTGCATATCTCCCGTATCCATCGGGTCCGGGGCGCGCGGGCATTTCTCGATTCTCATAGGGAAAGTACAGGCTCGGGCATCTCTCATGGGCCGTTCATACGGAACTCGGAGTTTCCGACACATAAACGCGTCCTACCGTCTGGGGAATGCAATCCGAGTCCGCCGTCGAAAACCATGTCCAGGTGCGTGGCCGTAGCCGCAAACGCGGCAGGAGGGCCGAGGCCGGCCCCGTGTTCGTCGACAGTTCCGGGCGCCGTGCCCGGCTGCTGAGCAGAGTCGGGATGCTCGTCGGCGTCGTCTGCCTCGGCTACGCCGTCGTGCTCGGCATGGCCTTCATGGGCTGGGGCACCTCGCTGACGCCGTCCTCGCTCCTCCCCTTCGGCGGCGGCCGCTCCGGCGCCGCACCCGGCGGGGGTTACGGCGGGCCCGGCGCCGGCACCGCGCCCAGCGGGGCACCCACCGGCGCCCCGCCGTCGGGCCCGCTCACCGGGTCCGCGCCCGCCGCGCCCCCCACGACCACCGCCGGGGCCTCCGCGTCCACCGGCGCCGAGTGACGGGGCGCGCCCACTCCATGACCACGACGACACCCACGCGCGGCCGTCGGCGGGCCCCCTCCAAGCTGGAGCGGGCCGCCGGGAAGGCCGCGGCCCTGCAGAAACCCCGTGTCATCCTCGCCCTGACGCTCCTGCTCGCCCTCGTCAGCGTCATGCTGCTCGACGGCTACCTGCGCTCGGAGATCGGCAACGACGCCCGGGTGCGCGACGGCGCGGCCTACGACAAGGTCCCCCAGAAGATCCTCGACGGCGGGCCCATCCTGACGTTCACCGGCGGAACCGCGAAGACGCAGTCCGTACCGGACAAGACCATCGTGCTCACCTTCGACGACGGGCCGACCCCCACCTGGACGCCCGAAATCCTGGAGGTCCTGGAGAAGAACGACGTCGACGCCACCTTCTTCGTGGTCGGTTCGATGGTCTCCCGCTACCCGGACGTGGTGAAGAAGCTGGTGAACCAGGGCAACGAGGTCGGCATCCACACCTTCAGCCACGTCGATCTCTCCTACCAGAGCACCGCGCGGCTCCAACGTGAGCTGAAACAGACTCAGTTGGCCCTGGCCGGCGCGGCCGGCGTCCAGACCACACTGTTCCGTGCCCCGTACTCCTCGGAGATCAGCGCCGTCGACAACTACAGCTGGCCCGTCTACAAGGAGCTCGGCGGCCTCGGCTACACCAGCGTCTTCGTCGACACCGACAGCGACGACTGGAAGAAGCCGGGCATCTCGAAGATCGTCCGGTGGGCGACACCGAAGAAGAACAAGGGCGCCATCGTCCTCATGCACGACGCGGGCGGAGACCGCTCGCAGACGGTCCGGGCGCTCGACGCGTACATCAAGAAGATGAAGGCGAAGGGCTACACCTTCACCACGGTCAGCGGCGCCCAGGCCGAACTGAACCGGGCCGCGGCCGGCAGGGGCGGATCCGGGGCGGCGGCGGACCAGGCCGGGTCGGGACCGGCGGCGAGCCGCGGCGGCGCCGGGTCCGGGGCCGCGGCGACGGCCGGCGGACCTTCGGCGGGTGCCGTCGCGAGCGCCGAGGCGCAGGCGGGCCAGCGCAGGGCGACCGGCGCGACCCTCTACGAGGGCAAGGCGCTCGTCTACGCCGTGGCGGTCGCCGAATGGGTCGTACCGGCGCTCTCCTGGTTCCTCGTGGTCGTCGGCGTCGCCGTCATGGGCCGGTTCGCGATGATGCTGGTCCTCGCCCGACGGCACCACCGGCAGCGCAACCGCCGGCGCGGCCGGGGCGGGAGGTTCAGCTGGGGACCCGCGGTCACCCGGCCGGTGACGGTCGTCGTGCCCGCGTACAACGAGAAGGAATGCATCGCCAACACCCTGCGGTCACTGGCGAAGAGCACCCATCCGATCGAGATCATCGTGGTCGACGACGGTTCCGAGGACGACACGTCCGAGATCGCCGCATCGCTCGGCATGCCGAACGTCCGCGTCATCCGGCAGGAGAACGCCGGCAAACCCGCCGCGCTCAACAACGGTGTCCGGCACGCCCGTCACGACATCGTCGTGATGATGGACGGCGACACCGTCTTCGAGCCGGACGCCGTGCACCAGCTCGTCCAGCCCTTCGCCGACCCGGAGATCGGAGCCGTCGCGGGCAACGCCAAGGTCGGCAACCGCGACACCGTGATCGGCGCCTGGCAGCACATCGAGTACGTGATGGGCTTCAACCTCGACCGCCGCATGTACGACCTGCTGCGCTGCATGCCCACCATCCCCGGAGCGATCGGCGCCTTCCGCCGGGACGCGGTGCTGGAGGTCGGCGGCATGAGCGAGGACACGCTCGCCGAGGACACCGACATCACCATCGCCATGCACCGCGCGGGATGGCGGGTCGTCTACCAGGAGCACGCCAAGGCCTGGACGGAGGCGCCCGGTTCGCTCCAACAGCTCTGGTCGCAGCGCTACCGCTGGTCGTACGGCACCATGCAGGCGCTGTGGAAGCACCGCAAGTCCCTCACGGACAAGGGTCCTTCGGGCCGCTTCGGGCGCGTGGGCATGCCGCTGGTGGTGCTCTTCCAGATCGTCACGCCGGTCTTCGCGCCGCTCATCGACGTGTTCACCGCCTACTCGATGATCTTCGTGGACTTCCGGGCCGCGCTGCTCGCCTGGCTGGCCGTCCTCGCGATCCAACTGGTCTGCGCCGCCTACGCGTTCCGGCTCGACCGGGAGAGGTACCGCTACCTCGCGATGCTGCCGCTGCAGCAACTCGCCTACCGCCAGATGATGTACCTGGTCCTGATCCACTCCTGCGTCACGGCCCTGACCGGCGGCCGCCTCCGCTGGCAGAAGCTCAAACGCACGGGCGAGGTCGGAACCCCGGCAGGAGTGAGCTAGATGAGCTGGACGCCGGAACACGAACAGCAAAGACAGGACGGGCAGTACGGGCAGGGCGGGCAGCACTGGCAGTACGGGCAATACGGGCACCAGGTGGACCCCGGATACCGGCAGCAGTACGAGCAGCCGCCGTACGAGCAGTCGGTGCCGTACGCGGAGCAGTCGCCGTACGAGCAGCCGGTGCCGTACGCGGAGGCGATCCCGTACGAGGAGCAGTGGCCGTACGTCCCGGAGGAGTCGAGCCCGTACGTCCCCGAGGAGCCGGGGACGGTCGCGACGGAGGTGCCGCCGGCCGGTGACGGGGAGGAGGCCGTGGCGGCCCCTCCGGCCCCGCGAGGGAGATCGGGCGGCCGCGACCGTTACTTCGACGCGCTCAGGGCCGTCGCCCTGGTCCGTGTCGTGACGTACCACACCTTCGGCTGGGCCTGGGCCGGGCTGGTCTTCCCGTCGATGGGCGTGATGTTCGCGCTCGCCGGCACCCTGATGGCCAAGTCCCTGGAGCGCCCCGCGCTCGCGGTGGTCCGCGGCCGGCTGCGGCGACTGCTGCCGCCGTTCTGGTTCTGGGGTCTCTTCGTCGTGATGGCGATGCTGATCCACGGCTGGATGCCGGGATGGCAGATCGTGTTCTGGATCGTCCCGGTCGGCGACCCTCCGGGCAGTCGGTGGGGCGAACAGGCCTGGGAGATCCTCTGGTACCTGCGGACGTACCTGTGGTTCGTGCTGCTCTCCCCGCTGCTGCTGAACACCTTCCGCCGGGCCCCGATACCGGTGCTGCTCCTCTCCCTCGTCCCGATCGTGGTGTTCCAGTACGGATGGCAGCCGCCGGACGGCCGCCTCGGCAGCGCCCTCACGGACCTCGCCACCTACCTCTTCTGCTGGCTCCTCGGCTTCGCCCACCGGGAGGGGACCCTCCGGCGCCTGAAGCCGGCCGCGGTGGTGCTCGCCTCGGCGGCCGCCCTCGCCTACGGCGCCTGGTACGCCCTCGCGCACCAGGCGGAGTACGGCACCTACGACCTGGACGACATCCCCCTCGCACAGGCCTTCTGGTCGGCGGGCTTCGTGACGGCGCTGATGTACTTCAAGGCCCGTCACGACGTCGACTTCGCCTGGCTGGCCCGCTTCAGGAGGCTCGACCGCACGGTGACGATCTTCAACGGGCGGGCGGTGACGATCTACCTCTGGCACGAGGTGGCACTGATCCTGGCCGTCCCGCTGATCGACCGGTTCTGGAACGTGCCGGCCTTCGAGAAATGGCTGCCTCTGGAGAGCCAGTGGTTCATGTTCGCCGTCGGCTGGCTGCTGATCTGGATCGCGATCCCGCTGTTCGGCTGGGTCGAGGACGTGGCCGCCCGGAAGCGGCCCCGGCTGCTGCCGTAGCGGCTTGAAGGGTGAACCTCACCCCGGTTGGCCGTGCGTGGACGTGTACAACGAGCCGGGCGCGATCTTGGTTACGGAGCATGGGAGAAACCCCCACAGAGAGGCTGACGTTCCTCATGCGTCGTTCCCTGATCGCCGCGTCCACCGCGGCGACCGCACTCGCCGCCGCGCTGTCGCTGGCCGTGAACACACCCGCCGCCGCCGGACCCGGGCCCAGCCACGACCCCGAGCCCTGGGTGAAGCGCAGCGCGGTGATGCGCGCGAATCCCAAGGACTTCCATTCACTGTGCCGCAGACAGCGCGACGGCGTGCCCGAGCGCCGCACCTTCCCGCTCTTCGAGCACCAGAAGGGCTTCACGGCGATCGAGGACTTCAAGCGCCAGGACCCGGACGGCACGGTGTTCTGGTCCGGCCACGACCCGAAGAACCCGGACAACACGATCTCCGTGTCCATCATCGGAGCGTGCACGGCCGGACCGGTCACGCTGTCCGGCGAGATCGAGGCCGGCTTCCGCCAGTACCTGTACAAGCCGGTGGCCAAGCGGCCGGGCAGGTACCTGCTGCAGGAGATCGACGCGCTGAAACTGCCGCCGAGCGGCCAGGGCGTCGACACGGTGACCGTGCCGCCGACCAGGTCGGTCAGGCCGCACGAGCCGGGGCGGCGGATCGCCACCCCCGACAATCCCGCGGCCATCGACATCGTCGTCGCCTACACCCCGGCCACCGTCACCGAACTCGGCTCCACCGCCGCCGTCCAGAGCCGGATCCGGTACGGCGTGAACCAGCTCAACAGGGCCCTCGCGACCAGCCAGGTGCCCGCCAGCGTGCACGTCGTGAACACATACGAGACCGCGGCGACCGGCGTCGCCCGCGAGAACGCCGGAACCCTGCTGAGCATGATCAGCAACCCCCTGAACGTGACGCTCGGAGCCCCGGCCGCCGCCCAGCGGCTCGCGTACAGCGCGGACCTGGTGGCGCTCATCGCCTCCATCCCGGCGGAGGACAGTTCCGGACAGGCCAACCTGCCCACCCCGGCGGGCCCGGGGACCAGCAACAACGCGTTCTCGGTCACCAGCGCCTTCTCCATCACCGCGTGGGAGAACCTCGCGCACGAGATCGGGCACAACTTCGGTCTCAAGCACGACCGCAAGACGGTGGTGTCCCAGGGCGGTACGACTCCCGTGGGCACCGACAACTACGGGTGGGTCACCGCCGACCAGCGGCACCACACGATCATGGCCTACTCCAGCGCCTGCACCCAGCCGTGCGCGGTCGTCAACCAGTACTCCAACACCGTGAACCTGCTGGGCGGCCAGGCCCTCGGCGACGAGAACAACAACAACGCCGCCAACGCGACGCGGGCCGCCGAGTTCCTGGCGGGCTACCGGGCCTCCCAGGTCACCAACCGGGTCTCCCTCACCATGACCTCCTCCCCGCCCGCCGGGGGCAGCCTCAGCCCGAGCGAGTACGGACCGTACGACCCCGGCACGCAGGTCACCGTCACCGCCGATGTGAGCCCGGGCTTCCAGCTCGTCGGCTGGGACGTCGACGGTGTGCGCCAGACGGACACCACGCCGAACTACACGATCACCATGAACGCCAACCACACCATCAACGCGGTGTTCGCGGAGGTCCCCTAGCCCGCGCGGTAGTACCCAGCACCCGGCACCCGGCACCCGGCACGCGGCACGCAGTACCCGGCGCGCGGCACCCGACACGCGGCACCCGGCGCGCGCCGGAACACGTCGGCCTCGGAACACGTCGGCCTCGGAACGGCGCCGTACCCTCCCCGGTTCACGGGGGCGGGCGCGGCGCCTTCCCGTGCGCGGGATCGGCGACCGGTTCCCGGCCGGGCGCCGAAGAGCCGTCGGGCCCGTACTGCCACAATGGGGACCGTGATCCGCGCATCCCTGGACAAGCAGCCGCACGAAGTCGCCTCGATGTTCGACGACGTGGCGGAACGGTACGACCTGACGAACGACCTGCTGTCGCTCGGACAGGACCGGGCGTGGCGCAGAGAGGTCGCGAAGGCGGTCGACGCGCGCCCCGCGCAGAAGATCCTGGACCTCGCGGCCGGCACCGCGACCTCCTCGCTCCCCTTCGCCCGCACCGGCGCGTACGTCGTCCCCTGCGACTTCTCCCTCGGGATGCTCCGCGTCGGCAAGCGGAACCACCCCTGGCTGCCGCTGACCGCCGGTGACGCGACGAAGCTGCCGTTCAAGGACGACACGTTCGACGCCGTCACGATCTCCTTCGGGCTGCGCAACGTCCAGGACACCGACGCCGCGCTGCGCGAGCTGTACCGCGTGACCAAGCCGGGCGGACGCGTCGTGATCTGCGAGTTCTCGCACCCGACCTGGGCGCCGTTCCGCACGGTCTACACCGAGTACCTGATGCGCGCGCTGCCCCCGGTCGCCCGCGCCGCCTCCTCCAACCCCGACGCGTACGTCTACCTCGCCGAGTCCATCCGCGCCTGGCCCACCCAGCCGGAACTGGCCCAGCGGCTGATCGGCGCCGGCTGGTCGAAGGTGGCGTGGCGCAACCTGACCGGCGGCATCGTGGCCCTCCACCGGGGTTACAAGACGGCCTGACCCCGCTCGGCGCCCGGGGGCACTCCGGAGCCGGCTACCTGAGGACCACGAACGGGTCGCCGGGCAGGTCGAGTTCACGCCGCAGCCCGCCCGACGGCGGGCGGGGCGGACGGGGCTCACGCACCCCTGCGCCGCCCTCCGCGTCCCCCAGGTCGAACCACACCGTCACGACGGCTCCGCGCGGCACCTCGGCCCCGGGCTGCGGAAATTGCCGTACGACGTAGTCGACGACCGTCCGATGGAAATCGGGCCGGTCGGGCGCGGCGAGCAGAACACCGCGAGCCTCAGCCGTCTCACGCGCGTCCACGGCCATCAGACCGACGAGCCGCGGCACGCGCACTTCGGGTGTCTTGGGTGTTATGCGCACAGACGTCACCCCCAGCGGTACCGGAAGGGTAAGCCTCGCCCGTGCCCTTCCGGAAGCCATGAGAAGACGCGAGGGGCTCCGTCCGGAGGCCTTGAGGAGACCCGGGGGACTCCGTCCGAAAGCCATGAGGAGACGCTCGGGGTTCCGGTGCGGGGCCGGTACCGGCAGGGGTCACAGGGCCAGCCGGTAGCGGTGGCCCTCCTGCCGCGACGAGGGCAGCGTGAACCGCTCCGCGAGCTCCATGCCGAGCCGTCTCGTCACCGCGATGGACCGGGTGTTGCCCGCGTTGACCATGGCGACGACGTCCGTGACGCCCGCCGCGCGGACCCGCTCCAGGGTGGTCCGCGCCGCCGCCGTGACATACCCCTTGCCCCAGTGCGCCCGCCCCAGCCGCCAGCCGATCTCGATCTTCCCGGCCGGGCCCCAGGCGTGCGGCCAGGGCTGCGCGCCCGTGAAGCCCAGCACCTCGTCCCCGGGGCCGACCATCGTCCACAGACAGAACCCGTACTCCGCGTCGTGCCGCCGCTGGCGCGCCGTGAGTTCCTCGTAGACGGACCGCTCGGCCGCCCGGCCCCCGTGGAACTCCATGACCTCGGGGTCGTCGAAGACCCGGTGCCACTCGAGAGCGTCCTCGTCGGTGGGGACACGCAGGCGTACATCGGGGAGAGCTCGGTTCACGGGGCAGCCCTTCAGCCGGGTGATCGGTACCGCTGCATAGACTGCCCATGTCCAGTGCCCGTCGGCACGTTGATTTCGAGTCTTGGGGAGACCCCGCCGTGACCGAGTCCCAGCCACTCTCCGAGAACACCGCCGACGTCATCGTCGTCGGGGCCGGGCCAGCCGGCTCCACCACCGCCTACTACCTGGCGAAGGCGGGGCTCGACGTCCTGCTCCTGGAGAAGACGGCCTTCCCGCGCGAGAAGGTCTGCGGTGACGGACTGACCCCGCGCGCGACCAAGCAGCTCGTGTCGATGGGCATCGACATCTCCGAGGAAGCCGGCTGGCTGCGCAACAAGGGCCTGCGCATCATCGGCGGCGGCGTGCGCCTCCAGCTCGACTGGCCGGATCTCGCCTCCTTCCCCGACTACGGACTCGTGCGCAAGCGGGACGACTTCGACGAGCAGCTCGCGCGCCAGGCGCAGAAGGCGGGCGCGCGGCTGTACGAGCGCTGCAACGTCGGCGCCCCGATCCTCGACGAGCGCACCGGCCGGATCATCGGCGTGCACGCCAAGCTGGGCGACGCCGACTCCAAGGAGAAGCGGGAGGTGACCTTCCACGCCCCGCTGGTGGTGGCGGCGGACGGCAACTCCAGCCGCCTCTCGCTCGCGATGGGCCTGCACCGCCGCGAGGACCGCCCGATGGGCGTCGCCGTCCGTACGTACTTCACCTCGCCGCGCCACGACGACGACTACCTGGAGTCGTGGCTGGAGCTGTGGGACCGCCGGGGCGCCGAGGACCGGCTGCTGCCCGGCTACGGGTGGATCTTCGGCATGGGCGACGGCACCTCGAACGTCGGCCTCGGTGTCCTCAACACCTCCGACTCCTTCAAGGAGCTCGACTGGCGCGAGGTCCTGAAGGCCTGGTGCGCCTCGATGCCGGAGGACTGGGGCTACACCCCCGAGAACATGACCGGCCCGATCCGCGGTGCGGCCCTCCCGATGGCCTTCAACCGTCAACCTCACTACACCAAGGGCCTGCTGCTCGTGGGTGACGCCGGCGGCCTGGTGAACCCCTTCAACGGCGAGGGCATCGCCTACGCCATGGAGTCCGGCCAGATCGTGGCCGACGTCATCGTCCAGGCCCACGCCCGCGCCACCCCGGGCCAGCGCGAACTGGCCCTCCACCGCTACCCGCGCGTACTGAAGGACACCTACGGCGGCTACTACACGCTGGGCCGCGCCTTCGTGAAGCTCATCGGCAACCCGAAGGTCATGAAGATCGCCACGCAGCGCGGTCTGACCCACCCGATGCTGATGAAGTTCACCCTCAAGATGCTCGCGAACCTCACCGACCCCACGGGCGGCGACGCGATGGACCGCATCATCAACGGCCTCTCGAAGGTCGCCCCGAAGGCCTGACCCGCACGCGCCGCCCCGGTGCTCACCGGGGCGGCTCCTGACGCCGTCGGCACCGCCGCCGGGTCCGGAACAGCCCGAAGGACCGCTCCCCGCACAGGAAGCGGTCCTTTCGGCTGTTCACCCGGGGGTCAGAGCACGCGCACCGCGCCCGTGGCCGGGTAGCCCGACAGGTCCTGGATCACGACGCCCTTGGAGGGGTTGGCCGCGTCGAGGTACTGGCCGTTACCGATGTACACACCGACGTGGTAGGCCGAACCCGCCGAGCCCCAGTACAGAATGTCGCCGACCTGGACATTGGACAGGGAAACCGGCGTACCGGACACCGACTGGTCCTGCGAGACACGCGGCAGGTCGACGCCGACCTGCTTGAACGCCGCCTGCACCAGACCCGAGCAGTCCCACGCGTTGGGTCCGGTGCCGCCCATGACGTACGCGTCGCCGACCTGCGCCTTGAGGAAGGCGACAACGGTCGCGACACTGCCGCTGGCCGGGGCCGCGACGTTCGTGGACGTGGACGCGCTCGCCGACAGGGTGGTCCGCGCCGAGGAACGCGAGACGGCGTCGGCCGCCGCGGCCTTGCGCGCGGCCTCTGCCTTCTTCTTGGCCTCGGCCTTCTTCTTGGCGTCCGCCAGGTCGGCCTTGGCCTGCTTGGCGGCCTTGGCGGCCGCCGCGTCGCGCTCCGCCTGGAGCTGGTAGTCGGCCGCCGCCTGCTGGGTGGCGTCCGCGGACTGGGCGACCTGGTTGGCCAGGTCGGCCGTCAGGGTCGGCAGCTCCATGGTCTGCGTGACGGGCTCGGCGGCGCTCGCCGAACCCGCGGCCGCGGCCACGGCGAGGGTGCTGAGGACGCCACCGGCAACTCCGGCGCGCATCGCGAGCGACGGAGCGTTGCGACGGGGCTTCCGGTGGCTTCGTATGTGTGCGGTGTGGGACATGGGTACTAGCGGTACCAGGGGCTCCTCCATACCTTCAAGAAACGTGTGGTGCGCCACAGTTGTTCAATCGGCCGCCGAATTCGTCGCGCGTCACTCTTTATTGACGCCGTAACGGGCATTGCGGACACTGTCCACCAGGCCCGTGATCATGGCCTTTCAGTATTACGTCCGAATTGCCCGCCACCTACCACCGGTTGAAGCGGATGGCCAAGCCCGGTTTATCTGACCCATAGGTAGATGTGGCGCAGGTCACGGAACGGTCACCCGGGCGCCCGCGTCCCGCGCGTGAACCCTCGTCGCCTCGTCGTCGCGCCCGCTCGTGAACGCGTGCACGTGTCCACATCGGTCCCGTTGATCCCCCCGACGTGTGAACGCGGTCCTCTATCAAGGGGGTGCGTCCAGCGCGAATTTGCATGCAGCGGAAGTCTCTTGATATGGAGACGACCCCCTGGGCCTGCGGTGATGAGCGAAAATGTCACGTCTGGTGATCGACCTGACGCTTCGCGTGTGAAGATCACTGCTCATCCGACTTCATGATCGTTCGTCAGGTGGTGGAGATCACAAAGCTAAGGCAATACCCCGTGTCGCAGATCACAGACCGCCGGGCATAAGATGCGAGGCAGTTGGGCTTGTGACCTGCTTCACATGTCCGCGATCTTCGCCGGGACGGGTGGGGTTCGCGGTGCTGACGAGGCAGGGGTGCGGGCCCGCCGAAAACCGCCACCAGTCAGTGCCGACTGAGAGGAGCGAGGAGCGTGAACGCGTATGCGCCGATCCTCGTACTGGGAGCCCTCGGGGCAGGCTTTGCGATCTTCTCCGTGGTCATGGCCACGCTGATCGGTCCGAAGCGGTACAACCGCGCCAAACTCGACGCCTACGAGTGTGGCATCGAGCCGACCCCCACGCCGGTCGGCGGCGGGCGTTTTCCCATCAAGTACTACCTGACGGCGATGCTCTTCATCGTCTTCGACATCGAGATCGTCTTCCTCTACCCCTGGGCCGTCACCTTCGACGCCCTGGGTGTTTTCGGGCTCGTGGAGATGCTGCTCTTCGTGCTCACCGTCTTCGTCGCCTACGCGTACGTATGGCGGCGCGGCGGCCTGGAATGGGACTGAGGGGCCTTTAAGACATGGGACTCGAAGAAAAGCTGCCGAGCGGATTCCTGCTGACGACCGTCGAGCAGGCCGCGGGCTGGGTGCGCAAGGCGTCCGTCTTCCCCGCGACATTCGGACTCGCCTGCTGTGCCATCGAGATGATGACGACCGGCGCCGGGCGCTACGACCTGGCCCGCTTCGGTATGGAGGTGTTCCGCGGATCGCCTCGCCAGGCCGACCTGATGATCGTGGCCGGCCGGGTGAGCCAGAAGATGGCGCCGGTGCTGCGGCAGGTCTACGACCAGATGCCCAACCCCAAGTGGGTCATTTCCATGGGGGTTTGTGCTTCATCGGGCGGAATGTTCAACAACTACGCCATTGTGCAAGGAGTCGACCACATCGTCCCGGTCGACATCTATTTGCCCGGATGTCCGCCGCGGCCCGAGATGCTGATGGACGCGATTCTCAAGCTCCACCAGAAGATCCAGAGCTCCAAGCTCGGTGTGAACGCCGAGGAAGCGGCCCGCGAGGCGGAGGAAGCGGCGCTCAAGGCGCTTCCCACCATCGAGATGAAGGGCCTGCTGCGGTGAGCGACGCGAACGGCAACGGGGCCAACCCCGAGAAGGACCTGAGCGCCTCCAACCTTCCCGGCCAGCGAGGCGACAAGGGCGAGGAGATCCGCGTCCAGCGCGGCATGTTCGGCGCCAACAACGGCGGCGACACCTCCGGCTACGGCGGCCTGGTCCGCTCGATCCGGCTGCCCGGCGCGGCCACCCGCCCCTACGGCGGTTGGTTCGACGAGGTGGCCGACGAACTGGAGGGGGCTCTCGAGGAACAGGGACTCGTCCCCGAGAACGTCATCGACAAGACGGTCGTCGACCGCGACGAGATCACGTTCCACGTCGAACGCGAGTACCTGCTCCCCGTCGCCCAGACCCTGCGCGACGACCCGGCCCTGCGGTTCGAACTGTGCACCGGCGTCTCCGGCGTCCACCACCCGCAGGACAAGGGCCGCGAGCTGCACGCCGTCTACCACCTGCGCTCGATCACCCACAACCGGCTGATCCGGCTGGAGGTCAGCGCCCCGGACGCGGACCCGCACGTCCCCTCGCTCGTCACCGTGTACCCGACGAACGACTGGCACGAGCGCGAGACGTACGACTTCTTCGGCCTGATCTTCGACGGCCACCCCGCGCTGACGCGGATCATGATGCCGGACGACTGGCAGGGCTTCCCGCAGCGCAAGGACTATCCCCTCGGCGGCATCCCCGTCGAGTACAAGGGCGCCCAGATCCCGGCTCCGGACCAGCGGAGGTCGTACTCATGAGCACGCAGACCCCTTCCGGGGCATCGGCCGCCTCGCCCCGCGAGACGACCGAGGGCACCGTATATACGGTCACCGGCGGCGACTGGGACGAGATCGCCCAGTCCGCGGCCAAGTCCGACGACGAGCGCATCATCGTCAACATGGGCCCGCAGCACCCGTCCACCCACGGCGTGCTCCGGCTCATCCTGGAGATCGACGGCGAGACCGTCACCGAGGCCCGCTGCGGCATCGGCTACCTCCACACCGGCATCGAGAAGAACCTCGAGTTCCGCACGTGGACCCAGGGCACCACGTTCGTCACGCGCATGGACTACCTGACGCCGTTCTTCAACGAGACGGCCTACTGTCTCGGCGTCGAGAAACTCCTCGGGATCACCGACCAGATCCCCGACCGCGCCTCCATCATCCGGGTGCTCCTGATGGAGCTGAACCGACTCTCCTCCCATCTGGTGTGCATCGCCACCGGAGGCATGGAGCTGGGCGCCACCACGATCATGATCTACGGCTTCCGTGACCGTGAGCTCATCCTCGACATCTACGAGCTGATCACGGGCCTGCGGATGAACCACGCGTTCATCCGCCCCGGCGGACTCGCCCAGGACCTGCCCCCGGGCGCGGTGGACCAGATCCGCGAGTTCGTGAAGAAGATGACGAAGAACCTTCCCGAGTACGACAAGCTCGCCACCGGGAACCCCATCTTCAAGGCCCGCATGCAGGACGTCGGCTACCTCGACCTGGCCGGCTGCATGGCCCTCGGCGCCACCGGCCCGATCCTGCGCTCGGCCGGCCTGCCGCACGACCTGCGCAAGTCCCAGCCGTACTGCGGCTACGAGAACTACGACTTCGAGGTCCCGACCGCCGACACCTGCGACTCCTACGGGCGCTTCCTGATCCGCCTGGAGGAGATGCGCCAGTCGCTGCGGATCATCGAGCAGTGCCTGGACCGGCTCCAGCCCGGCCCGGTCATGGTCGCCGACAAGAAGATCGCCTGGCCCGCCCAGCTCGCGCTCGGCCCCGACGGTCTCGGCAACTCCCTCGACCACATCAAGAAGATCATGGGCACCTCCATGGAGGCCCTGATCCACCACTTCAAGCTGGTGACCGAGGGCTTCCGCGTGCCGCCGGGACAGGCGTACACGGCGGTCGAGTCGCCCAAGGGCGAACTCGGGGTGCACGTCGTCTCCGACGGAGGCACCCGCCCCTACCGGGTCCACTTCCGCGACCCGTCCTTCACCAACCTGCAGGCCATGGCGGCGATGTGCGAAGGCGGCCAGGTCGCCGACGTCATCGTCGCCGTCGCGTCCATCGACCCCGTGATGGGAGGCGTCGACCGGTGACCACCACCCCCGAGGGCGTCAGCCTGGGCATGCCCCAACTGCCCGCGCCCGACTACCCGGCCGACGTCCGGGCCCGGCTGGAGGCGGACGCGCGCGAGATCATCGCCCGCTACCCCGACTCCCGCTCGGCTCTCCTTCCGTTGCTGCATCTCGTGCAGTCGCAGGAGGGCCACGTCACGCGCACGGGACAGCGGTTCTGCGCGGAGGTACTGGGCCTGACGACGGCCGAGGTCGCCGCCGTCGCGACCTTCTACTCGATGTACCGGCGCAAGCCGAGCGGCGACTACCAGGTGGGTGTCTGCACCAACACCCTGTGTGCCGTCATGGGCGGCGACGCCATCTTCGAGGCTCTCCAGGACCACCTGGGCGTCGGCAACGGGGAGACCACCGGTGACGGCAAGGTCACCCTGGAGCACATCGAGTGCAACGCGGCCTGCGACTTCGCGCCGGTCGTGATGGTCAACTGGGAGTTCTTCGACAACCAGACCGTGGACTCCGCCAAGCGCCTCGTCGACGACCTGCGCGCGGGCGCCGACGTCGAGCCGACCCGCGGCGCCCGGCTGTGCACCTTCAAGGAGACCGCCCGGATCCTGGCGGGCTTCCCCGACGAGCGCGAGGGCGCGGTGGAGGCCGGCGGCAGCGCGGGCCACGCGTCCCTCGTGGGCCTGCGCCTGGCCAAGGGGGAGAGCGCCCCCGCGCGCGTGGTGCATCCGCGCGGCGGAGGAGCACCTCAGAACCAGCGGCCCGCCGAGCACCCGAGCTCGCACGACGCGCCGCAGGACACGTCGGCCTCCGACCCGTCCCACCCGGCGGGTCCCGTGGCAGAGGAGGGGGAGTGATGACCTTGGCAGCCGAGATCAACGAGACAAGTCCGGAAAAGCTGCTCGCACCCGTGCTGTCGGCCTTCTGGGACGAGGACAGGTCCTGGTCGCTGGACGTCTACCGAAGGCACGAGGGGTACGAGGGCCTGCGCAAGGCACTCGCCATGTCACCGGACGACCTGATCGCGTACGTCAAGGACTCCGGGCTGCGGGGCCGTGGCGGCGCCGGCTTCCCGACCGGAATGAAATGGCAGTTCATTCCCCAGGGAGACGGCAAACCTCACTATCTAGTTGTCAACGCCGACGAATCGGAGCCGGGAACCTGCAAGGACATCCCGCTCCTCTTCGCGAACCCGCACAGCCTCATCGAGGGCATCGTGATCGCGTGCTACGCCATCCGGTCTTCGCATGCCTTCATCTATCTCCGCGGTGAAGTCGTCCCCGTATTGCGGCGGTTGCACGAGGCCGTACGAGAGGCCTACGCGGCGGGCTACCTCGGCGAGAACATCCTGGGCAGCGGACTCGACCTCCAGCTCACCGTGCACGCGGGCGCGGGCGCGTACATCTGCGGTGAGGAGACCGCGCTGCTCGACTCGCTCGAAGGCCGCCGTGGTCAACCGCGGCTCCGCCCCCCTTTCCCTGCTGTCGCGGGCCTTTATGCGTGTCCAACTGTTGTGAACAACGTCGAATCCATCGCGTCAGTTCCCGCAATTCTCCAAAAAGGCAAGGAATGGTTCAGGTCGATGGGCAGCGAGAAGTCTCCGGGCTTCACGCTCTACTCGCTCAGCGGCCATGTCGCCAGCCCCGGCCAGTACGAGGCACCCCTCGGCATCACCCTGCGTCAACTCCTCGACATGAGTGGCGGGATGCGCCCCGGCCACCGGCTGAAGTTCTGGACGCCGGGCGGCTCCTCGACCCCGATGTTCACCGACGAGCATCTCGACGTCCCTCTTGATTACGAAGGAGTGGGCGCCGCGGGTTCCATGCTCGGCACGAAAGCACTCCAGTGCTTCGACGAGACGACCTGCGTCGTCCGCGCCGTCACCCGCTGGACCGAGTTCTACGCCCACGAGTCCTGCGGCAAGTGCACGCCCTGCCGTGAGGGAACGTACTGGCTCGTCCAATTGCTCCGCGACATCGAGGCCGGCAAGGGCGTCATGTCCGACCTCGACAAGCTCAACGACATCGCCGACAACATCAACGGCAAGTCCTTCTGCGCCCTCGGCGACGGTGCCGCCTCGCCGATCTTCTCCTCGCTCAAGTACTTCCGCGAGGAGTACGAGCAGCACATCACGGGCCGCGGCTGCCCCTTCGACCCCGCCAGGTCCACGGTCTGGGCGGACAAGCACACGGAGGTGAACGCATGACAGTGACCACCAGCGCTCCCTCCGGAGGCGGGGAAGCGGCGGTCCCGCCGGAGGACCTCGTCTCGCTGACGATCGACGGCGTCGAGATGAGCGTGCCCAAGGGCACCCTGGTCATCCGGGCCGCCGAGCAACTCGGCATCGAGATCCCCCGGTTCTGCGACCACCCGCTCCTCGACCCGGCCGGCGCCTGCCGCCAGTGCATCGTCGAGGTCGAGGGCCAGCGCAAGCCCATGGCGTCCTGCACGATCACCTGTACGGACGGGATGGTCGTCAAGACTCAACTCACCTCCCAGGTCGCCGAGAAGGCTCAGCACGGTGTGATGGAGCTGCTGCTCATCAACCACCCGCTGGACTGCCCGGTCTGCGACAAGGGCGGCGAGTGCCCCCTGCAGAACCAGGCGATGTCGCACGGCAACGCCGAATCCCGCTTCGAGGGCAAGAAGCGGACGTACGAGAAGCCGGTCCCCATCTCCACCCAGGTCCTCCTGGACCGCGAGCGGTGCGTGCTGTGCGCCCGCTGTACCCGCTTCTCGAACCAGATCGCTGGCGACCCCATGATCGAGCTGGTCGAGCGGGGCGCGCTCCAGCAGGTCGGCACCGGTGACGGCGACCCCTTCGAGTCGTACTTCTCCGGCAACACGATCCAGATCTGCCCGGTCGGCGCGCTCACCTCGGCGGCCTACCGCTTCCGCTCACGCCCCTTCGACCTCATCTCCTCGCACTCCGTGTGCGAGCACTGCTCCGGCGGCTGCGCGACGCGCACCGACCACCGGCGCGGCAAGGTGATGCGGCGTCTCGCGGCGCCGGACCCCGAGGTCAACGAGGAATGGGTCTGCGACAAGGGCCGGTTCGGGTTCCGGTACGCGCAGCAGCGCGACCGCCTCGACACCCCCCTGGTGCGCAACGCCGACGGCGTCCTCGAACCGGCGTCCTGGCCGGAGGCCCTGGAGGCCGCCGCCCAGGGACTGGCCGCCGCCCGCGGCCGGGCTGGTGTCCTCACCGGCGGCCGGCTCACCGTCGAGGACGCCTACGCGTACAGCAAGTTCGCGCGCGTGGCCCTCGACACGAACGACATCGACTTCCGCGCGCGCGTGCACAGCTCCGAGGAGGCCGACTTCCTGGCCGCTCGGGTCGCCGGACGCGGCCGGGACCTCGACGGCACCGGCATCACGTACACCTCTCTGGAGAAGGCGCCCGCCGTCCTGCTGGCGGGCTTCGAGTCCGAGGAGGAGGCGCCCGGCGTCTTCCTGCGGCTGCGCAAAGCCTGGCGCGGGCACGGTCAGAAGACCTTCTCCCTCGCCACGCACGCCACGCGCGGTCTGACGAAGACGGGCGGCACGCTGCTGCCGGCCGCCCCCGGCACCGAGACCGAGTGGCTGGACGCGCTCGCGAGCGGCGTCGGGCTGGAGGGCGACGGAGCGAAGGCCGCCGAGGCGCTGCGCGCCGAGGGCGCCGTGATCGTCGTCGGTGAGCGGCTGGCCTCCGTGGCCGGAGGGCTGACCGCCGCCGTGCGGACCGCCACCGCCACCGGTGCCCGCCTGGTGTGGATCCCGCGCCGGGCCGGGGAACGCGGTGCGATCGAGGCCGGCGCGCTTCCGTCGCTGCTGCCGGGCGGCCGTCCGGCCACCGATCCGCGCGCGCGGGACGAGGTCGCGGCCGCGTGGGGCGTCTCCGAACTCCCGCACCGCTACGGCCGTGACACCGGCCAGATCGTGGAGGCCGCCGTCGGCGGCGAGCTGCGCGCCCTGGTGGTGGCGGGCGTGGAGGTCGCCGACCTCCCCGACCCGGCACGCGCGCGTGAGGCCCTGTCCGAGGTCGGCTTCCTGGTGTCGCTCGAAATGCGGCCCAGCGAGGTCACCGAGCACGCGGACGTCGTCCTGCCGGTCGCCGCGGTCGCGGAGAAGGCCGGAAGTTTCGTCAACTGGGAAGGCAGGGTCCGCTCCTTCGAGGCGGCTCTCAAGCCGGACCAGATGACCCGGCGCCTCGCGCCCGCCGACGCGCGGGTCCTGCAGATGCTGGCCGACGCGATGGACGTCCACCTCGGGCTGCCGGACCTGCGCACCACGCGCGGGGAGATCGACCGGCTGGGCGCCTGGGACGGACAGCGGGCCGGCGAACCCGGCGAGACCGGGGTGCAGATGCCCCGTCCGGCCGCCGGTGAGGCCGTCCTGGCCGGACACCGGCTGCTGCTCGACCAGGGGCGTCTCCAGGAGGGCGACACCGCGCTCGCGGGGACCCGGCACGCGGCACGCGCGCGTGTGTCGGCCGCCACCGCCGCCGAGGCCGGGGTCAAGGACGGCGACCTCATCGCCGTGACCGGTCCCGCCGGGGCGGTCGAACTCCCGCTGCAGATCACCGAGATGCCCGACCGTGTGGTCTGGCTCCCGCTGAACTCGACCGGAGGGGGCGTCGCCTCCGACACCGGGGCGCTGCCCGGCGCACTCGTCCGCATCGGCCCGGCGACGATCGCCGCCGAGGCCCCCAAGGAGGTGGAGGCATGACGCCGTACCTCGCCGCTGAAGACCTCTCGATGTTCGGCCACGACCCCTGGTGGCTGGTCGTCATCAAGGCGGTGTTCTGCTTCGCCTTCCTGATGGTGACCGTGCTCTTCTCCATCGTGTGGGAGCGCAAGGTCGTCGCCTGGATGCAGCTCCGCATCGGCCCCAACCGGCACGGGCCCTGGGGCATGCTCCAGTCGCTCGCCGACGGCGTGAAGCTGATGCTCAAAGAGGACCTCGTCGTCAAGCGCGCGGACAAGGTCGTCTACGTCCTCGCGCCGATCATCGCGGCCATCCCGGCCTTCATGGCGATCGCGGTGATCCCCTTCGGGCCCGCGGACAACGAGGTCTCGATCTTCGGCCAGCGCACCACGATGCAGCTCACCGACCTGCCGATCGCGATGCTCTACATCCTCGCGGTGGCCTCGGTGGGCATCTACGGGATCGTGCTCGCGGGCTGGAGCTCCGGATCCACCTATCCGCTCCTCGGCGGTCTGCGCTCCTGCGCGCAGATGATCTCGTACGAGATCGCCATGGGTGCCGCGTTCGCCTCGGTGTTCCTCTACTCCGGGTCGATGTCGACCTCGACGATCGTCGAGCAGCAGCAGGACCGCTGGTACATCCTCCTGCTGCCGGTCTCGTTCCTGATCTACATCGTGACGATGATCGGTGAGACCAACCGGGCCCCGTTCGACATGCCGGAGTCCGAGGGCGATCTGGTCGGCGGCTTCAACACCGAGTACTCGTCGATCAAGTTCGCGCTGTTCATGCTCGCCGAGTACGTGAACATGGTGACGGTCTCGGCCGTGTCCACCACGCTCTTCCTGGGCGGCTGGCGTGCGCCCTGGCCGATCAGCAGCTTCTGGGAGGGCGCCAACCACGGCTGGTGGCCGATGCTCTGGTTCGTGGTGAAGGTGCAGCTCCTGCTGTTCTTCTTCATCTGGCTGCGCGGCACGCTCCCGCGCGTCCGCTACGACCAGCTCATGAAGCTCGGCTGGAAGGTGCTCATCCCGGTCTCCGTGGCCTGGCTGATGCTCGTCGCGACGGTGCGGACGCTGCGCAACGAGAACTACGACTTCGCGGACATCGCCCTGTACGTCGGCGGAGGCGTCCTCGTCCTCCTGCTGCTGTCGTTCGTGGCGGACATCTTCCGCGACAGGAAGGGCCAGGAGACGCCCGCCGAGCCCGCCGCCTTCGACCCGATGGCCGGCGGATTCCCCGTGCCCCCGCTGCCCGGACAGGAGCTGCCGCCGGTACCGCGGCGCCGTCCGCGCCGTGAGCGGGAGCTGATTGTCAGTGGCGGGTCCGATACTGCGAGTGATGGACCGGTTACCGGATCTCGTGACGGAAAGGAGGGGTCCGATGGCTGAGGAGCCGAAGGAGACCAAGCCCGGTTTCCAGAACCCCGTCGCCGGTTTCGGCGTGACCTTCAAGGCCATGTTCAAGAAGCGGCTGACCGAGCAGTACCCGGAACAGCAGAAGACCACCGCACCGCGGTTCCACGGCCGGCACCAGCTCAACCGCCACCCGGACGGCCTGGAGAAGTGCGTCGGCTGTGAACTCTGCGCCTGGGCCTGTCCCGCGGACGCCATCTATGTGGAGGGCGCGGACAACACCGAGGAGGAGCGCTACTCCCCGGGCGAGCGCTACGGCCGCGTCTATCAGATCAACTACGCCCGCTGCATCCTGTGCGGGCTGTGCATCGAGGCGTGCCCCACGCGCGCGCTGACGATGACGAACGAGTTCGAGCTCGCGGACAGCAGCCGCGCCAACCTCATCTACACCAAGGAGCAACTGCTCGCCGGACTCCAGGAAGGCATGGTCGAGACACCGCACTCGATCTTCCCGGGCACCGACGAGCAGGACTACTACCGAGGTCTGGTGACCGAGGCGGCACCCGGCACCGAGCGCCAGGTGGCCGTCTCCAAGGGCGAGTTGCACCCCTCGGCCAGTCCGTCGGGCACGTCCGCCGGAGAGGGGGCGGAGGCATGACTGCCAACCTGGCCGCGTACTCCACCTCCACCGGAGAAGCCGTCCAGTTCTGGGTTCTCGGCACCGTCGCGGTGATCGGCGCCCTGTGCACCGTGTTCATGCGCAAGGCCGTGCACAGCGCGCTGTGCCTCGCCGGGACCATGATCGTCCTGGCGGTGTTCTACCTCGCCAACGGCGCCTACTTCCTGGGCATCGTCCAGGTCGTCGTCTACACCGGCGCGATCATGATGCTCTTCCTCTTCGTCGTCATGCTCGTCGGTGTCACCGCGGCGGACTCGTTGAAGGAGACCATCAAGGGCCAGCGCTGGCTGGCCCTGCTGTGCGGAGCCGGTTTCGGCATCCTGCTGTTCGCCGGCATCGGCAACGCGTCCATCCAGGACTTCGACGGTCTGGCGAAGGCGAACGCCAACGGCAACGTGGAGGGCCTCGCCGCCCTCATCTTCACGAAGTACGTGTTCGCCTTCGAGATCACCGGCGCCCTGCTCATCACGGCCACCGTCGGGGCCATGGTGCTGACGCACCGCGAGCGCACCGAGCGTGCCAGGACCCAGCGCGAGCTGTCCGAGCAGCGGGTGCGCGAGGGCAAGCACATCCCGCCGCTGCCGGCGCCGGGTGTCTACGCCCGGCACAACGCGGTGGACATCGCGGGCCTGCTCCCGGACGGCACTCCGTCCGAGCTGACCGTCAGCAAGACGCTGCGCGACCGCGGGCAGATCCGTGACGTGTCGGCCGACGCGCTGAACGACCTGAAGGCGCTGGAGCAGCGTGCCGAGGAGCGCCTGGAGCGCACGAAGCCGGAGGAGGCGTCCAAGTGAATCCGGTCAACTACCTCTACCTCTCCGCTCTGTTGTTCACGATCGGCGCCACCGGTGTCCTGATCAGACGGAACGCGATCGTGGTGTTCATGTGCATCGAGCTCATGCTCAACGCCTGCAACCTCGCCTTCGTCGTCTTCTCCCGCATGCACGGCAATCTCGACGGCCAGATCATCGCGTTCTTCACGATGGTCGTCGCCGCCGCGGAGGTCGTGGTCGGGCTCGCGATCATCGTGTCGCTGTTCCGTTCCCGCCACTCGGCCTCGGTCGACGACGCCAGCCTGATGAAGCTGTAAGGGGTCGCTGAATCGTGGAGAACCTGATTGCGCTGCTCATCGCGGCGCCTCTGCTCGGAGCGGCCGTACTGCTGTGCGGCGGACGCCGGCTGGACGCCGTCGGCCAATGGATCGGCACGGTGCTCGCGGCGGCCTCCTTCGTGGTCGCCGTCGTGCTCTTCGCCGACATGCTGGGGAAGGGTCCTGAGGACCGGACCTTCACCCAGCACCTGTTCAGCTGGATCGCCGTCGGAGACTTCCGGGCGGACGTCGGCTTCCAGCTCGACCAGTTGTCGATGACGTTCGTCCTGCTGATCACCGGCGTCGGCTCGCTGATCCACCTGTACTCGATCGGGTACATGGAGCACGACGAGCGCCGCCGCCGCTTCTTCGGCTATCTGAACCTGTTCCTGGCGGCGATGCTCCTGCTCGTCCTCGCCGACAACTACCTTCTGCTGTACGTCGGCTGGGAAGGCGTCGGTCTCGCCTCGTACCTGCTGATCGGCTTCTGGCAGCACAAGCCCAGCGCGGCCACCGCCGCCAAGAAGGCCTTCCTGGTCAACCGTGTCGGCGACATGGGCCTGTCCATCGCCATCATGCTGATGTTCACCACCTTCGGGACCTTCGCCTTCGGGCCGCTGCTCGGCACCGAGGGGCACTCCGGGATCGCCGGGGACGCCACCGAGGGCAAGCTCACGGCCATCGGGCTGATGCTGCTGCTCGCGGCCTGCGGCAAGTCGGCCCAGGTGCCGCTGCAGTCCTGGCTCGGGGACGCGATGGAGGGCCCGACCCCGGTCTCGGCCCTCATCCACGCCGCCACCATGGTGACCGCGGGCGTGTATCTGATCGTGCGCTCGGCCGCCGTCTTCAACGCGGCGCCCGACGCCCAGCTCGTCGTCACCGTCGTGGGCGGGGTCACGCTCCTGTTCGGTGCGATCGTCGGTTGCGCGAAGGACGACATCAAGAAGGCGCTCGCCGGCTCGACGATGTCGCAGATCGGCTACATGGTGCTGGCCGCGGGCCTCGGCCCCATCGGCTACGTCTGGGCGATCATGCACCTGGTGACGCACGGCTTCTTCAAGGCCGGGCTCTTCCTCGGCGCCGGTTCGGTCATGCACGGCATGAACGACGAGGTCGACATGAGGAAGTTCGGCGGCCTCAGGAAGTACATGCCGATCACGTTCGTGACCTTCGGCCTCGGCTATCTCGCGATCATCGGCTTCCCCTTCCTGTCCGGCTTCTTCTCCAAGGACAAGATCATCGAGGCGGCCTTCGCCAAGGGAGGCACCGAGGGCTGGATCCTCGGCGGCGTGGCCCTGCTGGGCGCCGCGATCACCGCGTACTACATGACGCGCGTGATGATCATGACCTTCTTCGGTGAGAAGCGCTGGCAGCCGGACGCGGAGGGCCACGAACCGCACCCGCACGAGTCGCCCAGGTCCATGACGATCCCGATGATCGTGCTGGCCTTCGGCTCGGTGTTCGCGGGTGGCTTCTTCAGCGTCGGCGACCGCTTCCTGCACTGGCTGGAGCCGGTCACCGGACACTCCGAGGGCGACTCGCCCGTGAGCGCCCTGACCGTCACCCTGGCCACCATGGTGCTGCTCGTCGTCGGCGCCGGCATCGCCTACCTCCAGTACGGACGCAGCTCCGTCCCGGTCGTCGCCCCGCGCGGCTCCCTGCTCACCCGCGCCGCCCGGCGCGACCTGTACCAGGACGACTTCAACCACGTCGTGCTGGTACGTGGCGGTGAGCACCTCACCCGCTCCCTGGTGTACGTCGACCACACGCTGGTCGACGGAGTCGTCAACGGGACGGCGGCCTCCGTGGGCGGCCTCTCCGGGCGGCTGCGCAAGCTCCAGAACGGCTATGCGCGCAGTTACGCGGTCTCGATGTTCGGCGGTGCGGCGATCCTCGTCGCCGCGACCCTGCTGATGAGGGCGGTCTGATACCGATGTCCTTTCCTCTGCTGACAGCGACGGCGGCGCTCCCGGCCCTCGGGGCGATCGCCACGGCCGCCGTGCCGGCCGCGCGGCGCGTCGCCGCGAAATGGCTGGCGCTGCTCGTCTCCCTGGGCACGCTGGCGCTCGCCGTGGTCACCCTGGTGCGTTTCGACCCCGGCGGTGCCCGCTACCAGCTCACCGAATCCCACGCCTGGATCCCGGACTTCGGGGTCAGCTACCAACTGGGCGTGGACGGCATCGGGGTGGCGCTCGTCGCGCTCACCGCGCTGCTGATGCCGTTCGTGATCCTGGCGGGCTGGCACGACGCCGACCCGATGGAGACCGGAAGCAGGCGCTGGCGTCCGACCCAGGGCTTCTTCGCCCTGATCCTGGCCGTCGAGGCGATGGTGATCATCTCCTTCGAGGCCACCGACGTCTTCCTCTTCTACGTCTTCTTCGAAGCCATGCTGATCCCGATGTACTTCCTCATCGGCGGCTTCGGGGACCGGGCCCACGAGCACGGCGACGAGGCGGCGGCGACGCAGCGCTCGTACGCCGCGGTGAAGTTCCTCCTCTACAACCTGGTCGGCGGTCTGATCATGCTGGCCGCCGTGATCGGTCTGTACGTGGTCGCCGGGAGCTTCTCGCTCCAGGAGATCGTCCACGCGCGGGCCGACGGCTCCCTGCACATGGCGACCAGCACCGAGCGGTGGCTGTTCCTCGGCTTCTTCTTCGCCTTCGCGGTGAAGGCGCCCCTGTGGCCCCTGCACACCTGGCTGCCCAACGCCATGGGCGAGGCGACCGCCCCGGTCGCCGTGCTGATCACCGCGGTCGTCGACAAGGTCGGCACCTTCGCGATGCTCCGCTTCTGCCTCCAGCTCTTCCCCGAGGCGAGCAAGTGGGCGACGCCCGCGATCCTCGTCCTGGCGCTGATCAGCATCGTCTACGGAGCGCTGCTCGCGGTCGGGCAGCGGGACATCAAGCGGCTGGTCGCCTACGCCTCGATCTCCCACTTCGGGTTCATCATCCTGGGCATCTTCGCGATGACCAGCCAGGGGCAGTCGGGCGCGACGCTCTACATGGTCAACCACGGGATCTCGACCGCCGCCCTGATGCTGGTGGCCGGCTTCCTGATCTCGCGCCGCGGCTCGCGTCTCATCGCCGACTACGGAGGGGTGCAGAAGGTCGCCCCGGTGCTCGCGGGCACCTTCCTGATCGGCGGCCTCGCGACGCTCTCGCTCCCGGGGCTCGCGCCCTTCGTGAGTGAATTCCTGGTCCTGGTCGGCACGTTCACGCGCTACCCGGTGGTCGGCATCATCGCCACCTTCGGCATCGTCCTCGCCGCGCTCTACACCCTCGTCCTCTACCAGCGGACGATGACGGGCCCGGTCAAGGCCGAGGTCGCCGAGATGCCGGACCTCAGGGTGCGCGAGCTCCTGGTCGTCGCCCCGCTGATCGCTCTGCTGATCTTCCTGGGCGTCTACCCGAAGCCGCTCACCGACATCGTCAACCCGGCGGTCAAGCAGACCATGTCAGATGTACACAAGACGGACCCCAAGCCCGAGGTGGAGGCGGCCAAGTGAGCGCATCAGCCGTCCACAGCCTGTGGACAACCGCGGCGACAGCCGCCGAGCCGATCTCCAAGATCGATGCACCTAAGATCGAATATGGGCAATTGTCGCCCACGTTGATCGTTCTCGGTGCCGCGGTCATCGGGGTGCTGGTCGAGGCCTTCGTGCCGCGCAAGTCCCGTTACTACGCACAGGTCTTCGTCGCCGTCGTGGCGCTGGCCGCGGCCTTCTCCGCGGTCGTCGCGCTCGCGGCGGGCGGATACGGCACCACCAAGGCGCACATCGCGGCGATGGGCGCGGTCGCGGTCGACGGACCGGCCCTGTTCCTCCAGGGCACGATCCTGCTCGCCGGGATCCTCGGCGTCTTCACCTTCGCTGAGCGGCGCCTCGACCCCTTGGCGCACGGCAACCGGGTCGACGCGTTCGCCGCGCAGGCCTCCTCGGTGCCCGGCAGCGACAGCGAGAAGGCCGCCGTGAAGGCCGGGTTCACCACCACCGAGGTGTTCCCGCTGCTGCTCTTCGCGATCAGCGGCATGCTCGTCTTCCCCGCGGCCAACGACCTGCTGACGCTGTTCGTCGCCCTCGAGGTCTTCTCCCTGCCGCTCTACCTCCTGTGCGCCGTGGCCCGCCGCAAGCGGCTCATGTCGCAGGAGGCGGCGGTCAAGTACTTCCTGCTCGGCGCCTTCGCCTCCGCGTTCACGCTCTTCGGCATCGCCCTGCTCTACGGCTACGCGGGATCGGTGTCGTACGCGACGATCGCGCACGTCGTCGACGGCACGGTCACGAACGTCGACCCGGCGCTCGCCGGCACCATGGGCAACGACGTGCTGCTGCTCATGGGCATGGCCCTGGTCGTCATGGGCCTGCTCTTCAAGGTCGGCGCGGTGCCCTTCCACATGTGGACGCCCGACGTCTACCAGGGCGCGCCGACCCCGGTCACCGGCTTCATGGCGGCGGCGACGAAGGTGGCGGCGTTCGGCGCGCTGCTGCGCCTGCTCTACGTCGTCCTGCCGGGCATGCGCTGGGACTGGCGGCCGGTCATGTGGGCCGTGGCGATCGTCACCATGCTGGGCGGCGCGATCGTGGCGATCACCCAGACCGACATCAAGCGGCTCCTGGCGTACTCGTCGATCGCGCACGCCGGGTTCATCCTCGCGGGTGTCATCGCGACCTCGCCGGACGGCGTCTCGTCGGTCCTCTTCTACCTGGGCGCGTACTCCTTCGTGACGATCGGTGCCTTCGCCGTCGTCACGCTCGTACGGGACGCGGGCGGAGAGGCCACGCACCTGTCCAAGTGGGCGGGTCTCGGACGCAGGTCGCCGCTGGTGGCCGCGGTGTTCGCGGTCTTCCTGCTGGCCTTCGCGGGCATCCCGCTCACCTCGGGATTCGCCGGAAAGTTCGCCGTGTTCAAGGCGGCGGCCGAGGGCGGCGCGGGCGCGCTCGTCGTGGTCGGTGTGATCTCGTCGGCGATCGCGGCGTTCTTCTACATCCGCGTGATCGTGCTGATGTTCTTCAGCGAGCCCAAGCCCGAGGGGCCGACGGTCGCCGTGCCGTCGCCGCTGACCATGACGGCGATCGCCGCCGGTGTGGTCGTCACGCTGGTGCTCGGTGTGGCGCCGCAGTACTTCCTGAACCTGGCCGGCCAGGCCGGGGTCTTCGTGCGCTGAGAGGTTCCGCACGCGGCTCGGGCCCCGCTCCCTTCGAAGGGAGCGGGGCCCGAGCCGTTGTCAGTGGGCGGTGCGGCCAGCGCCCGCGGACCCGGTGTGCGCCGTGCCGGACGAGCCGTGGTGGGCGCCGGGCGTCTTGCCGCTGTGGCCCGTGCTCGTCTTCCCCGTGCTCGTCTTCCCCGTACTCGTTTTGCCCGTGCCCGTGCCCGTCATGCCCGAGCCCGTCATGCCCGTGTGGCCGGTGTCCGTCTTGCCGGTGTCCGTCTTGCCGGTGTGGGCCGGGGCGGGCGGGCACTTCACCCTGGGGTTCCAGCGGTCGAACAGCCCGTTGGGATTCTGCTTCCACAGCCAGACGTGCAGGTCGTAGTGGATCGGCATGCCCGGGTAGTGGCCCGGCATCGGACCGTCGAACTTCTGCCCGCCGAACATCGACGGCCGGTCCTTGCTGGTCTTCATGTTCTGGTCGGAGTCCAGCACGATCCACTCGACCCCGGCGAGCCTGCGCTTTCCGTCCTTGCCGTCCTCGAACAGCAGGGCCGAGGGCTTCCTCGGATCGAGCGAGCCGTAGCGGGACTCGTTGAAGTAGTGGTAGCCCATGCTGCCGTGCCCCGCGGGGTCCGAGGAGCACTGGCGGGGCACGTATCCGTCGGCGAGGGCGACCTTCTCGTCGAGGTACTTGACGCTGGCGAGGTAGGCCTTGACCAGATCGCGCAAGGCCTTCGGGTCGATCGGGCCCTCCGCCGCCGGGGCGGGGCCGGCGGACAGGGCGAGCGACGCGGTGGCGGCTGTCACGAGGGTGATGACGGTCCTGAGGGGACGCTGGGGCATGCGAAGGCTCCTAGAGACACGAGAGAGGCGTACGGACTGCACGGGTCCGTCGGCTGCGGGCCCCCTCCTCCCGCCCGAGCAGCATGGCCCTCGGCCCCGAAGCGCCGCCATGCAAGCGGGGCCAACGGGTTGAACCCCGCCGGGGCGCGCCGTGCAGCAGGGTGAGACGGGACGGGCGCCGATACGTAGGGAAGCCGGCCCCTCGCAGCCTGTGGACAACTCTCGGACTGTCGGCGCGGACCCCTATCGTGGACGCAGTGGTCGAGGCGCGACGTACGGGGGACGGAACGATGGGCGGGACGGGTGTGATGACCGAAGCGGACGCGACGGAGACACTGGGCGGGAGCGAGGCGCTGGCCGCCCTCCACCGGGTCTTCGGGTACGACGCCTTCCGTGGCGAGCAGCAGGCGATCATCGAGCATGTGGTGGCGGGCGGTGACGCCGTCGTCCTGATGCCGACCGGCGGCGGAAAGTCCCTCTGCTACCAAATCCCCTCCCTGGTCAGACCGGGTACGGGCGTTGTGGTCTCCCCGCTCATCGCGCTCATGCAGGACCAGGTGGACGCGCTGCGGGCGCTGGGCGTGCGGGCCGGGTTCATGAACTCGACGCAGGACTTCGACGAGCGGCGCGTGGTCGAGGCGGAGTTCCTCGCCGGCGAGCTCGACCTTCTCTACCTGGCCCCCGAGCGACTGCGTCTCGACAGCACGCTGGATCTGCTGTCCCGCGGGAAGATCTCCGTCTTCGCGATCGACGAGGCGCACTGTGTCGCCCAGTGGGGCCACGACTTCCGTCCCGACTATCTGGCGCTCTCGCTGCTCGGCGAACGCTGGCCGGACGTCCCGCGCATCGCGCTGACGGCCACCGCCACCCGTGCGACGCACAAGGAGATCACTCAACGGCTGGGCATGCCCACGGCCCGCCACTTCGAGGCGAGCTTCGACCGGCCCAACATCCAGTACCGGATCGTTCCCAAGGCGGACCCGAAGAAGCAGTTGCTGTCCTTCCTGCGCGAGGAGCACGCGGGCGACGCGGGCATCGTGTACTGCCTCTCACGCAACTCGGTCGAGAAGACCGCCGAGTTCCTCTCCCGCAACGGCATCGAGGCCGTGCCGTACCACGCGGGCCTGGACTCGGGCACCCGTGCCGCGCACCAGTCCCGCTTCCTGCGGGAGGAGGGCCTCGTGGTCGTCGCCACGATCGCCTTCGGCATGGGCATCGACAAGCCGGACGTCCGGTTCGTCGCCCACCTCGACCTGCCGAAGTCCGTCGAGGGCTACTACCAGGAGACGGGCCGCGCTGGCCGTGACGGACTGCCCTCCACGGCCTGGATGGCCTACGGCCTTCAGGACGTCGTCCAGCAGCGCAAGATGATCCAGGGATCGGAGGGCGACGAGGCGTTCAGACGCCGGGCGGCTGCCCATCTGGACGCGATGCTCGCCCTGTGCGAGACGGCCCAGTGCCGGCGGTCCCAGCTCCTCGCCTACTTCGGCCAGGACCCCGACACCCCGGCCTGCGGCAACTGCGACACCTGTCTGACACCCCCGGAGACCTGGGACGGCACGGTCGCGGCACAGAAGCTGCTGTCCACGGTGGTGCGCCTCCAGCGCGAGCGGGGACAGAAGTTCGGCGCCGGTCAGATCGTCGACATCCTGCTCGGGCGGAAGACCGCCAAGGTCATCCAGTTCGACCACGACCAACTGTCCGTCTTCGGCATCGGCGAGGAACTGGCCGAGTCCGAATGGCGCGGCGTCGTAAGACAGTTGCTCTCCCAGGGGCTGATCGCGGTCGAGGGCGAGTACGGCACGCTGGTGCTGACCGAGGCGAGCGGGACCGTGCTGCGGCGCGAGCGGGACGTGCCGCTGCGCAAGGAGGCGCCGAAGCCGGCCACGTCCCGGTCGTCGGCACCCAAGGGAGACCGCAAGGCCAAGGCGGCGGCGGCCGAACTGCCCGCCGAGCTCGTGCCCGCGTTCGAGGCGCTGCGTGCCTGGCGCGGTGAGCAGGCGCGCGAGCAGGGCGTCCCGGCGTACGTCATCTTCCATGACGCCACGCTGCGGGAGATCGCCACGGTGTGGCCCACCTCCGTGAAGGACCTGGGCGGTATCAGCGGGGTGGGCGAGAAGAAGCTGGCGACGTACGGCGAGGGCGTCATCGGGGTGCTCGCCTCGCTGACCGGCGGTGCGCCCGCGGCCCCGGGGTCCGGCACCAGACCCGAGGCGGCCCCGGCCCCGGCGGCTCCGGCGGCAGCGCCGGGACCGGACCCGGACTGGCCGGAGCTGGACCAAGAGCCGGAGCCCGAGGACTGGATGTAGCGAGCCCTAGCGGGCCCGACACCGGGAGACCGGGGACGAGGGGAGACGCCCGGCCGGGCAATGCAGATTCCGTCAGGTGTCGCTGACACTGCCGGGTGCCGCCGACCCTGCCGGGTGCCGCTGACTCCGCCGGGTGCCGCTGACTCCGCCGGGCCGCCGATCCCGGCTAGGCCGCCGCCGGGCCGCGGATCCCGGCTCGGCCCCGCCGGACCGCCGACTCCGGCTGGGGCCCGCCGGGCTCCGTGGTCCCCACCGGCGGTGCCGGGCCGTGCCGGCCTGCGCCGGGCACGCTGGCCGGACGCGGCCAGGTCGCCAGCCGGGACGCCGACCGGGACGCCGACCGGGATGCGAGCCGGGCCGCCGGCCAGGCCGCCGGTCACCGTGACACGGACCCCGTTCCTCCCGGAGGTCCCTTCCGGGAGAGGCCTCCCGAAGCCGTCTCCCGGACGTCTCCCGGACGCTCCCGGGCGTCTTCTCCGGAGGCCTCCCGGGGCCTCTCCCTAGAGCTCTCTCAGCGACCTCTACAGGGAAACAGCCGGCGTGATGCGGCCCCGGACCTCGCCGAGGCCGACGCGGGTTCCGCCCGGGCCCGGGGCCCAGGCCGTCAGGGTGACCTCGTCGCCGTCCTCGAGGAACGTTCGCTTGCCGTCGGGGAGTTCGAGGGCGTCGCGGCCGTTCCAGGTGAGTTCGAGCAGCGAGCCGCGCTCGCCCTCGGTGGGGCCGCTGACGGTTCCGGAGCCGTAGAGGTCACCGGTGCGCAGGGAGGCGCCGTTGACCGTCATGTGGGCCAGTTGCTGGGCGGCCGTCCAGTACATGGTGGAGAAGGGGGGTTCGGAGACGACGTGGCCGTTGATGGCCACGGAGATCCGGAGGTCGTAGCCGCCCGGTTCCTCGGAGGCGTCGTCGAGGTAGGGGAGGAGGGGGTGCGTGCGCTCGGGCGGGGCCACCAGGGCGTCGTCGAGGGCGTCCAGCGGGGTGATCCACGCCGACACGGACGTGGCGAAGGACTTGCCGAGGAAGGGGCCGAGCGGGACGTACTCCCAGGCCTGGACGTCGCGCGCCGACCAGTCGTTGAGCAGGCAGAGGCCGAAGACGTGGTCGCGGTAGTCGCCCAGGGGCACCGGCCGGCCCTGTTCCGAGGGAGCGCCGACCACGAAGCCGACCTCCGCCTCGATGTCCAGGCGGACCGAGGGGCCGAAGACCGGGGCGGCGTCCGCGGGGGCCTTGCGCTGGCCCGACGGGCGGACGACATCCGTGCCGGAGACCACGACCGTGCCGGAGCGGCCGTGATAGCCGATCGGCAGGTGCTTCCAGTTCGGCGTGAGGGAGTCGGCGGCGTCGGGGCGGAAGATCTGGCCGACGTTCCGGGCGTGGTTCTCGGAGGCGTAGAAGTCCACGTAGTCCGCGACGGTGAACGGGAGGTGCAGCGTCACGTCGGAGAGAGGGTGGAAATGGGGAGCGAGGGTTTCCCGGTGGGCCGGGACGGTCACCCAGGCCGTCAGCGCGCGCCGGACGTCGGACCAGGCGGTGCGGCCCGCGGCGAGCAGCGGGTCGAGGGTCGGCTGTGCGAGCAGCCCGGCGTAGGGGGAGCCGAGTGAGCGGGCCGCGGCACCGGCGTCGAGCACGTGGTCGCCGAGCCGTACGCCGACGCGTCGTTCGGAGTCGCCGGCCGGGTCGGTCAGGGAGAACACGCCGTACGGCAGGTTGTGCGGGCCGAAGGGATCGCCCTCGGGGACATCGAAGGGGGGCATCGGTAGGTGCCTCGCTTTCGGATTCGTACTCGCCATGTGAGCCATGCGTTCCACGCGTTTGATGTGGTCGGAGCACACGTTACGGGGGAGTGTCCCCACTACGGCAGGGCCTAAAGGGGTTGCAATGTCCGAATTGGCCTGGTGTGGAGCGGGCGGCTGCGAGCCGCGGTGGGCGGAAGCGGGTCGACAGGCGCCGCATCACCCGGCTTTGGACCGTGCTCGTCGCGCTCTCGTCGCGCCTTCCCCTCGCACCGCGCCCTCATCCCGCTCTCGTCGCACCCCTTCCCTTCGCGCCGCGCACTCCCCCCACCGCTCCTTTCGCCTCACTCCGCGCCTTCGTCCCGCTCACGTGCGCTCGTGCGTCGTTCGTGCCTGCCCCTGCCCGCTCTTGTCCGCCCGGCCCGCGCCCCCGCCCGCGACTGTCCGCTGCCCCGCGCTCCCGCCCGCTGATCTGAGCCCCCGTGGCGGCTGTCCGTGACGCCGAGCGGATGCCGCGCACGGTCCTGGAGTGCGTTTCGATGGATGAGGAAGTTCGCCGTACCTCTCCTCAACAGAGTTGATGCGTAACGGACTTGGTGACACGCGACTCTCATGCCGGGCCCAGTGGGCCTTGATGGAAGGGGTGTTGGGGAGTTGTGGGTGGTCCTGTGCGGGAAAGTGAGTGTGGGCGGAAGCGGAGCCTCGGTGATCCGAAGCGGTCGCAACGCGCTTACCACCGTGCGGTGAACGGCGTTGCTGACGGGATACCGGACGTCGTCCGGTTCAGGCCGGGCCGTTGAGTCGTTCGATCCGTATTCTTCGGATCATGGCCGCTCCGACTGCATATTCACTCATCGCCACTGACCTGGACGGAACGCTGCTGCGCGGCGACGACACACTCTCCGACCGGACACGCGCCGCGTTGGCGAAAGTGACCCGGGCAGGTGCCCGGCATCTCGTGGTCACGGGCCGACCGGCACCGCGCGTGCGACCACTTCTTGACGAACTCGGCGGCGAGGGACTGGCGGTGTGCGGTCAGGGGGCGCAGCTCTATGACGCGGGCACGGACCGCATGCTGTGGTCGGTGACCCTGGACAGGGAGTTGGCGGAGACGGCGCTCGGCAAGATCGAGGCGGAGGTCGGGCTGCTGTACGCGGCGGTCGACCAGGACGGCGTGGACGGGCTGACGCTCATCGAGCCGGGGTACGTCATGCCGCATCCGACGCTGCCGGCCGTGCGGGTGCCGCGTCGGGACGACCTCTGGGCGGAGCCGATCAGCAAGGTGTTGCTCCGTCACCCGTCTTTGTCGGACGACGAGTTGGCCTCGGCGGCACGGGGAGTGGTCGGTTCGCTGGCGACGGTCACCATGTCCGGGCCCGGCACCGTCGAACTCCAGCCATGCGGGGTGACCAAGGCGACGGGCCTCGCTCTGGCCGCGGCGCATCTCGGGCTCACGCCGAGTGCGACGCTCGCCTTCGGTGACATGCCCAACGACATCCCGATGTTCGACTGGGCGGCCCGGGGGGTGGCGATGGCCAACGCCCACCCGGAACTGAAGGCGGTGGCCGACGAGGTCACCTTGTCGAACGAGGACGACGGGATCGCGGTCGTCCTGGAGCGCCTCTTCGGCTTCTAGCGACACCGACGCACCCGCCGACGGGCCGGAGGGCGCCGTCGGCGGGTGCGGGTGAAGCGGGTGGTGCGGGGTGGATCAGTAGGCGCCGTTGACGTTGTCGATGGAGCCGTACTTGTCGGCCGCGTAGTTGCAGGCCGCGGTGATGTTGGCGACCGGGTCGTAGATGTTCGACGACGTGCCGGCGACGTGGTACGCCTGGAACGTGGGGTCGATCACCTGGAGCAGGCCCTTGGAGGGGATGCCCGCGGCGGCGTTGGAGTCCCAGTTGTTGATGGCGTTGGGGTTGCCGGAGGACTCGCGCATCACGTTGCGGTAGATGCCGTCGTAGCTGCCCGGGATGCCGGCCTTGGCCATGACGTCCAGGGATTCCTTGATCCAGCCGTCGAGGTTGTTGGTGTACGTCTTGGCGACGGCCTGGGTGACGGTGGTCGTCTTGGACTTGGCGACGGCGGCGGTCGCGTTCGCCGTGGTGCGGACGGTCGTCGACTTCAGCGTCTTCGTGCCCACGGTGAGCTTCATGCCCGGACGGATCATCGCGGGGTTGTCGCCGATGATCGCGCGGTTCGCCGCGTACAGCTTCTTCCAGCCACCGCTCTTGGGGTACTTCTTCGCCACCTTGGACAGGGTGTCGCCGGCGACCACCTTGTAGGTGACGAGCTGCACGTTGGGGACGACCGCGGTGTGGGCGGTCTTGGCCACCTGGGGGGCCTGCGCCGGGGTGGCGGCGCTGGCGCCGGTCGCGCTCACGAGGGGGAGGGCGAGGGCGATGCCACCCGTTCCGGCGGCGATCATGCCCCGGGTGATGACGTTGGTCTTCATGCGGCGGTGCTTGGCTCGTACGGGCATGGCGAAATGTCCTCTCCGACGCCTGCGAGGTGAGCTGTCGGGTTCGGGCGGGAGATGCCCGGCCGCGCTCTGGGCGCGGCTTCACCCCAAGCCGTTCCGGATGTGTCCGGACCGGCGGCTTACCTGTGGTTCCCCCGCTCCTGCCGTGCGTGGGTCGATGGGTTGCCGGGCGGCGGCAGGATTCGGCGATCCGCCCGGGGTCGACCAGAACGTATGCGAGAGCACATGTCCGAAACAAGACGAGATTTGACCGCGAAGATCGCTTTGGCCTGGTTAAGGCGAGGGTAAAAAGTCCGATTGTGCCGGAATTGGATCCTCAACTTGCCTTTCGCAAACGGGTTGATCCATAAGGGGCGCCCGGCGGAGGGGTGTCCGGCCGGTGACCCAACTCACGAGACCAAAGAGCATCAAGGCTCCATGAGGGGCCAATTCGGACATTGTGCCTGCGTCGGCGGGCGCTCCCGGGACCCTCGAAAGGCGTCGAGCGGCCCCTGGCGCGGCGGGATTTGTGGCGCGGGACACAGTAGGGAGCGGCAGGGGCGGCGGGCCGCGTCGGGTCGACGCGACAGGTCCCAGGTGGAGGCCGGCACGCCGGACCGGGGCGGGCGGCCGCGGTCAAGTGGACTCAATGCCAACCGAGTTCGCCCCGTCGACGGCCAACTCCCGTCCCGGCGGGCCCGGTCAGCCGGCCGTGCGCGGGATCCGCTTCTCCCAGGTCCGGTGGAAGACGACCTCGTCGCCGTTCCTGCAGACGAGCTCGTCGGTCGTGATGAAGTCCTCGGCGTCGCAGGCGATGGCGGAGACCGTCTCGACGCGGGCGTCCCACGGCAGCTCGGGCCGGTGGAGCCGGATGGACCACACCGAACGGGCGCGGGCGGACAGAGGGTCCGACGTACCGATCGTGTACGTCTCCCGGGCCTCCTCCGTGCATTCGAGGCCGTCGGGGAACACCCGGGTCCCGCCGCGCCCCGGGTCCACCTCCACGCTCCAGGTCCCGGCGGCCACGTCGCGCAGGACCAGGCGGGGCGGGCGGGGCTCGTCCAGGGTCGCCGAGACGGTCACGCCGAGGGGTTCGGCCTCCTCCGGTTCCCCGAAGGCGACCGAGGGGTCCGACTCCCTCGCCCGCACCGGGAGTTCGAGGACGCTGCCGACCGGCTCCAGGGTGAAGCCGGCCTCCGAGCCCGGCTGCGGCCAGATCCAGGGCCAGTAGGCGGAGGAGACGCCGAGCCGGATGCGGTGGCCCGCCGGGAACGCGTAGCCGATGGCGTGCAGGTCGAGGACCACGTGCTCCGTGTCGCCCGGCCGCCAGGGAACCGCCTGGTCGGGGCCCCGACGCGCCGACAGGTTCAGGACGCCCCGGGTGACGAGCGTGGACGCCCCGTCCGGGGCCACGTCGCACAGCCGGGCGATCACCTGGCCCCGGGGCGACGCGGACGTCAGCCGCAGAGTGACCCGGGGGCGGCCCAGGACCCAGATCTCCTCCGTCACCTCGAACTCGAAGCAGGCCGACCGGGCGTCCTCCTCCCGCTGGTCCGGCGGCAGGTCGGCGTCGTCGCCCGAGGGGAAGAGCCGGCCCGCGTCGACCCCCGTGTGCTGCGGGGAGCGCACCGGCAGCGGGGCGCCCTGGAGCGCGTACGCGACCGGGGTCACCGAGGGTGAGGGCCAGGCGGGGTCGCCCACCCATCGGCCCGGGATCCGCTCGTACACGGTGGCCGGAGGGTGTGCGTCCATCACGTACGAGCGCAGAAGGGGGACGGAGAGCGCGTCCGTGTCCTCGTCCCGGAGCCAGTGGTCCCACCAGCGCAGCGTCTCCTGGAGGAAGCCGATCGCCGGTCCCGGCGGCAGGCCCCGGTCCGGGTACTGGCGGGACCAGGGGCCGATGATGCCTCGTACGCGATCCGGCGGCAGGTTCTCCACCAGGCGCAGCACCGTGTCGCGGTGCGGGTCGTGCCAGCCGCCGACCGCGAGGACCGCCGCGCGGACGGCTCCGTACTCCTCGCGGACGCCGCCCTCGCGCCAGTACCCGTCCCGGGTCTGGTGGGCCAGCCAGGTGTGCGCGCGGGGGCTGACCGCCTCCAGCCGTTTCTCCCACATGTCCCGCCACATCCCCTCGCCCACGTGCGCTGGGTCCGGCGGACGGGCGGCGAAGGCGAGCAGACGGGCCGACCGGGCGTGCGTGTCGACGGCGAGGACGGAACCTCCCGCGTGGTGTGTCTCGTTGTCATAGAGGTCGTCGGTCGAGCAGACCGTGACGACAGCCTTGAGCGGCTCGGGCGCGCGGGCCGCGACACGGAGGGAGCTGAAGCCGCCCCACGAGATCCCGAACATGCCGACCCGGCCGCTGCACCAGGGCCGGCCGGCCAGCCAGGAGACCACCTCCACCCCGTCGTCCGTCTCGGTCCGGGCCCCCTCGTCGCCCGGCACGCCCTCCGAATTGCCGTGCCCGCGCACGTCCACGCGGACGGAGGCGTAGCCGTGCCCGGCGTACCAGGGGTGGCGCTGCTGGTCGCGCGGGGCCGTCCAGTCGGTCAGGCGGTACGGGACGTACTCCAGGAGCGCCGGTACGGGCTCCTCGGTCACCGGCCGCCAGATGCGGGCGTACAGACGGGTGCCGTCCGAGAGAGGGACGAGGACGTCCTCGTGAGTGGTCTCGTAGGGAAAGGACGTACGGATGCGCATGAGTGTCACCTCGGTGGACGGAACGCGTCGTGCGGCACGGCCGGAAGGGCGGGGACCGTCGGGTCCCGGCCGTACGCGGGTCGGGCACGGCTGTGGGACATGGTGGCCTCTTCCGGGTGCTTCGCCGCATGTCGTCGCAAGTCGGGTCACATCGTCTGATCATGAACATACCGCCGGTGATCGGGTGGCGCCCGTGAGCGGGGGTACCCGTCGTTGGGGCACGCAGGTGCTTCCCGTGTGCCTTCCGGGTGTACTCCCGCATACCTCCTGGCGGAGCGAAGTGGGCCGGGGGACGGTGGGCGCTCGCGGTGATCGAAACGTGACCGGATACGCTGACTTGAGTGATGGCAGCGACACATCGACAAACCGTGTCATCGACCGAATGATCGACCGAGTTCGCCATGTGATCGTCAGCAGACAGGAGAACCTCTCGTGACCGTCGTCGGGCCGTTCGGGCTGAGCGTGCGGGACCAGGCTCTCGAAGCCGATGTCCAGGCCGGATTGGCGGCTGTCGAGGAGGGTTTGCTCGAAGCCACCAAGAGCGAGGTCCCGTTCATCACGGAAGCCGCCCAGCACCTCGTGCGGGCCGGCGGGAAGCGGTTCAGGCCGCTGCTCGTGATGCTCGCCGCCCAGTTCGGCGACCCCTACGCGCCGGGTGTCGTGCCCTCGGCCGTGGTCGTCGAGCTGACGCACCTCGCCACGCTGTACCACGACGACGTGATGGACGAGGCCGAGGTCCGGCGCGGCGTGGACAGCGCCAACGTGCGCTGGGGCAACTCGCTGGCCGTCCTCACGGGTGACTTCCTCTTCGCCCGCGCCTCGTACATCCTGGCGGACCTCGGGCCCGAGGCCGTCCGGATCCAGGCCGAGGCGTTCGAGCGGCTGGTGACCGGGCAGATCCTGGAGACCGCGGGGCCGCGCGACGGCCGCGACCCGGTCGACCACTACCTCGACGTGCTCGGCGGCAAGACCGGCTCGCTGGTCGCGGTCGCGTGCCGGTTCGGCGCGATGATGTCGGGCGCCGACGAGACCGTCGTGGACGTGCTCACGCAGTACGGCGAGCGCCTCGGTGTCGCCTTCCAGCTCGCGGACGACGTCCTCGACATCGCGTCCGACTCGCACGAGTCCGGCAAGACGCCGGGGACCGATCTGCGCGAGGGCATCGCCACGCTGCCGGTGCTGCGACTGCGCGAGCGCGCCGAGCGGCTGGGTCTCGCCGAGGACATCGCGCTGTGCGAGCTGCTCGAATCCGACCTGACGGACGACGCGCGGCACGCGGAGGCGCTGGCCCGGCTGCGGGAGCACCCCGCGCTGGAGCAGGCGCGCCGGGACACCGTGCGCTACGCGGAGGAGGCGCGCGCCGCGCTGGCCCCGCTGCGCGAGTGCGACGCGAAGGCCGCGCTGGTCGAGCTGGTGGACGCGGTGGTGCACCGGGCCGGCTGAGCCGACCCGGGGTCACCGGTCGCCGCTGCCAGGGCTACGGGTCACGGGCCGGCCGGGAGACCGAGGCGTGGGGGCCCGGTCGTGGACCGGCCCGTGCGTGGGGTGGTCGTCAGTAGCCTCCGCCGCCGGTGTTCGTCGCGACCGGTGTGGTGATCTTCGCTCCGCTCGGCGTGACGGCCCACCACGTTCCGTCCACTCCCTGGCCGTACGGCTCCTTCGGCTCGTCGTCCTTGGCGTACCGGTACAGGGGCCAGCCCGCGAGGGTGATCTGGGTGGTGCCGTCGTTGCGCTTCACCGTGGAGACCAGGCTCTTGTCGATGCCCTTCGTGGTCACCGCGCTCTTGGCGGTGGTCGTGGCCGCGGGCCAGAGAGCGGCGCAGGTGTCGTAGCAACTGACCCTGGTCGGGTTCGCCGAGTCGGTGTCGAAGCGGTAGAGGACGTACCCCTTGCCGTCGGTCACGACCGTGCCCAGTTTCGCGACCTTGGCGGTGGTCAGCGTCGACGTCGCGGACCCCTTGGCGGCGCTGGGCGTCGAGCCGCCGCTCTGCGCGGAGTCGCTCTTCTGCGGGGTGCTGGTCCCGCTGCCGCCGCTGCCACCGCCTCCCCCTCCGCATCCGGCGAGCGTGAGCGCCAGGACGGCGGCGCCCGTGGCGGCGTATCCCGTGACATGCCTGATGGCAACCATGGCGATCCCTCGATCCTGTGATCCCGGAGTACTGGACGCTCCGGTCGCTGCCACCCGTAGGTACGGATTCGAGCCGATTTCTGCTCGAATAGTCGCCATATTTCTCGCCACATTTGACCGCTTCTGAGCGATTCGGAGTGATGTGACCGGCGCCACAGGGTGAGGGTGAGTCCGGGCCGGACCGGGTCCGTAATTCCACGCGGAAGCTGACGCAGGGGGCGTCGGCCGGGTTACGGGGAGAAAACGGAATCATGGGATCGAACGCCATGCGCACGACGCGTCGCCAGAGCCTGATCCTGAGCGGCGTCGCGATGGCCGCCGCGGCCGGAGTCGCCGCCGCCGTCGTCCCGGCGGCCGCCGCCGACCACGGCGCGCACACCGGGAGCACGAGCGGAAGCCGGAGCGGCGGGGCGCACCACTCCGGGAGCGACGCGGGGACGGCGGTGACCAGTCACGCGGTCATGGGCGGCAGCGGAGGCACCGTCCTCGCCGCGAGCCTGCGCGGTGCCGCCGAGGTGCCCGTCGAGGGCGGCCCCGCCGTCGGCGACCCGGACGGCGCGGCGCTGGAGTTCATCAAGGTCGAGGGCGACAAGGTGTCCGTCGCCGTGAAATGGCGCGGTACCGGCCGGCCCACCCTGCTCCACATCCACCAGGGCGCGAAGGGGGCGAACGGCGGCGTGAAGATCGACTTCAGTGGACTGCTCGGCCGGATCAAGGGCCACAGCGCCGTCGGAACCGTGAAGGTCGAGGATCCGGACCTGCTCGACACGCTGAAGACCGACCCCGGTTCGTTCTACGCCAACCTGCACACCACGAGGTTCCCGGGCGGAGCGGTTCGCGGACAGCTCCACAAGGTGACGGGCACCTTCGACTTCCGCGACGCCCTGCACAACTTCCAGGCGTCCGTGGTCGAGGGCGAGCAGATCTACGAGTGCAAGCCGGCCGACGGCGGTGGCTACGCCTTCGCCCAACGTGATGTCTCCGCACGGCTCGACGGTCACATCGCTCACTCGTTCGTGAAGCCCAACTCCGGTACGCCGCAGTGGATCGCGCCCGACCGCAGCGCCGTCACCGGCGCACTGATCGCGAAGACCCCGAACGGCGCGGCGAACATCCCCGAGCTCGACCTCAGGGCCACGCAGTCGGGCAGGGAGCACGGTCTGCTGGCGGGCACGCAGGAGATCCTGCGCCTGAACACGGTGGGCGGCGTGGCCCCGTCGGGCCCGTGCGCGCCGGGCGCGGTGGTGGGCGTTCCCTACCACGCGGACTACGTGTTCGTGCAGCGCTGAGCCGAGCCGCCGGTCCGGCCGGTCTCCGGCCGGTCCGGCGGGGCACCGGCCGACACGCCGCCAGGGCGGTGCCTCCCCCCGCGAGCGACCCCTACGGGTCCGGGGGAGGCACCGCCCTCTCACGTCATACCGCAGGACTACGCGGAGTTGAGCCCCCGGGTTGACGCGTGCATCCGGCGTATTTGGTCAGATGGAGAACACCACTCCTCACCGGTCCGGGTGAGAATGGCGGCTTAGGAGTGGAGCGGAAACGAGGGCAGGGCCGCCGCCGACGACGGAGGTAAGGCACACATGGCACCGTACGAATCCGACGACAGCGCGAGGGCCCAGGAGGCCGACGACAGTCTCGCCGGGCGACGCAAGGCCGCTCGGTACGTCGTTCCGGTCGCGGTGGTGGGGGTGGCGGCCGCGACGATCGGTCTCGTCCCGGCGCTGGCCGACTCCGGAGACCCCGACCTGCCGAAGGTCACCGCACAGCAACTCATCGAGAAGATCGCCCAGTCGGACGTCCAGCGACTGTCCGGCACCGTCAAGATCAGCACCGATCTGGGGCTGCCCGACCTGGGCGGTCTGGAGAGCGGCCTGCTGTCCGGCGCGGCCGGGGGACACGACGGTTCCTCCGCCGACCCGCAGTCCAAGCTCCTCGAACTGGCCTCGGGCACGCACACCCTGCGGGTCGCGGCCGACGGCCCGGACAGGGGCAAGGTCTCCCTGCTCGACAACGCCGCCGAGTACAGCGTCATCCACAACGGCAAGGACGTGTGGGGGTACGACAGCAAGTCGAACGAGGTCTTCCACTCGACGTCCGCCGAGTCCGGGCACGCCGGAGAGGGTGCCAAGGGCAAGGCGCCGCGGGATGTCCCGGCCACCCCGAAGGACTTCGCCGACGAGGTCCTCAAGTCCGTGGACGACACGACCTCCGTGACCGTCGACGGCACCGCCCACGTCGCCGGCCGCGACGCCTACAAGCTGGTGATCAAGCCCCGGCAGTCCGGCACCACGGTCGGCGCGATCAGCATCGCGGTGGACGCGAAGACGGGGCTGCCGCTGAAGTTCACCCTGACCCCGGCGAGCGGCGGCGCGGCCGTCGTGGACGCGGGATTCACCCAGGTCGACTTCTCCCGGCCGGCCGCCTCGACGTTCGCCTTCACCCCGCCGAAGGGCGCGAAGGTCACCGAGGGCGACGACGTGAAGGGCGCGAAGGGCGCGAAGGGCGGCGAGCCGAAGGACTTCGAGAAGGCGCTGCCGAAGGGCCACGAGGGCACGCCCGACGGCCTCGGCGGCTCGAAGACCATCGGCGAGGGCTGGAACGCGATCCTCGTCCTCGACACCGGTGGCAAGGGCATGCCGTCCGGCGGGTCCGGCTCGACCGGCAACAGTGACGTCGACGGTTTCCTGAACTCCCTCGGCGACCACGTCAAGGGCACGTTCGGCTCGGGCACGGTCTTCTCGACCCGCCTGGTCAACGCGCTGATCACGGACGACGGCAAGGTGTACGCCGGTGCCGTCACCAAGGCCGCGCTGGTGAAGGCGGCCGACGCGGCCCAGTAGAGCGACCAGGCGAACCGAACCGAGGGAGCCCATGCAGGAGCTGTCCGCCGACGAGCCCGATCCGACGCGCGCCGTCGCCGCGTCCGCCGAGGACGCGGTGATCGCGACCCGCGCGTTGAGCAAGCGGTACCGCGGCGGACAGCTCGCCGTCGACGGCCTGGACCTGACCGTCCCGGCGGGCAGCGTCTTCGGCTTCCTCGGCCCGAACGGCTCGGGCAAGACCACCACCATCCGCATGCTGATGGGCCTGATCGAGCCGACCTCGGGCACGGCGAGCGTGCTGGGGCGGCCCATGCCCCGGTCCGCGCGCGCCGTGCTCCCGCACGTCGGGACCTTGATCGAGGGCCCCGCCCTGTACGGCTTCCTCTCCGGGCGGGACAACCTCCTCCGGTACGACGCCGCGGACCCGACCGCCGATCCCCGCACCCGGCGGACCCGTGTCGGAACCGCGCTGGACCGGGTCGGACTGACCGGCGCGGCGGGGAAGAAGGCGAGGGCCTACTCCCTGGGGATGAAACAGCGGCTCGGACTCGCGGCCGCGCTGCTCCAGCCCCGCCGGCTGCTCGTCCTGGACGAGCCGACCAACGGTCTCGACCCCCAGGGCATGCGCGAGATCCGGGCACTGGTCCGGGAGCTGGCCTCCGACGGCACGACCGTCTTCCTCTCCTCGCACCTCCTCGACGAGATCGAGCAGGTCTGCACCCACGCGGCCGTGATGGCCCAGGGACGGCTCATCGTCCAGGGCCCGGTGGCCGACCTCGCGGCCGGTGCCCGGGGCCGCCTGGTGGTGACCACACCGGACACCGGGGACGCGGCACGGATCCTCAAGGAGCGGGGCGTCACGGATCTCGTCGTGACCGAGACGGGGGTGAGCGCGGAACCACCCACCGGTGAACCGGCCGAGCTGAACGCGGCGTTGGTCATGGCGGGCGTCCGGGTCCGCGGCTTCGGAGTGGAACGGGCCTCGCTGGAGGACGCGTTCGTGGCGCTGACCGGGGAGGGTTTCGATGTCGCGGGCTGAGAGTCTGCCGAAGCGGGAAGGCGCGCCGGAGGCGCGCACGGAAGAAACCACTGCCCCCCAGGCGAAGCGCGGGGAGCGAGCGACACCGACGAAGCCGGGAGACGACACGACGCTGCCGACGGCCCGTACAGCGCCACGCGGGGGAGCGACAGCCGAACGGGAGACCACCCGCCACCCCAGCCCCCTGCGCCCCCTGTGGACACTCGGACTCTTCCGCGACGAACTCGTCACCACCTTCCGCCGCTGGCGCACGATCGCGCTGCTCGGCGTGCTCGCGGCGGTGCCGATCCTCATCGGCGTGGCCGTCAGGATCGAGACGAAGGGCGGCTCGGCCGCGGGCGGTGGTGGCGGCGAGGGCCCCGCCTTCATCGCGCAGATCACCAACAACGGATTGTTCCTGGTGTTCACCGGGCTCGCCGCGACCCTGCCGTTCTTCCTGCCGATGGCGATCGGTGTCATCGCGGGCGACGGGATCGCGGGCGAGGCCAACGCCGGAACCCTGCGCTATCTCCTGGTCGCGCCCGCGGGCCGTACGCGGCTGCTGCTCACGAAGTACGCGACGACGATGACGTTCTGCCTGGTGGCGACCCTGGTGGTGGCGGTCTCGGCGTTCGCGGTGGGTGCCCTGCTGTTCCCGCTGGGCGACCTGACCACGATCTCCGGGACCCGCATCGGATTCGCCGAGGGGCTCGGCAGAGCGCTGCTCATCGCGCTGGTCGTGGCGGCGTCACTGACGGGGGTGGCCGCGCTCGGCCTGTTCGTCTCCACCCTCACCAACAGCGGCATCGCGGCCATGGCGACGACGGTCGGCCTCCTGATCACCGTCCAGATCCTCGACCAGATCCCCCAGCTCCACGCACTCCAGCCGTACTTCTTCTCCCACTACTGGCTGTCCTTCGCCGACCTCATGCGCGACCCCGTGTACTGGGACGACCTCGTCCGCGACCTCGGCCTCCAGGGCCTGTACGTCGCCGTGTTCGGGTCGGCCGCGTGGGCGCGGTTCACGACGAAGGACATCACCGCCTGAGCGGGCGCGTCACCCCTCGTAGGGGAAGCGCGCGAACGGTGCCTCCTGGGCGAAGAAGGTCTTCGCGCGGGTCAGTGCCGCGGTGTCGTTCAGTACGTCGCCCGGTCGGCTGCCGTTGCCGAGCAGGACGCCGCCGAAGCGCATTCCCATGTACGCCGCCGTGTGGTTCAGCGTGCCGATCAGCGGGTCGGCGACCTCCGGCTCCTCGTGCGCGAGCGCGGTGACGCCCCAGAGGGTGCGGCCGGACAGGGTGGCCTTGAAGTCGACGCCGGGCGTACGGAGCCAGCCGGACCAGTGGTCCAGGTAGCGCTTGGTCAGGGCTGACACCGAGTACCAGTACAGGGGGGAGGCGATCACGATGTCCGTGGCGGCGAGGGTGGCGTCCAGCAGGGTGCCCTCCGTTCCGGCGGCGGGTGGGCGTACGTGGTCGCCGTCCCGGCGGAGGTCCGTGAAGTCGGGGAGGGGGTGCTCCGCGAGCGACAGCCAGTGTTGCTCCACGCCCGCGGGGAGTTGGTCGGCTGCCCTGCGGGCCAGGGTCTCGGTGTTGCCGTCGGCCCGGCTGCTGCCGAGCACGAACAGGAATCGGCGGTTCATGGGTCCCCCTGAGATGCGACGCCTCTATCACTTGCACGAACAATATATGCACACGCATCTACCTGTCCACAGGGATGGCCCCCCGTGAGACTGTCCCGCCCCAAGCTTGTCTCGCCCCCTCCGCCCCTACCCTCCCCCAAGGTCTCGGCTTCGCTCGACCAGGGGGACCCCCATCACCCCTGGGGCTCCGCCCCAGACCCCGCTCCTCAAACGCCGGAGGGGCTGAACCCCCCTGCGCCCGCAGACGGGATCCGGCGCGAGGGGCCGTGCCGGTACATCAATGGCCGTCGCCACCGACGGTCACTCCTCACCCGACGGCGACGGGCTGATGCACCGGCACGGCCCCGACCCACCCACCGGTGTCACCGGGCCGCCCGCGGCGGCTGCGGCGGCTGCGGCGGCCGCTGGACCCGAGGCACCTGCCCGGGCACGCCCGCGCCCGCGCCGGGAACGGCTCCGCCCGGGGAGGCGGACCGCCCGCCGCCGGACTGAAGCCGGGCCGCGTTCGCCACGGGGTTCACGGGTCCGCCGGAGGCCGTCGCGCCCGCCACCGCCGGCCGGCGCCAGCTCTCCGGAACCGAAGCGTGCCGCTCCACGGAACCCCGCGCCCGCGCCTCCGCCAGCCGAGCCGCCTGCTCGGCCACGGGAGCGAACCCCGGCGCCGCGTTGCCGCTCTGCGAAGGCACCTGCCGGACAGCCATGGCCCCCAGAGCGGCCTGGGTGTCACGGGGGAACACGTCCCGGGGCAGCAACTGCGAGGCCGCACCGGTCACCTCGACCCGGTGCTGCCCGCCCCCGGACTCGAAGGTGACGCCGTACCCGAGGTACTGCCGGTCCCGGTCGAACATCAGATCCCCCCGCACCCGCCCACCCCCCTCCCGCGTCCGCTCACCCAGCTCCCGAAGAGCCTCCGGCATCGGCGCCGTCCGCCCGAGACTCGCCACATACGCGTCCGCCTCCACCCGCCCCTCCCGGAACCGCGGCCTCCCGTCCGACCCGAGGTGCATCTGCACGGCACCGACCCGGTTGTCGGGGTGGATGTCGATGGTGAGCCGCCCGTCCCCGCCGTACTCGCGCACGAACCGCTCCCGCAGCGCGGTGAACTGCACCTGGTTCTCCAGCGCCGGCGGAAGGTTCGGCCCGTAGATGGTGACCCGCGCCTCGGGGTCGGCCTCCAGGATGATCTCGGCGTTGGCGACCCCGGTGCCGCCGGCGCCCGCGACGAGCCACGTCTTCGGGGCCCCCTCCGCCGCGGCGGCCCGCGCGTCGAACCTGCCCTCGGCGATCTCGTCCCCGATGAAGACGCGTCCGGGCGCGGCGGCCCGCGCCCGCTCCCACTGGGCGGTCGCGTCGAGTGTCTGGAGCGCGGCCCGCGCCCCGCCGCCCGACCGCAGCCCGTCCAGCACCCCTTCCTCCCGCAGCACCTGAAGCGCCCGCTCCGCGGTGACCTCCCCGGCCAGCCGGGCGTGCGCGGGCGAGCCGGCGGGCAGTCGTCCGCGTACGGCGTCGAGGGCCTCCGGCAGATTCACCGCGTCCCGGCGGTCGACGCCCGGCACCATCTCCGGCGGCAGCCCGGTGGCCACGGTCGGCGTGCCCTCGACCTTCACGTAGAGGTCGGGGGACCCGTCACCGGGCCGGATGTGCGCGTAGAGATGGCCGTCCTGGCCCGGGACCAGGGCCGCGGTGCCGTCGACGACGGGTCCGCGCATGGCGAGCTGGTCCTCCCACAGGCGTACGGCGTCACGCGGAACCCGCGCGGTCGGGTCGGCGAACTGGTGGGCGTCGCCCATCCCGTTGGCGCGCATGTCCCGCGTCTGGTCGGGGGACTGGACGATGCCCTGGCCGGGGTCCAGGTGCCAGCGGCCGCGGGCGTCGACGAGCAGGGCCCCGGGGTCGCGTCCGACGAGGCTGGCGCCACCGCCGACGACGACCTGGCGGGTGGGCCACTCACCGGTCGCGGCGATCTCCGCGCGGAGCTGCTCCAGGGTGGCGGCACCGGCCCGGGTGCGCTGGTCGGCCGCCTGGGCCGCCGCCGCGGCGAGCTCCTCGCGGGGGACGGGCGAGCCGTCGGGCCGGAACCCCGGCAGGGGAGGAGCCTCGACGGTGGCCCCGAGGGGCCGGGCGTGCTCGGCCCGGGACCGGAACTCCCGCAGTTCGCCGGCGTCGGCCGCGCTCAACCGCTCGACGGGAACGGCCAGTTCGCGCAGGGCGTCGGCCGCCATCGGGGTCAGATGCGGGTCGATGACATCGCGGCGGATGTCGGCGGCCCGCAGCTCCGGGGTGAAGCGGTCGGAGTCGGCGGGGGCCTGCGGCCGCAGCCCGACGTGGTCGATGAGGGCCGACAACTCGCCTCGGGACTCGGCGCGTTGGGAGGCGTCGAGGGTGACGTCGTTCATGCGGGCGGCCAGGTGGTTCAGTTCGCCGACCCGGCCGAGGTCCTCCTCGGTGAGGCTCAGCCGCCGGTCCGCGCCGCCGAGCCCGCCGCGGGCCAGCAGGTCCTGGCGGTTCGGGGCGACGCCCGCGACCTCGGGGTCACCGGCGGCGGCACGGGTCGCCCGGTCGCGCACCGCGATCAGTTCGCCGACCTCGTGACTCAGGGCCCGGCCCACCTGGCGCGGGTCCATCCGGTCGGAGAGCTGGACGACGTGCTGGTCGGAGGTGGTGTTGACGTGGGTCCGCGCGACGGTGCCGGAGGGGAGGGGTACGGCGTCCAGACGCAGGGTGAGGTCGCGGCCCCGGTCGTCGGTGAGCGCGAAGAAGCGGTCGCCGGCGGCGCCGGACCGCTGCTCGACGGAGGTCAGCCGCGGCGCGTACAGGCTCCGTACCACCATCGGCAGGGTGCTCTCCGCCTGTGCGACGAGGGCCGCCTGCCGTCCGGGGTCGGGCGCGGCGCCGGTGCCCGAGACGAAGCGGCTGCCCGCGACGTCGGTCGCGGTGATGACGACGGGCTCGGCGTTCTCCCGGCCGTTTTCCCGGGCGTCGCGCCGGGCGTCCGCCCGGTCGGAACGGCCGCCGTTCCCGCGGTCGAGCGGTTCCTGCTCCACTGGCACTTTCCCCCTTGAACGGCCTCGTGGCACGTAAGATCTCGGCATGCTGATCGCCCGTTCGACGCAGGAAGCACACCTCTACATGGACCTGCACGCGTGCGCGTGCGGGGCGGAGAGCTTCGAGCGCGAGCACCGTCTCGACGAGCGCGACGGTGTCCTGGTCGCGGTGTACGAGGGCGTCTGCCCCCAGTGCGGCCGCGCCCGTTCCTTCGCGTTCCGGCTCGCCGACGAACTCCCGCCCGCACCACCGGCGTTCGGCGGGTCGGAGCCCTCGCGGATCATCGATCCGGGGGAGTTCCTGTGGGTCAGCGACCAGGTCGCCACGGACACGGGGCTGAGGCTGCTGCACACCCCGTACGCCGAGGGGCATGCGCACCGCGAGGGTTCCGCGTTCGCGCTGGCGGCGGTCGAGGAAGTCCTCAAGTTCCTTCCGCGGGGCGTCGACAGCGTCCCCGAGGAGCTGTTCACCTCGGAGCGCGGCCGCGAGGTGTACGACAGGACCCCGCACCGCTTCGTGCGCGCCGCGCTCGAGGAGAACGTCGCCCGCAAGCGCCGCATCCTGGAGAGCATCGCCCCCGTGGGCCCGCACCAGAACACGTAAGCCCTGCACGGCGCTCCCGGCGCTCCCGGCGCTCACGGCGTCCGGGGTGCCGGACGCGGGACGGCCGCGGCGGCCGGAGAGCCGCCGCCCGGAACGGCCGTCGTCCGTCCGGCAGTAGGGGAGGCACTCCCGCCCCCGGACCGCAGACGTGCCGCCGATGCGACGCGGACCGTGGCATCCCCCTGCCGGAATCCGGCCGAGACGCCCGCCCCCGACACTGCACCCGCCGAGACACCGGCCCCCGACACGGCACTGGCCGCACCCCCCGGCCCCGGCACAGAACCAGCCGAAACCCCCGGCCCCGACACCGCCCCCTCCGAGGCGCCGAGCCCCGGCACCGGGGCCGCCCCCGCCCCCCGCCCGGCGGGGAACACCCCCCGATCCGAGGTGATCAGCGCGGTGGCCAGCCCTCCCTCGACCAGTTTCTCCGCGTTCTCCCGGCCGACGGAGAACCCGCGCCCCGAGGTGGCCCGCGCGTACAGGTCCTCGATCATGACCTCGGGGGCCATGCGCCCGCCGTACGGGTCGCGGCCCGCGTCGAACGCGGCGCGGCCGTCCTGCCAGCGGCCGGCGTTCTGGGCGAGGCACTGCTCGACGGGGACCTCGACCGACAGCAGGACGCGCCGGTCGTAGCCGTCGCGGCGCAGATCGCCGAGGAGCTTCTCGTTCCAGCGCTGGTCGCGCAGCGTGGCGTCGTAGAGGAGGTTGTAGCCCTCGGAGCGTGCCCACTGCTCGAAGACCTCCTGGAGGAAGGCCGACTCCCGGTGCGTGAGCGAGGCCGTCTCGGACGGCGCGACCGGTCGCCCGTCGGACAACACGCGGGCGGGGTACGGAAGATGGGGCGATCCACCGTGCTCGAAGATCGCCACCTTGAACTGGTCCGGATCCAGGACCACGTAGTCGCGTACGTCGATGCCGTGCACCCGCCTCAGCGCGTGCCCCAGCTCGTCGTCGCGCCCCTGCCACTCGCCGAGCCCGCGCAGCGCGCCGCCCTTCCCGGCGCCGGGAGCCCCGGCGGTGAGCAGAGCGGCATGGCCGTCGCGCGGCAGGCCGGTGCAGCGCGCGGCGAACTCCTCAAGGATCGCGGAGTGCATCCGCTCGCGGTCCGGCGTCCACAGGGCGCCGCGCCGGAAGCGGGCGAACGTGTCCCCGTCGCCCGGCGCGAGATCGCCGCCCGGTGACATCCGGTTCTGCAACTCCCGGTACAACGCGCGGTATTCGGGTCTGAGCCCCGCCTCCGGCCGCTCGCCCGCGGTCATGGCCGGTGCTCGGGGCCGTCGGCCGGGCCGTCGGACCGGCTGTCGATCCTGCGCTGGATCTCGGCCACGTCCTCGCGGGTCACCTGCCCGAGCAGCCGTGCCGCGGCGAGCACGGACAGGGTGTTGTCCTGATGGGTCGGCTCGGGATGTCCCTCGTCCTGCCCCTCCTCGTCCTCGAAGGGCCAGCCGGCGACGGTCGCGATCATCTGCTCGCGTTCCACGAAGCCGGCGGCGTAGAGCCCCAGATAGGCACGCAGGGAAGGGGCCGAGTCGGCCGCGGACGCGTCGGGTGCGGGGGTGTCGTTCATGGGCGGAGTATTCCTCGCTTACCAGAGACTGGTCTCGTACGGATCCGGGTCGGGCCGGTGGGCGGACGCGGCGGCGGCGTCCTCGTACGGCTCGACCGCGGGTGGCGTCTTCGGGCGGTGGCTTCCGCCCTTGCAACCCGCGAAGGGGCCGCTGGGGGAACGCAGTTCGGACAGTACGGCGCCGAGGTGGTCCCGGTGCCAGACGGCGGGGCCGGACGCCCCGGCCGCCGGGTCGGTGTGCTCCTGCCAGGCCAGCCACAGCCCGTGCAGCCGGGCGACGGCCTCCGGGTGTTCCCACCAGCGGGGGCACCAGGGCTGTTGCGAGGTGACCTCGCGGCCGTAGACGGGAAGGAGCAGGTCGCTCACCCAGACGGCCAGCCGGCTCATCTCCCCGGCGTACTCGAGGCCGTCGAGGAAGAGGATGAACGGCGGTGCACCGGCGGGCTGTTGCTCGGCCGCGTCGATCGTCATCGAGAAGGCTTCCTTTCAGCGACGGGCGGCACAGGGCGTCGGCCGCGTCGGGCCGCTTCGGCGGCGGACTTCACCCGGCCTCGGCTTCCCCGACCGGCCGTGGGCGCGGATGTCATCGGTACGTGATCCTCTCGGTCGCGCGGGCGGTGATGGCCTTCACCTCGGCCTGGGCCGCCGTCGCGATGCGGTCGGCGCCGGGTTCCGCGTACCAGGGGCGGAGCCGGACCAGGGCGGGGCGGATGCCGGTGGCCAGGAGCAGGGCGGTGCCCTTGGGCAGCGCGCGGATGCGGTCGGCGGGCAGGATGCGTTCCAGGCGGTACGACGTCGACCGGGACCGTCCGTCCCTGCTCCTGGACCAGCTCACCGTCGACACGTCGTGCTCGCCGACCAGCCGGGAGACCTTCTCCACGAAGTCGGCGTCGTCCAGTCCCGCGCCGAGCAGCTTGATGGTCGCGGCCGACCAGAGCGCGTCCATGCCCGCCTCGCCCCAGACCCGTGCGCCCTGCCGGTAACTCTGGAGCAGGGTCACGATGTTGATGCCCCGGGAGCCGAAGTGGGAGTACAGGTCGGGGAGATCGGAGATCCGGCAGACGTTGGCGGCCTCGTCCAGGACCGCCGTCATCGGCGGTTCGAGGCGTCCGCCCATCCGTTCGGCGGCGACGACTCCCGCGCGCAGGACGGCGTCGGCGGCCGCGGCGACGACACCGGCCGCCGAACCGCCGCCGTCCTTGGAGAGCAGGTAGAGCGTGTCGGCGGACAGCACATGGCGGTCGGGGAAGAACTGCGGCAGCGCGGGATCCGGGGTCACCCAGGCGGCGATCGCGGGGTCGAGCAGACAGGCCACGCACTGGCGGCTGGTCTCGTAGATGCCGTCCCGGGTCTCCACCGCGCCCTGCACGGTGCCCTGCAACTGGTCGGCGAGCGCGGTCATCCCGGCGTCGCGCAGCAGGTCGACGGGGGTGCGGTCGGCCGGGTCGGCCAGCCACGCGAGGACCTCGCCGATCGGCCGCCCGCCGCGCTGGGCCGCGTGGAAGAGGGCGGTGAGGGTGTTCTGGGCGGCCGAGATCCAGAAGTCGCGGCGGGACGCGTCGTCGTTGACGGCGCCGACGAAGTGCCCGGCCAGTCGGCGGGCGCCCTCGATCGTGGCCGCTTCGGCGAGCATGTCCCACCACAGGCCGCGCGGGGTGTGGGCGATGCCCTGGGGGTCGAACGTCCAGACCCGGCCCACCCGTTCGCGTTCCGCCCGCGTCACGCTGTACACGTCCGCCTTGTTGGACGTCAGCAGCACGCTGCCGCGGGCGCGCAGGACGCGCGGGACCGCGATGCCGGTGGACTTGCCCGCGCGGGGTGCCATCAGGTCGAGCTCGACGTCCTCGTAGCTGGAGCGCAGTTCCGGGCCGCGGGGTTCCAGGTTGCCCAGCAGGTTCCCGGTGTCGTCCGGGGTGACCTTGCCGAGCTTGGCCAGGGCCGGGCGGAGTTCGCGGGCGCGGCGGGCGGCGCCCTTGGGCAGGAGGGCGGCCAGCTCCTTGCGGCCGGCGAGGCCGGTGGGCGCGGTGAGCCGGCGTCGTCCGAGGGCGATCAGGACGGTGATCGCCGCCACGACCGTGCCGAGGACGGCGGCCATGCCGGCGGTGAGCGCGGTCGGGGAGGCCGTCGGCCACAGCGGTCCTGGGCCCTCCTTGACCAGGGTCGAGAGGGTGGACAGGGCGAAGGGGGGCGGGTGCCAGCCGGCGCCGGTCGCCGCCGCGCCCAGGGTGCCGCCCAGCCAGGCGCCGAAGAACGCGATGCCGATGAGGAACGCGGCTCCCGGCACGATCCAGGGGAGGAGGTCCTCCCCTGCCCCGGGTCCCGTCTTGCGTGTGCTGCTCAACTCTGCTCCCCCCGTTGGATGTTTCTCGCCCCCGCCGCCCCTGCCCGTCCCGTCCCGGGGTGGTGCCCCCGGACCCCCCGGCCGCGCTCCGCGCGGGTCCTCAAACGCCGGACGGGCTGGTATGTGCCCGTCGTCCTCAAACGCCGGACGGGCTGAAGCCCGTGCCGGGATTCTTGTGCAGGGACGGTTTGCCGGCCTCCGACCAGCGGGTGTTCGTGTTGTGCAGGGCCCGTTCGGTGTCGGTGATGGAGACCTTGATCGGGATGCCGGGACGGCCGCCCACCTTGATCAGGAAGCGTCCGCGGCCCGGCGGCTCCTCGTTGCCGCCGGTGCTCGCCCAGCCGGGCGGCGACGACCAGGACGACACGAGCTCGATCTCGCGCTCGGACATGCCGACGATCTCGCCCAGTTCCCGCATCTCCGACCGCGGCAGCCCGGCGCAGACGACCATGCCCGCCCGCTCCACGAACCCGCGGGCCTTCGCGCGGTCGGCCTCGCTGCCGAGGGCCTCGGCGTCCTTGAGCGTGTGGGTGATCTTCGCGTCGCCGAGGCCGAGCGAGCGGTTCAGCCGGGTCAGCGCGTCGATCCGCTCCACGATGCCGGAGGCCGCCCGCAGCGGCCGCCACAGCTCGTCCAGGACGGTGAAGAACCAGCGCTGCGGGGCGAGTCCGGCGTCTGCGAGGGCGTGCGCGGCGGCGACCGTGCCGAGGCCGTCCGACCAGGCCGCCAGCATCGCCGCGGCGGTGAGCTGGGTGTCCGCCTCGCCGATGCGGGAGATGTCCACGCAGACGGCGGGCGACGCCGGGTTGATCCGGGTGGACGTCTCGGTCGCGAAGGTGTCGCCGAGCGGGCCGTCGAGCACGCCGAGCAGCGAGCGGTGCAGCGGGTCCACGGCCTCCTGGTAGCGGGCCACGTTCCCGCGGTCCAGCGTCACCGCGCGGACCCGGTCGGGACCCTCGTCCAGCACCTTCAGCAGATCCGGCAGGAGCGGCGCCCGCCCCGGCTTCGTACGCTCGGCGAGATGGTGCAGACAGGCGGACAGCACCGACTGCTCGTGGTCGTCCATCGGACGTCCGCGCACGATGGTGATCAGCGCCGCGACCATGTTCAGCACCCGGCCGTGGGCCTCCGCGGCCAGGATCCGGCCGCGCTCGCCGCCGATGCGGGCCGCCGCCTCGCCCATCGCGCCCGGGTCGAGGACGTTGATGCCGCCGACCCCGCGCCCGATGGAGATGACCTGGCCGCCGAGCGCCCGTACGGTGTCGGCGTAGTCGGGCTTCAGGTCGCCGAGGACCAGGGGCGTGATGCCCGTCGCGGACATGCCGATGAGCATGCGGTTGACCAGGGTGGACTTGCCGAGGCCCGGCATGCCGAGCATGAAGAGCGACGGGTTGGAGATGTAACGGGCCCGGGTGAACCAGGAGATGGGGTCTCCGCACACCGTCGCCCCGGTGTGCAGATGCTGTCCGAGCGGGACCCCGGTCATCGGCGCGCCGGAGCCGGCCGCGAACGGCCACAGCCCGCACGCCTGCACGGTGGTCGCGCGCCACAGCGCGGGCGGGTCGACGTGCCCGACCTGGCCGCCCGCGGGGCCGTACCAGCCGCGCGGCGGTGCGGTGAACTGATTCCCCTGCGGCTGCCGGGCGTTCACAGTGCCTCCCTGATCTGGTACGGGACGAGGGTGTGCTCCCACGGGAGAAGGCCGACCGGCAGCGTGCAGGTGAAGGCCGCGGCCTGCATCCGGTCCGCCGGGCGCATCAGGATGCGCGAGGACGCCTGGAGGTTGCGCACCGTGATGCCCGCGTCCTGCAACTGCTCCTCGTCGTCCACGGTGACCGTCACCATCAGCGAGAACTCCACGAGTCCCGCGCCCGCCGCCTCCTCGGCCGCGGTCTGCTCGGCGGCCTGCATCTCCGAACTGGCCCGCGCCTGCACGAGACCGCGCTTCGAGCCCGCCATGAAGTGCGCGGTGCGCCGGTCGGACTCGACGATGCGGGCCGAGGTCGCCGGGTCGATGGGCCGGTAGATCAGGGAGACCCGCTTGCGCCGGGTGCCCGGAGCCGGTTCGAGGAGCCCGCGCAGCACGCTGGAACGGACCGTGCCGCGCGGCGCGAGCGTCAGCATCCAGGTGCGCGAGACACCCGAGTCGTGCTTGTACGAGGTGACGGTCTCCACGGCCGCGGCCGGGCCGGCGTCGCCCCACTCGACCCCCGTCGTGGCGTGCTCGGCGCGGGCGCTGAGCACATCGGGGGCGATGGCGGGGTCGTACGCCACCCGGACGATCTCGGCGAGCCGGTCGGCCGGCAGCGGGTAGGCGCTGCCGCCGCCCGCCGCGACCAGCCCGGACAGCAGTCCGGGCAGCCGCATCGACAGATCGGTGACGATGTCGTCCGTGCCGCGCTTGGGGCCGCCCGTCGGGCCGTAGGTCAGGGCGATGTACGTGTGCATCTCGGAGGACGCCGACGGATAGCGCTCGACGACCTCCTCCATCACGGCGCGCGCGGCGGCGGGCGCGTCGGGGGAGATCCGGGGGAGCACCTCGGCCGCGAGCCGGGTCCCGGTGTCCGGGGCGGTCTCCACGACCACCTGGGCGCCGCGCAGGCCGGGCTCGTGCGAGAGCCGTGCGAGCCAGTCGCCCCAGGAGGCTACCCAGATGTCGACCTGGGAAGGGTCGACGAGCGAGCCGCCGTCCGGTTCGCAGGCCAGCACCACCGTGTACAGGCCGCGGCCCGGGTGGTGCAGCACGCCGAAGGGACGGTTGTAGGCGTCGCGGCCCTCGTGCATGCGGGTGCGCGCGAGCAGTCCGGGCGGCTGGTAGCGGCCGCCGGGGCGCTTGGACAGCGGTCCGGAGAGGTAGGTGTGCGAGCCGGTCGACCTGCGCCGCGCCCAGCCGACGCGGATGGCGAGGACCTGGTAGACGTTGCGGCCGTCGACCGTGCGCAGCGCCAGCGGGGCGAGGAAGAGGCTCACCGGTACGAGGACGACGACCGCGGCGGCCAGCGAGACCAGCGAAGCCAGCAGCGCCACCAGCAGTCCGCCGAAGGCGACGACGGTGCCGAGCAGGCCCAGCGGACCGAGTCCGGGACGGCGGGGCCTGCGCCAGTTCCCGTACGTGGGACGCGTCATGGCGTCGGTGGACATGGGGTTCCTTCTTCCGGCTCGAAGCGCTGGATACGTGACGGGGGTGGAGTTCCGGGGCGGTGGCCGGCCCGGTGACGGCGGCTCGTGCGCCGCCCCGGAACTCGCTGAGCGCTGTGGCTCCTGAGGCTTCTGTCGCTCCTCGGCCGCGTGGCCGCTATTGGTTGTGGCCCTTCATCCCGTCGTTGTCGTTCAGGGAGTTGGCCACCTCGCTCGCCGCGGCGACACCGGTCTGCACGGCGACCGCAGCGGCCTGCACGGCGAGGGTCGCGCCGCCCGTGGCCGCGCCCGCGGCGGCCGCGCCGCCCGCCGCAGCGGCGCCTCCGGCCGCACCCGCGCCGCCCGCGCCACCGCTCGCCGGGGCTCCGGCGCCCGCGGACGGCGAGCCCTGCGGACCGGCCGCGCCGCCGCCACCGCCGGCACCGCCCGCGGCGATGCTGACGGCACCGGTGGCGACGTTGTTGACCGCGTTCAGGGTGACCGTGCCGCCGGAGGTGCCGCCCAGGGCCGCCGTCGCCGGGACGATCAGCTTGAGCAGGGCGGGCAGGGCGAACACCGCCATGATCAGCATGCCCAGGCCGGCGATGGTCTGGTCGAGGTTCTTGGTGTCCTTGGTCATCGACGTGGCCGAGTAGATGATGAGCGCGGCCGCCGGTTTGTACAGCAGCCAGGCGGCGAGCCAGCCGACGTGCTTCTTCCACCAGCCCTCTCCCCACCCGGTCATCGAGGAGACGGCGGCCAGCGGCAGGGTGCCGACCAGCATGATCAGGACGCCGATGCGGATGTACATCAGACAGATCTGCACGAAGCTCGACAGCATCACCAGCAGGCCGAAGATGAGGATGAGGCCCGGCTGGTCGAGGGTCAGTACACCGAGCATCGTCGACGCCTGGTCGCCGAGGTCGGACTTCGCGTACACGTCCTGCGCGTACAGGTCGGAGGCCCTGGTGAGCGCCTGGACCACCGGGACGGCGACCGCGCCGACGAGGATGACCTTCCACATCCCCATGAACGCCTGCTTCATGGGCTGGCCCTTGCGCTCCAGCGCCATGTGGATCGCCGCGATCAGCAGCGAGGCCACCGCCACGTAGCCGACGAGCCAGTCGACCTCGGCGTCGATCTTGGCGATGGGCCCGGAGGCGTCTCCCACGTCCACGTGCATCCACACGCCGTTGAGCGCCTTGAGCACGGCCGCGGTCGCGTCGCCGATCGCCTTGGCGAAGGCCACCACGGCACTGTCGGTGAGCTGCGTGCCGACCTCGTCGATCACACAGTCGTACACCCGCCAGGAACACGACATCTCACACCTCCCAGGTGACGAAGCCCTTGGTGCCGCTGATCTGCGACATGCCCGAATAGACGGTCCCGTCGGCGTCGGGCGCGAGTTTCCAGTCGCCGTCCAGCCAGCGCAGGGTCACCGAGGCGGTGCCGTAGGCGTTCTTGCCGGGGACCCGCACGACGAACATCACGGTCGACTTCTCCTTGTCGTACGACAGGACGGTGAAGCCGGCGTAGCCGCCCCCGTCGGGCGCTCCCGAGGTCGGCTTGTCGCCCGCCGCGGCACGGCTCGCGACGAGTGCGTCGCGGCCCGCGCCGGGGACGACCTGCCGGTCGACGACCTTCCGCCAGCCCGGGTAGCTCAGGTGGTCGGTGATGGAGTGGGCGGCCATGACGGAGCCCGTCGGCGTGTGGGCGAAGCAGGACCAGACCGGTCCGTCGAACGCGAGCGGGCCGGCCGTTCGCGAGACCGGGACCAGACCGGTCCCGTCGGCCTTCCACGTGAAGTCCTTGGGGGCCCGGGCGGGCTTGGCCTGGTCGCTGTCGTCGGTGCGGCAGCCGGCGGGGCGGGTGTCCGGCCGGCCGCCGCGGTCCCGGCCCGGATCGGCGGACGGGGTGGGCCCGTCACCGCCCGACGCGGTCGTCGGCGTCCCCTTGCCCCCGCCGATCATCGTGAAGACGGCGAGCACGAGCAGCACCAGCAGGAACCCGGCCGACAGGATCCAGCTTCGCTGCTGCCAGAACGGCTGTTCCCACTCTCCGCTGCCCCCTTGGGGCCGACCGGAGTTCAGCATGGTTGCGCTCCCTTCGCTCAGGCTCGGACGGAGCGTCGGTCAGGCGAAGACGAACGTGACGACGGGGCCCGCGGTGGCCACCAGGACACAGCCGCCGAGCACCATGCCGAGGCGGCCCATGTGCTCCGAGCCCTCGCCGCGGCGCATCGAGATCGCCATCATGGCGCCGGTGATGAGCACACCCGCGACGCCGGCCGCGGTGCCGGCCCAGGCGAGGATGCCGAGGACGGTGTCGACCTTGCCGGTCAGCGCACCCGGCGCGTCACGGTCGGGGTTGGGGATCTTGCCGTCCGCCAGGTAGATGTACTGGTGGGCCTGGGCTGCTATCGCCTTGAACATGGTTTCTCCCCGATATGGCCGGCGGCTCGCGCGCCCCGTCCGGGACGGATGCGGAACTCGCCGGGTCTGAGCGGCACTTGCTCGGTACGAGCGGTACGTGCTTGCCGAGAGCGGTACTTGGGGGCGATGAAGATCCGTGGGACGCCCCGTGTTCCCGGTGCACAGTGAGCTTGGCGACTCCTGTGGGCCGGGGCCAAGCGATGTAGGAGACCAGCACCTGTCGGTGACGTGTCCGTGACAGACGGGAAGAGACCGTCATGAAAGACGAGGTGGGAGGCGCGGGAAAGAGCTGAGGCACCATCAGATGTGATGGTGCCTCGAAGGATCGCCGCACCGCGCGGGCGGCGGACGATGTCCGGCGGGTGACGGATGACGGATGCGCAACCGGCATGCGCCAGTGGCTAGTTGATAGGTGAAGGGCGGCGGGTGGCTCAGAGCACGAAGCCGACGATGGGGCCCGCCGTGGCGCCGATCACGCAGGCACCCAGCACCATCAGGAACTGGCTCAAGTGCTCCTCGAACTCACCGGACTTGACGGCCAGGGCCATCCGGGAGCCCACCATCATCAGGCCCGCCACGCCGGCGGCGGTGACGAGCCAGGCGATGATGCCGAGGACGTAGTCGAGCTGGCCGGTGACCTTCGCGTCCACGGCCAGCGGCGTCGCGGCGAGCGTGTGCAGGGCGGTCACGGCGCGGTCCTTCCCGTCAGGCGGGCCAGGGAGGCGGCCTCGCGCGGCAGCGGCCCGGCGAGGTCGCCGGTGCGCCATGCCGACATCCACGGCACCCGGTAGACGTCGACGACCGAGTTGATCACCTTGATGCGCTGGGCGAGTTGGCGCGGCAGCCGGCCGGGCGCGTCCGCGACCAGGACGATGGCGTCGAGCTCGAGTCCCGGCGGCGCGTCGCCCCGGCGGAAGATGTCGAGGGTGTGCGACACGGCGTCCAGGCCGGCCGCGTGCGTACGCCCGACGAGCAGGACCGAGGCCGGCTCGCCCCGGTCGGGGCGGGGCCAGTCGCGGCCCGCGTCGTGGCCGCCGAAGACGGTGGCGAGCGTCGAGGAACCGGCTCCGCCGTGCGTGGCGATCCAGGAGAACCGCCGTGCCTGTACGACGGGTTGGTGCTCATCCTCGTACCCCCGCGACGACCCCTCCGGTTCCCCGACCGTCCCGCGTATCCATATCTCGGGCCCGGCCGGGCCGCGTGACCCGTTCCCGTGCGGCACCCTGCCTCCGCTTCCATGTTGCGGTGCTCCCGCGCTCCCGCGCACGGCCTGGCTCTCGTCCGCCCGCATCGCCACCCCCTCGATCCCCTGCATGGGTGCTCTCCCTCCTCGTCGGTGCACCGATCCTCCCGGCGTCCGGGCGGGTTGGGTAACGGGGCGTGAGTTCCTGGGACGAGCCTGTGACGCCGTGGTGACGCGGGAATCGGGTGGGAACCGAGAGACTCGACTGCATGTACACGACCGGAACATGAGGCTGAGGGGGGCCGATGTCCAACGGGGGCGGATCCACCACGACCTGGGTGGTCGGTGGCTGCCTGGCCGCCGTGATCCTGCCGGTGGTCATGATGGTCGCGGTGAGTGGGGCGTCGAGCGAGGAGGATCCGGGGTCGGGCGCGGGCGGGGGACTGAAGGACGGTGCCGTGCCCGCGAGTTACGTTCCGTGGGTGCTCAAGGCGGGCGCCATGTGCGACGTCATCAAGCCGGCGGTCATCGCGGCGCAGATCGAGGCCGAGTCGGGCTGGAACCCCAACGCCCGCTCTCCGGTGGGTGCCGAGGGGCTGTCGCAGTTCATGCCGGGGACCTGGCCGAACTGGGGCAAGGACGACGACGGCAACGGCCGGGCCTCGCCGTTCGATCCCGGTGACGCGATCATGGCGCAGGGCCGCTACGACTGCGCCCTCGCCAAGACGGTCGAGGGATACAAGAACCGTGGCGAGGCGAGCGGCGAGACCCTCGACCTCGCGCTCGCGGCGTACAACGCGGGACCGGGCGCGGTGCACCAGTACCACGGCATGCCCCCGTACACCGAGACCCGGAACTACGTCGCCCGCATCAAGTCCCTGATACCCAAGTACGAATCGGTGGACGACCCGCCGGGCACGATCCCCGCCGGGCAGCAGATGGCGATGCCGCTCTCCGGCAACCCGCGGGTGACCTCGCCCTTCGGCATGCGCATGCATCCGATCCTGCACGTCTACAAGCTGCACACCGGGATCGACTTCGGCGCCGCGGCCGGTACGCCGTTCAAGGCGGCCCGGGACGGCACGGTCACGTTCGCGGGCTGGTCCAACGGGTACGGCAACCGCGTGGTCATCTCGCACGGGACCATCGACGGCGCCCGCATCTCGACGACCTACAACCACATGCGGAGCCTCAGCGTGCACGTCGGCCAGCACGTGCAGGTCGGCCAGAAGGTCGGCGAGGTGGGCTCCACCGGCTACTCGACAGGACCGCACGCGCACTTCGAGGTCCAGCGGAACGGCACGTACGTGGATCCGGCACCCTGGCTGGGACTGAAGTGAGGAGGGAGGCGAGGATGAGGACGACACGGACGGGTACACCGGCCCGCACCGCGACGCGCGGGAACTTCACCGCGCTGACGGTCGTGTCCGTGGCCGGGATCCTGGCGTTGACGGGCTGTGGCCTGCGGGACCATCGTGAAGACGTGGGCGCGCCGGGTTCGTCGCCCTCCTCGGTGCCGTCCGTGGCACCGAAGGCTTCGCTCCCGCCGGGCAGGCCGCTGGGCACGGACGCACATGTGCCGAGCCCGTCGGGTGTCGACGGGACGGACGCGACGGAAGTATCGGAGGCGTGGGCGGAGGTGGCGTACGGCTATGACACGAAGTACGACTACGGTCCCCACGACGCCATACTGCGGTCCGCCCGCTGGTTCACCCCGGCCAAGGCCGCGGCCGAGCGGTCGTACCACCCGGCGAGCGGGGCGGGCGCCGAGTGGAACACCTGGGCCGGTCACCGGGCCTGGACCACGGTGAAGGTGACCCCGGACGACGACGCCGACGGGCCCGCCGACACGGCCGTCCTGGCCTACCGTGCCCTCTACGTGGAGGGCACGGCTCAGGGCCGCGACGGCTGGACCGGTACGGGGCCGCGCGCGAACGTCTACCTCAAGCTCACCCGGGCGAGTGGCGGCCGTCCCTGGCGCGTCGCCGAAGTGACGACCGTGGAAGCGGCCGATCCGCCTCCGCTGCCGTCGGTCTCGCCCTCGACGCCGATGTCGCCTTCCGGCTCGGCCTCGATGATGTCCTCCAACCCGTCCTCGAACACCCCTTCGTGAGGGAACCGATGTCTCGACTCAGCCGCGAACAGAAGCGGGAACTCAAGCGGCAGCGCTCGACGGCCGGTGCCGGGGGGCAGCCGGCCGCGGGGATGACGCCGATCGAGGTACACGTGCCGGCGTCCGCGGACGCCGGGGCGGCGCCGGGTGCTGCGGGCACCCCGGGCACCGCGGGGGTGGCGGGGATGCAGGGTTGTGCCACGGTCGGCGGGATGCCGGTCGTGGCCGCGCCCGGCGAGACGGTCCAGGGCGCGATCCTGAACTACCTCCACCGCCTCGCCCTGGCCACCGGCCACCCGGTGCTGGCCAGCATCCACGACGAACGCATCGGCTTCGTCGTACCGCTCCAGGTCCACGTCGACGGCTCCAGCCGCTACACGGCGGAGCCGGTCCGCGTGGCACCCCCGGCCCACCCCGAGGGGCGCCCGAGCCTCCCGACCCAGAGCCGCCCCTCGCAACCCCCGGCTCCGGCCCAGCACTCCCAGCCCCAGGCTCCTGAGCAGCGCTCCCAGCCCCAGGCTCCGGAGGGGCGTTTCCAGGGCCAGGCTCCGGAGGGGCGTTTCCAGGCCCCGGCCCAGGAGCGCCGCCCGCAGCCTCCGGCACCGCCGCGGCACCCGCAGTCTCCGGTCTCGGAGTACCGCCCGGAACCCCGGACTCCGGAGCAGCACCCGCAGTCCCAGCCGCCGGTCCAGGGGCAGCGCCCGCAGGCGCCGACCTCGGGACAGCGTCCGCAGCCGCCCATTCAGGAGCGCCCGGGACATCCGGTCGCCGATGTTCCGCGGGCGCCGGTCCAGGGAGCGTCGCAGCCTCCGGCTCCGCGGCGTCCGGAGGTTCCGGCTCCGCCGGTTCCGTCCGCCCCGGTGTCCACCGAGGCGCCGTCCGCTCCGCGCCGGGACAAGGCGACGTACGTTCTGCGTGCGGTGCCGGACCCGGAAGCGCGACCGATCCCGGGATCGGAGGGCGAGACCCCGTCGACCCCGGCGACGACGTCCGAGGCGGCACCCGCGCCCGCACCGGCGTACCCGCCCACGGCACCACCCGCGCCGCAGGCCCGCCCGGAGTTCGCCCCGGAGCCGCAGTCCGCGCCCGTGCGCAGGCCGGAACCGGCGGTGACGGCGGAGTTCGTACCCCAGCCCGCGCCCGAGTCCCAGACCCGCCCGGACTCGCAGCCCGCGCCGGTACCTCAATCCGCGCCTGCGCCCGCGCCGCAGGCTCGCCCGGACTCGCAGCCCGCACCGGCGTGGAAGCACGAGCCGGCGGTACGTCCGGAGTTCGCCCCGGAGTCGCGGCCCGCGCCCGTGCGCAGGCCGGAACCGGCGGTGACCGCCGAGTTCGTCGTGCCGCATCCGCATCCGCAGCCGCAGCCGCATCCGCAGCCGCAGCCGCAGTCACAGAGCCAGCCCGGGTCCGTGCCGCAGGCGCCCCCGGCGTCCGCGCCCGGCGTGCCGCAGGCCGCCCCTGCTCCCGCTCCCGCTCCTGCCCCCGCCCCTGCGGATTCGGGCACGGGCGCCGGGACCGGTCCGGCGAGCGGCGGTCCTGTCGCCCCCGCGGCCGGCCCCGCTCCGGTGCCCGCGGCCGAGGCCGCCGAGCCCGGTGCTCCCACGCCGTCCACCTTCGTCCTGCGGGCCGTACCGGAACCGAGGCCGTTGCCCGGGGCCGCGTCGACGCGGGTTCTGCGGGCGGTGCCGGAATCGGCGGCCGCCGATGTGCCCGCCCCGACGGGGGAGTTCGGCCCGGCCCCGGTGAGCGGTTCCGCGCCGGAGCCGGAGCGCGCCCCCGAACCCGAGGCGGTCGCCCCGGAACGGAAGCGGGCCTCCGCGGCGGAGGCCCTGTCGCTGCTGGGCCCGGACCCGGAACCGGACCCCAACCCCACTCCCGCCCGCGGCTTCGACGCCGTGGCCGAGGCGGTGCTCGCCCCAAGTCCTCAGGGGCCGGCCGCGGAACGGGACGCCGCGTCGGCGTTCCTCGCCGAGCCCGTCGCGCGGATCAACGAGGCCGTGAAGATGGGCCGTATCGAGGCCGCCGCGGGGATGGCGGAGCGTGCCGTCGCGGAGGCGGCGCAGTCGCTGGGCCAGGAACACCCCGAGGTGCTGAAGCTGCGCGAGCTGACCGCGTACATCGCCTACCTGGCCGGTGACGCGCTCAGGTCGTTCCATCTGTCGCTGGATCTCGCGAGGGTCCGCCGGCGCCACCGGGACGCGGGGGCCGCCTACGGCAACGTCCAGAGCGCGGCCGCCGCGTGGCGCGCCGTCCGGGATCCCCTCCAGGGCCTGCACCTCGGGCGGGACCTGATCGGACTGTGGACCGAGCTCGCGGCCGACGACGGTCCCGCCGCCGACGACCTCGAACAACTCGAATCGGCCCGCACCCGCATGGTCCGCCTCGCGGAACGCGCCCGTCTCGCAGCGGACAACCCGTACACCCGGACGCCCCGGGCACACGGCGAGTGAGGAGAGTGGCGGTCGGGCCCCCGTGCAAGGGTCCCGGCCGCCTGGTCGTCGGGGTGCCCGGCCGTCCGCCCGGCGGTCAGCCGCACGCTCGCCCGGGCCACTCGCCCGATCGCCCGGCCGGTCAGGCCACCCGCCTCAGTGGACGCAGAACTCGTTCCCCTCGGGGTCCGTCATCACGACCCACTCGCCCGCCGGTTCCTTCACCTCGCGCAGTACTCCGGCACCCAGTGACCTGAGACGCTCGACCTCGTCGGCGCGGCGCCCCTCGCCGGGGTGCAGGTCGAGGTGGAGCCGGTTCTTCTGCGTCTTGGGTTCGGGCACGCGCTGGAAGAGCAGGCGCCGCCCGAGGCCGGTGCCGCGTTCCTTGTCGTACGGGTCCTCGGGATGCCGTACGGCGATCAGGTCCCGGAAGGCCGGGCGGCCGTGGAAGTCGACGGTGGCGTCGGCCGGCAGGGCGCCGAGGCCCAGCAGCCCCTCGATGAAGGCGCTGTTGTCCTCGACCGTGTAGCCGAGCGCGGCGGACCAGAAGTCGGCCTGCGCGTGCGGATCGGCGGCGTCGATGACGAGTTTCCAGTGGACGGGTGCGGGTGCGGGCACGGGATTCGGCGTCATGACCCACTCATAGTGGCTGCCCGGCCACAGGGGCAAGGTCACTCGCCGGACCACCCTCGTGTCGTACGAGCCGGGCCGGCCCTCACCGCTCGTGAGAGCCGGGCCGGCCTTCCCGGCTCGTACAGGCCGGGCCGCCCTCACCGCTCGTACGAGCGGTGCCGGCCCTCACCGCGCACCGGGGCGAGCCCTCCGGCTCAGCCCCGGCGCGGCCGTCCGTTCCTCACGAGGTGCCGTGTGCACCCGTCCGGCCGGCGGAGCCGACGGTGCCGGCGGAGCCGACGGTGCCGGCGGCGATCCCCGCGGCCTCGGTCGCGGTACCCGCGGCGACGGCGGCGATCTCCGTGACCTCGGCGGCAGGCCCCTGGACCTCGGGAAGTCCCTGGACCTCGGAGAGTCCCTGGGGCTTCGCCGCGAGGGCCGATTCCCGCAGGACCCGCGCGCCCCGGCGCGCGTTCCGTAGCGCGTCGAACGTCAGGAGCGACAGCGCGAGCCACACCAGCGCGAACCCGGCCCACCGCTCGGCCGGCATGGCCTCGTGGAAGTAGAAGATGCCGAGCAGGAACTGGAACACGGGCGCCATGTACTGGAGCAGGCCCAGGGTGGACAGCGGCACGCGGATCGCGGCGGCGCCGAAGCAGATCAGCGGGATCGCGGTGACCACACCGGTCGCCGCGAGCAGCGCGCCGTGCCCCGGCCCCTGCGCGGCGAACGTCGCGTCGCCCCGCGAGCCCAGCCACACCAGATACGCCAGCGCGGGCAGGAACTGGATCGTGCTCTCGGCGGCGAGCGATTCGAGGCCGCCGAGGTTGACCTTCTTCTTCACCAGGCCGTACGTGGCGAAGGAGAAGGCGAGACAGAGGGAGATCCACGGCGGGCGGCCGTAGCCGATCGTCAGGACCAGGACGGCCGCGGCGCCGACACCCACGGCGGCCCACTGCACCGGCCGCAGCCGCTCCTTGAGGAGCAGCACGCCCATCGCGATGGTGACCAGGGGATTGATGAAGTAGCCGAGCGAGGCCTCGACGACGTGCCCGGAGTTGACCGCCCAGATGTAGACGCCCCAGTTGACGGTGATGACCGCCGCCGCCACCGTGATCAGCGCGAGCTTGCGCGGCTGCCGCACCAGTTCGCCCGCCCAGGCCCAGCGCCGCATCACCAGCAGCAGGACCCCGACCACCGCGAGGGACCACACCATCCGGTGGGCGAGGATCTCGATGGCTCCGGCGGGCTTCAGCAGCGGCCAGAACAGGGGGACGAGCCCCCACATCCCATATGCCGCGAAGCCGTTCAGCAGTCCTATGTGCTGCTCGCCTCTCGACTTCCCGGCCACCGGCGTCTCCTTCTCCCACGGTCTCGGACGTCTGCCGCGTCCCGCGGCCCGGAGCTCCCGTGCGGTCGGGGAACTTCCGTGCAGCATGAAAGAAGGTAGCGCCGCACACCCCTGCCTGTCATGCCCGTATCGCCATACGGTCATGACAGGCAGGGGTGCCCGTTCCGGGAACCCGGCACCGGGGAGGGCGCCGGGCGTCGCCCAGGTCTCAGCCCTTCAGTGCCGCCGCGACCGCCTCGGCGATCGGCGTGGTGGGACGGCCCGTGAGCCGGGACAGGTCGCCGGGGGTGCCGGCGAGCTCGCCCTTCTCGATGGAGGCGTCGACGCCCGCGAGGATCCCGGCGAAGGCCTCGGGCAGCCCGGCGCCGGTCAGGATGGAGGCGAAGGCCTCGGGGGAGACGGGGTTGTAGGCGATCTCCTTGCCGGTCTGGCGGCTCAGCTCGGCGGCGTACTCGGCGAAGCCCCACGCCTCGTCGCCGCTCAGCTCGTACGTCTTGTTCTCGTGCCCCTCGCCGGTCAGGACCGCGACCGCGGCGGCGGCGTAGTCGGCGCGCGCGGCGGAGGCGACCCGGCCCTCGCCCGCGGCCTGGACGACGGCGTCGTGTGCGAGCACCGGGGCGAGGTTCTCGGTGTAGTTCTCGTGGTACCAGCCGTTGCGCAGCAGCGTGTAGGGCACTCCGGAGGCGAGCAGGACCTCCTCGGTGGCGCGGTGGTCGTCGACGAGCGCGGCCGTCAGGCTCCCGGGGGCGCTGGTGTAGGCGAGCAGCGCGACCCCGGCGGCCCCGGCCGCGTCGATGACGACGCGGTGCTGTCCCACGCGGCCCTTGTCGAACTCGTTGCCCGAGATCAGCAGGACCTTGTCACCGGCCGCGAAGAGGCCGTCGAAGGTCTCGGGGGTGTTGTAGTCGGCGACCGCGAGCCGTACGCCGCGGGCCGCGAGGTCGGCGGCCCGGGACTCGTCCCGCACGACGGCGGTGATCTCCTCGGCGGGGACCTTCTCCAGCAACTGCTCGACCACGTGACGGCCGAGGTGTCCGGTGGCTCCGGTGACGACGATGCTCATGGCGTACATCTCCTTGTGGGGTGCGGATGTCACTCACCCTAGGAGCTGCACTAACTGTTGGAAAGTACCCACCTTGAAGTAAGGTGCCCACCTCGACGTAAGGTACCCACTTTCGAGTAAGGTTTCGGCATGGCCGTAAGCAGCGTGAAGGCAACGGACGGGTACGACGCCGACGAGGCGATGTGCCCCTACCGCCTGGTCCTGGAGCACGTCACCAGCCGCTGGGGCGTCCTCGTCCTGATCGAGCTCCTGGAGCGTTCGTACCGCTTCAGCGAGCTGCGCCGCGCGATCGGCAGGGTCGGGAAGGGCGTCAGCGAGAAGATGCTCACCCAGACCCTCCAGACCCTGGAGCGCGACGGGCTCGTCCACCGCGACGCCAAGCCGGTCATCCCGCCGCGCGTCGACTACTCCCTGACCGACCTGGGCCGCGAGGCCGCCGAGCAGGTGCGGTCGCTGGCGCTGTGGACCAGCGAGCGCATGGCCGACGTCGAGCGGGCCCGCGGCGCGTACGACGAAGCCCGGGGACGCGCGCCCCGGGCCTCGTAGAACCGTCCGCGGACGGGGTCAGCCGACGACCGTCCAGGTGTCGCCGCCGGCGAGGAGCGCGGCGAGGTCGCCCTTGCCGTTCTGCTCGATGGCGGCGTCGAGCTGGTCGGCCATCTGTGTGTCGTAGACCGGCCGGTCGACCGCGCGGAACACCCCGATGGGGGTGTGGTGCAGGGTGTCGGGGTCGGCGAGCCGGGACAGCGCGAACGCGGTGGTCGGCGACGCGGTGTGCGCGTCGTGGACCAGGACGTCGGCCTCGTTCTCCGGGGTCACGGTGACGACCTGGAGGTCGCCGGTGCGCGGGTCGCGGACCACACCGCGGGAGCCGTCGGCGCCGAAGCGGATGGGCTGTCCGTGCTCCAGGCGGATCACCGCCTCCTCCGCGGACTGTCTGTCCTTGAGGACCTCGAAGGCGCCGTCGTTGAAGATGTTGCAGTTCTGGTAGATCTCCACCAGGGCGGTGCCGGGGTGGGCGGCTGCCTGGCGCAGCACGTCGGTCAGGTGCTTGCGGTCGGAGTCCACGGTCCGGGCCACGAACGAGGCCTCCGCGCCGATCGCCAGCGACACCGGGTTGAAGGGCGCGTCCAGGGAGCCCATCGGCGTCGACTTGGTGATCTTGCCGACCTCGGAGGTCGGGGAGTACTGGCCCTTGGTGAGACCGTAGATCCGGTTGTTGAAGAGCAGGATCTTCAGGTTCACGTTGCGGCGCAGCGCGTGGATGAGGTGGTTGCCGCCGATGGACAGGGCGTCGCCGTCGCCGGTGACGACCCATACGGACAGGTCGCGGCGCGAGGAGGCGAGGCCGGTCGCGATGGCGGGCGCGCGGCCGTGGATGGAGTGCATCCCGTAGGTGTTCATGTAGTACGGGAAGCGGGACGAGCAGCCGATGCCCGAGACGAAGACGATGTTCTCCTTCGCCAGGCCGAGTTCGGGCATGAAGCCCTGGACGGCGGCGAGGATCGCGTAGTCACCGCAGCCGGGGCACCAGCGCACTTCCTGATCGGACTTGAAGTCCTTCATGGACTGCCTGGCGTCGGCCTTGGGGACCAGGGAAAGCGCCTCGATCGTGCCCGGGCCTTCCGTTGACGTGTCAGCCATCGATGGCCTCCTTGAGAGCTGTGGCGAGCTGCTCAGCCTTGAAGGGCATGCCGTTGACCTGGTTGTACGAGTGCGCGTCCACCAGATACCTGGCCCGCACGAGGGTGGCGAGCTGGCCGAGGTTCATCTCGGGGATCACCACCTTGTCGTAACGCCCGAGCACCGCGCCCAGATTCCGCGGGAAGGGGTTGAGGTGGCGCAGGTGCGCCTGCGCGATGTGCTCCCCGGCGGTACGCAGCCGGCGGACCGCGGCGGTGATCGGCCCGTACGTCGAACCCCAGCCGAGGACAAGGGTGTCGGCCGCCGCCTCGGTGCCCGCGGTCGGGTCGTCGACCTCCAGGTCCGGGACGTCGATGCCGTCGATCTTGGCCTGCCGGGTGCGGACCATGAAGTCGTGGTTGGCGGGGTCGTACGAGATGTTGCCGCTGCCGTCCTGCTTCTCGATGCCGCCGATACGGTGCTCGAGACCGGGAGTTCCGGGGACGGCCCAGGGGCGGGCGAGGGTCTGCGGATCGCGCTTGTAGGGCCAGAAGACCTCGGTGCCGTCGTCCAGCGTGTGGTTCGGTCCCTGGGCGAACTGCACGCGCAGATCCGGGAGTTCGTCGGTCTCGGGGATGCGCCACGGCTCGGAGCCGTTGGCCAGGTAGCCGTCCGACAGCAGCAGGACGGGCGTCCGGTACGTCAGCGCGATCCGGGCCGCCTCCATCGCCGCGTCGAAGCAGTCGGCCGGGGTGCGCGGCGCGACGATCGGCACCGGGGCCTCGCCGTTGCGCCCGTACATCGCCTGGAGCAGGTCGGCCTGCTCGGTCTTGGTCGGCAGGCCCGTCGAGGGGCCGCCGCGCTGGATGTCGATGACGAGCAGGGGCAGTTCGAGGGAGACGGCGAGCCCGATCGTCTCCGACTTCAGCGCCACACCGGGACCGGACGTCGTCGTCACGGCGAGCGAGCCGCCGAACGCCGCGCCCAGCGCCGCGCCGATGCCCGCGATCTCGTCCTCGGCCTGGAAGGTGCGCACCCCGAAGTTCTTGTGCTTGCTCAACTCGTGCAGGATGTCGGAGGCCGGCGTGATGGGATAGGAGCCCAGGTACAGCGGCAGATCGGCCTGCCGGGAGGCGGCGATGAGGCCGTACGACAGGGCGAGGTTCCCGGAGATGTTGCGGTAGGTGCCGGTCGGGAAGGCCGTCGACGCGGGCGCGACCTCGTAGGAGACGGCGAAGTCCTCTGTCGTCTCGCCGAAGTTCCAGCCCGCCCGGAACGCGGCGAGGTTGGCGGCCGCGATGTCGGGCTTCTTGGCGAACTTGGTCCGCAGGAACTTCTCGGTGCCCTCGGTCGGCCGGTGGTACATCCACGACAACAGACCCAGCGCGAACATGTTCTTGGAGCGCTCGGCCTCCTTGCGGGAGAGCTCGAAGTCCTTCAGCGCCTCGACGGTCATCGTCGTGAGCGGGACGGGGTGGACGTTGTAGCCGTCCAGCGAGCCGTCCTCCAGCGGGCTGGTCGCGTAGCCGACCTTCTGCATCGCCCGCTTGTTGAACTCGTCCGTGTTGACGATGATCTCGGCTCCGCGCGGCACGTCGGCGATGTTCGCCTTCAGGGCCGCCGGGTTCATGGCCACGAGGACGTTGGGCGCGTCGCCCGGCGTCAGGATGTCGTGGTCGGCGAAATGCAGTTGAAACGACGAAACGCCCGGCAGTGTGCCTGCGGGCGCGCGGATCTCGGCGGGGAAGTTCGGCAGGGTCGAGAGGTCGTTGCCGAAGGAGGCAGTCTCCGAGGTGAAGCGATCGCCGGTGAGCTGCATACCGTCACCGGAGTCCCCCGCGAACCGGATGATGACCCGGTCGAGCCGGCGGACGTCCTTCGCCCCCGGCGGTTTGCGCTGTTCTCCTACGACGGCTTCGTCGGCCTGTTCCGTTGGGCTGCTGACCTTGCTCGTCACTGAACTGGACCTCCTTTGAGGCGGCTGTCCGGGAGTGGCCTTCCCGCAGACCCTTCCTTTTTCAACCCTACGTCGGTAAGGGTCGCCTTCCTTAGGCCATTCGCATGATGGACGCTGTGGTGAGACGTCCTGACATACTGATGTGTCACGATTTTTCCCGCCCCTGGCCCCTTCCTCGAAAGACGTTCCCCGCTCACCCTTTGGTTCTGCTCGACAACTGACAGACTGTCAGGTCGTCATGAGTTCAGGTATGTGAGGACGGCCAGAACACGCCGATGATCCCCGTCACTTTGTGACAAGCCCAGCTTCTGGAAGATGTTGCTGACGTGCTTCTCCACGGCTCCGTCGCTGACCACGAGCTGGCGGGCGACGGCGGAGTTCGTCCGGCCCTCGGCCATGAGCCCGAGGACCTCCCGCTCCCTGGGCGTCAGCCCGGCCAGCACGTCCTGCTTGCGGCTGCGGCCCAGCAACTGCGCCACGACCTCCGGGTCGAGCGCGGTGCCTCCCTGGGCCACCCGCACCACCGCGTCCACGAACTCGCGGACCTCGGCGACCCGGTCCTTGAGCAGATAGCCGACGCCACGGCTCGATCCGGCCAGCAACTCGGTGGCGTACCGCTCCTCCACGTACTGCGACAGCACGAGCACACCGAGTCCCGGATGGGCCTTGCGGAGCTGCACGGCCGCCCGCACGCCTTCGTCGGTGTGCGTCGGCGGCATCCGTACGTCCGCCACGACGACGTCCGGCAGCGCGTCCTGCGCCGCGAGGTCGGTGATGGTCTTGATCAGCGCGTCGCCGTCCCCGACCCCTGCCACGACATCATGCCCGCGGTCGGTCAGCAACCGGGTCAGGCCCTCCCTGAGCAGCACTGAATCCTCGGCGATGACCACCCGCACCCTGTCCTCCACGATTTCTCGGTCCCCCCAGAGCCCGCCCCCGGCCGCCCCCGGCTCCACCGGGTTCGTGCCCGTTCGTACGACAGCCCCCAGCATTCCAGCATTCGGATCCGGATGCGCCCGGGCGACGGGAAGAGGCGCGTCGCCTACCCCGGTGGGGTAGGCGACGATCCCGCTGCACCCCGGTGGGGTACGCGAGGCGATCCGACTTCTTCACCCCAGTGGGGTACATGGGGGCAATCCCCCCTCGCCCCGGAGCGGAACTGGGGCGGTCCGGCTTTGCCCCGGGGCGGAACTGGGGTGATCCCGCCTCGTCCCGGAGCGGAACTGGGCGGTCCGGGACTCGTCCCGGAGCGGAACCGGCGCGATCCGGTCTCGCCCCGGTGGTGTACATGCGGACGTCCGGCGGCACCCGTGGGGTTGCCCGGGCCGGCACGGACCTCGCGGCGCGCGGGGACCCCGGTGGAGTGCACCGGGGTCCCCGCGCGCGTGCCGTGGAGTCTCAGCCCCGCCAGGGCAGCTCCGCCGTGATCCGGGTGGGACCGGCCGGAGGCGAGTCCACCACCAGGATCCCGTCCACCGCGTCGAGCCGTTCCGTGAGCCCGGCCAGGCCCGACCCCTCGGTGACGTCCGCCCCGCCGACCCCGTTGTCGCCGACCTGGATCATCAGCCGGTTCTCCACCCGCCACACATCCACGGTCGCCCGCGTCGCACGGGAGTGCTTGCTGATGTTCTGCAGCAGCTCGGAGACGGTGAAGTAGGCGATCCCCTCGATCGCCGGCGCCGGCCGCACCGCCAGATCCACTTCCACCTGCACCGGAACCGTGCACCGCGAGGCCACCGCGGACAGCGCGGCGTCGAGCCCGCGGTCGGTCAGCACCGCCGGATGGATCCCCCGCGCGAGATCCCGCAGCTCCTGCAACGCCGTCTTGACCTCGCCGTGCGCCTCGTCCACCATCCGTGCCGCCGCCTCGGGGTCCTCGGCCAGCTTCTCCTTCGCGAGCCCCAGATCCATCGCCAGGGCGACGAGCCGGGCCTGCGCCCCGTCGTGCAGATCGCGCTCGATACGGCGCAGATCGGCGGCGGCCGTGTCGACCACGACCCCGCGGTCGGACTCCAGCTCCACCACGCGCGTGGCCAGCCGCGAGGGACCGAGCAGCCCGGTCACCATCACCCGGTCCACGGTCGTCAGCGCCCGCACGATCCACGGCGTCGCCATCGTGAAGAGCAGCCCCACCAGCGCGGTCACCGTGATCTCGAACGGGTTGTCCAGATAGATCGAGTGCGTGCTGTCGCCGTACAACTGGAGCCCGTCCTGGCCGCCGTACATCGGGAAGACCCAGAACCACAGCGGATACGTCAGCAGCGCCCAGCCGTACACCCAGAAGGTCACCGCGACGACGAAGGAGAACACCGACCACGGGAACTGCACCACCGCGTACAGCAGATGCCGCCACGACGTGCCGCTCTTGAGCACCGCGCCCATCCACGCCATGGCCCCGTGCTTCTGCACCCGCAGCGGCTCGGGCTCGGCCACCTCGACACCGAGCAGGGCGCGCGCCCGCGCCCGCTCCAGCGAGCCGAGACCGCGGCAGCCGGCCAGCGCGGCGGCGAGCACCGGAACGCCCAGGAAGGTGATCAGCAGGCCCGCGCCGAGCGAGACCATCGTCACGGCGAACGTGAACAGGAGGATCCCGAGCGGCAGCCCCAGCAGCACGTAGCCGAACTCGCGCCACGTACGGGCCTCGAACGGCGCCCGCAGCGGGGCCGGGAGGCGGTGCCGCGGCCCGGCGGCGCCCGCCTCGTCGAACCGGGACCCGCCGCGGTGCCCGTATCCGTGTCCGTACTCCGTGGCCATCGGTCCGTCCGTTCTCTCGTCTCGTCCTGCGCCTCGACCTGCTCCGCGAGCCGGCTGCTTCCTCTTCTTCCAGCGTGCCGTTCGGCAGGCCCGGGGGACATGCGGCGGATCGGCGTCTTGAACGGGGGGCTTTCCCTACCCCGGCGACCCCGGCGACCCCGCCGACCCCGGCGGCCGAGGATCTCCATCGAGTGAACCTCGGCTCGTACGGACGCTCACCGGACGGCCTCGTCCTGGCGGTCCCGCCACGGCAGTTCGGCCGTGATGACCGTCGGGCCGCCCACCGGCGAATCGACGACGAACAGCCCGTCCACCGCGCCGAGCCGGTCCGCGAGCCCCGCCATGCCCGTACCGCCGTCGACACCGGCCCCGCCGCGGCCGTCGTCCCGCACCTGGATGAGCAGGCGCTCGTCCGTCCGCCAGACGTCCACCGAGGCCGACCTCGCCCCGCTGTGCTTGCTGACGTTCTGGAGCAGCTCGGAGACCGTGAAGTACGCGATGCCCTCGATGGCGGCGGCCGGCCGCGACTCCAGTTCGGTGGTCACCTTCACGGGCACGGTGCACCGCGAGGCGATCGCGGACAGGGCGGCGTCCAGACCCCGGTCGGTGAGGACCGCCGGGTGGATGCCACGGGCCAGATCGCGCAGTTCCTGGAGGGCGAGCTTCACCTCGCCGTGCGCCTCGTCCACCATCGACGCCGCGGCGTCCGGGTCCTCCAGGAGCTTCTCCTTCGCCAGGCCGAGCCCCATCGCGAGATTGACGAGCCGGGCCTGCGCCCCGTCGTGCAGATCGCGCTCGATACGGCGCAGATCGGCGGCCGCCGTGTCGACCACCACCCCGCGGTCCGACTCCAGTTCGGCGATACGCCGCTCCAACTCGTCGGAGGGCGACAGCAGTCCGCGCACCATCGCCCGGTCCACGTTCGTCAGCCCGCGCGCGATGAACGGCAGCACCGGCCACAGCACGATCAGCGACACGAGCGTCACCGTGAAGGTGGCGATGCCCCAGGGCAGCCGTATCAGGTCGTACAGCACCGCCCGCCAGCCCACCGGGTCCTTCAGGCTCGACCACAGCCAGCCGAAGAAGCCGGTCCGGCGCACCGGCAACGGGCTCGGCTCGTCGATCCGCAGCCCCAGCAGCCGCCGCGCCCGCCCCCGCTCCAGCTTGCCCAGTTGCCGCGAACCCCGCAGTCCCGCCGCCAGCAGCGGCAGTCCCACGACGGTCACGGCGAGCCCCGCACCTGTGGCGAGCATCGTCACCACGTACACGAACCCGATGATCGAGGCCGGCAGATTCGCCAGGAGATGGGCGATCTCCCTCCACGTCCCCGGGTCCAGGGCGGGGCGTACGGCGGGCGGCCGGTCACCGTCGGACGGGGCGTCCGGCGGAGCGGCGGGCGGGATGCGTTCGGTCATATCCGCTAGCCTGCCCGGCGGCGCGCCGCCGCGCCATGAGGTGGGCCGCCGCGATGCACTGGGGATAACCCCACCCTCAGGAGGAACGTGTTCACACCGTGAGACGTGAACACGTCACCGGCGGCCGAGGGATGGTCGAGGCGTGACGGGCTGCTTACGCTCTCTTTAGCAGGCCCTAGACTCCCGTCCGTACAGATCGTCGAACATGGCGCATCACAGAGTGCGCGACGGCGCACGACGGGGCGCAACGAGGTCAGGGAGTGAGGGGCTGACGTGCCGGAACCGACCGTTGTCACGGCGACCGGGGCCGTCGTGGCGGCGGACTACTTCCAGTCCTACTCGGTCGTCGGACTGCTCGCCGTCGTCGGCGTGCTGTTCGTCGCCGTCGCCTTCGGAGCGGGCCGCCTGCTGCGCCCCGTCGTCCCGACCCCCGAGAAACTCCTGACGTACGAGTGCGGCGTCGACCCCGTCGGCGAGGGCTGGGCCCACACCCAGGTCCGCTACTACGTGTACGCCTTCCTCTACGTCATCTTCGCCGTCGACTCGATCTTCCTCTTCCCCTGGGCCACGGTCTTCGCCGCTCCCGGCTACGGTGCCGCGACGCTCGTCGAGATGTTCATCTTCCTCGGCTTCCTGGCCGTGGGCCTGCTGTACGCATACAAGAAGGGCGTCCTGACATGGACGTGACCCCCACCGCCCCGGGGCAGCCGGCCCCGGTGCCGCTGCCCGAACCCAAGCGGCTCGGCGCGCTCGCCCGCCTCGCGCCCGAGCCCATGAAGGTCGTCCTGAACTGGGGCCGCCGCTACTCGCTCTGGGTCTTCAACTTCGGCCTCGCCTGCTGCGCGATCGAGTTCATCGCCGCGTCGATGGCCCGCCACGACTTCATCCGCCTCGGCGTGATCCCGTTCGCGCCGGGCCCCCGCCAGGCCGACCTGATGGTCGTCTCCGGCACGGTCACCGACAAGATGGCGCCCGCCGTCAAGCGCCTGTACGAGCAGATGCCCGAGCCGAAGTACGTCATCTCCTTCGGCGCCTGCTCCAACTGCGGCGGCCCGTACTGGGACTCCTACTCCGTCACCAAGGGCGTCGACCAGATCATCCCCGTCGACGTCTACGTCCCCGGGTGCCCGCCCCGCCCCGAGGCCCTGCTCCAGGGCATCCTCAAGCTCCAGGAGAAGATCGCCCGGGAATCGCTGGGGGAGCGCTACGGCACCGACACCGCGCGCCCCTCCACCGCCGCGCTCCAGAGCGGCCTGGTGAAACCGCCGGCCCCCTCCGCGACGAACGTCCCGGGCACGGATCCGGCCGCCCCCGGCGAGGAGGACCGATGACCGTCGGCTGGCTTCCCGGCCCCGCCGAGGACCTCTTCGGCCCCGACGCCACCGCCGAGGAGTCGTACGAGGTCCTGACCGTCGACGTGCCGCCGGCCTCCTGGATCGCGGCCCTGGAGACGGCCCGCGACACCCTGGGCTGCACCTACTTCGACTGGCTGAGCGCCGTCGACGAACCCGGCACGGGCTTCCGCGTCTCGGCCCACGTCGTGGCCCTGTCCCCGCTCCACCGCCTCCTCGTCCGCACGACCGTCCCGCACACCGCCCCGGCGCTCCCGTCGGCGGTCTCCGTCTACGCGGGTGCCGCCTGGCACGAGCGCGAGACCCACGAGATGTTCGGCGTGACGTTCGAGGGCCACCCCGGCCTCGACCCCCTGCTCCTGCCGGAGGGCTTCGAGGGCCACCCCCTCCGCAAGGACTTTGTCCTGGCCGCCCGTGTCGCCAAGGCCTGGCCCGGCGCGAAGGAGCCCGGCGAGTCCGAGCACGGCGGCCCGAAGCGCCGCCAGATGCTGCCGCCCGGCGTTCCCGACCCCAACGAGTGGGGCCCTCTCAAGGGCCAGCTCCCCCCGGCTCCGTCCCGCCCGGCCCGTGGCGCCGCCCGCCCCGCCGGCGACCGCCCGGTCCGCAGGACCCGCACGGCGGGGGAGGGCTCGGCGAGCCAGACGCCCGCCGCTCCGGCCGATGCGCCAACGGCCGCAGGTGCCGGCGCGGGCGCCACGGGAGCGGCCGCGGGGCCCGTCGCGGCGGGTGCGGCCTCCGGTGCCGAGACCGCTCGACCCGCCCGCCGGTCCCGCAGCGTGAGCCAGGGCTCGGCCAGCCAGCGCACCGAGCAGCAGCCGTCTCCGACCTCTGCTCCGACCCCGACCCTGTCTCCGAACTCGCCGGCGACCGAGGGCGAGCCGACCGCTCCGGCCACACCGCCCGTCGGAAGGTCCGCCGCACCGCGCAGCTCGGACGCGCCGTGGCACCAGCCGAAGCCCGCGTTCGACAACTCGGAACCCAAACCGGACCGGCCGGAGCCCCAGCCGAAGGCGAAGCCCGAGCCGAAGCCGGAACCGTCGCCTGAGTCCGAGCCGGAGGCGGGGACCGCTCCGGCGCCCGAGCCGAAGCCGGAACCGGCGTCTGAGCCCGAGGCCGAGGCCGGGGCCACTCCGGCGCCTGAGGCGAAGACCGAACCGGCGTCCGAGTCTGAGCCGGAGGCTGGGACTGGTCCGGCCCGCGAGCCGAAGCCGAAGCCGGAACCGGCGCCTGAGTCGGAGCACGAGGCGGGGGCCGCTCCGGCCCCTGAGACGAAGAGTGAACCGGAGCCCGAGGCCGCGACCGCTCCAGCCCCCGAGACGAAGCCCGAACCGGGATCGAAGCCCGCCCCCAGCCCCGACGACCCCTCCGGAGGTACGCAGTGAACGACGCTCTCGACGTCGCCCTCCGCCTCCTCGTCGTCTTCGTCGTGTTCCTGACGTTCCCCCTGATCGTCGGCCAGACCGAGCACAAGGTGATGGCCCACATGCAGGGCCGCCTCGGCCCGATGTACGCGGGCGGCTTCCACGGCTGGGCCCAGCTCGTCGCGGACGGCGTGAAGTTCGCGCAGAAGGAGGACATCGTCCCCGCGGGCGCGGACCGGCGTATCTTTCAGCTCGCTCCCGCGGTGGCCCTGCTCCCGTACCTCCTGGTCCTCCTCGCCATCCCGATCGGCCCGGGCGAGGGCGCGGTCGGCGAGGTCGTCGACGCGGGAATCTTCTTCGTCCTCGCCGTCATGGGCGTAGGCGTCCTCGGCTCGCTCATGGCGGGCTGGGCGTCGGCCAACAAGTTCTCCCTCCTCGGCGGCCTGCGCACCGCCGCCCAGCTCCTCGCGTACGAGCTCCCGATGCTCCTGACCGCGGCCTCGGTCGCGATGGCCGCGGGCACGGTCTCGCTCCCCGGCATCGTGGACGCCTTCCAGTGGTGGTGGCTGCCCTGGCAGATCGTCGGCGCGATCGTGTTCTTCGTCGCCGGCCTCGCCGAGCTCCAACGGCCCCCCTTCGACATGCCCGTGGCCGACTCCGAGATCATCTTCGGCGCGTACACCGAGTACACGGGCCTGCGTTTCGCCCTGTTCCTGCTCGCCGAGTACGCAGGGATCGTGGTCCTGTGCGGTCTGACCACCGTCCTCTTCCTCGGTGGCTGGCACGGACCCTGGGGCGCGGACGGCCTCGGCTGGGTGTGGACCCTGCTGAAGGCCGCGATCCTCGCCTTCGTCGTCATCTGGCTCCGCGTCACCTACCCCCGTCTGCGCGAGGACCAGCTCCAGAAGCTCTCCTGGACCCTCCTCGTCCCCCTGTCCCTCGCCCAGATCGCCCTCACCGGCATCGTCAAGGTGGTGATCGCGTAACCATGGCCCCCATTCCTGGCTCCGGCCTCGCCAAGGGCCTGGCCGTCACCCTCCGCACGATGACGAAGAAGACCGTCACCGCGCAGTACCCGGACGTCCAGCCCGCACTCCCGCCCCGCACCCGTGGTGTCATCGCCCTCTTCGAGGAGAACTGCACCGTCTGCATGCTGTGCGCCCGCGAGTGCCCGGACTGGTGCATCTACATCGACTCCCACAAGGAGACGGTCCCGCCCGCCGCCCCGGGCGGCCGTGAGCGCAGCCGCAACGTCCTCGACCGCTTCGCCATCGACTTCTCCCTGTGCATGTACTGCGGTATCTGCATCGAGGTCTGTCCTTTCGACGCGCTGTTCTGGACTCCGGAGTTCGAGTACGCGGAGACGGACATCCACGAACTCACCCACGAACGCGACAAGCTCCGCGAGTGGATGTGGACCGTCCCGGCCCCGCCCGCCCTCGACCCCGGTGCCGAGGAGCCCAAGGAGATCGCCGCCGCCCGCAAGACCGCCGACAAACTCGCGGCCGAACAGGCGGCCCAGGCCGAGGCGTCCGGCCCGCAGGAGGGACAGTCGTGACCCTCGCAGCAGCCACGGCCACGGCGGCCCGCACGGCCACCACCGTCGCCGCCGAGCACCACGGCTTCCTCTCCCCGACCGGTGTCGAGATCGCCTTCCTCCTCGTCGGCCTGCTCACCTTCGGCGCCGCGATCGTCACCGTCACCACCAAGCAGCTCGTGCACGCCGCACTGTGGCTGGTGGTCGCCCTCGGCGGCCTCGCCGTCGAATACCTCCTGCTGACGGCCGAGTTCATCGCCTGGGTACAGGTCCTCATCTACGTCGGCTCCGTCGTCGTCCTCCTTCTGTTCGGTCTGATGCTCACCAGGGCCCCGATCGGCCGCTCCCCGGACGCCGACTCCGGCAACCGCTGGGCGGCCCTGGCCGTCGCCGTCGCCTCGGCCGGCACCCTGGTCTGGGTCGTCGTCGACGCGTTCCGCACGACCTGGGTCGATCTCGACGGCGCCGCCGCCGGTTCCACCGAGGTGACCGGCGCCAGCCTCTTCCAGAACTGGGTCCTCCCCTTCGAAGCACTGTCCGTCCTCCTCCTCGCCGCCCTGGTCGGCGCGATCGTCCTCTCCCGCAAGGCGAAGGCGGACACCGCCGCGGCGACCACGTCGGCCGCCGGCCCGCGCGTCCCCGGAAGCCGCGACGGCAAGCAGGACAAGGAAGGTGTCCGCTGATGCACCTCGCCTATCCCGCCGTGCTCGCGGCCCTCCTGTTCTGCACGGGCCTGTACGGAGTTCTGGCGCGCCGCAACGCGATCCTGGTCCTCATGTCGGTCGAGCTGATGCTCAATGCCGTCAACCTGAACCTCGTCGCCTTCGACGTCTGGCTCTCCAAGGCCGCCCGCGACACCCTGCACTCCGGCCAGGCCCTGACCCTGTTCACCATCGCCATCGCAGCCGCCGAGATCGGCATCGGCCTGGCGATCGTCCTCGCCGTGTACCGCAACCGCGGCACCTCGGACATCGACAAGCTCCGCGACACCGCCGAGGGCCACGGCCCCGACGACCCCGACGCCCCCGCGGCCGAGAAGGCTGAGGCCACCGCGTGACCACGACCACTCTCGCCGTCCTCGTCCCCCTCCTTCCGTTCCTCGGTGCCGTCGCCGGACTCCTCCTCGGCCGCACGGCCCCGGGCTTCGTGCGCCCGCTCGCCGTCCTGCCCGTCCTCGCCTCGCTCGCCCTCGCCGTGACGGTCGCGGTCGACCAGGGCGGCGGCCTGGCCATCACCTCGCACACCGAACTCACCCCGACCGGCTCGGTCCCCATCGAACTGGGCCTGCACATCGACGGCTTCGCCGCCCTCGTCGCCGTACTCGTCGGCGTCGTCGCCACCTGCGTGCAGATCTACTCGACGGGCTACCTGCGCGACGACCCGCGCTACCCCTCGTACGCCGCCCTCGTCTCCCTGTTCACCTCCGCGATGCTGCTCGTCGTCTACTCCGGCGACCTGATGGTGCTGCTGGTCGGCTGGGAGATCATGGGCATCTGCTCGTACTTCCTGGTCGGCCACTACTGGGAGACCCCGGAAGCCCGCGCCGCCTCGCTCAAAGCCTTCCTGGTCACCAAGCTCGGCGACGTCCCCTTCCTCATCGGTCTGTTCGCGCTGGCCACCGACGCCGGCTCGTTCCGGATCACCGCGGTCCTCGGCACCGTGGCGAGCGGCGGACTGCACCACCCGACCGTCGTCGCCCTCCTGCTCCTCGCGGGCGTGGCGGGCAAGTCGGCGCTGTTCCCGCTCCACACCTGGCTGCCCGACGCGATGGCGGGCCCCACACCCGTCTCCGCGCTGATCCACGCCGCGACGATGGTCGCCGCCGGTATCTACTTCGTCGCCCGTCTCCTTCCCGTCTTCCAGGCCTCCGCGGCCGCGATGGTCGTCCTCGCCGTCATGGCCGGCGTCACGATGGTCGGTTCGGGGTTCGCGGCACTCGCCCAGGACGACATCAAGCGGGTCCTCGCCTACTCGACGATCGGTCAGCTCGGCTACATGGCCGGTGCCCTCGCCGTCGGCGACCGCGGTGCCGCCGTCTTCCACCTCCTCGCGCACGGCGCCTTCAAGGCGCTGCTGTTCCTCGCCGCCGGCGTGATCATCCACGCCTCCGGCACCAACTCGCTGGCCGCCATGTCCCGTATGAAGGACCTGCGCCTGCGCGTCCCCGACGCCTTCTGGACGATGACCGTGGCGCTGCTCGCGCTCGCCGCGATCCCGCCCTTCAGCGGCTTCTTCTCCAAGGAGGCCGTCCTCGGCGCCGCCGAGCACGTCGCCACCGGTCACACCGAGCAGGCCCCCGGTGCCTCGGGCTGGATCGTCCTGGTCACCGGTCTGGTCACCGCCGTCCTCACCGCCGCGTACGCGACCCGGCTGTGGCTGCTGGCCTTCCGCGGCCACGGGGCCGAGGCCCCCGACCACGGCAGGCAGCCGGTCACCATGACGGCCGTCCTGTGGGTGCTCGCCATCCCCTCGCTCGCGTTCGGCCTGGCCTTCGGCCCGCTGCCCGACTGGTTCGACGGACGTGACCTGACGCCGGTCCTCGCCACCTCGGTGCTCGGCACGGGACTGGCTCTGGTCGGCGGGATCGTCACCTACGGAGCCTGGCGGCACACCACGGCCCTGGCGTCCCGCGTCCCCTTGGGCGCGGTCGCGGCTCACCCGGACGCCGACGCCGGACGGGTGGAGGCCGAGGCCATCGCCTCCCACGAACCCGCCTACGGAGACGTCGCCCAGGCCACCGACCCGGCGGACCCGGGCCGGCTGCTGCTCGGCCCGCTGCACCGGCACGCGGCCGTCGGGTTCCACCTCGACACCGTGTACTCCGTGCTGTTCGTCCGCCCGGTCCAGGCCGGAGCCACACTCGTCCGGTTCCTCGACCGAGAGGTCGTCGACACCTACGTACGCGGCGCGGGCGCCCTACCCCGCTGGCTCGGCACCGCCGTACGGCGTGCGCAGACCGGCAATGTGCAGACCTATGTGAGCGCGCTGCTCGCCGGCACCGTCGTCCTGGTGGTCGCCGCCGTCCTCGTCGCCACGGGAGCGTGAGCAGGCGTGATCGATATCAGTGAATCCGTGATGCAGATTCTTCTCGCGTTGATCGTGGTCGGCCCGCTCATCGGGGCCGCCGCCGCCCTCCTCCCGGCCCCGCCCGGGCTGAAGGGGAAGTCGCCCGAGCAGGCGGTGCTGCGGCACGGTGTGATCGTCACGGGAGTCGTCCTCATCGCCGCGATCGTCCTCGCGCTGGGCTTCGACCACGACCACCCGTCGAAGATGCAGGCCACGACGGACATCAGCTGGATCCCCGCACTCGACGTGCGGATCCACCTCGGCGTCGACGGCATTTCCCTCCCCCTTCTGGTCCTGACCGCGCTGCTGACCTTCCTCTGCGCGCTGTACTCCTACTTCAAGATGCCCGCGGGCCCGACCCCGAAGGCGTTCGTCGCCCTGCTGCTCGTCCTCGAGTCCGGCACACTCGCGACCTTCGCCGTCCTCGATCTGCTGCTGTTCTTCCTCGCGTTCGAGACGGTGCTCATCCCGATGTACTTCCTCATCGCACGGTGGGGAGGCGCCCAGCGCCAGGCCGCGGCCTGGAAGTTCATCCTCTTCACCCTGCTCGGTTCGGTCGTCATGCTGCTGGGCCTGCTCCTGATCGGAATCAAGGCGGGCACATTCGACATGGTGGCACTCGCCACTGACAACGGCCGCAGCTTGAGCACATCCGTGCAGGTCACCGCCGTTCTGGCGATCGGCCTCGGGCTCGCGGTGAAGACGCCGATGTGGCCGCTGCACAGTTGGCTGCCCGACGCCCACACCGCCGCCCCGACCGTCGGCTCGGTCCTGCTGGCCGGCGTCATGCTGAAGATGGGCACGTACGGGTTCGTCCGGATCCTGCTGCCCATCACACCCGACGGTTTCCGGACCTTCGCCCCCTACCTCGCCGCGTTCGCCGTGGTCGGGATCATCTACGGTTCCCTGGCCTGCCTGGCCCTCGCCAAGCAGGGCGCCAAGGGCGACCTCAAACGGCTCATCGCCTACTCCTCCGTCGGCCACATGGGCTTCGTCCTGCTCGGCATCTCGACCATGACCCCGACCGGCGTGAACGGCGCGCTGTTCGCCAACATCGCCCACGGCCTCATCACCGGCCTCCTCTTCTTCCTCGTCGGAGCGCTGAAGGACCGCACGGGCACCACCGACCTCGACAGCCTCGCCGAGGAGTCCGGCGCCGCTCTCTACGGCAAGGCACCGCGCCTCGGCGGCCTCCTGGCCTTCGCCGCCGTGGCCTCGCTCGAACTGCCGGGCCTCGCCGGGTTCTGGGGCGAGATGCTGGCGATGTTCGGCGCCTTCGAACCCGCGGCCGGCCTCAGCCGTGGCGCCTATCTGACGTTCATGACGATCGCCGCGTTCGGCACGCTGCTCACCGCCGCGTACATGCTCATCGTCGTACGCCGTGTCTGCATGGGCGCGACACCGCGGGAGGCGCCGAAGCTCGCCGACGTCCAGACCTACGAGTTCGCCGCCTGGACGCCGCTCGTCGCCCTCACCGTCGCCGCCGGTCTGTGGCCCCGGGCCCTGCTCGGTCTGACCGACCCGGCCGTCCAGCAGCTCCTCGCAGGAGGCACCCGATGAGTTCCCTGGTCCAGTCCGTCGACTGGCTCGCCATCGCGCCGCCCACCCTCGCGGCGGTCGTCGGACTCGTCGTCCTCGTCGCCGACCTCTTCATCGGCGAAGCGCGCAAGGCCGTCCTCGGCTGGACGTCCGTGGCGGGCCTCGCCGCGTCGGGGCTGTTGCTGCTGCCTCTGCGCGACGGCGACCGGGCCACGTTCTGCCTGACCGGCGCGACCGACACCTGCAGCTACGTGGCCGACCGCTTCACCCTGGTGATCCAGCTCCTGGTTCTCGGCGGCGCGCTCCTCGTCGCCCTGCTGTCGGTCACCGCGCTGAAGGACGCCGACCGGGAACTCCCCGAGGGGGAGTACTGGTTCCTGCTGCTCTCCTCGGCCGCCGGCGCCGCCCTCCTGCCCGCTTCCCGCGACCTCGCGACCCTCATCGTCGCCCTGGAGGTCGCCTCGCTGCCCGCCTTCGCGCTCGTCGGCATCAAGCGCGGCGACAAGAAGTCCTCGGAAGCGGCCCTCAAGTTCTTCCTGTCCTCCGTCACCGCGACCGCGGTCAGCCTGATGGGCGTCAGCTTCGTCTACGCGACGACAGGCACCCTCTACCTCACCCGGATCGCGGACCGGATCCAGCACGTCGACGGGCAGTTCCACACCCTCGCCCAGACGGGCGTCGTCCTCACCCTCGTCGGCTTCGCCTTCAAGACGGCCGCCGTGCCCTTCCACTTCTGGGTGCCCGACACCTACGTGGGGGCGCCCCTGCCGATCGCCGCGTACCTGTCGGTCGTCGGGAAGGCGGTCGGCTTCTCCGGGCTCATCCTCGTCACCGTCGTCGCCTTCCCCTCGTACGCCGACGTCTGGGGCCCGGCCCTGGCGGCCCTGGCAGCCCTCACCATGACGGTGGGCAACGTCGGCGCCCTGCGGCAGCGGTCCACGCGCGCGTACAGCGCGGTACGGCTGCTCGCCTGGTCGTCCGTCGGCCAGGCCGGCTACCTCCTGGTCCCGATCGCGGCCGCCGCCTACTCCAAGGACGCCCAGCAGGCCATCGGCTCCACGGTCGCGTACGCCCTCATGTACGCCGCCGTGAACCTCGGCGCCTTCGCCGTGGCCGCCCTGGTGGCCCGCCGGAGCCCCCTGAACCGCGTCAGCGACTACCGGGGCCTGTACGCCGAGAGCCCGCTCACCGCACTGGTCCTCGGCTTCTTCCTGCTCTGCCTCGCCGGCCTGCCGCCGGGCATCATCGGCCTCTTCGCCAAGGTGACCGTCTTCTCGGCCGCCGTCGACGCGGGGCTCGGCTGGCTGGCCGTCGTCATGGCGGTGAACGTCGTGGTCGCGCTCTTCTACTACCTGCAGTGGACGGCGCTGCTCTTCCGCGCTCCCGAAGGCGAGCCGGGCACGCACCGCGCTCCGGTCCCGCTCACCGCGGCCATCGCCCTGACGGCCGTCCTCGGCGTCGTCCTGTCCGGGGCGCCCCAGATCATCCTCCGCTTCTCGGAGACCGCGCTCTTCTGAAGCACTCCTGCGAAGCACCACTCCCCGAGGGCCTCTTCGAGGCGCACGCGCGCGTGTGAACGGCCGTCCGAATCACCCGGACGGCCCACGCGCCAGGCAGTGCGCACAAGGGAACTAGTGCCTCCCGTCTGGCGTTGACCAGTACGGGAGGGTCCACTGAAGAGTGGAAGCAGAGCATCAGCAAGCAAAGGGTTCCCCCGCCGCACGACTTGGAGGGCTACCGTGCACCGCCGGCACAACGGGCTCAGGACAGCCGTACTTCTCGGGGGACTGTCCGCACTCATCATCGTCATCGGCAGCTTCTTCGGGCGCACCGGCCTGATCGTCGCGCTGTTCATCGCGATCGGCACGAACGCGTACGCGTACTGGAACAGCGACAAGCTGGCTCTACGCGCGATGCGCGCCCGCCCGGTGAGCGAGTTCGAGGCCCCGGCCCTGTACCGCATGGTCCGCGATCTCTCGACGCAGGCCCGGCAGCCCATGCCGCGCCTGTACATCTCGCCGACGGAGGCGCCGAACGCCTTCGCCACGGGCCGCAACCCGCGCAACGCGGCCGTCTGCTGCACCGAGGGGATCCTGCGCATCCTGGACGAGCGCGAGCTGCGCGGTGTCATCGGCCACGAGCTCAGTCACGTCTACAACCGCGACATCCTGATCTCGTCCGTGGCCGGCGCCCTGGCCTCCGTGATCATGTTCCTGGTCAATTTCGCCTGGCTGATCCCCGTCGGCCGGTCCAACGACGACGACGGTCCCGGCATCCTCGGACTGCTCCTGGTCATGATCCTGGGCCCGATCGCCGCTTCCCTCATCCAGCTCGCCATCAGCCGCTCCAGAGAGTACGAGGCGGACGCCTCCGGTGCCCAGCTCACCGGCGACCCCCTCGCCCTCGCGAGCGCGCTGCGCAAGCTCGACGCGGGCACGAAGCAGCTCCCGCTGCCTCCCGAGCCGCGCATCGAGACCGCGAGCCACATGATGATCGCTAACCCCTTCCGCCCGGGACAGGGAATGTCGAAGATGTTCTCTACGCATCCGCCGATGGCGGAGCGCATCGCCCGGCTCGAGCAGATGGCAGGTCGTCAGCAGTGAAGACAATTCTGAACGTCATTTGGCTCATCCTGAGCGGCTTCTGGCTGTTCCTCGGGTACCTCGCCGCAGGCCTCATCCTGTGCATCACGATCATCGGAATTCCGTTCGGCATCGCGGCGTTCCGCATCGGCATCTACGCGCTGTGGCCCTTCGGCTATACGACCGTGGAGCGCCACGACGCGGGCGCCCCGTCCTGCATCGGCAACGTCCTGTGGCTCGTCCTCGCGGGCTGGTGGCTCGCGCTGGCCCACATCGTCACGGGCATCGCCATGTGCATCACGATCATCGGCATTCCCTTCGGCATCGCCAACTTCAAGCTCATCCCGATCTCGCTGTTCCCGCTGGGACGCGAAATCGTGCGCACGGACGAGCCGTTCGCCGGGCGTTAGCCGAAGCGGACCACTTCCCCGCATTCCTCACGCGAGACAGGGGCGACTCCGTCTCGCATGAGGGTTTTCCACAGGCTGCCCGATTGTCGGTGGTGCGCTGCATCATGAATCCATGACCGAAATCGAGCAGTTGCTGGCACGGGTCGCCACGGAGGCCCGTAACACCCGCCCGTGGGGCTGGCCTTCGCTTCCCGCGCCCGTGGGCCCGGCCGAGGTCGCCCGCGCCGAGGCCGTCCTCGGCTTCCCCCTGCCCGCGCTGCTCGCCGCCCTCTACCTCCGGATAGGGGACGGCGGATTCGGTCCGGAGTACGGCCTGTTGCCCCTGCTCGACGGCGCGCCGTCGGGCGAACCGGCGGCCGTTCCGCAGTACCTCGCCAGCCGCGAGAGCGGCCGCAAGGACCCCGAATGGCCATGGCCCGAGGGCGTCCTGCCCATATCCCACTGGGGCTGCGGAATGTACGCGTGCGTGGACTGCCAGAGCCCCGACGGCAAGGTCCTGCTCTTCGAGCCGAACGCCCACCGCGCCGACCACGCCTGGTACGTGGACGCGCCCGACCTCGCGACCTGGCTGCTCGCGTGGCTGGAGGGAACGGGCTGGTACGAGGAGTCCAACGACGGCGCGGACCTCCCTGCCTGGCCCGACTTCTCCATACGCGCGACGGCGACTCGGGCCTCCTGACCCGCCCGGCGACCCGGGCTTCCTGCTCCGCCCGACCGCCCGACCGCCCGACCGCCCGACCTTCCGATCGCCAGAGCGCCCACGGACGCCCTCCGTCGACCGGCCACGCAAGAAACACGCACCCAAAGCTGATCCCCGCTGTCGCAGGACTGTCGCAGGACAGCGCTCAGCGCGAAGCCGCCCACAGCCGTACGCCGTACACGACCGCCCCGACCGCCAGGACGGCCGCTCCGACGACCACCGATACCCCCGGCAGGGCGAAGGCCAGCGTCACGCAGCCGAGGAGGCCCAGCGCCGGCACGGCACGCGATGCCGGTGACGGACTCAGCGTCCAGGCGGAGGCGTTGGCGATCGCGTAGTAGGCCAGCACGCCGAAGGAGGAGAAACCGATCGCGCCGCGCACGTCCAGCGTCGCGGCCAGCACGGCGACGACCGCGCCGACGGCCAGTTCCGCCCGGTGCGGGACCTGGAAGCGCGGATGGACGGCGGCCAGTGCGTGCGGCAGATGACGGTCGCGGGCCATGGCCAGCGTGGTCCGTGAGACACCCAGGATCAGAGCGAGCAGAGAGCCGAGCGCGGCCACGGCGGCCCCCACCCGCACGATCGGCACGAGCCCCGGCAGCCCCGCCGCTCGTACGGCGTCCGCCAGCGGCGCCGGAGCAAGCCCCAGCCCCTCCGTTCCGAGCACTGAAAGGACAGCGACAGCGACCACCGCGTAGACCGCGAGCGCGATGCCCAGAGCCAGCGGGATCGCGCGGGGAATGGTGCGTGCCGGATCGCGGACCTCCTCGCCGAGCGTGGCGATCCGCGCGTACCCGGCGAACGCGAAGAAGAGCAGCCCGGCAGCCTGAAGCACCCCGCCCGCGCCGTCCGACAGACCGATGCCCAGCCGCCCGGCGTCGGAGGCGTCCGAACCGAGACACCCCACCACCACGGAAGCGAGGACCGCCAGGACCACCGCCACGATCACCCGCGTCAGCCGGGCCGACTTCTGCATGCCGCCGTAGTTCACGGCGGTCAGCGCCACCACCGCGGCGACCGCCACCGCGTGGGCCTGCGAGGGCCAGACGTACGCGCCCACGGTGAGTGCCATCGCCGCGCAGGAGGCCGTCTTGCCGACGATGAACGACCAGCCCGCCAGGCAACCCCAGAAGACCCCGAGCCGCTCGCGCCCGTAGACGTACGTGCCGCCGGAAGCGGGGTACAGGGCGGCCAGCCGGGCCGACGACATCGCGTTGCAGTAGGCGACGACCGCGGCGACGGCGAGGCCGAGCAGGAGCCCGGATCCGGCCGCCCGCGCGGCGGGGCCGAGCGCGGCGAAGATGCCGGCACCGATCATCGAGCCGAGCCCGATGACCACGGCGTCTCCGACGCCCAGCGTGCGGCGCAGTTCGGGACCGGTCGTCGTCATGCGCCGCACCTTACTGATCGACGCAACCGGCGGGAGCCGCAGCGACGTCCTGTTCATCGGCACGGCACCGAGACGGCGTTTCGGTGCACGTGATCCGCACCGCATACGGACAGCGCGGACAGGACCCGCGCGGAGCGGATTCACAGGGCCGCGACAGCGTGAGTACAGGACGGAAGGGCAGGCTCAGAACATGGGCATCATCAGCTGGATCATTCTGGGGCTGCTGGCAGGCGCCATCGCCAAGTTCCTGCTGCCGGGGCGTGACCCGGGAGGCTTCGTCGGCACCACCGTGATCGGTGTCGTGGGCGCGTTCGTCGGCGGCTGGATATCGGCCCGCTGGCTCGACCACCCCGTCAGCAAGCACTTCTACGACGGGGCCACGTGGGTCGCGGCCATCGGCGGCTCGCTCGTCCTGCTGATCCTCTACCGCATCCTGTTCGGCGACTCGCGCCGCTGAGCCCGCGTGGCCGGGACCGTGGCCGGCACGACGAGAAGGGTGGACACCCCGGGTGCCCACCCTTCCTCGTACCAGCGACCGTGCCGGCCGCCGGCGCATGGCGCCTGCCGGGCGTTCTAGCGGTAGTTCACGAACTGCAGGGCGAAGTCGAAGTCCTTGCCCTTGAGGAGGGCCTGAACGGCCTGCAGGTCGTCGCGGCTCTTCGAGCTGACGCGAAGCTCGTCGCCCTGCACCTGGGCCTTCACGCCCTTGGGGCCCTCGTCGCGGATGATCTTCGCCACCTTCTTGGCGTTCTCCTGGGAGATGCCCTCCTCGATGGTCGCGAAGATCTTGTACTCCTTGCCGGAGAGCTGGGGCTCACCGGCGTCCAGCGACTTCAGCGAGATGCCGCGCTTGATCAGCTTGGTCTCGAACACATCGAGGATGGCCTTCACCCGCTCCTCGGAGTTCGCCTCCATGAGGATCTTCTCGCCGGACCAGGAGATGGAGGCGCCGACGTTCTTGAAGTCGTAGCGCTGCGAGATCTCCTTGGCGGCCTGGTTGAGGGCGTTGTCGACCTCCTGCCGCTCGACCTTCGAGACGATGTCGAAACTGGAGTCGGCCATGTCCTGTGGCTCCTTGTATCGGGGTGCGTAGGGGCGGCCGTCGAGCCCGGCGTAGGCCACCGGCCGCATCCGCATAAGCCTAGCCACCCCCCTCCCCCCAAGCGTCGATCAATTGGGTGGCGAAGCATCCCCGAGCATCAGGTATCGTTTACGTCGTTGCCAGGGAGCACCGCGCAAGCGAGGCTCAGGGGCAGCAACCCCGGCGGTGTGCCCGAGCGGCCAAAGGGAGCAGACTGTAAATCTGCCGGCTTCGCCTTCCCAGGTTCGAATCCTGGCGCCGCCACATGAAGGTGAACCCCCTCCGATCTGCGGAAACGTAGATCGGAGGGGGTTTCTTTTTGTTGGGCGCGCGGCCCGGTGGCCGCGGCGGTGTCGCCCTTGGCCTGGGTGGTTGTCCATGGCGCCTGGTGCGGGGGCTGAAATGCGCCGGCGTCCCCCGATGAGGGCGTCCCGGTAGCTGGGGTCCAGGGGGTTGCCAGGGGTCCAGGGGGTGCCTGTACCTGAGGTCCGGCCTCCGGGGGAGCCCCCGCCTCGCAGGTAGGGGCGTGGGGTGTGACCCGGCGTCATTCGGTGGGCTTGCGGGCGTACTTGTTCTCGGGGGCCTCCCGTCGGGTCGGCCGGGGTGCCGTGAATGCGCCGGCCGGAAATCGTGGGCCGGAAAGGGATGCCTGCTCCTGCGTGGCTCCCGTCCGGGGGTGGGTAAATTGGGCGGCGTACTCAGTGACGCACGTAGGAGCGACGAAGGAGAGCCATGCTCGGGGGAATAGTGGGTTTCATCGTGATGGGTATCGCGGTTGCCGTCGGTGTCGCCGGGAACAGGGCCGCGAAGAAGCGCGAGAAGGCTTTCTGGGACCGGTACGGATCCTTCGAAGGGTTCCGCGACCAGGTCGACGCGGAGCGCATCCTGGGGGTCCGCAGGGCCAAGGGCGATGTCGCTGCCATCAAGGCGGTCCGCGAGGAGTATCCCGACGTCTCGCTCGTGTGGGCCAAGCGGTACGTGGATGAACTGCCCGCGTGAGGGCGGTGAGTTGCGGGGAGGGCGCGAGCGAGACCTAGAGGCCTAGGAGCCCAGCGGTGGTCCGTCGTCGCGTGCTGCCGGTGCCTTGATTTCGCGGGGTGCGATGGTGCTACTGCTTCTCCGGTGCGATCGTTTCGGTCCGCTCTATTTCCCCACCCATTTCTCTATCCCTATCCCTATCCCTCTACCCCGGCATTTCCTGTTCGGTCTGTTCTCCGTTCGGGTTCGTGCGGCGAATTTCTCGTTGGTGACCTTTCCTCCGTCGGTGCAGGGGGAAATTTAGGGCTTGTGGTGGGAAGGTCCGGCCTCGGTCGGTGGCCGGTGGGGGCGGAATCGCGGTCGCGGGGCACACTGATCACATGTCATCGCGTCGCAGAAACTGCCCCGAGTGCCGTCGGGAGATCGCCGTCGTCGCGGGGCGGTTCGCCCGGCATGATCCGCCCGGCGCGCGGGGGACCGGGGAGCTGGTCTCGTGCGCCGGTTCGCGCCGGGAGGCGTTCATCGGGGCGGCGCAGCCCACGCTGGACGGGTACGCCCTTCCCGACTTCCCCGGCCAGCTCCCCCTCTTCTGAGCAGACCCCGAAGAGACCTCCACCACGGCAGCCCCGAGGCTAGTTGCCCGCCACCGCCTTCACCGCCACCGAGATCGGGGTCGAGCCGCTGACGGCTTCCAGGATCAGGCCGGTGGTGGCCGGGGTGTCGACCAGTTCGGCGAGGACCGCGGCGACGTCGTCGCGGGGGATCATGCCGCGGCCGGTCGAGGCCTCCAGGCGTACGAGGCCCGTTCCGGCGTCGTCGATCAGGCCGCCGGGGCGCAGGATCGTCCAGTCCAGGCCCGTACGGCCGCGTACGTATTCGTCGGCCTCGCCCTTGGCGCGCAGGTACGCGTCGAAGATGTCGTCACCCGTGTGGGCCGGGTCCGCGCCCATGGAGGAGACGACCACGTGCCGACGCACGCCCGCGCGCTCGGCGGCGTCGGCGAACAGGATCGCCGCGCCCTTGTCCACCGTCTGCTTGCGGTCCGCACCGCTGCCGGGTCCGGCGCCCGCCGCGAAGACGGCCGCGTCCGCGCCCTGCAGATGCGCGGCGACCTCCTCCACCGATGCCGATTCCAGATCGCACAGGACGGGCTCGGCGCCGGCCGCCCGTAGATCGTCCCCCTGCTCGGCACGGCGGATGATCCCCGCGACCTCGTCCCCGCGCGCGGAGAGCAGCCGCTCCAGCCGCAGCGCGATCTGACCATGACCACCAGCGATGACAATGCGCATGTTTCCGACCGTACGCCCGGATGACCGCGTTCGCCGCACAACCCTGTGGACAACTCATGAGTCACATGGGTGATCACTGTGAACGCGTGGGTGATCACCGCGAGAACGCGTCGGAACGAGTGAACACGCGAAACGAGGGAACGCCGTGCGGACCTGTACGGCGTTGCAAGAGGAGACCATCATCACCGCCATACGCAAGACCGCCACGGCTGTCGGCTGCACCGCTGTCCTTCTCACCGCGGCGGCCGCCTGCGGCACGGTCCAGAACCTCACGGCCGGGCAGAAGGTGGACCACGCCGTCTCCCGGCTGGGCGAACAGAAGTCGATCGCCTTCCAGTTGGACCTGGACGCCGACGCGGCCGCGATCGACGCCGTCGCGGGCGAGGACGGTTCCGACGAGTCCCTTCCGCCGGAGTTCGCCAAGTTCGTCAGCGGCCTGCGCGTCGACGTCTCCGTCAAGTCCAGGAAGGCACTGGCCGATTCGGGCGAGAAGGACCTCGTCGGTACGAGCATGCGGATCACGGGCACCGACGGCGTCCTGGTCGAGTACCGGATCATCGGCGACTTCATGTACTACCGCACCGACATGAAGGCCATCGGCCGGGCGATGGGCGTTCCCATGCCGTCGCCCGACGAGCTCCCGCCGAGCCAGAAGGAGTTCAAGAAGGTCCTCGAAGGCGACTGGGTGAAGGTGAACACCAAGGAGCTGGAGCGGGCGGGGAAGGCCGCCGGGGGTGGCTCGAAGGGGGCCGCCGGCGACGGGGAGATCGACGCGAAGACCCAGAAGAAGGTTCTCGACGCCGTGCGCGGTGTCATCGGCCACAAGGTCACCTTCCGGACCAAGGCCGGCGCCGACGGGGTCGAGCACGTCGTCGCCACGGGCAACGTCCGCGACCTGCTCACCGGCGTCTTCGACAAGCTCCGCCCGCTGCAGGGCGACCTGCCGGCGGGAGCGGAACTCCCCTCCGCCAAGGACCTCAAGGACGCGCCGAACAGGAAGGCCGCCGTCGACTTCACCCTGAAGAACGGCGACCTCCGGCAGATCAGGGTCGACCTGGCCGTCCTCGCCGACAGCCCGCAGAAGGCCAAGCTGCCTCTCGTCCTGAAGTTCTCCGCCGCGGGTGACGTCAGCGCGCCGGCCGGGGCCACCGAGATCCCCGTCGACAAGGTCCCCGGCTCCAGCCCGCTGGGAACCGCCTTCATGGGCGGTGGGTTCTAGTACCGCAGCAGGCCCGGCAGGCCCGGCAGGCCCAGCAGGCGTAGTGGGCGAAGCCCGGCCCCTGAGGTGGGTTCCCGGGCGCCGGAAGTGTGTTCAGAACCCCGGCCAGGACGGCTCTTCCCGTCCTTGCCGGGGCAGTTCGAGACCGGTGTCGGTCGCCGAGTCGCAGTACTCCCGTACCGCGCTCGTACGCGCCACCACGCGCCCCCGGTGGATCACGATGCGGCTGTACGAGAGGGACAGCACCCCCGCCAGACCGTCCCCGCGGACGGCGAGCAACTCGGCCGGGAACCCCGCCTCCACGCGCACTTCGGGCAGCCCGAGGACGGCTCTGGCGGCACAACTCACGGCGTCGTAGGCCTCCTCGGGGTGCAGTCCGTACCGGGAGGCGAGCAAGTACGCGGCCTCCAGAGGGTCTCCGCGTCCCACCGGGTTGGACACGTCTCGCAGGGCGCCGCCGCCCGCGGCGACCCGCACCCCGGCCGCGCGCAGGAGCCGTACGGGAGCCGTGTCGCGCCCGTCGGCCGAGCCGCAGCCGCCCTGCGGCAGACACACCACCGTCACCCCGGCGGCGGCGAGTTGGTCCGCGGCGCGGGCGGCCACCTCGGAGGGCAGCCGGCCGAGCCCTCCGCACGGGCCGAGGGTCACCCCGGGCCGCAGCCCGCCCGCCATCGCGGCGAGCCGGGCCAGCCGGGCGGGATCGGCGGCGTCCGTGTGCAGATCCACCGGACAGCCGTGCTCGGAGGCGAGTTCCAGGACGGCCTCGACGTAGCCCGTCGGATCGGGGTCGGCGTCCGGGCAGCCGCCCACTACGGATGCGCCCATCTTCAAGGCGTCCCGGAGCATCGCGAGCCCGTCGGCGCCGGCCGCCCCGGTCAGCACCCGCGGCATCGCCACCGTCGTCAGTTCGGCGAGCCCCCGCAACGACCGCCGTACCTCGAGCACCGCCGCCAGCGCGTCCAGCCCTTGGACGTCACCGACGCGAACATGGGACCGCAACGCCGTGGCCCCGTGCCCGAGTTGCAGCAGGGCCGCCTCGGTGGCGCGGCGCCGGACCGCCAGGTCGTCGTACGCGAGAGGCCCCTCGCCGTCGGCCGTCAGGGCGGTGTCGCTGTGCGCGTGGGCCTCGGCGGGGGCCGGCAGGAGGAGGTAGCCACTGAGGTCCACCCGTGCGGCGCGAGCCCCCGAGGCACCCGCCGCCAGGCTTCCCGCGGTGCCGACCGCCTCGATACGGCCGCCGCCGAGCCGTACGTCCACGGTCCGGCCGTCGGTGAGCCGCGCCCCGCACAGCAGGAGCGCGGCCGGGTCGGTCTGTCCCGAGGGGGAGTGGGGCGGCTGCTGCTGACTGTCGGGCATCGCGCTCCTGTGGCTCGGGGGCGGCTGCGGAGGGACGACTGCGGGCGTGGGGACACAAGATCACGCAGCGTGGGTCGAGCCTAGGGCGGCGACCCGTCGACGTCAGGGAGGAGCGCAATAGTCGTACCGGCGTGGTCCGCTGACCGGCCGAGACCGGCCCCCTTCGGGAGGGTTCCACAACGGGCCGCTTGCTGACCGGGTTCCGACCGGCCGGGGGTGCGGCCGCTCCGCCGAGGACCGTCACCCGCCCCCGTGAGTGGCCGCTCCCGCGCGTGCCGTTGCCCGGCCCCGTGCGTGGCCGCTCCCGCGCGTGCCGCCACCCGCTCCCGTGCGTGGCCGCTCCCGCGCGTGCCGTCGCCTGGACGATCCGGCGCGTGCCCTCGCCTGGCCCGGTGCGGGCCATCCGGTGCGGGCCGACACTCGGCTCGTACGTGGGCTGCTCCGGCGCGTGCCGCCACCTGGCCTGCGGCGAGCACTCCGGCCTCAGCACATCACCCGGCCCGGCGAGGGCCGCCAGGCGGCTCCGTGCGGGGTTGCCCGCCGCAGCGCATCATCTGGTCCGGCGCAGGCGCCACCCGGCCCGGCACGCGGCCGCCCCGGCACACCACCCGGCCCGGCGCAGGTCCGTGCCCCCTGGGCGGCCCGAAAGCCGTCACCACCTGTGATCCAGGAGTCCGGAGAGGCGTCCGAAGGCTTGTGGGAACGGCCGGGAAACCGCTCGTGATCAGGCCCGGGCAGGTGCCGCGAAACGGATTTGGGCGATCGGCGGAGGACCGTGTAATGTCTTCATCGCTCGCCCCAATAGCTCAGTCGGTAGAGCGTCTCCATGGTAAGGAGAAGGTCTACGGTTCGATTCCGTATTGGGGCTCTGGTGAGGGAGGTTCCCGTCGCGAGGCGGGGACCGAACCCATCAAAGCGGTGTAGCTCAGTCGGTAGAGCAAGCGGCTCATAATCGCTGTGTCACCGGTTCAAGTCCGGTCACCGCTACTGACAGTAGCCGATTGTGGGGTCGGTCCTTCGATCGGCTACTCTTCTATGCGTTAATGTCCCATCCGTTCGTCAAGGAGCACTCCTGTGGCTGCCACCGACGTCCGCCCGAAGATCACGCTGGCCTGCGTGGAGTGCAAGGAGCGGAACTACATCACCAAGAAGAACCGGCGTAACAACCCGGACCGACTGGAGATGAAGAAGCACTGCCCGCGTTGCAACGCGCACACCGCGCACCGCGAAACGCGATAATTCAGGCTCGTACACGAGGCCGTCCCCTTCACGGGGGGCGGCCTCGCGTCGTTGTGGAACCGATGTCCGGCGCGGACCGGGGTGTCATAGGCGTACGGGCGTTTTCGAGCGAAGATGGGCCGTCCGGCCAAAACGGCCGGTCCCGCCGCGGCAACCGTGACACCTGGCGCACCGAGGGCACTCGGCGCACCGAGGACAGCCGGCGCGGTCGAGCCGTCCGTCCGCCGAAGACGTCCGGTGTGCCGAAGGCACCCGGCGTACCGAAGGCGTGCGACGTGGTGGCGAAGGCGGCCGTCGCGGCGAAGACATCAGGCGCGCAGCGAAGACCATCAGCGCAGCGAACACAACCAGGAGGTGCCGAGCCCATGGCGCTCGACCAGTCCTTCGTAGGGCGGTCCTACCCGCCCACCGACCCCTATGAGGTCGGTCGGGAGAAGATCCGCGAGTTCGCGGAGGCCGTGGGGGACAGCAACCCTGCGTACACGGACCCCGAGGCCGCACGTGCTCTCGGTCACCCCGATGTGATCGCCCCGCCCACTTTTGTGTTCGCCATCACGTTCAAGGCCGCGGGCCAGGTCGTGCAGGACCCGCAACTGGGTCTCGACTACAGCCGGGTGGTGCACGGCGACCAGAAGTTCGCCTACACGCGCCCGGTGCGCGCGGGCGACCGGCTCACGGTCACCTCGACCATCGAGTCGATCAAGTCCCTCGCGGGCAACGACATCCTGGACGTCCGTGGCGAGGTCCACGACGAGGCGGGCGAGCACGTCGTGACGGCTGTCACGAAGCTCGTGTCCCGCGCGGCGGAGGTGGGCTGACATGGCGGCGAAGATCTCTTACGCGGACGTCGAGGTCGGCACCGAACTGCCGCCCCAGACGTTCTCCGTGACGCGGGCCACGCTCGTTCAGTACGCGGGGGCCTCCGGCGACTTCAACCCGATCCACTGGAACGAGAAGTTCGCGGTCGAGGTGGGCCTTCCGGACGTCATCGCGCACGGCATGTTCACCATGGCCGAGGCGATCCGCGTGGTGACCGACTGGGTCGGCGACCCGGCCGCCGTCGTCGAGTACGGGGTCCGCTTCACCAAGCCCGTCGTCGTCCCGAACGACGACAAGGGCGCCACGATCGAGGTCGGCGGCAAGGTCGCCGCCAAGCTCGACGACAACACCGTCCGCGTCGACCTCACGGCGACCAGCGGCGGCCAGAAGGTCCTGGGGATGTCCCGCGCGGTCGTACGGCTGGCCTGACCCGGATCGGCGGAATTCACCGGAGCACGGGCATCCCTGCCCCGTGACCCACGCAAGTCTCGTAAGGGGCGTCCGTCCATGGCGGGCGCCCCTTACGCATCGGCGCCCGCCATGGACCGACCTCCAGGACCGGCGGTCACTCTGGATCGTCCCCAGGACCGGCGCCCACCCCGGATCGCCCCAGAGCCGGCGCCTGCCGTGGATCGCCCCCAGGGCCGACGCCTGCCGTGGATCGCCCCCAGGGCCGACGCCCGCCCACACCCGCACACCCACCCTTGACGCAGTTAGTGATTGAGTACTAACTTAGCTACATGGTCAGGATGAGCGCAGAGGAGAGGCGCGAGAGCGTCATCCGCGCGGCGATGAGCGAGTTCGCCCGCGGTGGCTACCACGGCACGTCCACCGAGGCGATCGCCCGCCGCGTCGGCGTCTCGCAGCCGTATCTCTTCAGGCTCTTCCCGGGCAAGAAGGCGATCTTCCTGGCGGCCACCGAGCGCTGCATGGAGCTCGCCCGGCAGACCATGGTGGAGGCCGCCGAAGGGCTGGAGGGCGAGGAAGCCCTGCACGCCATGGCCAACGCCTACGTCAAGGTGATCGCGGAGCACCCGGAGCGGCTGCTCATGCAGATGCAGACGTACGTAGCGGTGGCGGCGGCCGAGGAGGCCGGCGATCACGAGTTCGGCGAGGCGGTGCGGGCCGGCTGGATGCGGCTGTGGGACGCCGTGCACGTGCCGCTCGGGGCCGAGACCAGCGAGACGACGACCTTCATGGCGTACGGAATGCTCGTCAACTGCCTGGTGGCGATGGGTTTCCCGCCCGAGCACCGGGTCTGGGAAGGGCTCTACCCGTCGGCGCGGGTCACGGGCCGGCTGGAGAAGTAGCGCGAGGGAGAAGGCGGAGTTCGGCGCCTTTTCATGTCCACAAAAGTTAGTCATCAATAACTAATCGTCAATGGCGATCACATCATGCTCTGGGGGAGCGATGTCTCAGCAGACGGCAAAGAAAGCAGCACCGGCAGCGGAACCGGCCGCGCGTCGCGGTGGCGCTGGTTGGGCCCTTCTCATCACGAGCGTCGCCGGGTTCATGGCGGCTCTCGACAACCTCGTCGTCACCACCGCCCTGCCGTCCATCCGCAAGGATCTCGGGGGAGCGCTCGGCGACCTGGAATGGACCGTGAGCGCCTACACGCTCACCTTCGCCGTCCTGCTCATGTTCGGCGCGGCGCTCGGTGACCGGTTCGGCCGCCGCAGGCTCTTCCTGGTCGGTCTGAGCATCTTCACCGGTGCCTCGGCCGCCGCGGCCATGGCCCCCGGCATCGACTCGCTGATCGCCGCCCGCGCGGTCCAGGGCGTCGGCGCGGCGATCATGATGCCGCTGACCCTGACCCTGCTGACCGCCGCGGTCCCCGCGGCCAGGCGCGGGATGGCGTACGGGATCTGGGGCGCCGTCAACGGTCTCGCGGTCGCCTCGGGGCCCCTCATCGGCGGCAGCCTCACCGAGCACGTCTCCTGGCACTGGATCTTCTGGCTGAACGTTCCGCTGGGTCTCGCGGTGCTCCCGCTCGCCCGGCTGCGTCTGGCCGAGTCGTTCGGCGCCGGATCCCGGCTGGACTTCCCCGGCACCCTGCTGGCCAGCGGCGGCCTCTTCGGGATCGTCTACGGCCTCGTCCGCGGGCCCGCCGACGGCTGGACCAGTGGGTTCGTCCTGACCGGGCTGATCGCGGGCGGCGCCCTGCTCGTCGGCTTCGTCGTCCACGGCACCCGGGCGAAGAATCCGATGCTCCCGATGCGGCTCTTCCGCTCCCGTGCCTTCGCCGGCATCAACGCGGCCAGCCTGCTGATGTTCCTCGGGATGTTCGGCTCGATCTTCCTGCTCAGCCAGTACATGCAGGGAGTGCTCGGCTACTCGCCGACCGAGGCGGGGCTGCGGATGCTCCCCTGGACCGGTATGCCGATGCTGGTCGCGCCGATCGCGGGCATCCTGTCCGATCGCATCGGCGGCCGCCCGGTCGTCGCGGCGGGCCTCTTCCTCCAGGCCGTCGGCCTCGGCTACATGGCCGTCGTGGCCACCGCCCACGCCTCGTACAGTGCTCAGCTGCCCGCTCTGATCATCAGCGGTGTCGGCATGGCGCTGTACTTCGCCCCGGCGGCCAACCTGGTCATGTCCAGCGTCCGGCCGCAGGAGCAGGGCATCGCCTCGGGCGCCAACAACGCGCTCCGCGAGGTGGGCGGCGCGCTCGGTGTCGCCATCATGTCGTCGATCTTCGCCGCCCAGGGCGGATACGAGTCCGGCCAGGCCTTCGTGGACGGACTGCGGCCCGCGCTGGTCACCGGCTCGGCGGTCGTGGCCCTCGCCGGAATCGCCGCCCTGGTGATCCCGGCCGGACGCCGCGCCGCAGGGAACGCGGCGGACGCGACGGACGCCGCCCAGTCCGGCTCCTCCGGGTCGGCCCCGGTGCTGGAGACCGCCGGCCGCTGAGCACGGGCACGCACGCGTACGGCCCCGCCCGCCCGGGCGGGGCCGTACGCG